>JBJDYG010000096.1:0-1677 GCA_051867075.1 Faecousia sp. | reverse complement strand
GCAATCAGTAAGATTCGTTATGACTACAAGGGCTCCGATGGCGTATGGCACAAAGATATCGATCCCGTACCTGCCAACGCCAAGGCAGGCGAGTATCAGGCATTCGTCGAGATTTCTAACCTTCCCGGAACTGTTGTGGACGAAAGCGGCAACCCACTGAATCAGACATATCTGTATGTGAAGTACACCGCCGCTGACCCCAAAGTCACCGCCCAGACCGGTGACAACCGCCCCATTGAGCTGATGCTGGCGGGGATGGTGGTCTTCTCCGCCCTTGCCGCCACAGCGTTTATCCTGGACGGCAAGCGCAGATATCGCCGATAAACCCATCAGGGCGGCCCCCAGCCGCCCTGAATTTGTATTCACCGAGGTTTCGTCATGCACAAATACCAAGGAAAATATCTACCACCCCGCCCCAGACGCCGCCCCTTCCTGTATCTCGGGCTGGGGTGCGCGGTGCTTGCCCTGTTGGCGGCGGTATATGTGGGCTTGTTCTTCTGGACAGGTGCCCAGCGGAAACAGGCCAGCCGCCAGACAGCTATGGAATATGTCACGCCTGTTACGCTGCCCACCGTCCCAACCCCGAAGGAAACGGAAGCCACCCAGATAACCCAAGCCACGGAAAGCAGCGTCCCGGAAACCACGGTGGAAACGGAGCCGCCCCGGTTCCCCACCGTGGACTTTGCCGGTCTGCGAGAAAAGAATCCGGATGTAGTGGCGTGGATTCAGATTCCCGCGCTGGAAGGGGTCGATTACCCCGTGGTCATGGGCGAGGACAACGCCTATTATGTCAGCCACAGCTGGCAGAAGGAGGAAAGCGAGGAGGGAGCCATCTTTCTGGACTTCCGCAACCAGCCGGATTTCTCCCAGCCCCACAACATCCTCTACGGTCACTGCATGAAGGACGGCACCATGTTCCAGCCCCTGGGACAGTGGGAAAAGGAATCCTTCCTCCGGGGCAATGACCGGACAGTGCTTCTGTACCTGCCCGATGAAGTGCGGGTGTATGAGATCATCGGCTCGGAGCGGGTCAACGCCCTGGACAGCCGGGTCTACAAAACCGACTACACTGCCGGAGAAGAATGGGCGGATGCCATCGGGGAAACCCTGAGCAAGCTGTGGTACGACCTGGACACGGACTACGACGGCAATTCCGAAATCCTCACTCTCTCCACCTGCATGGGCGGCGACCAGCGGCTCACCGTCCACGCCATCTGCGTGGAGCATGTTCCCAACGGCACCTGAGGAATGGAATCGGATTCAGGCTTCTCCCGAAGGAGCGTCCCTGTTCCCTTAGTAATGATACGAAGGGCGCACTTCTATACGGGGTAATCCCCGTATGTGCGTCCTGCGGAGCGAACAGCCTGGACACCTGAATGTCCGGGGCGTTTTGCGTCACTTCGTTCCGAACAAGGGGCTGCACCCCTTGCGCCGCTTTGCGGCTATCCTTGCAGACTTGGTCAGCAGAAACGGTTTTGCAAACCATTCCCGCTGACCAAGTTTTCATATCGTTTCATATCGTGAGTCTGACCGTCAGTAAATGCTGGCGGTCATTTTTATCCAAATCTTTTAGGAGGTTATTCAAAATGTCAAAACAGAAATCCCTATCCCAACTGGAAGCGGAGAGAGTCGCCTGTGAACGGCAGCTTACCCAGCTTCAACACAAGGCACAGCAGT
>JBJDYG010000095.1:0-8042 GCA_051867075.1 Faecousia sp. | reverse complement strand
GAAAGTGCTTGTTCCCGCCCCGAACAACCCCTTTCCGCCACCCACGGTCGCCAAAGGTATAACACACTAGACTTTGCGGACAAAGTCGTGTGCCACGAAACCGCCGGTTTCATTGGATTCTTCCGGCCACGGAGGGTGCTGCCCTCCATTGGATCCCATCCGCCAAGGCAGCGCCGCCGCCTTTGGAAACCACCGCCAAGGGAACGCTGTCCCCTTTGGATTCCTCAGCCAACAGGGCGCTCTCGCCCCTATTGGAAACCCAGAGCCAAAGGAACTGCCATCCCTTTGGAATCCCAGCCCGTTTTGAAATGAATACCCACAAATGGAAAAGAGTTTGTGGGCATTCATTTCAAAGCGTCAACAATACAAAAACCCCAGGGCATCATCCTGTAAGAAGATGAAGTCCTGGGGATTTTCAATGCCGCACGCATGGTAGCCCATGGGAAATTCGTGCGTCACGCACCGCTGTGGTACTGTATTTTTCGGAACACTCACCTGCGTTCCGGTGCAGGGAGATGCGATCACATCAGCTTCTTAGCAAGCCAGCCATCGGAAACCATATCCGGTCAAGTCAATATTACTCAAATCTTCTGCACCTCCAAATATCAGATTCAAGACTTGTCCTTCACCCAAATCACAGGTGACCGGCTTTTCTGAGAAATTAAAAAGCAGCAGCAATTCTTCACCATTGTACTTCCGGGAAATGCCCAGGACGGAGTCACAGCCGGTATCCAGAACTGTCACTTTGGCGTCTGAGCGGAAGGCAGAGTGTTCTGCGCGGATGGTTTCCAGCTTGCGTAGGAAAGAAAAGGCTTTTCCCTGTACTGTAGAAATATCCGTCCGCAGCGCTGCTTTCTCCCAGTCGAAATTACCTCGATGCAGATAGCGGCTGTCATCCATTTTTTCTGGGTCTGCTTTGTAGTCATTGTCGTTAAACTGGGCAACCTCGTCACCACTATACAAAACCGGAATGCCGCTCTGGCTGAACATCCATGCGTGGAGCATCCAGAAACAAAGCAGGGATTGATCCATCAGTGCATTATCTTTTGTTTTTGCTGCGTGTTCCAAACCTGTCAGCGATGCTGTGGTTCCGCACAGGCGGGCATCCCCCAGCCGCGGATCATCGTTGTACAGTTCACCCTTTGACCAGCTTCCGGGGAGCTTTCCGGTGAACCAGTCGTTCAGGTATTTTTTATGGGCGACTTCCGTGATGCCAAACTGTTCCAGCCAGGGATAATCCAGACCCCAGCCGATGTCATCATGACAGCGCAGATAGTTCTGGAACAGACAGGTTTCAGGCAGCGCCGTGACCTGCTCCATCTGCCGTCTCAACAACCTTGCATCCCTCGTGGCAACGGTGTGCCAGGTGGTGCACATGGTGGTAACGTTATAGAGCATATCGCACTCAGGCTTGTCCACAGTGCCGAAATAGGGAGCGACCTTTTTCGGCTCCATGACCACCTCGCCCAACAGCAGAACACTGGGGCAAACGATCTGAACAGCCAAACGCATCATGCGAACCAGCGTATGTACCTTGGGCAGGTTCCGACAGTCGGTGCCCAGCTCCTTCCAGATGTAGGGCACAGCATCCAGACGGATCACATCCATTCCCTGATTGGCAAGGAAAAGCAGGTTCTCCACCATGTCGTTGAAGACCATGGGATTGGCATAGTTTAAATCCCATTGAAAGGGATAGAAGGAAGTCATGACAATCTGACCATCCTCCAGTTGGGTAAAATTACCGGGAGCCGTGGTGGGAAAAACCTGAGGTACCGTCTTTTCAAATTCATTGGGAACATCCCAGTTATCATAGAAGAAATAGCGGCTTCTGGCCACTGGATCACCGGCTCGGGCAGCCTTTGCCCAAGTGTGTTCCTCGCTGGTGTGGTTCAGCACAAAGTCCAGGCACAGCACCATCCCTTTTTCGTGGCAGGCATCTGCCAATTCGGCCAGATCTTCCATTGTGCCGAGATCGGGTCGAACCTTCCGAAAATCGGATACGGCATAACCGCCGTCAGACTTGCCTTTCGGGGAATCCAACAGAGGCATCAGGTGCAGATAGTTGATGCCGCATTCTGTAAGATAGGACAGCCTTTCCTGCACACCCTTCAAGGTTCCACCGAAGTTGGCAGGGTACATCATCATACCGAGCAGTTTGTTGGAGCGATACCAGTCCGGCTCTGCCAGACGTTTTTCGTCGATAGCCCGCAGGGCATCCTTTCGAGCATTCCACTGTGCCTCCAGCATCTGAACAAAGTAATCAAATGCTTCCATATCATTATGGTAAAGCTCACAATAGAGCCACTTCAGTTCATTGTAGCAATGATCCAGACGCGTGGCAAAAACGGATTTCTCCATGGCAACCGCCTTCCTTTCTCTCTGAAAAAAGGGCCGGATAATCCGACCCCTTTTCTATTATACGAAATCAATCTTCCAGGTTGATACCGTTCTCCTTGTTGAATAGGTGGCACACATGGCCGGGGAAGGTGTACTTGACAGAGTTGCCATTGGACAGAGCGGCAACCTCGGCGCCGGTCATGTTCATGGTGGAAACAACCATGACAACATCGCGACCCATGGAGGTCACATGCAGGTGGACGGAGGAGCCCATCAGCTCGGACACATCGACCTTGCCCTCGATGCCGGTGGCTTCCAGAGTGATGTGCTCGGGACGGACGCCCAGGACAACATCCTGCTCGGCAACGTTGTTGGCAGCCAGCTTGGCCTGCTTCTCGTCGGACAGAACAACGCTCAGCGTGTCCAGCTTCACAACGTACTTGCCGTTCTCCTTAACCAGCTTGGCGTTCTCGAACAGGTTCATCTGAGGAGTGCCAATGAAGGTAGCAACGAACAGGTTATGAGGATGGTTGAACACTTCCTGAGGAGTGCCGATCTGCTGGATGAAGCCGTCCTTCATGATGACGATACGATCGCCCAGAGTCATAGCCTCGGTCTGGTCGTGGGTAACGTAAATGAAGGTGGTGTTGATGCGCTGACGCAGCTTGATGATCTCAGCACGCATCTGGTTACGCAGCTTGGCGTCCAGGTTGGACAGGGGCTCGTCCATCAGCATAACCTGGGGATTACGGACGATGGCGCGGCCGATGGCCACACGCTGACGCTGACCGCCGGACAGAGCCTTGGGCTTACGGCCCAGGTACTGGGTGATGTCCAGGATCTCAGCGGCTTCCTTGACCTTCTTGTCGATCTCGTCCTTGGGAGCATGACGCAGCTTCAGAGCGAAGGCCATGTTCTCATAGACGGTCATGTGGGGGTACAGAGCGTAGTTCTGGAAGACCATGGCGATGTCACGGTCCTTGGGGGCCACATCATTCACCAGCTTGTCGCCGATGTACAGTTCGCCGCCGGAAATCTCTTCCAGACCGGCGACCATCCGCAGGGTGGTGGACTTACCGCAGCCGGAAGGTCCGACCAGAACGATGAACTCCTTGTCGGCGATGTCCAGGTTGAACGCCTGAACCGCCACGACGCCCTCGTCCGTGATCTGCAGGTTGGTCTTCTTTTCGGGCTCGCCCTTTTTCTTTTTCTTCTTGGCGTCGTCGCCGTTGAAGGGATAGACCTTTTTGATGTTCTTCAGGGTTAAGCTTGCCATACTTTTTTCGACTCTAAACGCACCTACCATTTTCGCGTGCGTTCTCGCATACCCGGAAAGTAAAAAACCCGGGAGCATTACGACAGGTCTCCACACTGCCGCACCGTGAGTCAGACGGATTTATCCTCCTTTATTTTAGACTCCGGCAGCTATTATGTGGAGTAGCTGCGTTCCGCCTTAATGAAGTGCGTTGGGATTTCCTTAGTTTGCTGCCAGCAGGGCCTCCACTTCGCTGCGCTCCGGCATAGAGCGGATAGCGCCCTTCCGGGTTGTAACGATATAGGCTGCCGCATTGGCAAAACGGAGCATAGCTTCCCGATCTTCGGGAGTCAGACAGGCAATGCCGTTCTCCAGGACAAAATTCAGCACGCTGGCGCAGAAGGTATCGCCCGCACCGGTGGTCTCAATGGTGCCGCCCAGCTTGAAGGAGGGCACGAACACCGGCTCCTCCTCACCGTAGAAGGAGTAGCTCCCGTCGGCACCGGCGGTGACATTCAGTACCTTAATATTGGGGTAGGTTTTCTGGAGAATCCCAGCGCCCTTCACGAAATCTGTTTCCCCAGTCATGAATTCCAGCTCGTTGTCGGCGATTTTCAGAATATCGCACTGGGAAAGGCCCCATGCGATGGCCTCTTTGGCATCCTCCAGATCCTCCCACAGAGGGGGACGGAGATTGGGATCAAAGGAAATCAGCGCACCGCCCTCTTTCGCCAGTCCTACCGCCTTGACAGTAGCGGCCCGGACGCCCTCATGGGTCATGGACAGGGTGCCAAAATGGAAAACCCGGGCATTGGCGATGGTTTCCTCCGGCAGCTCGCTCTCGGTCAGCATCATATCCGCGCCGGGCTTACGGTAGAAGGAAAAGTCCCGGTCACCGTTGGAAAAGGTCTTGACAAAAGCCAGCGTAGTAGGAATTTTCGGGTCCATAATCAGATGATTTGTGTTGATACCAGCCTCCCGAATGGTATGCTGTAGCAGACTGCCGAACATATCGTCGCCGACTTTTCCTACAAAAGAGCAGGTCTTTCCCAGCTTCCGTAGCATGGCAAGCACATTGCAGGGCGCGCCGCCGGGACAGGCTTCAAACAGGCCGTTGCCCTGATTGCTGACGCCGTTTTCCGTAAAGTCAATCAAAAGCTCGCCTAGAGCGACAACATCAAATTTTTCTGCCATGGCTTAAACCTCCAGATCGTATTTTTCTACATCCATCAGCACAGTGCCGTCACAGGAGAAGCTGATGGATTTCGCATCCAGAGGAGTGTAGATGACAGTAGAAGCCGCCTGCTCGCCGTCGTTGACAAAGACCTCCAGACTGTACCGATCCATAATCAGCCGCAGCTTCAGCTCACCGCTCACCGCATTCACCGGTAACTCCCGGACGTTTACAATGTCGCAGGGCAGACCGCTCTGGGTGCGGTCGATGCGGATGATGTTCGTGGCAGGCTTAAACCGCAGGGAGGTAAAGTGTTCTCCGTCCCGTGCCACGTTGATCTTGAACCAACGGTACATGGAGGCTTCGTTGCCCGGACGAATGGTTACGGTCATGTCAATGAAGCGCCCGTTGATACCCTGCAAGGAGGTTTCCCCAGTCATCATCACGTTCTGATAGGCGACCTTGTTGCTGCGGTAGTTTTCGATCTCCCTCACGGGACTCTGACACAGTCTTCCGCTGCGGATGCTCAGTTCTCGAGGAATGGTCATCTGCCCCATGAACCGCTGGTTCTGCATACGGCTGTTGCATGTTTCCCAGTTCTGCATCCAGCCGATCATGACCCGGCGGCCGTCATAAGTTTCCAGCGTCTGGGGTGCGTAAAAATCCAGACCGTAGTCGATTGCCTGTACATTGTCACGAAGCAAGTGGCTACACTCCCGGTCGAAGGTGCCGATGATGCAGACATTGGCGTTGCCGGGATGAAACTCCAGACCGATGGATTTCATCTCCTGGGGGCTGGTCAGCAGGACGTGCTTACCGTCCAGCGGGAAGAAATCCGGGCATTCCCACATCTTGCCGTACTGGTTGTGGCAAGATGCCAGTTTGTTCACAAATTCCCAGTGGATGGCATCCTCGCTGCGGAACAGCAGAATGGTACCGCTGGTATCCGGGGTACGGTTTCCCACCACCGCATAGTACATTCCGTCTTCCCGCCAGATTTTGGGGTCACGAAAATCATGGACGCTGCCGCCTTCCGGGATGTCCTCGGTACGGATAACCGGGTTTCCTTCGTACTTTTGGTAATTTTCGCCGTCTCCGATGGCAATGCACTGAGTCTGGAAGCTGTCGATTTTGCCGTTCTTACGCCGGACATTACGAACGCCGGTGTACATGAGCAGGTGCCTTCCATCGGGCATCTCCACTGCTCCGCCGGAGAAGCAGCCGTCCTTGTCATACTCCGCATCCGGAGCCAGGGCAGCGGGCAGACGCTCCCATTTGATGAAGTCCTTGGTTTTCACGTGTCCCCAGTGCATGGGACCCCATTTGGTATCATAGGGGTTGTACTGATAGAACAGGTGGTATTCTCCCTTGTAGGGCGCAAAGCCGTTGGGATCGTTGATCCAGCCGATGCCGCCGGTCACATGGAATTTCGGAAGTTCCTCGGCAACATAGGGACCGTATTTTTTCTCAAAATCCCGGGCGCGCTGCAATTTTTTACTGGTCATACAGGATGCTCCTTCCTGAAAGCAAATACACAGATATTGAGACTGGTTTTTCTGTGCTTTGACGAACATCCTTCACACAACTCAGGATGCTCGTCAAAAGACAGAAGGTTATTTCCAATCCCTGCCCCCGGTAAGGGGGCAGGGATTTGGAATGATCAAGCGTAGTAAGCGTCGAGATACTTCTGGAAAATTGCCAGATAGTCCTTCAGACCGTAGGCGTCCAGATCAGACTGGAGCTTGTCCCAGTCCGCATCGGTAAAGCCGTTCATAACCCAGTTAGCCTTAGCGGTGTTGATGCACTTGGAGATATCCGCCTGCAGATCAGAGATCTTCTTGGTGTCCTCGGTGCTCATGAACACGTTGGGGAAGACATACTTGGTGTTCATATCGGGGGTGTAGATATCCTTGATCCAATCCAGACGGTACTGGGCATCATCGGGGCAGGTGACGTATACGCCGTAGTAGCTGTCCAGGATGGCCAGAGGGCCGTTAACGCTCTCAGCTTCACGGACTTCCACAGGGGAAGCATCTCCCAGAGGCGCATGCTTCAGCATGGGCTCGCCGTTGGCGTTGGTGCTCATCTCGAAGATATCGAAATCGTCGTTTTCACCGTAGGTGCCCCAGTTGTTCTGGGGAGACTGGATGGGAGCGTACATCTGATCCAGCCAGGCACAGACCAGCGCAGGATTCTCGGCAACAGCGGTAACCACGCAGCGGCCGCGGTCAAAGCCGGAAGTGAAGGAACCATTCTGGGGGGTAATGTTACGGACATCCGCAGTCAGAGCGGGCAGGGGTTCCCAGCCGTCCAGAGTTGCGATGTTTGCAACGTCCCAGGAGAAGCAGACGCCGTAACGTCCGGACTTACCCTTGGCAACGTAGGTGGACCATTCCTGGGTGAAGGCTTCGGGGTCAATCAGGCCCTGGGCGTACAGGTCATGGAGCCAGGCAATGCCCTTCTTGAAGCCCTCTGTGTTGGCAACGCAGATGACTTCCTTGTTGTCCGTTACCGCGATGTGACGACCACGGTCGGGATCGCCGTAGCCTTCACCGAAGCCGTTGATCAGGATGCAGGGATCCTGGTCGCCGTCGTTCAGGATGCAGGACATGGGGATGATGTCGCCTTCAATGCCAAAGTGGGCCTTCAGATCAGCCGCATTGTCACGGAAAGCGATCAGCACAGCCTCAAACTCGTCAACGGTAGTGGGCATTTCCAGATTCAGATAGTCCAGCCATGCGGTGTTGATGAAACTCATGTTGCCGACGGTCTGGATAGCGGTCTTTTCATAGCCCAGCTGCTCAATCCAGGGCAGCGCCCAGATGTGACCGTTCTCATCGGTGCACATTGCCTTGTACTCGGGAGCCTGCTCAAAGACCTTGTTGAGATTGGGCATATACTTCTCGATGTAGTCTTCCAGATTGATGATGACACCCTGCTTCGCATACTTCAGCAGATCGGTATCACCGAAACCGGCATTGAACACGAAGTCAGGCAGGGTCTTGACGTTGGACATCTCCAGTGCGATTTTCTCACCCCACTGGTCGCCCTGGATGGTCTTCCACTCCACATGGACGTTGGTCTGCTCTTCCAGACGCTTGAAGATGGTACGGTTGTTCGGCTCGGACTCGGTGCCGGCGGGGAAGTTGGTCAGGCCCTTGATGGTTGCGGTTTCGGCCAGAGGGAACTGGAGGGTAGCGGGGTCAACTTCCAGACCGGCGGAATTGCCACCGACGGTGCCGCCCTTGCCGCCGCAGCCGGCCAGCAGAGACAGCG
>JBJDYG010000094.1:0-1713 GCA_051867075.1 Faecousia sp. | reverse complement strand
GCCGGTATCCTTGATGATAGTGCGCTGGCAGTGTATGATGTAGATGCGCTGGGGTACAACTTCCGAAAAGCCGTATCAAACAGCACCCTCTACCAGCTGATTAGCCGTTGCCTTGGCAATCCGGATGATTACTTCGGCTTTGAAGATTTCTCGGATGTATTCGATTTCAACACCCCGCAAACAGCCGCAGCGCTGGGCACAGCAGTCAACACAATTTCTTCTGAGATACTTCGTCAAATCGAAATCACCGTCAGAAGCTACAATCGGAGTCAAGAAAGGAGCCAAAACAATGAAGCCGCAACTGACCTATATCCGCAACGGGGATTATCTGATCCCGAACCTCGAACTGGAGAGCACCGAACAGAGACCTCTGAACAAGTACGGACGGATGCGCCGGACATTCCTGAAGGAACACAGACCAACTCAGTACAGCATCCTGGCAATGACCCAGAAATTGTTCCCGCACTTGTGGGAGATTCAGGAGACAGCAGAGCGCAGACTGAACCAGATGATGGAGGAGCTGCTGGCACAGAATCCGGCCCCGGACAAAGCGACCGACCAGATGGCGTGGGTACAGCACATGAACAGCCTGAAAGCACAGGCAGAGGAGACGATCTTCGCGGAGCTGATCTACAGCTAATCATCGAGGAGCCGCCCATTGAGGGTGAACAGGTTTCCTTCTTCGCAAGTGAATATGAGCAGATACAGTCGATTGAAGTAGCAGAGCGTGATGTGAAAGCACCCTCTGCTATTTCTATTTCTCAGGATGTGATCGACAGTTTTCTCCGCAGCGGCGGCAACTCCAACGATCACCGAATGCTGATTGTCGCTGAGTTCATGAAGCAAAAGACGATTCCTGAAATCGCCGCGATTCTTCCGAAGATCTTTGTGGGTGGTCATGGCCTAAAATTCGGCTCTACAGACCATGCCGCTTGGTATCACCCGGACGGGATCCACCTGACTTATGGCAGAAGCGCCCGTGACTCCCGCCGTGCCCAGGTGATTTCCTGGGAGGATGCCGCACTGAGAATCGGGCAGCTGCTGGAAGAAGGGCACTTTGCAACCAACATTGAACTTGCCGAAGCAACCACCCATGAACGGGAACTGCTTGCCCAGAAGCTGATCTACGCCAGCCGCGATGCAATCGGAGAATACTTTCCCACCGTCCGCAATACAGGCCACTCTTTCCCCGATCAGGTGGAACAGGTCACTGCATTGCTATCCTCCCCGGATTCTCTGGCGACTATCACAGAAGAGTTTTCCACTTTCTATGCTGCTTACAAGTCCGGGGAACCCGTCAGCAGATACCGCATCAACAGTATCGATGAGATTGCTGCCGGTTTGATCGATCTGACTTTGCCTCGCAGAGAATATTCTACCCAGTGGTCTGAAGTGCCTGAGCTTCCCGGTTTCATCACAGAAGATGAAATCAACGCGCTGTTTGCTTCCGGTCCTCCCATGTCGGGTGGAAAGCAACGGGTCTTTGACTATTTCTCTCAACACCATTCCCCAAAGGAAGAAATCGCTTTCCTGAAGAATGAATACGGAATCAGCGGTCATAACAATGCGCTTCCCGGCAGTTTCAGGAGCGATGTCATGTTTGATGGCAAAGGCATGACCCTGAAGAAGCCCGGATGTGCCAAGGTCGAAATGCGGTGGAATCAGATTGATGATAGAATCCGCAATCTGGTTCGCAAGGACAGCTATCTTACA
>JBJDYG010000093.1:0-8065 GCA_051867075.1 Faecousia sp. | reverse complement strand
TAATCCGAACCCTTCTCCCACTGAGATAAAGTTCGGATTATTCTTCTTTGGTACGCCGGAAGGGACTCGAACCCCCAACCCTCGGAACCGGAATCCGATGCTCTATCCATTGAGCCACCGGCGCATCTGCCTTACAGCTTATGTATTATAGCAGTCTTTTTCCCCTTTGTAAAGAGGGGAACGTAAAAAATTTTTCGTGTTTTCCGATTCATGGCGGCGAAACCGGTTGTTTTTCTGAGATTTGTGTGGTATAATTCAGAAAATATTCTGATCCCCGCGCCAAAAGGGAGGATTTATCATGGCTGCATCTCAAAATTTCCGCTCTGCGTTCAACGGCTTCAACCGGGAGGACGTGGTTCGGTATCTGGAGTATATCAATACAAAGCATCAGAATCAGATCAATGAGCTTACCGCCGAGGCAGACAACCTGCGTAAGCGTCTGGAGAATCTTCAGAACGTAACTGCGCGGGATGCGGAGCGGGATGCGGAGCTGGAAGCCCAGCTTGCTGCCGTGACGGAGGAGCGCGATGCTCTGCGTGCCCAGGTGGAACAAATGCAGTCCCCCGCGCCGGCGGCTGAGCCGCAGCCGGAGGAAGCACCCGCCGCCGGGGAACTGGATGCCTATCGCCGCGCCGAACGGATTGAGCGGAACGCCCGGGAACGGTCGGAGCTTATTTACCATCAGGCCAGCGGCGTTCTGAGTGAAGCCATCACCAAAGTGGACGCTGCAACCGGTGAGATCACTTCCAAGGCCGATGAGGCCATGTCCCAGTTGACCCAGCTGCAGATGGCGGTCAGTGCCAGCAAGCAGGCTCTGCAGGATGCCGCATCCCTGATGAATACCATCCGTCCAAACTTCTGATTTTCTCCGGAGCGCATACCTGCGGTATGCGCTCTTTTTCATCCAATTGGGGGATTTTTTATGTTTCTTTACAAACCAACCTATTATGACCGCTTCCGCTGCGCAGCGGGGATGTGCCCGGACAGCTGCTGTAAGCAGTGGGAAGTTCAGGTGGACGACGCTTCTGCTCAGTTTTACCGTGCGCTGCCCGGCGCCTTGGGCGACCGTCTCCGGGAAGTTCTGAACACCGAGGACGGTGAGACCGTTATGACCATTATAGATGGCCGCTGCCCCATGTGGCGGCGAGACGGCCTGTGCCGGATTCAGGCTGAGCTGGGAGAAGGCGCCCTATGCGAAACCTGCCGGGTATTCCCCCGGCTGACCCACGATTACGGTGACTTTGTGGAGCTGGGGCTGGAGCTGAGCTGCCCGGAGGCAGCGAAGCTGATTCTGGACGCCCTTCCTGCTCCGTTGGCGGTTGAAGAACGCACTGGCGACGGCATGCCGGAATATGATCAGGAAGCGATGGCTGTACTGAAAGCCTCCCGGGAAATGATGCTGGCAATTCTGTCGGACGATTCCCGCCCTGTTGGGGAATCTATGGCATTGGGCCTGCTCTACGGCTGTCAGGCGCAGTCGGAGCTGGACGGCGGAGAACCGGCAATTTTCGATACCGCAGCGGCGCTGGAAGAGGCAAATGCTCTGGCAAAACCGGGGAGCGCTTCGGATATCCTGAAGTTTTTCCAAGGGCTGGAGCTGCTGACACCTGAATGGGAGACCATGCTCCGCCACCCAAGCCCGGGCAGCTGGACACAGCGCCACCGGGCGCTGGCACGGCACCTGACGCAAAGGTACTGGCTGCAGGCAATTTCCGACCTGGATCTCTACTGCCGTACAAAGTTTATCCTGATTTCCTGTCTGCTGGTGAAGCTGCTGGGCGGCGACATTTTCTCCACGGCGCAGCTGTACTCCAAGGAAATTGAAAACGATACAGACAATGTAGAAGCCATTCTGGACGCCGCCTACACCCACCCGGCATTTACAGACGACAAGCTGCTGGGAATGCTTCTGGAAATCCAGCGCTGACAGAAGCCATCCGCCCACGCTGAACCGCTTATACGCCGCCGGCAGTGCCGGCGGCGTTACATTTACAGAAAAACGGGTCTGCCGGTTAGGGCAGACCCGTTTGAATTGTTGGAAATCAGGCTTCCAGGTTGATGCCGGTCTCCTTGGAGAAGACATGGCAGACATGGCCGGGGAAGGAGAAGTGGACGGTGGAACCGTTGGACAGAGCAGCGACTTCAGCACCGGTCATGTTCATGGTGGAAACCACCAGAACCACGTCGCGGCCCATGGCAGTAACGTGCAGGTGGACAGAAGAGCCCATCATTTCGGACACGTCAACCTTGCCCTCAATACCGCCGGCGGTCAGCTCGATATGCTCAGGACGGACGCCCAGAACAACATCCTGCTCGGCAACGTCATTGGCAGAGAGCTTAGCCTGCTTCTCGTCGGACAGAACCACGGTCAGGTTGTCCAGCTGGACGGCATACTTGCCGTCGACCTTAACCAGCTTGGCGTTCTCGAACATGTTCATCTGAGGCGTACCGATGAAGGTAGCGACGAACAGGTTGTAAGGATGGTTGAATACCTCCTGAGGTGTGCCGATCTGCTGGATGAAGCCGTCCTTCATGATGACGATCCGGTCGCCCAGAGTCATAGCCTCGGTCTGGTCGTGGGTAACATAAATAAAGGTGGTGTTGATCCGCTCGCGCAGCTTGATGATCTCAGCACGCATCTGGTTACGCAGCTTGGCGTCCAGGTTGGACAGGGGCTCGTCCATCAGCATAACCTGGGGATTACGGACGATGGCGCGGCCGATGGCCACACGCTGACGCTGACCGCCGGACAGAGCCTTGGGCTTACGGCCCAGGTACTGGGTGATGTCCAGGATCTCAGCAGCTTCCTTGACCTTCTTGTCGATTTCGTCCTTGGGAGCATGACGCAGCTTCAGAGCGAAGGCCATGTTCTCGTAAACAGTCATATGGGGGTACAGAGCGTAGTTCTGGAAGACCATGGCGATATCACGGTCCTTGGGAGCCACGTCGTTGACCAGACGGTCGCCGATGTACAGTTCGCCCTCAGAGATCTCTTCCAGGCCAGCGATCATACGCAGGGTGGTGGACTTACCGCAGCCGGAGGGGCCGACCAGAACGATAAATTCCTTGTCCGCGATGTCCAGACTGAACTCCTGCACAGCCACGACGCCCTTGTCCGTGATCTGCAGGTTCGTCTTTTTCTCGGGCTCATCGCCCTTCTTCTTTTTCTTTTTCTTTGCGTCGTCGCCGTTGAAGGGGTAGATCTTCTTGATGTTCTTCAGGGTTAAGCTTGCCATACTGTTTTCGACTCCGAGCACACCTACCATTTTCGCGTGCGCTCTCGCTGTCCGGAAAGCAAAATTCCGAAAGCATTACGACAGGTCTCCACACTGCCGTACCGTGAGTCAGACGGATTTATCCTCCTTTATTTTAGCGGTATTCTGCCTATTATGTGGAGTAGACAGAATCCACCTGGATACACACATTCTACCATATCGTGCAAGGACGCGCAATGATGGGTTTTGACAATTCTATGGTGGATTTTTTGGGCAGATTGACAGGAAGTGGGTTATAGGGAAACCGGCGGAATCCCCCTTGCAATCACATCTGCGCTACGGCAAACCCATTCTCCCTTGCTTCCAGCGAGGACCCGTAATACGCGGCCATTGCCTCCTCCAGTGCGATGGCGTCGAACACGGAGGCCGTCTCGTAGCACGAATGCATGGCAAGCTGGGCAAGCCCGATATCCACTGTGGGCACACTCACATGGGCAAGGGAAATCCTTCCCAGCGTGGAGCCGCCGGGGAGATCCGCCCGGTTGTGGAAGGACTGTAGCCTGACGCCTGCTCTGCCGCAGATTTTCCGGAAAACCGCCGCGCTGACGCTGTCGGTGCAGTAGCTCAGATTGGCGTTGTACTTTATTACCAGCCCTCCGCCCATCACCGGAGCGTTATTGGGGTCAGCGCACTCCGGGTGGTTGGGATGGATGGCGTGGGCATTGTCCGCAGACACCAGGAAGGACTGTGCCAGCATCCGGCTGAGATTCAGACCCAGGCAATCGCAGATTCGGCCCAATGCGTCCTGCAGCAGCGAAGAAGCCGCGCCCTGAGGCGAGACGGAGCCTACTTCCTCGCTGTCGAATACGCATAGTACCGGAATGGAGCCGCTGTCTTTCGCGTTCAGGAAGCCCTGAGTGCAGCCCCAGGCGCACTCCAGATCATCCAGCGCAGCAGAGGAAATGTACTCATCGTCAATCCCCCACACCGAAGCCTTTTGGCGGATGTAGAGGTACAAATCATGACCCAGAATCTTTCCTCCCGCTTCCTTTTCCAGCAGGGCGGAGAGCTTGCCGCAAGCATCCTTCCCGCCGATCAGCGGCAGGGTGTCCACGGCCGGATTCCATTTGAAGCCGTCGTTGGCCTGCCGGTTCATGTGGATAGCCACGTTGGGGATCAGCAGCAGATCCCTGTCGATGTCCAGCAGCTTCGTCTCCACGCCGCCTTCCGTCTCCACCGTTACCCGTCCCGCGATGGACAGTGGGCGATCCAGCCATGGAGAAATCAGCATTCCGCCGTAACGCTCCACCGCCATGCGGGTGTAGACGGAGGAAAGCTCAAAATTTTCCTTGACCTTGAAGGCGGGACGGTCGGAATGGCTGGCACTCATGAGAAACCCTTTGGGCTTGCCCTCCGGCACACGGAAGGCGGTAAGAGCGGAGCCGCCCCGGGTCAGATAATACCTTCCGCCGGGAACCAGCTTCCAGTCATCCTGCTCATACAGTCTGGTATAGCCGGCTGCTTCCAGGGTTTTGGACAGATATGCCTGGGCGTGGTACACGCTGTGGGAGGCGTCCAGAAAATCACAGAGGGCTTTGGTACGGTTGTCCATTATTCGTTGTTCTCCTTGTCATTCAGAAGTGCACAGAACAGGTCGATCTGCTCCGCAACGGTCTGCAAAGCACTGCGCCAGAAGTCTTTGTCTGTCAGGTCGATACCCGCCACAGCGGCGGCTTCCTCGGCGGTTGCGACGGTGGTGGTATACAGCAGCCTTTTATACTTCGGCACGAAGGACGCACCCTCACGCTCGTACTGGGCGTACAGCCCCCGGGCGAAAAGACCGCCGAAGGCATAGGGGAAATTATAGAAGGTGGCGCCATAGTAATGGCTCTTGCAGATCCACATATAGGGATGGCGGAAATTGGGGTCAAGGCCGTCGCCGTAGGATGCCTCCTGGGCTTTCGTCATCAGGCTGCACAGTTCATTCGCGTCCATGAACCGCTGCTCCCGGTTTTCCAGCACCATGCTTTCAAACAGGTAGCGGGAGTATATGTCGCAGATGATCTGCGTGACGTCCTGCAGCTGGGATTCGATCAGCGCCAGCCTTTCGTCCCCGCTCTTCGCCCGGCTGATTGCCGCCGCCATGACCACGCACTCGTTGAAGGTGGAAGCCGTCTCCGCCACGGGCATGGAGTAATCACGGTTCAGAGGACGGTGGTTCCGGATGCACTGGTTGTGGAAAGCGTGTCCCAGCTCGTGTGCAAGGGTTACCACATCGCCGAACTGCCCGTCAAAATTGGTCAGAATCCGGCTCTGTCCGATGCACTCCACCCCGGCACAGAAGGCGCCGCCGGTCTTGCCGTCCCGGGGATAAAAGTCGATCCACGCCTCATCAAAGGCCCGGGCCACCATATCCGCCAGTTCACCGTCGAAGGTGGAAAACAGCTCTACCAGAATCGCCCTGGCATCTTCTGTGGTATACCGCGCCGCGGACTTGCCCATAGGGGCAAAGAGGTCGTACCAGGGAAGACCGTTTTCATGTCCCAGGGCTTTGCCCTTGGCCCTCAGGTACTGCCGGAATTTGGGCAGATACTCTTCCATCGCCCCCAGCATAGCGTCCAGGGTCCGGCGCTTCATATGAGACTGTTCCAGCGTCCGGTCAAGGGGCGATTCATAGCCCCGGAGCTGGCAGTCCGAAATGGTCTCCAGCTTGATGGAGTTCAGCGCAAAGGCCACAGGATCCTTAATCCGGTCATAGCACTGAAGCTCCGCTTCATAGGCCGCCTTCCGCACGGCGGGATCCGGATCATAGGCCAGATTGCGGATGGCGGAGAGGTTGGTGGTTGTGCCGCCATAGGAAACCGGCACGGTGCTGGTCAGATATCCCTGCAGGTCGCTCCAGGCGCTGGAGCCGGACATGGACAGCTTTGCGCTGATCTGCTCCCCCAGGCTGCCCAGAAGATGGGTGCTGCCGCGCAGCAGGTTTTCAAACAGGAACGCGTAGTCTTTCAGTTCCCTGTCGCCGGTAACCAGCGTCATCAGGTCGGGGATCGACGATACCCATTCCCGCCACGCCGCCTGGGCGCCGGCGGCGGCGCTGAGGGATTGCATCACCTGCCCCAGCCGGGAACCGGCCTCCGCGTCCCGGGTGTTGACAGACTGGCGAAGGGATGCGTACTCCCCCAGCTTCGAGGCAAGAGCCGTCAGCGCTTCTTCCCGGGCGATACCCTTTTTCAGGCCGTCCAAAGGCGTTTCCTTCACAAGCCCGGCGGCAAAGGTCTCATAATCCGCCGCCACTTGGCACAGCTTTTCCAGATCTGCGGCAAAGGCAGGGTCGTCAAACCCCCGGTAGATATCATCCAGATTCCATACTTCGTTCATGATTTATCCCTCCTGACAGTATCTGCGTTTATTTTACACCAGGCAGCCGCCTCCGTCAACCGCAAAACCACCGGGGCGTATTTTGTCGATAATCGTAGAAAAGTTCTAATTTATTATCATATTTGTCGAAATAACCCTATTTTTGACGATCGATTATTTTTGTTTTTCCTTGCAAAAACGAGCACTTCATGCTATTCTTTATTTGTCGCACACGGGTTTACGCGATCCGTGGCATGGGGAGCAAATTCTAAACTTTACATGACAGGAGAGGACTGTAATGGAACATGTAACAACAGTATTCATCGCGGACAGCGCTGATGACTTTTGCACCGCTCTGACCGCCGCGCTGCAGCGCGCCGACGGTTTTCAGGTTGTGGGGACGGCCAACGATGGGGAACAGGCCATCCGCATGCTGGAGGAACGGAAGCCCGATGTTCTGGTGCTGGATCTGATGCTGAGCAAAAAAGACGGTATCAGTGTTCTGAAGGCGATTTCCGGCATGGAGCGCCGTCCCATCACCCTGGCGACGTCCGCCTTCGTGACGGAATATGTGTCCACGGCGGCAGCCAATCTGGGAGTTCGGTATCTGATGCTGAAGCCCTGCGACATGAACGCGCTGGTGGAGCGGCTGGAGGAGATCCGGGGCGGGGAGAGCCTCCGGTACCCTGAGAAGCGCCGCCCGGACAAAACCAGCATCGAGTCCATGGTCACAGGCATCATCCACGAAATCGGCGTCCCTGCCCACATCAAGGGCTACCAGTACCTGCGGGAGGCCATTATCATTGCCGTCAACGATATGGATGTCATCAACGCAATCACGAAGGTTCTCTATCCTCAGGTAGCCAAGACCTTCGGCACCACACCGTCCAGAGTGGAGCGGGCCATAAGACATGCCATTGAAGTCGCCTGGGACCGGGGCGATCTGGACACCTTGCAGCGCTTCTTCGGCTACACCGTATCCAACACCAAAGGCAAGCCCACGAATTCGGAGTTCATCGCCCTGATTGCGGACAAATTGCAACTCCAACTCAAAGGACAGAACGTGGCCCAATTCTGATTGGGGCACAACGGGTTTCCGGCTTTTTCTTTTGAGGCTCCAACCCTATGAATGTTGGGAAACCCCCAATAGAGGATACTCGTTAAGCCTATCAACATTCTTTATCGCACCTATAAATACTCCTGCTTTATTGGGTGAAAATCACGCCAATGAACAGGAGTATTTTTATGGCAATTTGTTTGGATTTCGATTGGCTGACCGATGAATTTATGCTTTATTGCCGTATCCCCAAAATCACGGAAACGACATCACGGTCTCGCAATATCCCTGCGATAAAATATGTCTTTCTATCGCAGGTCAGTATGACATTTCCTCATGTTCCCGCGGCACCGAAATGCCGTGCAGCTCCATATGGAAAGACTTCCGGTACCCTAACCGGGTACCGGAAGCAGCAGACAGATAAATTGGAATT
>JBJDYG010000092.1:0-38195 GCA_051867075.1 Faecousia sp. | reverse complement strand
CCCGTTCGGAGGATCGGCGTAAAATCCCGAGGCAGGCTTTCCTGGTTAAATAGTATCTTGGGTGCGGTTTGTCCTCCAAAATCTGCCACAAGGTAGATACGACGGCGTCTCTGGGGGACGCCCCAGTATTGAGCGTCAAGGACTCGCCACGCCAGGGAGAAAGAATCTCCCAGTAGAATACACCCAGCAGATTCCCAGTGCCCGGTGTCAGGTCCAGGAACTGATACGGAATCGAAGACAATTCGAATAATTTCCTCGAGGACAATCCGGAAATCTTCCCCCTTCGGTTCCCCGCTGGAGAAGGCTCCGGGGACGTTTTCCCACACCATAAACCGGGGTCGTACAAGCACATCTGGTCTTCCTCGCTGTAAGTCTGCATGTCTCATCTCCTTCACAATTCTGGTTTGCTCCATAAATAGGCCGGAACGGGAACCGGCAAGCCCGGCTCTCGCTCCGGCGACCGAGAGATCCTGACAGGGGGAGCCCCCGGTGATCACATCCACCGGGGGTAAGTCCGCGCCATTCAGTTTCGTAATGTCCCCCACATGAATCATGCCGGGGAGCCGCAGCTTGGTGACATCCACTGGAAAAGGCTCAATCTCACTGGCCCACATAGGGCGGATACCGCACCGCTTTGCTGCCAGAGGAAAGCCGCCGATCCCGTCGAACAGGCTGCCCATGGTTAATTCATTTATTCCCTGATTAGGTATGCACCTCCAAAGCAAAAATGCCAACCGCGAGAGCAGTTGGCTTGTCGAAAATAGGTTTTGACAGGAACCCTGTCATCTGATAGAATAAGCGTGGTTCCTTTCGGAACCGGGCGCTGCCAGACGCTTAGGCGGTTATCCCCCGTCCTCGGGGGTGACACTTCTCGCCCCCGACCCTATACGGAAGGGGGTGGTCGATGTGGTATCCTTTGATGAACTGTTTCAGTTTTGTCTTGTACTTATCGGCTTTGCGGCTCTGATTATTCAGATCACAAAAAAGAAGTAACCGCCCCAGGTCCCACTAGTGCGGTTACTTCTTCGTAACTTCTCAGGGGGCTAACCGTCTATCGGCAGCGCCCTTTTCTATGTTCATTATACCACGATTCCGTTTTCTGTCAAGGGCTGACCTCCTGGTCAATCTCCGTGCCGTCATTCAGGTATACCCTGATATGATCGGCGGAAATCACTTTTACCGTATGCACAAGCTGCCGGATCATTTCTTCATCCCATTCGGTTAAGTGGTGATCCTCCTGATCCAGAGCAGCTACTATCGTATGCACATGTGCCTGCGCTGCTTCGTTATTTCGGAGCTGGGCGGATATCTTCTCCCGATGTTCCTTCAGAGAGGCCATCTCATTGGCAATCTGACTGAACCTGATTGTATTCTTATCTATGCTGGCAGATTGATTGAACAGGGTATCAAACTCCGCTTCCAGCTCCTCCAGCCTTCGATTGATATCTCCCAGTGTCATGGCAGAATTCGGAAGTTTGCCTGTCTCCTCCAATGCCGCATCTGTAATCAGCCCATTGATTTTCTCCTTGGAAGCCATAACGGAACTGATCGCTGCCATAATTGCCCGCTGAAGCGGCTCCTCATCCATCGTCGGTGACTGATGGCAGTATTTTGTTCCGTAATCCAATCGGCTCACGCAGCGCCAGACAATTCTGGTCTTCCCATTTCGTTTCCAGGTACACCTTCGATACAAGGTGCCGCATTCCCCGCATACCAGGCGCTCGGATAGTGCAAATTTGCTGGCATAGCAGGTACGGCCTGTTGAGGATGTCTTTTTCGAGGGACTGGATGTTGCCGATCTTCTCGCCTTCTCCGCCTGAACTGCCTGATATACTTCCCTGCTGACAATTGCCGGGTGATTATTCTGAATCAGGTACATGGGAAGCTGCCCCGTATTCTTCACAACCTTCTTGCTGATACAATCCTGTATAAAGGTTTTTTGCATCAGGACATCGCCGCAGTATTTCTCATTACTCAGGATATTTCTGATCTGGTCAATCCCCCATTTCTCACTGCCAGCCGGATTCGGTATTCCTCCGGCTTCCAATGCCTGTCGGATCATGCGCAGGCTGGCACCTTGCAGGTAGCGGTTATAGATGCCGCGGATGACCTCTGCCTTATCCGAATCCACACGGGGATTACCCTCACCGTCCAGATAGTACCCGTAGAGCTTGCGGAAGTTAACGGAGGTTTTGCCCTCCTTCATCGCCTGCCGTTTTCCCCACCGGACATTCGCACTGATGGATTCACTTTCCGACTGGGCAAAGGCGCTCATGAAGGTGATAATCAATTCTGTATCCATCTCCAGAGTGTTGATGTTCTCTTTTTCAAAAATGATGCCGATTCCCAGTTCCTTCAGCGCCCGGATGTACTTCAAACTGTCCAGCGTGTTTCTGGCAAACCGGGATATGGATTTCACAAGCACCTTATCGATGCGCCCCTTCCGGCAATCGGCAAGAAGGCGTTGAAAATCCTTCCGTTTCTTTGCGGATGTACCGGTTATTCCTTCATCCGCGTAAATATCTACCAATTCCCACCGATCATGAGCGGTAATCATTTCGTTGTAATGATTGTTTTGCGCAGTGAAGCTGTTGATCTGATCCTCCGAATCGGTACTGACACGGCAGTAAGCAGCAACCCGCAGGACGATTTCTTCCTCCGGTTGGGTAGCCGGTATGTAAATCTGTTTTCTTGCCAGGTTATCCCTTGCCGTTGCCATAGCTTCACCTCCTCTTATTAGCAACACACAATACCACGCCTTTCCCGGAATAGCTAGTGGTAATTGAATTTATATCGAAAGAATAATGTCCGCACCGGTCTGTTTTGCAATTCGGGCTGCAATTCTGTTAGCTTCCTTTTTCGTGCAGTGTCCTGATGCCACCAGTTTGCGCAGCAGGATGATAACACCGCAGTAATTTACATTGGCATTCATTTTGTTCTCCTATATCAAAAGCCGCCCTGCTGAATCCATTTTGGCACAGCAGGGCGGCTCCCTTCTGAAATTTGATTGTGAACGAATGACTGCCTGTATTCCTGACACTACTTCCCCAGGCTAGGGCAGAAACGGAAACCGCGCTTGGCTGCGCGTCACGGGAATCTCACCCCTCCGAGGATCTCTCCGAGCTGCCCCCATTGCGTGTAGCTGTGGCTGGGCAGGAGTACCAACGCTGGTGCTGTCATCGCAAGACAGATCGGCCACGATCTGCTTTCTGGACGAACGGACCCGCTAACCACCTTCCTTGCCGCATTGATGCAGATTTCTGCACAGGTGGGTCATCGCGCGTTTCTCCAATGTCGCTTGCCCTTTGCAGGGCACACCAGCGGATGTTTTTCCGCTTCTGGATATGCACTTGATAAGGTTCACGAGAGGTTTCCAGTTTCT
Source organism: Faecousia sp. (assembly GCA_051867075.1). Classification (GTDB taxonomy): domain Bacteria; phylum Bacillota; class Clostridia; order Oscillospirales; family Oscillospiraceae; genus Faecousia. Next base: position 34,813 of record JBJDYG010000092.1, on the reverse strand, counting down.
TCAGAATAATGCCCCTCACTACTTATCCAGTTTCAGAGGCCCTTTGATAGCCAGATTTTCAAAACTTCACAGAAAATTCATAAACTTTTTCAGTTTCGACAGAATTTTTCTGCGCCGTTTGAATGTACTGTTCTGGCTGATACCAAGGATTTTCGCGTATTCCCGCTCAGATTTACCCTCAAAATAAATCGCATGAATCAAATCCCGCTCCTCCTTTGGTAACGCTTCCACGGCACGATGCAGCTTTTCGTAAATTTCCCGGGACATCATGACCTCCTCCATACTGGGAAGGCTCAAATCCGGTAATACTTCCACTCCGACCGTTTCAGTATTATCCAGAGCATCGTAGGAAACCACCATCATGTCCCTGTAGTTTTTCCTCCTGCCACCGTTCCTGCCGCTCCATGCGGAAATAGGCGTAATATACCTCATGCGTAACTTCTACCAGCTTTCCTTCCACTTTGATTATGTACTTGTCCTTTGCTGCCATTTTGCAGACCTCCAAATGTAGATTTGAGAAAATATCAAATCTCAGAAGGAGGACCGCGAATTCTAAACAAAAACGCTGTTATCTTTTTGTATAAAGAGGAGAAATCACAGATAATAGAGCTGTTTAGGCAATACTGTGGTATTTTTTCGCAAAGAAAAAGACACTGCTCGACAAAATACACCATGATTTGATGATTTATTTTGTCGAACAGTGTCGAAAATAAAATAGGCGCAGGCAGCGGATTTGCTGCCTGCGCCCTAATTCTAATGCCTGGTGATCCACGATTGTGCCATAGGCAAATGATTTTCAGCTTGGTATTTTTGCAATAATCATGCATTACCTTCTGCTTAGCCGCTTTTTCAGCTGCGGGCCGGCAGTCTGAACCAGAATGGCCACGATCAGGATGACACCTTTGATGGTGTCGTTGATGAGGGAGTGCATTTTCAGTGCCACGATGATCTTATCGATAATGGTGTAGCTCAGGGCGCCGAACAGAATGCCAACGGTGCGCCCCTTACCGCCGCTCATACTGATACCTCCCAGCACCACCGCTGCGATGGCATACATCTCAAAGCTGCCGCCTGTGGTAGCCGGATCGCAGGAACCGTTCATGGCGATCCACAGGAAAGCGCCCAGACCTGCAAGGATGCCGCTGATGCAAAATACCGCCGTGCGGTTCATACTTACATGGATGCCCGCAAGCCGGGCAGCCTTTTCGTTGCTGCCGATGGCGTAGAGCTTCTTGCCAAACTTAGTGGAGGTGGAAAGATAGACACACAGGGCGGTGAAAACGATCAGCAGCCAGCCGACGTTGGGGATGGTCAGCAGCTTCCCGTTACCGAAGCCGTAGAGGCTGTCGTAGCTGGCAAAGTCCCGGGACATTTTGAACAGAGAGTTGCCGCCGCCGGTGAGTTCCGCACCCAGCTGCTGACAGAAATACTGGGAAAGGCTGCGCAGAATCAGCATGGTTGCCAGTGTAACGATAAAGCTAGGCATTTTCGCAGCGCCCACCAGCACGCCGTTGAGCATGCCGCACAGCCCACCGCACATCAGGCAGAACAGCAGGGTAAGCACCACGGAACCGGTGAGGTTAAACACACACACCGCAAAGCCCGCCACGAAAGCCACCACGCTGCCCACGGACAGATCAATCTCGCCGGTGATGATGACAAGACCGGCACCCAGAGCCACGATGCCGATGACTGCGGAATGGCGCAAAATATTGGTCACGCCGCCCCAGGTCAAACCGGTGCTGACAAGGACGTAAAACAGGAAGATCGCGGCAAAGATAAAGACAAAGCTATAGTTTTTCCAGGCAGATGACAGTTTATTTCTCATTTGGACATCTCCTCCGTATGAATTGCGTTGGTGCTGTAGAGCATCACGGTATGTTCCTCGATTTCCTCATGGGGCAGGATCTTTACCAGTTCCCCCTCATAGAACACGGCACAGCGGTCAGCCACCTGCTGTAGCTCCGGGATTTCCAGGGTATTGACCAGAATGGTCTTTCCCTGCCGGGCAAGTTCCAGAATCAGTCGGTAGATTTCCGCCTTTGCGCCTACGTCAATGCCCTGGGTGGGATTGTCCAGCAGCAGAATATCCGCCTGGGTATTGAGCCACCGGGCAAGGAACACCTTCTGCTGATTGCCGCCGGACAGACTGGTGATACCCAGCTCGGGACTGGCAGCCTTGATGGTCAGCGCCTGCTTCTGGGTTTCATAGCGCCTTAACTCTTCCCGTTTCACAATGCGAGGGCGGGATGCGGATAGGGTGTGCTCGGAAACATACATATTTTCCAGCAGGGTCATATCGGGAATCACACTGTTTTCCTTTCGGTCGGCAGGAAGCATAGCCAGCTTTGCTTTCATGGCAGCATGGATGGAGGCGTTTTTTACTTCTGTTTCACAGACCATCCTCTGCCCGGATTTTACAGTATTCGCGCCGAAAATGCAGCTGAGCAGCTCGCTGCTGCCGCTGCCCTGCAGACCGGTCAGCCCCAGAATTTCGCCCCTTTGAACGGTGAGATTCACATGCTTCACGCCGTCGCCGGTGAAATCCCGCAGCGTAAGCACCGGTTCTCCAAGCTCTCGGGGCTGATAGTGGTTTTCTCCGCATTCACCGCCGCCTATCATCATACCAGTGACCTGCGCCGGGGTGATATCCCGAATCTCGCCGGTGGCAATGAACTGTCCATTTCGCAGGACGGTATAACGGTCGGCAATGGCAAAAATCTCTGGCATTTTATGGGAGATGAACACGAAGGACGTTCCTTTTGCCTTCAGATCCCGCAGGATGGAAAACAGGTGATCGATCTCATCGTTGCTCAGGGCTGTGGTCGGTTCGTCCAGAATGATGAGCTTTGCCTTGCGGAACAGAGCCTTGGAGATTTCCAGAAGCTGTTTTTCGCTGGTTTTCAGCTCCGATACCATAGCATCCGGGTCAATGGAAACGCCTAAATCGGCGAATAGTTGCCGGGTGACCTCACGCATCTCCTTTTTTTGCAGACAGCCCAGAGGGCCGGTCAGCTCCCGGTTCAGGAAGATGTTTTCAAACACCTTCAGGTCGTTGATTACATTCAGTTCCTGATGGACAAAAGCGATGCCTGCCGCCTCGGTTTTGGAAATGGTCAGCTTTTCCATAGGCTGTCCGTCAAATTCGATGGTTCCCCCGTCGCAATCGATGACGCCGGTGAGAATGTTCATCAGGGTGGACTTACCCGCTCCGTTTTCCCCCAGCAGGGCATGAATCTCTCCCGTTTCCAGTGTGAAGTCCACGCCGGTGAGTACCGGCACGCCGGAAAAGGCTTTGCGGATTCCCTTCATTTGCAGTAACGCCATACATGCACCTCAATTCTTTCTTGCTGAATCAAAAGAAACCGAATCCGATTCAGCTCCTTTTCATGCAGCAATAGTGAAGGTGGGACGGGAGCGAAATGCACCCGTCCCTATCAAATTAGGAGGTAGATTATTTGAAAGACTGATAGTTACCCACGTTCTCGGCGGTAACCTGCTCACAGGCAATCACATGATCCTGGGGCACAGTCTTGCCGTCCAGATGATCCACCATATCCTGAATGGTGGTCTGGATCATGGAGGGAGAATAGGTCACGGAGATGAAGCCACCCAGCTGCTTGTACAGATCCTGATAGGCGTTGCCCCGCAGGATTTCGTACAGCTCGTCCAGACCGCCGCAGCCGGTGATGACAGGCTTATTGGCAAGGAACGCAGTCTTGGTGGCATCCTCGATACCGCCGCCCTGCAGTGCTTCCAGAATGCCCATGGCCAGCTCGTCGTCCTCAGCATAGAACCACTTGATGTCGGCATTGCTGCTGTCGCCCATCAGGGACTCAAAGGCGGTCTTGGTGTTGGAACGGCTCCAGCTCATAGCGCCGGAGAAGGAAATGCTTTCCAGCTGCTCCTCCGTCCACTTGTCGGCATCGGCAATGGTCTTTCCCTCGTAGGAGGTCTTGCCGGTGAGGTAATCGGTGAAGCCCTGATCACGGAGCTTGGAAACGGAAGAGGTGTCGCCCTGATAGACGTAGACCTTCTCACCTGGCTTCATGCCCAGAGAAACGAAGTAAGCGGCGGCGCCTGCGCCGATACCGGCATTGTCACCCTTGACATTGGCGACAGCGGAGGAAGCGACGCCCTCAATGATGCGGTCAAAAGCAACATAGGGAATCTTGGCATCCACCAGCTGAGCGATGGCAGATTCCAGGGTGTCATCCTGAGGCTGGATGACCACAGCGATGTCCTTCTTGCCAGAAGCCACAATGTCTTCCACCTGAGCGATCTGGTCGGCAGCAGAGGAAGCGGTGATGACTTCGGCGGTGTACTTACCGGCGGCGTTGATCTCAGCAACCTTTTCCTTGGCGAAGGTTGCTACGGAGCCGGTCCAGCCATGATCTTCGGCAGCAGTCAGAACATAGATATGGGTGCTGCCCTTAGCAGTTTCCGCGGGCTTTGCGCCGCAGGCGGCCAGCGCCAAAACCATGGCGACGGCCAGAATCATTGCAAATACTCTTTTCATGATACTTCTCCTTTTATTGTTATCCCAGAATCATCTGCACGCCGCCGTAGATGCCGGCGTCATTGCCCAACTGGGCCAAGGCAAACTCGGTTCTTTCCGCGGCAGGGAATGCGTATTCCCGGAACCACTTCTCCACGTTGTCGGTGATGATGCTGCCGGCACGGGAAACCCCGCCGCCCAGCACGATGACCTCCGGGTCACAGACACAGGACACGGCTGCCAGCGCCTTGCCGAGCAGACGAGTCATTTCCTCCACCTGGTTAAGAGCCACCGCGTCGCCATCCTTGGCAAGGTCAAAAATGTCCTTGGCGGTGATGGTCTCAAGGTTTCTCAGTCTGGAAGGCACATCGCTGCTTTGGAGGAACTTTTTCGTCTCGTTGACAATGCCAGTTGCGGAAGAATACTGCTCCAGACACCCCCGCTTGCCGCAGCCGCAGGGGGTATCATGGGTATCCTTCACCTTGATGTGTCCGATCTCACCGCCTGCGCCGTGGGTGCCCGCCAGCAGCTTGCCATCCACGATGACGCCGCCGCCTACGCCAGTTCCCAGCGTGACAAAAACCACGTTTTTCCGGCCTTTGCCGCCGCCTGCGCCCATTTCACCCAGCGCCGCCGCATTGGCATCGTTGACGATCTTTGCAGGGAAGCCGCAGAGCGCTTCCAGTGCTTCCGCCACATCAAAGCCACCCCACTGATCGAGATTGACGCAGGGCTTTACGAAGCGGTCGTTGAGAACCGCACCGGGAACACCCATGCCCACACCCTCGACCTGTGCCTTATCAATTCCATTTTCCGTCAGCTTGTTCAGAAGCGCCGCGGCAATATCCGGCAGCAGGTTTTCCGCATGGTTCTGGGTTCTGGTGGGAATCTCCCATTTTTCAAGAAGTGTTCCGCTGGTTTCAAACAGGCCGATCTTTATGGTGGTACCACCGAGATCGACGCCGAAGGCATAGGGTTTCATATTCGGATTCTCCTACAAGATCAAATGACGAAGTTACGCAGGTAGCGGGCGGACAGGATGACGGACTTCTTCACATCCTCAACGCTGCCCTCAAAGGCCTTATCTTCCACCTCGATGCAGGTGCAGCCGTCAAAACGAATGTCGGTCAGAGCGGAGACATACTTGCCCCAGTCCACATCACCCAGGCCGGGCAACTTGGGGCTCATGAAGTCCAGAGGATAGCCCATGATACCAACCTGCTGCAGACGATCGGGATACAGCTTGATGTCCTTGTAGTGGACGTGGAAGATCTTGTTCTTGAACTCATAGATGGGCTGGATGTAGTCGATCATCTGCCAGACGAAATGGGAAGGATCGTAGTTGAGGCCCAGATTGTCGGAGGGCAGAATCTCAAAGACCTTGCGCCAGATGGCGGGGGTGGTCATCAGGTTCTGTCCGCCGGGCCACTGGTCCCGACCAAACAGCATGGGGCAGTTCTCAATGGCAACGCGCACACCCTTCTCCTCGGCCAGCGCGATGATGGGGGGCCAGATTTCCTTGAGCAGCTCCAGATTTTCCTCCACGGTCTTGGTCTGATCACGACCGATGAAGGTGGTGACCATGTTGACACCCAGCTTGGCAGAGGCGCACACCAGCTTCTTCAGGTGCTCCACAGCAGCAGCACGCTTAGTGAGGTCCGCATCCATGGTGTTGGGGTAGAACGCCAGAGAAGAGATCTGCACACCGTGGTCGGCGGCATAGTTCAGAACGTGCTGGGCATAAGCATCATCGCTGAGAACTCTGTCCACATCGATGTGGCTGACACCAGCGTAGCGGCGCTCCGCTTTACCGGCAGGCCAGCAGGCCACTTCCACACACTCGAGGCCAGCCTCGGCCAGGAAGTCGATCATTTCCTCATAGTTCATGGTATCGCAGATTGCGCTGACAAGGCCCAGTTTCATAATCATTTCCTCCGTTTATCATTGATTTTTTGCGGTGGTTTCTGTTTCATCCAGCCATATTGTATCGAATATCAATGGGATATGCTTTCGGATTTTTGTACTTTTCATTTACGCAAACCTGTCGTCATTTGCTATGAAAAGAGTTCTTTCTCCAATATGTGCAAATTCAATATATCATTTTTTGCTCTTTTAGCAGGCAACCCCGCACAGCAGGAATAAGCCGTGCGGGGTATCGATTACGCTTTGAATCTGCCCACCCTCAGCATGCGGTCGGGGAGCTTGGGCACACGGCCCGTGGTCAGGTGGATCGCATTCTCCGGGCAAGCGTCGATGCACCTACCGCACTTATCACACCAGTTGTCAAACACCATGTGGATGTAGCCCTTTGCGCCGTCAATGGCATCGTGGGGGCAGACAGGCTGACACTTGGTGCAGCCGGTGCAGGCGGTGGGATCCACATACACCTTCCGGAAGGCAATGCACACGTCGGCGGCGCATTTGCGCTTTTTGATGTGCTCCTCATACTCAGCACGGAAGTTCTCCACTGCGCTCAGAGCAATGCGGGAGGCATTCTGACCCATGGAGCAGGGGGTGGAGTAGGTCATGGCTTCGCCGATCTCTTTCGTCATGTCCAGTTCGGCAAGGGTGCCCTTGCCCACGGTGACATCCTTCTGCATAGCTTCCAGCTGCAGCAGACCCTCCCGGCAGAACACACACTTGCCGCAGCTCTGGGCACGGCAGGCACGGAGCTGGATCTGCACCTTAGATACCACGCAGTCGGCATCCTTGATGGTATTCAGCACACCGTTTTCAATGTTGGCATCCTGAACGGTCAGGTTCAGCGCCTTGGCGCCCCGGACAATGTAGCCTGTCTTCACGCCCTTGACATTCTCACCAACCAGAGCGCTCAGCTTCGTGTCAGCGGCAACCTTTGTAAACGCGCCGTTGTTGACAGACAGATACACGCCGTCGGTGTAGGTGCCGGCAGCGATGTCGGCAATTTCCGCCATGGTGACGATGTGGGTAATGCAGGAAGCGGCACAGGCACGAACATTCACAATGCCCTGCACCAGCTCAACGCCATTTGCTTCGGCAGCATTTGCCAGCGTATCCATCAGATCGGAGGCAAAGTCGGGAATCTGCAGTATTTTCCGGGAAGTCCCGATGATATCAGCCGTCAGGTTCATGCCATCAAAGACCTTCTGCGCGCTGCGCTCAAGCAGTTGTAAGGCAGCCCCCTCTACGTCCGCATTGTTCAGAGCAACCACCAGTGCGTCCGCACCATGGTGGGCAGCGAGTTTTTCTGCCATATCTTCGGGATAGACACCGTATTCCTTAAGGCCTGCGGTCTTGATTCTTTCCAGAATTGCCATCATTTCTCGCTCCCTTCTGCCTTTTCGGCGTAGTCTGCCCACAGATGGGGCTTAGAGATCTGCAGACGCAGGTCGCATTGCAGGCACCGGCTAGCTTCGCAGCCGATGTCACGGTCGCAGATACCGTGGTCGTACAGATTGAAATTATCCTGACGGCTCTCGGCGGGATCGATCTGATTGTTTTTCCGTCTCAGATCGCCGAAGCCCTCAATCACACCGATGCAGGGATCGGCGGGATCGGTGGGAGCCAGCACCTCGGTGATGTCGCCGTCACCGCCCAGGTACTTATCGATCTGGGAAGCGGCTTCTCTGCCGGACTGGATGGCCTGAATCACGGACTTGGTACCATAGATGCAGTCGCCAGCGGCAAAAATACCGGGAATGTTGGTGGATTTGTCAGATTCCATGTTGGCAACGGTGATGGAGTTGCCGCGGCCGAGGGTCAGACCGGCCTCGGGGGTGATGTCGGGACGCTGGCCGGTGGCGAAGATCACGGTGTCACAGTCGATGTGGTGAAGGCTTCCTTCTTCCTTCTCAATAATGGCCCGGCGGTTTTCGTCGAAGTAGAACCGCTTTACATTCATGAAGTCCACGCCGGTGACGTATTCCTCACCGGTGATGCGCTCGAAGGTCTGAGCAGGATGGACGAAAATGCCTTCCTCCATGGCTTCCTCGATCTCGTCATCAGAGGCGGTCATCTTGTCCCGGGCTTCCAGACAGGCCAGGTGGATTTCCTCCGCGCCCAGCCGCTTGGCGGTTCTGGCGCAGTCGAAGGCCACGTTGCCGCCGCCCAGCACCACAATTTTCTTGCCGATACCGGTGGGTAGGCCCATGGCGGCTTCCCGCAGGAACTTGATATTGGGAATGACCTCCGGCAGCTTGCTTCCTTCCATGGGCAGGATGACACCATTGGTGCCGCCGATGGCCATGAGGACGGCATCGAACTCGTTCAGCAGTTCGGCGGGCTTTTCCACCTTTACGCCGGTCTCGAACTTGACGCCCTGATCGGCGATGACCTGGGCTTCCTTTGCCACCACTTCTCTGGGAAGACGGTAGGAGGGGATGCCGTAGCTCATCATGCCGCCAACGGTGGGCAGCGCCTCTTTCAGGGTCACCTCATGTCCCTGCTTGCGCAGGTAGTAGGCTGCGGTCAGTCCGGCGGGGCCACCGCCGACAACACAGACCTTCTTGCCGGTATCGGGAAGCTGCTTGCCCTTGCCTTTCCAGTACTTGCCGGTGTCGTGCTCAGCGGCGTAGCGCTTAATGCCCCGGATAGAGATGGGATCGTTCAGAGCGTTGCGCTTGCAGGCACCCTCGCAGGCCCGGGTGCAGATCATGCCCAGCACCGTGGGGAAGGGAGCCTTTTCCCGAACCACGGCGGCGGCTGCGTCGTAGTCGCCCTCTTTGACGTAACGGACGTACTTGGGAACGTTGGTATGGGCAGGACAGGTGAACTGGCAGGGAACAACCTTATCTTCCTTCTTCCAGTTCTCGTGGCCTTCCTGCCACTTGTCCCGGATGGTGCCGGTGGGACAGACCTCAGCGCAGGCGGTGCAGAAACGGCAGTCGGCATCCTTCAGCAGCTTACCATGAAGGGCACCTACGAAGGTCTCCATTTCCTTCTTCTGATACTGCAGCACCTTCACTCCCCGCAGCTCGTTACAGGCACGGACACAGCGTCCGCAGAGGACGCAGCGGTTCATGTCATGCAGCAGCAGAGGATTGTCGTCAATCTGCTTGAATCCCTTGGCCCGCATCTTCATCCGGCCCGTCTTGGGGCCGATGTACTGAATCAGGGTCTGAAGCTCACAGCTGCCGTACTTGGGGCAGGTGGAGCAGTCCTCGGGGTGTCCGGTTAGCAGCAACTCCAGCGCCAGCATCCGCAGACGTTTGATCTCCTCGCTGTCGGTGCGGATTTTGAGACCCTCGGTGGCTTTCAGGGTGCAGGAAGTGGTGACCCCCTTCTGCCCTTCTACCTCCACGATGCACATACGGCAGGAACCGAGAGGGCTTAAGTCCTTATGATGGCACAGGTGAGGAATGTAGATGCCGTTTTCCAGAGCGCAGTCCAGAACATTTGCGCCTTCTTCCACTTCCAGCACCTTGCCGTTGATCGTAATATGTACCATGTTTTCTCCTTTCTGCCCCTTACGCTCTGCGGATGTAGGCGGCAGCTTCCTTGCCGGCGATACGGCCGGAGTTCACGGCAAAGCCCATGGAATTACCGGGCAGCAGGAACATATAGCTGTCATCGTAGATGTTGCAGGCGTCAGCGCCCACGGCGTACAGTCCGGGCACCGGCTCGAAGTCCTTGTCGCAGCACTCGCAGTTCTCGTTGATGCGGATGCCGCCCACAGTGCCGTAGCCGGAGGGGCGCAGGGTCGCAGCATAGAAGGGTGCTTTGATGAGCGGCCGTAGGAAACGGCGATCCTTGAAGAACTCTTCGTCGCAGGAATCGCAGTAGGAATTGTACTCCTGTACAGTCTTTTTCAGGTTCTCGGGGTTGATGCCTGCCTTTTCGGCCAGCTCTTCAATGGTATCCGCCATGAAGAAGGTATCAAAGCCCTGCTGTTTTGCTTGCTCCAGGCCGTCATAGAAGTCAGACACATCGGGGTTGGTGCGCACCAGGCTGGTCACATCCACGCCGTTTCGGATATAGCCATGGACAATGGTGGAATCCACGATAGAGAAGCAGGTCTTGTTTTTCTGGTGAGTCACCACGTTACCCAGGAAGGTGGTGTTCTGCATATGCTCCTCGTTCATGATCCGCTTGCCGGCCAGGTTCACCAGCAGATTGGGCTGCGTAAAAACATTTGCTACGGAGCCGGTGACGGCACCGCCATTTTCCACCTCGGCAATCAGCTCAATGCGGATGGTGGTCTTATCCGCTCCAGCCTCCCAAGCCATGCGCATGCCATCGCCCATTAGACCGGGGATGGCAAAAGAGAACAGGTTCTTTCCATGGTCGTAGCCGGTCTCCTCCTTAATGAGCTTCTTGTTGCAGCCCGCGCCGCCGGTGGCGAGGATAGCGGCCTTGCAGGAGATGCGGACTTCCTCGCCATTCTTGTCGCTGGCGATAACACCGCAGACTTTGCCATTCTCTTTCAGAATCTGCTTGCCGGGAGTTTCCAGCAGGAACTGGACACCCAGCTCTAGAGCACGGGCATACAGCGCTTTATTCATGAAGGACGCAGCCCGAGGGCCAATGCCCTTGTCGGTCTTGACGATGTGCCAAGTGGGTTCAGACTTGGGGAAATACCGGAAAGCGCCCTCAAATTCCACGCCCTTTTCTTCCAACCACTCGATGGTCTCGGCAGACTGGGCAAAGTAGCGCTTAATGAGCCTTGCGTCCACGTTGTAATGGGTGTACTCCATGAACATATTGAAGGCCTTTTCCACGGTGATGTCGTTCATCTGCTGCCGCTGATACCGGGTGCCGATGCCCAGAGGGCCCATACCCATGTTGGCAGCGCCGCCAACCGCAGCGGCCTTCTCGCAGACGATGACCCGTGCTCCGGACTCCGCCGCCTGCACAGCAGCGCTAAGGCCGGAGGGGCCGCCTGCAATGACCACCACATCGGTTTCGTATTGTCTCATAGGTTTTACTCCTTTATGCTTCCAACTCAATGGCCTTGCCGGTGCGAGCGGACTCCCGTACTGCCTCCATAACCCGCAGAACTCTGCGAACCTGGCAAGGCTTTACCATGATCTCCTCTTCCCCACCCAGAGCCTTGAGGAAATGCTCAAAATAGTTGCGGTGGCTCACGTCCACCTCCGGCAGCGGCTCCTCCGTCAGCAGACCGGGAGCGGCAGGGCCGAAGCTCCGGGTGGGGCCTGCGGCGGTCATGGTGATCTTGCCGGGGACGTTGCTCAGCAGATGGGTGGTGCGCACAATCTTGCCCTCGCAGTCCCAGCCATCGATCATGGCGCTGCCGGTGTTGCCGCCCAGGAACCATGCCCGCTTGGGAGTCAGGTAGTAGGTGCCCAGCTCAATCTCCGCAGTGACGCCGTTGCCGAATTTCATCAGAATGTTGAAATAATCGTCAACCTTCTCGTTGATGACGTTGCGCAGGTCGGCATACAGGGAGACGACGGGAGCGTCCACCATATTCAGCATCTGGTCAATGAGGTGCACACCCCAGTCGTAGAGCATACCGCCGCCCATTTCCGGGTAGACGTGCCAGTCGTGCATATTGCCATTGAAGCCATAAAGCTGGCTCTTGATCACATAGGGCTTGCCCACCATTTCCCGGTCATACACTTCCTTCATGACCCGGTAGTCCCGATCCCAGCGGCGCTGCTGATGCACTGTGAAGATCACACCCGCCTTTTCGGTAACCTCCACCATACGGTCGAACTGCGCAACCGTCATGGCAGCGGGCTTTTCACAGATGATGTGCTTGCCCGCGGCAGCAGCCTTCTCCACCATCTCCAGATGGCTGGGGTTGGGGGTGGAGATCATGACCACATTGATATCCGCGTTTGCCAGCATCTCATCCATGCTGCCATAGGTTTCCACCCCGGCGGGAGCGTCCTTGAGCTGCTCGGGGTTGGTATCCGCCACCGCCACCAGTTTGATCTCTTCATCCGGGAACGTTGCCATCATGTCGGCATCACAATGACCCATAAAGCCAAAGCCGACGATACCCAGTTTCATCTGCATAACTTAGCCCTCAATGCAGCGGCGCAGGGCCTCCTGATGGCGGCGAACCTGCTCGATGGAGTCCACGTCGCAGTCGGCGCGCAGGTGCTCGCCGCCTTCGTACTCGGTGGACAGATAGCCCTTGTAGCCAGCCTTCTTGAAGGCATCTACGACCTCAGGGATAGCGGTAGCAGTCTCCACATAGTCCTCGCTGGTGTTGTAGCACTTGGCGTGGACGTGGAAGATGTAGTCGATGTTGTCAATCAGATCCTGGGGATCGGACCAGGAGAAGACAAAGCTCTCACCGGCATAGCCCAGATCAGCGGGACCGCCGCCGGCACGCTTCACGGCTTCCATCATCTCGCCCATGCCGTTTGCCATGCGGTACTCCATGTTGGCCTTGCCCAGATTCAGGTCGTACTTGATCTTGGTGAAGCCCTTAGCGACCCGCTCGGCATAGCAGTCGTCCACGATCTTGATGCACTCGGGCTTGGCGCCCCGGCGCAGATACTTATCACGGACAACATCGGGGATGTTCTTGCAGAAAATACCCATGTCGGGAATGAAACCGAAGAACTTGGTGCCGGTGCGGGTAATCATCTCCATGTAGCCGTCAGCCCAGGAGGAGTTCAGGGAGAAGGGTGCGTGAACCTCCAGACCGATCTTCACACCCATCTGCTCGGCGTACTCCAGAGAGCCTTCGATGACGGGCATAGGAGTGGAAACCAGAGTACGCAGGTTGGTAAAGCCCAGCATAGAAGCAAGGCGGATATCCCGCTTCATCATGTTCACCTGCTCCTTGAGGGTCAGGGTGCGGTTGTCATAGAGTTTGAACTCCAGGAAAGCATCGTAGCAGGAGGGCTGGAGGTTATACTGCTTGAGCCAGCCGAACCACTTTTCCCGGAAGGACTCTTCCTCGATGGGCAAGGGGAACTTGCGGATCATCTGCTCCGCCAGCAGCTCCACACCGGTGGCGCCGGTCTTGGCGGTTTCCCGCAGGCAGCCTTCCAGATCCAGCTGCTTGTTGTAGAATTCATCCTGATAGCTGTACAGGGAAACACTTCTTCTGATATCGTAGCTCATGGTCGTTCCTCCTTAAATCTCGAAGTCGGCGGGGCAGTCAGCCTCAATGGTAAAGGGCATATAGGAAGGGGCGATGGACTGATGGCAGTCGATATGGTGCTTTCCGGGGGTCAGACCGCCTTCTCTCATGACGGTAACGGTGGCGTAGTCGCCGAACTCCCAGCGGTACTCGGGGTCGATGACGGTGCGGCACTCCTCCAGCGTGAACATCTCACCGTTCACGGTCAGTCGGACATCCTCACGATCCACCGATTCACCGTCCACCATGATCTTCAGGTCGCGGAGAATGGACAGGGTAATGGAACGGTAGTACTGTGCCTTGATCTCGAAGCTGTAGCCGATGACGTTGCCGTCACGAACCACGTTGGTAAACGCGTTGGGATTGTAATACTGTCTTCCAGCCATAATGCATTCCTCCTAAGAGTATTATATTTTCGCTATCGTCATAATACCTGTTCTTTCACTGTTTCTCATTTCGGTTCTAGCTGGAATGTAACCCAAATTTGACCCTTGGCGCAGGCGCAAAAAAAGAGAGAACAAAAAAAACCTGTGATTTTTTGTCCTCTCATATTTATTCAGTTGTATCGTCTCAGGAATACTGATGGATCAGGTGGATATAGGCAATCTCATTCGGTTCCATGGTAATGTCGAATGACAGCTTGCCATTTTCCGCGGTCAGCCGCTTGACCACCATTCTGGGGGTAACGATTCGGCTCAGGTATTGAATCTCATCCCGGCTCATCTCGTCCGGGCTGGACATGGAGACCCACTCATCCTGCAGACTTCCGTTGTACTGGTTTACCGTCAGGCATTTGAGCACATACTTTTCCCCACGCTTGCCCGGCAGGGAAAAATGAATGGTTCGCTTTTTCAGATCCTCAAAGAGGTTATTCTGCTCAGCAATGCGGATCTCACCCTCATTTAACAGGGAATACTGATGATTCAGATTTTTCAGATTGTGGCACACGATACGCCAGTTTCCGGAGCCGTTGTCTGTGACAATATAATTGTCCTCCCGCTTGCGGACATACCGCCCCAGGTGATTCATGAAGTCGAAGGCGTAGAAAGCAGGCTTGCGGATGCCATCACGGGACAGCAGCCCGCATCCGCCATAAACAATGGAGCGGACATCCGCGTGGGAACCATACAAATCCGTTCCCACCCAGTACCCCATGATATCCGCCAGATCCATGCTCTCCAGCAGATCCCGCATAATATACGCACCCTTCATGCAGCTGTCGTTCAGCGTGTTCCGATTGGAAATGGAGAAATTCCACTCCGTTACATGGAGCTCTTTATCTCCAAATCCCACCTCCTGCATGGTGTCTCTGACAAATTGAAGGGCTTTTCGCAGAAGGTCTGTGTTTCTGCTCTGGTTTCTGTCCTTATTCATGGTATACATCGTGTAAGGATAGCAGTACAGGGAGATAAAATCCGGCTGCTGGGCATCTTTCTGCCAGGTTCGCAGAATCCTTTCCAGCTGCTCCCCGCCGTAACGGACGGTCAGTCCGCCGCCGCCGACTTTCGCACCGGGGCACAGCTCCCGAATCTGGGAAGCGACCGTATTGAACCGCTCAAAATACCACTGCCCCATGGTACGAACCGTCTCCGGATCCTCGGTGGTCAGATTCTGTTCGCCCTCAGCGCACCATATCTCAAAGTACCAGTTTTCCACCTGCGCGGTACTGTAACGGTTCAGCAGGTGGATAAAGAGTTTACGGATAAAATAGCGGATATTCTCCACCGTTTCGTCCAGCTGTACCTCCTCCATGTGAATCACATCGAAAGCAGAGCGCAGAACCATTTTCGGCTTTGGCCGCAGCTCAATATAAGGCTTCATGCCGTTTTGCAGCAAAAAGTCCAGCACCTGATCCAGCTTATTGAAATTAAAGCCGGTTTTGCCGTCGCCCAGCTGCATACCAGCGGAATGCAGATCCCAGAACCGAACATATTCAAAATGCAGCTCCTGCTTAAGCGTCAGCAGGTGCTTCTGCACATCCGATTGCAGCAGATCCCCCGCCGTGCCGATGTTGATCATCCGGCACCAGTTCCGTTTCAGCAGCCGTTTGGGAGCGTTTTGCAGCGTCACAAGCTGGGCCGGTTGGTTGGAACGTTTTGTCTCCGGCGCAAAGCACCGTTCAAAGTGCCGTTCCAGCTGTTTGCGTATCTCCGCTTGAGAGACTTCACTGCTGGCAGTTTCTCCGTTTTGGCTGACCCACTGACGGCGATACTCCGTAGGGGTCATGTTGTAAGCCTGTTTGAAGGCCTTGTTCAGAGCGGCAGAGGACGCGAAACCCGATTCCATAGCGATACGAACAATGGACAGATCGGAGTGCAGCAGCTGGGACACCGCGAAATTCAGGCGCACCTGATTAAGGTATTCGGCAAAACCCATACCAAAATGCCGTTTGATGTACTTGGACAGGTAAGCATAGCTGAGGAACATCTGCTTGGACAGGTCTTCCAGAGAAATGGGTTTGTCAAAATTCATCTGGATAAATTCTGCGATTTCGTGCTTTCTGGCCTCAAATTTGTGGGTTTCCTCAGTATAATGGTCATTTTCCTTGCTGAGCAGGAAGTCCGTGGTCAGAACGTGCAGGAACTCATAAAACAGGCTGTTCAGATAGATCACATCTTTGCCCTGATTAAAGTATTCCTCGGAAACAATCTTTCGGAAAATCCGGCGCAGCTCGTCATAGCCCTCCGTGTTTCCTCCTGCGGTGTTGCACCAGAAGAACACCATGCTTTGCTTCATCAGGGAGCACAGCTTGGAATAGGAGATGTGCACGCAGGTTCCGAGAAAATCTCCTTCTGTTCGATAGGAATGGTTTTTATCTACATTCACTACCAGAAAGTCGTCCTTACCAAGCCGATATTGCTTGTCCTCCAATGTAAAGATCGCCGTGCCGTCCAGAACATAGAAAAACTCGATATCCGTATGGATATGGTTTTGCTGTGAAGTTTGAAAGACAAAGGTAAAATCATACATATTGAGTTCCTCCTGTTCCGAATATTATATCAAAACTACATAAGAAAGTCAAAGGCGCAATTCAGCCATGTGCGCCAGAACGCCCAGGAATGCTCCCCATCCGCACTGTGGAAGGTCACGGGCATTCCACGCTTTTCCATCATCTGCGCGAAAAACAGATTATCCCGCATAAAGAAGTCCTCCTTGCCGCAGGCAAGGAACACCGGCGGCATCACAGCCGGGTCAGCCTTTTCCAGCAGCGCAAACAGATCATAGGCTCCGCCGGACAGCGCTTTCCGGTCCCGCAGCTGACCAGGCAGGCTGGCGCCGCACTGGCTGACGAAGCAGGATGTCCTGCGGATATCCAGGGCCCCGGACAGGGAAAAAACCTTCCCGTATCGCTCTGGTTTGCGCAACGCCGCATACAGGCTGCCATAGCCACCCATGGACAGTCCACCGATAAATGTCTCCTCCCGTTTTTGGGACAGCGGGAAAATGTGTTCCAGATATTCCAGAAGTTCCTCTGTCAGAAAGGTAAAATACGCCATACCCTCCGGCTCATCCAGATAGAAGCTGTTCCCCACTGAGGGCAGCACCACGGCAATCTCTTTCTCATCTACCAGATCGGAAAGGTCTGTCCGGTAAATCCAACTGTCGCCGTAATCCAGCGCCCCGTGGAGCAGATACAGAACCGGGTAGGCCTCCTTCTTCATTGGGGTTTCCAGCGGTGTTTTCATTTTCTTTGGCAGCATCACTGTCACATGGACATAGGTGTGCAGTGTATCCGAGGGAAATTCACAGTGAATCAGATTCATATTCTCTCCAAAAAAGCAGGATTCAGCGAAAAACCGCTGAATCCTGGCAGAAATCACTTGATTTTCACGTTGTGGTAAGCGGTCTCATCCACAGGCCATACAGGGGGATTGAAATCAGCGAAGGGCTGCTTCAGTTCCTTCAGATTCTTGATGGTGCCGGAGGGCTGCGCCTGGGTCTTGATTTCGGTGGAGTGCTCCAGTTTGCCGCCCCAGCGCAGACGGCTGCGGTCCAGCTCCTCGGGCGTGTACTCCACATCGATCATACCGTCCACGATCTTCAGAGTGCCGTGGCTGCCGCAGACAACGCAGTCCACGCTGTGCTTGTCATGGGAAACCTGCAGCAGACGGGTGTGGCAGATGGGGCAGCAGCCCTCCTCGTCGCCCCGCCATGCGATGCGTTCTTCCTCTGTCTCGGCGTTGATGGAGGCCAGAATATTCTGTCCCACCTTCTTCATCCGCTCCATCATGGCAGGGTTACCGGCAACATTCTCACAGGCCATGGCGCCGTAGTACTCTACGGTATCCACCACATCGATGGCCAGTGGGAAGGTGAATTCAAACATCATGGGCAGGGTCAAAGCGATCCAGTTTTCGGTCATGGCGCCGCCCACGGAAATCAAAGCCGCGCTGCGCTTCTTGAAGGACCGGGCGTCGGGCAGCTTTTCCTCCGGAACGCCCTTTGCCTTGCCCTCATCATATGCAGCCTTGCGGAAGGTGATGTCGTGGCTGGGGCCGATGCGGTCGCAGATGGTCTTGAAGCGGCCAGTGACAGAGGTCTCGTAGGTGGGGCAGGCTAGGATCACCGCGTCAGCCTGCATGACGCACTCGTCCAGAATGTCAAAATCATCGTGACGAACGCAGTAGCCCCGGCCTCTGCCGGTCATGGTGCCGATGGTGCAGGCAATGCAGCCGTTGCAGTTGGTGATGTTCATATCGTCGGCTCGCAGGAAGGCAACCTCGCAGCCGGCGTCCTGACAAACCATCAAAGCCTGCTTGACCATCACGTCACAGTTGCTCATCTTTCTGCCGAAAGAGATGCCCAGAACTTTCTTTGCCATAGTTTTCTCCTTAAGTGATAGATAATTCAATTATATAGAAACTGTCAATAGCGCAAAAGGAGCCGTAAGGCTCCTTTCGGCTTGGAATCGTGATTACTGGAAGTCAGCGCTGGTGACAGACTTGACAGTGTGGGTAGTCATGTATTCCTCGATGGTGTCGGCGTAGACGAAGACAGTACCGGCCTTCTGGATGTGGCCAGCAGGCAGGGAGCCATCCATCAGGCCCAGACCAACCATGACCATTTCATTGGCTGTGTCGTCAACGGAGCCGGTCAGCACGGTGCCGCGCAGGGGGGACTTGCCCTCGGTGGAAGCCTTGATCTCTTCAGCGGTAGCATCAGAGCCGTTGATGGCAAAGATACCCATATCGCTGTAGTCGGTCACAGGGGAAGAGATGGCGGTAAAGAAGGAATTGATGCCCATAGCCAGATCGTTGTGGGGGGTGATGAAGACCTTGATCTCGGGGTTGGTGGTGTACAGATTTTCCATCTTGGACTGGCCGGTAGCCTGGGTTTCGTCAGCACACTCGACCTCGGTGACAAACTTGGCCTTCTTGGAGAACTCTTCGATTCTCAGCATCTCGTCGCCCTGGGTAACACCAGTCTGCGCGGCGCGGCAGGTGAAAGCAGCAACGGGAACGGAATGATCCTCAGCATCAGCGAAGGTGGTATCGATCCACTTGGCAGCCAGACGGCACAGATCGTCAGCCAGTTCTTTCTCCTCGGAAATCATCAGAGCGTCATACTTCTCCGTGGGAGCAACGAAGGCAACGACCTTGATGCCCTTGGCCTGTGCAGACTCGACGACACCGGTCATGGCTTCGGGGGCAACGGACCAGATGTACAGCAGGTCAACATTCATAGCGATATAGTTCTCAGCGGCTTCAATCTGCTTGGCAGGATTGAATTCGCCGTCAGCGTACATGGCTTCCCAGCCCTCGGCCTCGAACTTGGCAACGAAAGCGTCCGCCAGCATCTGGAAGAAGTCACCACCCAGACCAAAGGTGACAAAAGCAGCAACCTTCTTCTCGCCATCGGCGGGAGCAGCGGCGGGTGCCTCAGTGGCAGCAGGAGCCTCGGCGGCAGGAGCCTGCGTAGCGGCGGGGGCCTCGGGTGCTTTGGCGCCGCAGGCGGCCAGGCTCAGCAGCATAGTCAGAGCCAGAACCAGAGAGATAACTTTTTTCATTTTTGCGTTCCTCCTAAATTTTTTTATAAATGCTTTTGCATTCATTACAACGTTTTTACACGCCCTTGGCGTTGCGGTTGGTCAGATACAGAGACGCCAGCATGATGATACCCTTGGCAATGTACTGCGGGTAAGCACCCAGGTTAATCAGCTGCATACCGTTGGCCAGAACGCCCAGCACAAACACAGCAACGATGACTTTCCACAGGGTTCCCTCGCCGCCCTTCAGGGCAACGCCGGACAGGACACAGGCAGTGATGCCGGTAAATTCGATGCCAACGCCGGTGCCGGAATCAGCAGCACCCGCACGGGCAGTCAGCAGAATGGCGGAAATGCCCACCAGAATACCCGCCACGGTGAAGGACAGAATCTTGATCTTTGCCACATTCAGACCGGCTAGGCGAGCAGCTTCAGGGTTGTCACCGGCGGCATAGACCTTCCGTCCCACAGCGGTTTTGCTCATAACGAAGCCCACAGCAATCACGATCACCAGCATGATGACCACATTCACCGGCAGCCAGCCAAACAGCTTTCCCTGACCAATGTACATAAAGCTCTTGGGCAGGTTGTGGAAGTTTTTAGAACCAGAGATCAGATAGGAAATACCCTGGAAGATCGCCATGGTGCCCAGCGTGATGATCATGGTAGAGCTCTTCAGCTTGATGCCCATGTATCCATTGAACGTACCCAGCAGGCTGCAAAGGGCAATACCCAGCACGATGGCCAGAACGGGATGCCAGCCCCAAACGGACATTCCCTTGGCCACCAAAACCGCGGCAACCGACATCTGATAGCCAATCGAAAGGTCACAGCCACCGGAGATCATGATGATCATGACCGCACAGGCACACACGGCAACATGGACATTCTGCACCAGAATGTTTGTCAGATTCAGGGTAGTCAGGAATTTGTCGCTCATGATGCTGAAGAATACGACCAGCACCACCAGCATAATGGGCAGAGAAAGCTCGGTGAACACCTCGCCCAAAGACATTTTTCTCTTAGTAGTCACAACGGTTCCTCCATTATACTCCGAAAGCGCAGGTCAGGACACGCTCCTGAGAGAACTCTTCCTTCTTTAATTCACCGGCCTGACGGCCCTCATGCAGAACAATGATGCGCTCGGACATACCCAGCAGCTCCTCCATATCGGAGGAAACCATCAGAATGGATTTGCCCTGCTCGGCAAGCTCGTTCATCAGCAGATAGATCTCATACCGGGCACCGATATCAATGCCCCGGGTCGGCTCGTCGAAGATCAGGATCTCAGGCAGGGCTGCCAGTGCTTTGGCGATAACCACCTTCTGCTGATTGCCGCCGGAAAGTCCTCCGGTGACCATGTGCAGGAAAGGTGCCTTGGTTTTCAGGCGAGCCTTGTAATCTTCCGCCATTTTCATTTCCGCTGTCCGATCCACGATGCCTCTGCGGCTGATGGAATCCAGCGCGGAAATAGAGTTATTCCAGTAAATTGGCTTGTCAATAAAGCAGCCCTGGAATTTTCGATCCTCGGGAATCAGACCGATGCCGGCCTTCAGACCATCTGCAGGAGAATGGAAATTGACTTCCTTTCCCCGGAAGCGAATGGTACCGCTGTCCCGCTTTGCCGCACCGTAGATCAGGTGCATCAACTCCGTTCTGCCGGAGCCAACGAGACCGGCAAAGCCGAGGATCTCGCCTTTGTGAAGCTGGAAAGAAATATCCTTTACACCGTTGCCGGTAAGGTTTTCCACTTCCAGCACAACCTCATCACTAGCCGGCTTCTTGCCAGGATAGGCATTGGTCAGTACCCGGCCCACCATAAGCTTAATCATATCCTGCTTGGTGATATCTTTCATATCACAGGTGGTCACATACTGACCGTCCCGCAAAACGCTGACCCGATCGCAGATCTCGAACAGTTCTTCCAGCCGGTGGGAGATATAGATTACGGTGACGCCTTGGTTTTTCAGCTGCTTCACCAGCTTGTATAGCTTTTCCTGTTCTGCCAGAGTAATCGCAGCTGTGGGTTCGTCCATAACCACGACCTTGGCATTCCGAACCATAGCCTTGGTCAGTTCGATGATCTGGCGGTTGGCGATGGACAGTTCCCGAATCAGCGTACGGGGATCGATGTCGCAGTCGAAGGCTTTGAGCAGATCCTTCGTCTTTTCACAGCGCTGCCTGTCGTTGAGAACCAGGCCGCTGGACGCATCCTCGACACCCATAAAAATATTGTCGGCAACACTCATTGCCTCGAATTGGATCAGCTCCTGATACACAACAGCAATGCCAAGATCAATGGCCTGCCGGGGCTCCAGATGGTCGTAGGTTTTTCCCTCGAATTCGATGGTGCCAGAGGTAGGACGAATTGCACCAGAGAGGGTCTTGATAAAAGTGGA
Organism: Faecousia sp.; assembly: GCA_051867075.1. Classification (GTDB taxonomy): domain Bacteria; phylum Bacillota; class Clostridia; order Oscillospirales; family Oscillospiraceae; genus Faecousia. The sequence continues at coordinate 12,890 of JBJDYG010000092.1, read as the reverse complement.
TTTTCCCGCGCCGTTTTCACCGATCAAAGCGTGAACCTCGCCCTTTTCAAAGGAGATGGACACATTGTCCAACGCACGGACACCGGGGTACTCTTTGGTAATATTCTTTAATGACAGGAGTTCCGTAACGACACCCCCTACCTTTCTTGTGGGATATCTTAGGAAAGTGCCCTGCGGAGTATGAATACAGGACACTTTCCCGGGAAGAACTATGGCTTACTTAATTAGAAGAAAACTTCCTTGCCGGTCTCGGCGGACTTATAGATAGCCTCCAGAATCTGGGTGACCACGAAAGCCTGCTCGGGCTTGACCAGAGGCTCCTTATCGTTCAGGATAGCATCCAACCACTGATCCTGCTCACGGACAGCCTCGGCAGCAGCGCCGCCCTCGAAGAAGTCGACCACACCGGCGGGAGAGATGATCTTCTCCATCAACTGGTTGTGCTCCACGGTGTTGTAGATCAGCTCATCCTTGGGATAGCTGCCGCCGTGGTGGATCTCTGCGCCGGCCTTGGTGCCGCACAGGGTGGTGGATGCCTCCATGGACTTGAGAACGTTCAGCGCCCAGCTGGCTTCCAGGTAGATCACAGCGCCATTCTTCATCTTCACCAGACCGAAAGCGGAGTCCTCAACCTCGAAGGTCTCGGGATCCCAGGGTCCGAAGACGTTGCCCTCGGGGCCATGCTCGTCCCGACCCAGCTTATAGAAGACCTGACCGGAAACAGAAGCGGGCTCATAATTGTCCATCATCCACAGGGTGATATCCAGAGCGTGGGTGCCAATGTCGATCAGAGGACCGCCGCCCTGCAGGGCCTTGTTGGGGAACACGCCCCAGGTGGGAACGGCGCGGCGGCGCAGGGCATGGGCCTTGGCCATGTAGATCTCACCCAGCTCACCGGCTTCGCAGGAAGCGTGGAGGGTCTGGGTGTCGTCACGGAAGCGGTTCTGATAGCCAACGGTGAACTTCTTGCCAGACTTGCGCCAGGCATCCAGCATCTTCTGGGCGTCCTCGGTGTTGTGAGCCATGGGCTTCTCGCACATAACGTGCTTGCCGGCCTCGAAAGCGGCTACGGTGATGGGGCAGTGAGCAACGTTGGGCGTGCAAACGTGAACAACATCGATCTCAACAGACTTGTCAGCCAGCATTTCCTTGTAGTCGGTGTAGACCTTGGCACCCTCGACACCATACTGCTTGGCAGCTTCCTCAGCGCGCTCGAGCTTCTCGTCGCAGAAAGCGACCATCTCAGCGCGGTCAGGGAACTTGGCCAGGGAGGGCATATGCTTCTGCTTGGCGATGCCGCCGCAGCCCACGATTGCTACTTTAACCTTTTCCATAGTGATATCTCCTTTTGTTGAAAGTGTTGTTTTTTCTTTTTCTTTCTGACCGTATTCTAGCAAATCCGCCGGTATTCCGATTCCGTATTCTTGTCATGAAAAACAGTTAAATTCATGTATCAGGGAATCCGGCAAATCCATAGTACAAAAATTGACAATGCCGAATTATCATTTTTTGTCATTCCCACTCTTCAGACCACCTGCACCAGCGCAATCGCATAGTCTGCTTCCCCGGTGATACTCACCAGAATCCCTTTCGCGCCTGCCTGTTTCATCACACTTTCCGGGATGGAGCGTAAGTTTACCATCGGGCACCCGTCCTCCCTGCGCAGGGTTTCCACCTGTCGGAAGTCGAAGGGATTGGGTGCGGCACAGGAAAGTGCTTTGAATACGGCCTCCTTCACAGCAAAGCGTCCTGCCAGAAAGCACCAGTAATCAGAGGATTCTCTTGCCAGCGCCAATTCCGCAGAAGTGAACGTCCCGGCGGCAAAGGCACCCTTTAGTCGCTCATCCAGCGCTTTCATTTGGGAAACGCACACGCAGTCGATGCCGATTCCATTTGGGGTGGTCTGGACGTTTACCCAGTCTTCCAGCATTACTTTTTGCTGCCGGCGGCCCGGACAGCCGAAATGACAATATTGCCCTTGATCTCAGACACAGGCGCGCCCCGGGAGCAGTCGCAGACCACGCTTTGGAAGCCCTGGAGCATTGGGCCGTAGGCGTTGGCGTGACCGAACTGCTGAATGAGCTTTACCGCGATGTTTCCAACGTTCAGGTCGGGCCAGATGACCACATTCGCCTTACCCGCAACTTTGCTCTCCCGCTTGACCTTCTTGGCAGCAACGGCGGGAACAATGGCGGCGTCCAACTGGAACTCGCCGTCAATGGCTAGGTCGGGGCGCTGCTCATTGGCAATCCGCAGAGCTTCCTTCACCTTGTCGATCAGTTCGCCCTGACCGGAACCAAGGGTGGAGTAGCAGACCATAGCGCACCGAGGCTCCCAGTCGAGAAGTTCCTTGACCGTATCGCAGGCAGAAATGGCAATGGATGCCAGCTGCTCGGCGTTGGGGTTGGTGCACACTGCGCTGTCACCCACCGCCAGGAGGCTGCCCTCGCTTCCCTCGTAACCAGGAATGTCACACAGGCCGATGGAGGAAATGGTGGAAATACCAGGCTTCAGGCCAATGATCATCTGACCAGCCAGCAGCACGTCGCCGGTGGTATTGTCGATGCCGGCGAAGGTCACGTCTGCCTCGCCCACGGCTTGCATGGCCATGGCGAAGTACAGAGGATTCTCCATCCGGCGGCCCAAGGCCTTAGCTTTCAGCATTCTGCCGGGTTGATTGACATAACTTTCGACAATCTTGTTCTTGTATTCCTCGTCATGGATGTCCACGATCGTGAATACGGAGATGTCATACCCACGCTCAGCAGCCAGAGCTTTCAGTTCTTCCCCATCGCCCACCAGCACGGGATGAATGTAGCCTTCCTTGCCGGTCTCATAAGCCGCCTGCATCATCTTCTCGTTGGTCGCCTCCGGGAAAGCGACCTTTTGGGGATTCAGGCTCGCTTTTTCATACAGCTTGTCCAGTACGCTCATTACAGTTCTTCCTCAACCTTGTCCACCAGCTCGCCGATGGTGGCGCAGGCGGAAGCATCCTGCAGGGACACCATCACGTCCAGCTCGTTCTCCAGCTCGGACACCAGACCCACCATCTGAATAGAGGCTCCCTTCAGGTCTTCCTTAAAAGTGGAGTTCACGGTCAGCTCAGCGGCATCCTTGCCGTAAGCCATGGCGACCATTTCGATTACCTTTTCTTCCAGTTCCTTGCGATCCATAATACAATTCTCCTTTATCTATGATTATTCTTCGTCCAGATCAAACACAACGGTCTTGTAGCCGTCCCTCTGATAGATGGCAGCCTTGACCTTGATGGGCAGCTTCTCCACCAGCTCCTTACGGTTCTTCTTGCTAATGCCTCGGACAACGCCATTGAAGCGGGAACCTTCTTTCAGGACAACCTCGCCGTAAGCATACTTGCCCAGGGGCTTATACTCAGGCTTGGAGGACAGCGCGGCAGGCAGCACGATGGAGTGCATGGTGGCTTCGCCGTCGATCTCCACCCATTCCATATCCCAGCAGCCGCACTCATTGCAGGCATACACAGGCGGGAATTCCACAGCGCCGCAGGCGCAGCACTTGCGGCCGGTAATCTTTCCTTCTTCCAGATTCTGATAGAATTTTTCTACCACTTTTTCCAGTTTGATAGCCATATCCAAACCTCCTTAGTCCTTGGTTCTCAGAATGATGGAGCACACGTTCTGGCTTCCGCCGTAGCCCCGGAGCATGGTGGTTCTGGGCAGCTTCTTCACCTGACGCTCGCCGCATTCGCCGCGCATCTGCATACAGGCTTCGTACACGTCTGCCAAGCCGGAAGCAGCGTGGGCATGACCAAAGGAGGTGCGGCCGCCGTTGGTGTTGATGGGCTTGTCACCGTCATAGGCGGTACGTCCCTCGCAGATGTACTTCCAGCCTTCGCCATAGGGCAGATAGCCGGCAACCTCCGCCGCATACAGGTGAGAGGTGATGATGAAGTCATTGGCGAAGAACAGATCCAGTTCCTCAGGTTTCACGCCGGTCAGCTCGTAGACCTGACGGACGGCTTCCTCGGTAGCCCGGATTTCGAAGTGAGGGTTGGTAGCCTCGCAGGCAGCAGAGCCGATGCCCAGCACCTCGATGGGCTTGTGCTTCAGGTTCTTGGCGATCTGGGGGATCATTTCTGTGGCGCAGACGATACAGGCGGCAGCGCCATCGCACTTGCGCTCCATGCCCTCCATGCGCAGCAGGTCGCCCATCTTGGGATTGTAGGGAGAGCGCATGTAGTCCATCACATTGTCGAAGCCCTTTTCCTTGGCAATGTCAGCAAACTCCTTCCGCTCCAGCGCCAGAGGGTTCTTGGCGGCGTTGCGGCGGTTGTTGATAGCCATCCAGTTCAGGGTGTCGTCCATCTGCTCCGGGGTGATCTTCCGGGTGCGGACATAATCTTCAGCCACGTCGTCGTAGATGAGATTCATGGGGGCGATGAAAGAGCGGGCATAGTTGCGGTCATACAGCCACATGGTGGTTGCCAGGAACCGATCCATGGTCATCTTTTCCCGCTTATAGGGATGCTTGGGAGTCTCCACGGTATCGTTGGGGCCGAAGGGAGCGGGGACACTGTCGCCAAACTCCACGGCACCAGTCAGAACGCAGTTGTACTTGCCGGAAGCCACGGCGTTCACCGCCTGCTCGATGGCAAGATAGCCGGTGCAGCAGGCTTCACTGTGGTGAATGGAGCCCTTGCCCTTCATGCCAAACCAGTTGCCGATCTGGATGTTGGGAGTCAGGTAGTTGGAGCCGTTCAGAGGGCTGGCCTCACCATGGAAGTAGTAGTCTACATCCTTGGGGGTAACGCCCGCGTCCTCCATGGCTTTCAGAGCAGCGTAGCCGAACAGCTCGCCCTCGGTCAGACCATTGGTCTCCTCGTTGTCCACGGTGTACATAAAGGGGGTGCAGCCTACACCGATGATGGACACGCTGCGGGAGTAGGGATGGATCGTCGTCTGATTCATGTTCTTGTTCATTGGGGTTAACTCCTTTCTTTGATCGGGGGATCATCTACAAGGGTTTTTGCCAGTTCCATGGCGGGTTTCTCAATCAATACGCTGGTCAGGTAGCCCACCAGATGCAAAATGGGATAGGTACTCCACCAGATGGAGATCAGTCCTGCCACGGGGCCAAGGTTAATGAGCGCGATGGTGAAGGAAATGATGGTGACAAAAATGGCGTTGATGATAAAGATGCGCACCAGCTTGTGAGGAAGCGTACCATTTGTCAGGCCAATGCCTCCGGCAACCGCCCGTCCAATGCGCTCCACGGGGATGATCAGTCCCGCCACATAGTTGATGCAGAACGCCATGAACATTCCCACTAAATACACGCTGGTTTCTTTGAATCCACCGTTCAGAATGGTTGCGGCGGAATTGATGACGAACGCCAGCACCAGATCCTGAATAAGGATCATCATCTGTGTCTGTTTACCGCTCATAGGCCCAGTTCCTCCGGCGACCAGACCGGCTTGCCGGTGTAAACCTTAGCAGCTTCCTCGCCGCTGAGCACCCGGCTGGCGCCGGCAGCCATGGCTTCCAGCTCAAACTCGCCGGGATAGGCGTACACAGGGGCAACCCAGGAGCAGACGTCGGTGATGGCGTTGACCAGATCCTTGTTGTGCACCATGCCGCCACCCAGCAGAATGCCGTCCACTTTTCCGTGGAGGACGCCGGCCATGGCACCGATGTAGCGGACAATCTGATACACCATGGTGTCCCAGACCAGCGCGGCATAGGTGTTCCCCTGCTCTGCCATTGCCACAACCTCCCGGGCATCGGAAGTACCCAGATGGCTGACAAAGCCGCCGGAGCGGGTGCACAGGCTCTTGACTTCCTTCTGTTCTTGCTTGAAGCAGCGGGAAATCAGAGCGGAGGCGGGCAGCCCACCGCAGCGGGTGGGAGCCATGGGGCCTTCACCGCCCACGATGTCGTTGCCATCGATCATGCGCCCTTTTTCGTGAGCGGAGATGGAAATACCGCCGCCGATGTGACAGACGATGTAATTGCAGTCTTCATAACGCTTGCCCTGGGCCGCGCTGTGACGGATGGCAGTTTCCTTCAGGTTCAGGGCGTGCAGATGCACATTGCGGTAGATGCCCTTCACGCCGGTCATCCGGGCACAGAGGGTCAGCTCGTCCGTATCGGGTGGATTGACGACGAAGCAGGGCTTGCCGTACTGCTGTGCAAAGCCATGAGCCAGCTGGGGACCCAGCTGAGCCGGGTGCTGCACACCGTTTGCGCCCCGGGTGGCATGATCCAGCAGGATATCGTTGATGGCATAGGTACCGCCTTCCACGCTGAGCAGTCCGCCGCCCCGACCCACAAAAGCATCCATGGTGGCAAGGTCTATTTCCGCCTTCTCCAGCGCGTCCAGAATGGTCTGCTTCCGGTAGGGCAGCTGGGCTGAAATCCCGTCAAATTGGGCAAGTTTCTCTGCCTCATGGGCGACGTTCATCGAAAACAGCTCTTTCTCCCCCTGAAACACGCCCACTTTGGTGGATGTGGAACCGGGGTTAATGGTGAGAATCCGAAATTCCATTTCAAAACCTCCCTTGTTTATCTGGCTGAATTATAAATAATACCTGATTCGCTTTCTTTTCTGTATTTATACGGAATCGACGCCTATTTTTTTAGTTCTGTTCCCGCATTTTGGAAGATGACAAAAAAGCAACATCATAATTTGTCCTTCTAAGAAATACTTCACAATAATTCGGTCTCCATTTTGTAGTTTATGACGAATTGCGCAAATTCTGTTCCTTGACGCTCCACGCTTCTGGGGATATAATGGGAATATCAGATCAATCAGTCAGGAGGCTTCCCATGATTAAAGTTACCATTTGGAATGAATATGTCCAGGAGCAGCTGGATTCCAAGCGCTTTCCATTTATGTCCGACTGGCAGTGCGCCCCGGAAGATTGGGCGTTCATTGCCGAAAATGCCAGAAAAATCCGCTCTGTTCACCCCGGCGGCATCCACGAAACACTGCGCGCTCTGGTGGAAGAGGACGCCGATATTCAGGTTCGTCACATTGCCACACTGGAAATGGATCAATGCGGTCTGACCGAGGAAGTCCTGAATGACACGGATGTGCTGATCTGGTGGAGCCATATTGTGCAGGGCGAAGTGCCTGACGAGATTGCCGCAAGGGTACAATCCCACGTCCAGCGGGGCATGGGGCTCATTGTTCTTCACTCCGGACATATGAGCAAGCCCATGCAGCGATTGCTCGGTACCTCCTGCACCCTGCGCTGGCGGGAGGATGACAGCGAGAAGCTGTGGTGTATAAATCCCAGCCATCCTATTGCCATGGGTGTCCCAGAATGTGTGGAACTGGGCGAGGAGGAAATGTACGGTGAGTTCTTCGACATTCCCGCCCCGGACGAGCTGGTGTTCCTCGGCAGCTTCGGCGGCGGTGAGGTGTTCCGCTCCGGCTGCGTCTGGAACCGGGGCTACGGGAAATTCTTCTACTTCCAGCCCGGTCACGAGACCTGCCCCTCCTACCATAATGAATCCATCCGCACCATCATTCGCAACGCAGTCCATTATGTTGCCCGTCCCGGTTTCCGGGCTGCACCGCTGGAATGCAAGGGTATATAAGTAAAAAAGCGCCGGAGCCAAAGCTCCGGCGCATATCTTATACAATGAGCAGTCGTCTTTTGTGGAGGTTATGTCCGAATTCCGGCATATACACCACTTCTTCCTTCGTGGGGTCTGAAACCTCCTCCATCATGGGCGGCATGTAGGAGTGGGTGCAGCAGAAGCCATATTCAAGGTCGTGATATCCCTGCTTTAGGCCCTCGGGCTTCTTCACGATCAGCGTGGCTGGCTCAAGTGGATGCCAGTGCCGGTGCCAGTCCTGACGCAGTTCCTCCGCGGTAAAGTCCTCACCATTGATCCGCCACAGGATCTGATCTTTTGTGAACAGTTCTCCATCCACTATCAGATTGCCGGGCTTGATCTGACTTAAGAATACACCTCGATAATAGGGCAGGCGAATTTTCAGCTGAAAACCAACAATCTTCCCATCTTCTACTATATTACGAAAACCAACAGACTGAATGACCTGTTTTTCCATGCTTATTCCCCCAGAATGTTCTTCATCATGATGTGATGGCGGCGCAGCGTCTGTCCCACCTCGTAGCCCTGAACATATTTGTCCGCGCCTTCGTACTCGGAAAGCAGATACCCATTCCAGTTGTGTTCCTTCAGGATGTTCAAGATTTCCCTGTAGGGAACCATGATTTCCTCAAAGTCATCGCTGATGTGGAAGAACTTGGCATGGCAGCAGGCAACGTAAGGCAGCAACGGGATGATATCCTCCGGCTTATCCTCCACGAAACCCGGGGTGCGGAACTCACCGGGCGCATAAGACGTGCGGAACACAGAGAAATCGATATTCAGGGCGAAGCTCTTCGTGCCGGTTTCCTTGATGAAGTCCACATAGTCCTGCACCATTTTGCTGGTCAGGTTCGTGGGGATGTGGATTTCCGGGCACATAATGAGTCCCAGCTTCTCCGCCAGCGGCAGCACCGCCCGGATGATATCCCTCCAATTATCCACAGGCTCCAGAGTATCGGTGATAACGGGCATTTTTGTCCGCAGGATCTTGAATCCCAGCCGATGGGCCAGCCGCAGATCTCTTTCCAGGAATTCCGCTGCTTCCTGGGTCGTCAGATAACGATCCTGAAGCACCCGGGAATCCACCCAGTGTCCATACTCCACCGGCACCAGCTCGTATTTCTCCAACAGGGCAAACCATTTGTCCACCCATGCGTCGGTGGGATAGGGATAGTTTTCGATGTGGGTATTGGCCAGAATCTCGATGCCATGGGCGCCCATGTCGCAGATGTCCTCAAAGCACTCCTCCAGATTTTTTTCAAAGCCGAATTCGCCGGAGTAGCTGTACAGGGATACGCCCCGCTTGGGGCCGATTCGATTGTCAGTATACATACATGCCACCTTTCCCTTTTTTTGTTACAATTCCAGTCTACAGGATACAGCTGTGAAAAGAAATCTCTTTTTTGTTCTAATGTGCTGCACTTTTTGGGGTGCTTCTTATTTCAATGCCCGGATATGCGCAAAAAAGCAGTATTCACCGATTGGCAGAGGTGTCTATCCTGTTTGGTATGCAGCGCGGATAGGAAGAATATCAGACTGCGCTGAACTCTTCTGGATCAGCTTATGAAGAACAGAGCCGCTGGATGGAATCTTTGGAGGCAGAGAATTTTGCCTCGATACTTAGAAATAAGTATCAAAGAACATATTTAATTGCAGGTAATGCCTAAAGCCTCACACCACAATATAGGGGAAACCACTATATGATGGTTTGAAAACGCGAGGATGAAACAATGGCTGTTCATGCAGCGAAGTACCCTAACGTTATCCTAGATCATAGGGCAGTTAAGGCGAGGGTAAACGCTCACAGACTATTCCAATGTCAGGATTTAGGAATGCCAGTAACGCTGGATATAAAATAAGAGTGGAAATCTCGAATACCTAAATCAATAGAAGTAAGGCGCAAATCGTAAATGGCGTGGGTGAAATCCCCTTAAATTGAAAAGGTATGCCCCTCCCCTATTCATTAGGAAGGGTGAAGAAATAGTCGAGTCTCGTATGAAAGTACGAGAAGTTTTTATTCTATACAAATTTGTGAAAAAAATGAAGCATATGTTTAAATGTGAATCTTCAAAATCAGAAATAAGAAATTCAAACTGATTGACTAATCGATTATTATAAGATATACTGTAATCACGTCGAAAAAGGTTGTGATTCGTATTATTTTATATCATGGAACACTTGATAGATATGCATATGATATTATAAGGAATGGTATCAATCTTGAGAAGAGTAAGCCGAACCTAGATTTCGGGCCTGGATTTTATACCACTCCTGATAAGGAGTTTGCAATTAATACGGCAAAATTCCATCAAGCTAAGTTTAATGCAATGAGCAAAAAGGAACATGTCGGTTGGCGAGTAGTCGAACTAGAATGCGATGATAAAATGTTTAGCCAATTTAATTGTAAATGCTTCGATTCTCCTGATGAAGAGTGGGGAAAATTTGTAATTTCAAACCGTTGCAAAAATAAGGAAATACACAATACAAGTGAAAACAATATTGATAAGAGATACGATATTGTGTCTGGCCCAACAGCAGACGGGAAAGGAACTTTGGCTCCGGTTATTAAAGCTGTTGACTCTGGCGATTGTACATTAGATGATATAGATTTTGCTAGTTTTGCCCCGCCTTCATCAAAGAATTGGGGAAACCAAATTTCTTTTCATACAAATGAATCTTTGTCTTGTATTACTGTAAAAGGTGTGATACAATGTCAATACGGGGAGGTGTGAACATGAGTGAACAAGCAAAGCAACTATACTTCCGGCTTTTAAGCGAAGAAATTGTTTCAATGTTTGGTGTGACAATGGAGAGCGCTACCAAAGCCGTACAAAATTCTGCGATCCAAAATCTAATCAACGACTATCCGGAATATGTTGATCATGTTCCGCTTTCTAGCTGGGCTGAAGATGTACACGAGGAAATGTTTTCATAAATATGATATTCTAACAAAATTACCCACCTTCGTTTGAAGGTGGGCTTTTCTTATCTTTTCGGTTCCCATTTATGTCCACATTTAGCGCACCTGTTTACCGTCTTCCCTGCCCCAATGAATCCCCAAGCTAAGGAGTAACCACGGGAACCGGTGGCGATTTGAGTGGAACCACATTTGGGGCAACGGACTTCGCCTCGATAGGTTTTCTTCATGTAACTCGCATCAAAAGTTTTTGGTACTTGGCCTGTCTCGGCGATAATTTCTACTATTTTTCTCGCTGCATGTATAGAGATGGTTCCGATATATTGATACAGTCTGCGCGATATTTCTTCTCTTTTTTCATCGCTTAGTTCGCCGATACAAGTAATCCTTTGCTTATATTCAGTTAGATCATATGTTTCGTCTCCAATTATGCAACAATTATCCTCTTGAAGTGGAAATCCACAATATATGCATGTTTTTGCAAAACTAGAAACTTCTTTTTTACATTCTGGGCAAATAATTATAGCCACATTTACCACCGCCTTAATATAATGTTATCACACTTTATACCATCGTGTCAACTTATGCTTTATGAAAATTGTCAGTTCAAAATTTAGGGAAAGTAGCCAATGCATTTGGCGACGCGAAGAAAACACTTGACCCAAGTGTTGATAATATTGCGGAATTCATTGCCGAACAGATTGATGGTGCAGACATTGACAAAGTAGTCAAATCCTTTAGCCGACTGGGTGTCGATGACAATACGGCATTTAGTATTTTTTCAGAGATGGGTATGGACGCAAGCGAAGCGGCGTTCTATGTCTCACAATTGAATAAGGAAAGCACTTCCCTTGGAGATACATTCAAAAATCTAGGCAAAGGGATATCGGAGACATTCAAAGGCATCGGAAGCGCGTTTTTAAGCTTTATCACGAATCCAGTAGCTCTTGCGGCCACAGCAGTTGCAGCTTCAGTTGCCGCATATGCGATTTACTCATATTACAACTCCTTTGAAAAACTGAGTAAAGACGCAATCAAGTCCAAGGAGGCTTTAAGCGAAACTACCGCTGAGCTTGAATCATTACTGAGTCAAAAGGAAGCAAATCTTTCCAAGATTAAGGATCTTAGTTCTACTGATGGTTTAGCAAAGGCTAACGAAGCAGAAATTAAAAGCCTTGAAGCTCAGAACGCCTTATTGCAGGCGCAGATTAATCTAGCAAAGCAAAAGCAAGAACTTCAGGCTGAAGAAGCTGCTCAAGCTGCTAATACTGCATTAACCAATATCAATAAGTACTCTGGTTTTACTTATGCATATGATAAAGCTTCGGATAATTTAATTGCAAGTTTTGAGCAAGATAAAGAAATGACTATACTTGAAAAGTATATTCAGGACAAAAACCAACTTGCGGAACTTCAAAGCGCATATGATGCCACTGCCCAAAAGGTTGCTGATTACAACAAAAGGATTGAAGAAGGCGAAGACCTAACTAATGATGCGGACTACAATAAACAGATATAGAAGCACGTTTGCAAATATTACATCAAACAATAATTCTACCAATACAAGTAGCCTTGATACTATACTAAACCGTGGAGATCGGGGTGTTGCGGTCAAATCTTTACAGGAAAAACTGATTTTGCTTGGCTATTCTTGTGGATCCCACGGAGCGGATGGAGATTTCGGTATCGGTACTGAATCGGCAGTTCGTAAGTTCCAGAGCGATCACGGGCTTAGCGTTGATGGCATCGCCGGTTGTCAGACTTTGAATGCAATTGATGCGGCCATTTCAAAAATTTCAAACGGAAGCACCAAGGTTAAAGTAACAGCAAATGTTTTGAATGTTAGATCTGGTGCAGGAATCAGTAACCCAGTTGTTTCAAATGTGCGTAAGGGCGCAATATGTGAACTTTTGGAAGAGAAAAATGGATGGGGAAAGATTAATAGCCCAAGTGGCTGGGTTTGCATGGAATACGTCGAAAAGGTAAATTAACAGGAATTTATAGTAAAGGCATCATAAAATACGATGCCTTTTATTTATTAATTGTATAACGCCAATATATGGAATAATTTGGTTTTTAATTGTTCTTTCAATAGCATCATAACTGCTCGCTTTGATAGTTCCCCTTTTAAAGGTTCTTAGCCAGTTGTTTAAATAATCTTGGAGGGAAATTTTTTTGACTTCAATTTTTGATCCAGACTGATTATATTCCTTGATCTTCCTTTTAACCTCTGGTTCTGATTTCCCAGACAAATACTTAAATTTCTCTTTCCCTGTTTCGTCTCTGCCAAGATAGATTTTACCTACCCAACTTCCATTGTTCCTTGTATTATAGAGTAGTAGTTTTTAGTGTCCCTCTCCAAGGACATGTGC
>JBJDYG010000091.1:0-1767 GCA_051867075.1 Faecousia sp. | reverse complement strand
AACGCAGCGCCGGACAGTCCGCCGTTGCCGCAGCCGCCTACCGTTCCGGCGAAAAACTCCACAGCGAATACTACGGCGAGGACAGTGACTACACCCGCAAGGGCGGCGTGATCTGTTCCGAAATCCTGCTGCCCGCTCACGCTCCGCCGGAGTACGCAGACCGGGAAACCCTTTGGAACGCCGTGGAGAAAGTGGAGCGCGGAAAGAAAGCCCAGCTTGCATACAGCTTTGACATTGCCTTGCAGAACGAGTTCTCCATGGAGGAGAACATCAATCTCGCAAGGCAGTTTTTGTTGGAGCAGTTTGTGAGCCGGGGCATGATCGTGGACTTCGCTGTTCACTCGCCGGACAAGGAGGATGGCGGCATTTCCAATCCCCACTTTCATGTGATGTGTCCCATCCGTCCCATTGAGCCGAACGGCAAGTGGGGCAACAAGCAGCGGCGGGAATATGTGCTGGACGAAAATGGAGGGCGCATCCCGGACGGAACCGGGGACTATGTGTTCAATGCTGTTCCCACCACCGACTGGGGCAGCCCCGAAACCCTGGAACACTGGCGGCAGGCGTGGGCGGAATTGTGCAACGCCAAGTTTGCCGAAAAAGAACTGCCCTGCCGGATCGACCATCGCAGTTATGAACGGCAGGGCGTGGATTTACTGCCCACTGTTCATGAAGGCCCCACCGTCCAGGCAATGGAGCGTAAAGGCATTGCAACGGAAAAAGGTGAGTTCAACCGCTGGGTCAAAGCAACCAACGCAGCCATCCGGGATATCCGAAAGAAGATCGCCGCTCTTGTTGAATGGCTCAAAGAGGTAAAGGGCGAATTATCCAAACCGAAATCCCCGGATTTGATTTCTCTGCTGCAAGCCTATTTTGATCGGCGCAATGCCGGAGCTTATTCCCAGAAAGCCAGAATCAACAATCTGAAGGAAATGAACGCCCTGTTCAACTACCTCATGGAAAACGGAATTCACGATCTGGACACGCTGGAAAATCGGGTGGATACTCTGCGGGAGTCTTCCGATTCTTTGAAAACGAAACTGGACATCCAGACTACCCGCATGAAAGAAATCCGCAAGCTGCCGGAGTATCTGAGCACCTATCGTAAGTTGAAGCCCGTGTACGATGGTTTGCAGAAAATCAAGTTCACCCGCTCCAAAGAGAAGTACAAGGCAGACCACGCCGCCGAACTGAAACAGTTCTACGAGGCCCGCCGCAAACTGTCCGCAGAATTCCCGGACGGCAAATTTGATCGCCAAAAGCTGGATGCAGAGTATGCCAGATTCGAGCAGGAGCATGAGGATACCTACGCTCAGTTCAAATCCATCCGGGAGGATTCCCAGCAGCTCTGGAAAATCAAATCCCACATTGATTCCGTCCGCAAGGATATTGAGCAGGCACAAAATCGAAACCATCAGCAGGAACAGGAAATCTGATTCCTTCATTCTGTCATTCAAAAGAAAGGACGCAATTTATGAAAGAACAAAAATTAGAAGTCACATCCTTGCCGGAAGCAGAGAACGCTGCTCCCGAATACCGTTTCTCTCAGCAATCCGAAAAACAGCGGTGTGGAAATTACTGGTTCGGTGAGGACGGTCGAATCCATGTGAAGAATCTCTCTGCATACTGGATTCCCCAGCTTACCATCACGGAAGAAATCTCCGGGACAGTTTACACCGTCACCGGCAGCTTTGAGGGAACAGAAAGCCTGATCCGCAAGCTGGAACGCATCACCGCCAAAAAGTTTACAGAAAAAGTGGAGGATAC
>JBJDYG010000090.1:0-38593 GCA_051867075.1 Faecousia sp. | reverse complement strand
ACTCGCTACCTCCACCTTGGCAAGGTGGCGCTCTACCGGATGAGCTACGCCCGCATCTGGTGCCGACCGTCGGAACCGAATTCCCTCGATTCCGACGGTGTGCAAAATTGGTGCCTCCGGTCGGAATCGAACCAACGACACGAGGATTTTCAGTCCTCTGCTCTACCTACTGAGCTACAGAGGCATACTGAGCAGAATAATCTGCTCAAATGCACCAAAGATGCTTTTATTTGGCGACCCGGAACGGACTCGAACCGTCGACCTCCAGCGTGACAGGCTGGCGTGCTAACCGACTGCACCACCGGGCCAAATGAAATGGTGGGAACAACAGGGCTCGAACCTGTGACCCCATGCTTGTAAGGCATGTGCTCTCCCAGCTGAGCTATGCTCCCAAACCGCTACGCCTCAGTTACTCACCTCAGCGACGTGGTTCATTATACACAGAAACCCCGTTTTTGTCAAGCACTTTTTCCGATTTTTTTCTTTGGTTTTTTAGGCAGGTGCAACCGGGGTTTTCCCACCATTTTCCGGCAATTTTAAATTCTTTTCAGCAGATTCCCAATATCCTCAGGCGTGAACCGGTAAACTGCGTCGCAGAACTGGCACTCCACCGGGAAGGTTTTTCCCTCTTTCTGAATATCCTCCAGTTCCTTCCGTCCCAAACTGATCAGAGCCCGCTCCACCCGCTCCCGGGTACAGTAGCACTTGTACGAAACCTCGGTGGTTTCCAGAAACACCACCCCCAGACTCCCGCAGACCTGCCCCAGTATGTCCTCGGGTGTCATGCCGGCTTCCAGCATGGGTGTCACCGCCCCCGCTTTCTCGATGCCCTTTTCCAAAGCGTCAATCACTTCGTCAGGTGCGCCGGGCAGCAGCTGCAGCAGATAGCCGCCGGCCACTTTCACACTTCTGTCCCGATCCACCAGCACGCCAAGTGCGCAGGCCGTGGGTGTCTGCTCGCTCTGCGCGAAGTAAGCGGTCACATCGTCGCCGATCTCCCCGGATACCAGCTGGGTTGAGCCAATATACGGTTCCTTCATCTGCAAATCTCGGATGACCGTCAACGTGCCGTTTACGCCCACGGTGGCGCCAACATCCAGCTTGCCAGGGTACTTTTCCACCAGAGGCACCTTCGGCTCGGTGACGCAGCCCCGGACATTTCCCATCGGGTCAGACACCACGGTGATGGTGCCGATGGGGCCGCCGCCCCGCACCTGCAGCGTCATGGAACCGTCCTCCACTTTTTGCATATTGCCCATCATGGATGCCGCCGTCAGACAACGTCCGAACGCGGCCGTGGCGTTGGGGGTCGTTCCCTGAATCTGCGCTCCCCGGCGTACCAGTTCCGTGGAGCGAATGGCGACGGCCTTCACAAAGCCGTCCATACTCATGCCCCGAACCAAGTAATCCTTCATCTGATTTTTCCCTTTCTTGCTTTGAAGTAGATTCTCTGCTCCCCTGCTCCGGGGGACTCAAACCGGCGGTCAGCGTAAATTGCGATACCCGTAAAGCCCGCCGTTTTCAGATAGCCTTCAAGCTGCTCCCGGCTGTAGGCGTACTCTCTGTGTTCCTCAAAGGAGCGAACCCAGACGTTTCCCCGGCGCTGGAACAAATCCATACCGTAGCAGCAGATATTGCTTTTTTCTTCAAATTCCCCCCGCCAGACGCAGTAAACGTCGTCATCCTCGTCCAGGAACACCTGACCATCCATGGCCCGGAGCTTTCCGGGGGTATTCACATCGAAAATAAAGATGCCGCCGGGATTCAGGGCCTTGTAGATCCGCCGGATTGCCTCTTTGCAGTCCTCAGGCTTTGTAATATAGTCCAGACTGTCCAAGGCGCAAACAGCCAGATCAACGCCTCTGGGAAGCCACAGTCTCTGCAGGCTCTGGCAGACGAACCTGGGCGGATTCTGCAGCTCCACGCACTTCTGCTGCGCCACGGTAAGCATTTCTTCGGACAGGTCAACGCCGATGACCTGCAGCCCCATCCGCGCCAGAATGGCAGACACGGAGCCGGTGCCGCAGGCAAGATCAACAGCGGTTCTGGGCCTCAGCCCCTCCCGTTTCAGAATTTCAAAGTAAAATGCCACGACAGCCTCATAGTCCACGTCGTTGGTTAAGCGGTCATAGCTGGCCGCCAAGGCTTCATAAGCGCCCATAGGTTTCCTCCGGTCTATTACTATGGAAAATGTTTTCAAACTTTACCGACATGGCTCAGCGCAACGCGCAGGAACAGTCCAAAGCATAACCATTTCGGCGGTATTCTACAGCAAAGCATCCCGACCCGTTTTGTGGGCCGGGATGCGGTAACGTTTCCTTAGCGCTTAAAGATGCTGAAGATTTCGTCAATGTCGCTCATATCTGCGGGTTTGCTGGGCTGCTTGGAGGCTGCCACAGGGGTGTCGATATCATCGGGGACAAAGCTGGGCTTATTGGAAGCAGCAGCCTTGGCGGCGCCTGCTTTGGGCGCGAAGCCCTCAGGCTTCATCTCAAAGCCGGTGGCAATGACGGTAACCCGCATTTCGTCCTGGAATTCCTCGGAAATCGTGGCGCCGAAGATAATGTTTGCGTCGGGGTTGGCGGCCTCCTGCACAATGCCTGCAGCGGTCTCCACGTCGTCCAGAGTCATCTCGGAAGAGCCGGTGACATTGACCAGAACACCGGTTGCGCCGTTGATTGAGGTCTCCAGCAGGGGGCTGGAAACGGCGGCGGTAGCAGCCTGCTCGGCCTTCTCCCTGCCGGAGGCGGTGCCCACACCCATGTGGGCGCGGCCGGCGTTCTTCATGACGGCGGACACGTCGGCAAAGTCCAGATTGATGATTACGTTCTTGCAGAAGCCGACCAATTCGGAAATGGAGGTCACAGCCTGCTTGAGTACATCGTCGGCAATGCCGAAGGCGTTGGCAAAGGTGATCTTCTGATCGGTAACGTATTTCAGGCGGTCATTGGGAATGATGATAAGAGAGTCCACCTTACCGCTGAGGTCAGTGATGCCCTGCTCGGCCTGACGCATCCGGTTGGCGCCCTCAAACTTGAAGGGCTTGGTGACCACGCCCACGGTGAGGATTCCGGCCTCATGGGCCAGGTCCGCCACAATGGGAGCTGCGCCGGTGCCGGTGCCGCCGCCCATGCCGGCGGTGATAAAGACCATGTCTGTCCCTTCCAGTGCCTTGGCGATGGCAGCACGGGATTCCTCGGCGGATTTCTTGCCGATCTCGGGCTTGGAGCCTGCGCCCATGCCGCCGGTCAGCTTCTCGCCAATCTGAATCTTGTTCTTGCAGACGGATTTATTTAAGTCCTGCTTATCGGTGTTTACAACGACGAAGTCCACGCCGCCCACACCGGCATCGATCATGCGATTAATAACATTGTTGCCGGCGCCGCCGACACCGATCACCTTGATTTTCACAACGCGATCCTGTAAAGTTTCGGACATAATCTCTTCCTCCTATGTATCTTTCGCAGACACGGCGGAGCCGCTGCTGCCTGAATTTTGAATCTGTACTTTCCCATTCTATCCTGAAATTGCAAATTGGTCAATAGAAAATCTGGTATTTCGGCAAATTATTTACAAAATAATAACATCAGTCAAAGGGTGTATAGCCAACCTGATTGGGCCAGATGGTGAAGCTGATGTCCAGAATGCCGCTCTGGTATTCGCTCATCTGCAAAATGGCATCGTTCATACAGGCGATTTTATAGTCCAAACGGGTACTGTCCCCCAGATTGACCTGATAGCGGGAGCCGTACCACAGGATAATGTTCTCCGTTCTGGTCACATCTACGCTGGCGGCATCACCCACGATGTCATTGTCCTCCAGCGCTTTTAGGATCTGCAGGGCGGCAGTCAGCCGCTGAGCGCCGGTGGTAGTCACGGGAATCAGCTCTCCCAGCTCGTTGGTCTCGGTGGGAATCATCTCCGTGGCGATTCCTTTTTCACCCGCTGCCGGGTTATCCAGCGTAACTCCCAAAACCTGCGTACAGCCGGAAGCCTTGGCGTTGTTCGCCTGCTCCACCATTCTGCCGTCGGAGTCCATCAGCCACCACAGCCCGTCGCCGGACTTGATGGCGTAAACCACACTCTCTTCCTCGATCATAATATTGACCGTATCTGGTAATTTTATACCAATTCGGACGCCCTTGACATAGGGCAGATTTGCCATAATCTGGCTGGCGGCACGAATCTTGCTGAAAGTCAGCAGATTATCTCCTTCGGAGATACCGGAGGCCTCCCGAATCGCCCAGGCGCTGTAGGTATCCGCACCGGTGACTGTGATGGTTTCCACCTTGAAAAACACCGACAGTCCCATCACAATTGCCAGCACTACTGCAGTCACCGTCAGTAGCTGCACGATCAGCCGGTCACGGTTGAAGGGCAGCGGCTGCGTGTAAATCACTGCCGGTGTGGGCGTTGTCTGGCGTTTGCGTTCGGTCTGGCGGGATGTATTGCGCTGCGGCGTCCGGGACGCGCGTTTCTGCTTCGTGTTTTGCAGCGCTTCGGACAGTACACTCAGCGGTGACTTCTTTTTTGGCTTGCTGTTTCCATAGGCCCGCTTTCTGTTTGGGACATCGTCATCCGCCGGTGTCCGACGGGGTGCTGTTTGACGGGGGGCTGACGCCGGTTTGGTACGCTGTGAGGCAGACTTTTCCGCTCCTTTCTTCTGCTGGGTCTGGGCCGCGCTTTTTCTTTGCTGGCCGGACTTTACCTGCCGGGCAGGACGCTCCTGCGCGTTTTGTCTCGGACGCTGGAGCCGCTCCGGGGTCTGTTCTGCGCTGCGGCGGGGACGCTCCTGTGCGTTCTGCTCCGCAGTGCGGCGCGGACGCTCCTGCGCACCTTGCTCTGCGGTGCGGCGCGGGCGCTCCTGTGGGCTTTGTCCCCCCCTCCGGGGGCGCTGCTCCGGGGCGCTGTTTCCGGTACGCTGAGAAGCATCCTTCTGCCCACTCGTCTGGGGGCGGCGCTTCCCGGCAGTCTCCCGGCTTTCTTGTGTTGTATCCATAGTGTTCCTCCTGGGTAAGGCGGGTTATCTTTTGCTGAGTTCCTCCACAATGCCGCAGATCCGCTCTGTAGAATCCAGACGAACCATTGTGTGGAGCTTCCGGGACATCTCCCTGCGGCGGTTCTCGTCCGCCAGCAGCGACCGGATCAGCGCGTACAGCTTCTGAGGGGTACAGTCCTTTTCCAGCACCACCACGGCGCCGCCACCCGCTTCCAGTACCCGGGCGTTTTTCTCCTGATGGTTATTGGTTACGTTGGGAGAGGGAATGAGAATGCAGGGGGTTCCGGAAGCGCCGATCTCATTGCAGGTGGCGCTGCCCGCCCGGCCGATGACAATGTCCGCCGCCGCCATGACGGTGGGCATATTGTAAATATACTCCCGGATATCCAGCGCGGAACAGTTTTCCCAGTCCACACCGTTGTCCTTCACCCGCTTGGGCATCCATTCCTTCCCAAAGCTGCCGGTGGCATGGATATGATGGAAGGGAAAGCCGTCAGCCTGCTCCAGAGGCATCATATCGGCGACGGTCTCGTTCATGACCTTTGCTCCCTGGCTGCCGAAGGCGGAAACCACAACGAAGCCGTCCAGCCCCAGCTCCTTCCGGGCTTCCTCTTTGGTGTCAAAAATAAACTCCTTGCGCACGGGCATCCCTACCACTTCCACCTTTTCCGGGTGCTTGTAGTGCTTTACGCTTTCCTCAAAGGCCACCAGCACCCGGCTTGCTTTGTTCGCCGCCAGCTTGGTGGTAACGCCGGGCACGGCGTTGCTCTCGTGGACACAGGTGGGAATGCCCATGGACTGGGCCGCGTACAGCGCCGGGAAGCTGGCATAACCGCCGGTGCCGATGACCACATCGGGTTTGAATTCCCGAAATATCTGCTTACACGCCCTCACACCGTCAAACACACATTTCACCGCGTGGAGATTCTTTTTGACCGCAGTTAGGTTCTTTCCCCGGCTGAGGCCGGAACCTTCCAGGCATTTCAGTGCATATCCTGCCTGAGGCACCAGGGTTTCCTCCATATGCCCTGTGGCGCCGATAAAGAGGATATTGCAGTCCGGACGGCGTTCTTTCATCATATTGGCAACCGCGATGGCAGGGTTGATATGTCCCGCTGTGCCGCCGCAGGTAAAAATCAGATTCATAGGTTATGCCTCCTGTATTTTTCTCCGGTTTCGTCCTCTGGAAATACTGAGCACGATGCCCATTTCCCCCAGATTCACCGCCAGTGCCGTCCCGCCATAGGAAAAGAAGGGCAGCGCGATGCCGGTGGAGGGAAGCAGATTTGTGACCACACAGAGGTTCAGAATGGTCTGTACGGCAATCAGCGTCACCAGCCCCGCCGCAAGAACCGTGGAAAACCGGTCCCGGGCGTTCAGCGCGATCCAATAGCCCCGCAAAATAGCGACAGCGAACAGCACCACAATCGCCAGGGCCCCCACCAGTCCCAGTTCCTCACAGATCACCGCGAAAATATAGTCATTATACTGAAAAGGTAAATACAAATACTTCTGCCGGGATTTGCCGTAGCCCAGCCCAAACAAGCCGCCGGAACCGATGGCATACAGCGACTGCAGGATCTGATATCCGGTATCCCCCGGATCCAGCTCCGGGTGCAGCCACGCCGTGACCCGGTCGCCGGCGTAACCCATGAAGCTGATGTAGATGACCACAAACACGGCGGCGGCTCCCGCCCCCGCCAGCAGCCATCTGGTCCGGGTGCCTGCCACAAACATCATCACCACCGCCACCATGCCCATCAGCATGATCGCCGAAAGGTGCTTTTCCAGCGCCAGGGGCACCAGAATACCCAGCAGCGCCAGACCAAAGCCCAAAACGCCGTAGCGGAAAGTTTTTGCGTCCTGCCCATACAGCCGGGTCAGCCGGGCAAAAAGGACGATCATTGTAAATTTTGCAATCTCCGAGGGCTGAAACTGGATTCCGGCGAGATTGATCCAGCGCCGCGCGCCGTTGACCTCTTCACCGATGACCAGCACGCTCAGCAGCAGCACAATACTGACCGCATACAACGGCCAGGCGAACCGATACCAGACCCCCGCCGGAATGCGGCTGAAAAAGAACATGGCAGCAAGGCCGATGGCGGCGCAAACCGCCTGCTTTTGCAGGTATTTTGTGGATATTTCGTAACCGGTGTCGTACTCACTCTGGGCATAGCTTGCCGAATACAGCATAGCCAGCCCCACAGTCAGCAGCAGGAGCACCAGCAGCAAAAAAGGATAATCCACACTCTCCCCCGGCCGGGACGGTCCCTGGCGGCGGTTCTCTTTGGCATGGAGGGAACGCTCCAACGCCATTTATGCTCCTTTCAGAATTGACAGATGGTTCCAGTTTTCGTGGATGGCTGATAGCTTTAAAGATATGGTATCCCTTCGGGATAAAACATTAGGGAAGCTCTGATTAAATCGGCAAGAGCTGATGGCGGGAGATTTTTTCACAGACGAACGTGTTAAAGGCGAGGGAATACTGGATGTATTTCTCGTTTTGAACACTGCACGGATGTGGCACAAGATCCGCCATTCAGCCGCAGGCGATTTATTCAGAGGTTCCTTTGCTTTCACCTGTCAGCTTTCGCCTCTACCCCACCAGGCCGGAAATGCCAAACCAGGCAAGCAGGCACATCACTGCCGTCACCCCCGCAAAGGTCAGCACGATCCTTTCTTCTTTCCAGCCGCACATTTCAAAATGGTGATGGATAGGCGCCATCTTAAACAGGCGCTTACCATGAGTGGCCTTGAAATAGGAAACCTGCAGAATGTCGGACATGGCTTCGCAGACGTACACAAAGCCAACCAGAATCAAAATCAGGGGCATTTCCAGGGCGAAAGCCATGGCGCAGACCACGCCGCCAAGAAACAGCGACCCGGTATCCCCCATGAACACCTTGGCAGGATGCCAGTTGAAAAACAGATAGGCAATCAGTCCTCCCATCAAAGAAGCGGGCAGAAGCGCCAGCTCAAATTTTCCCATTGCCACAGATGCGGCGGTAAAGAAGACCATCACAGGCAATGTGACGCTGCCGCACAGGCCGTCTACGCCGTCGGTGAGGTTCACCGCGTTGACGGTGCCAACCATCACGAACATGGCGAAGAAAATATACACAATGGGGTGCAGCAGAAAGCTCACATTGAAAAAGGGAATGTACAGATGGGTATCCATAAAGCCGGAGCGGTACATAGCATACAGGAACAGCGCAGACACCGCCATCTGCAGCATGGCCTTCTGCAGAGTCGTCAAACCCAGGTTGCGGTGAAACTTGATCTTGGTAAAATCGTCAAGGAAGCCAATGAAGCCGAAACACAGCGAAAGAATCAGCACATACAAGACGGAGTAGTCCCTCATGGCAGGGAAATTGCCCAGCAGGCAAAGGATTGCCGCGAAAATGAACATCAGTCCGCCCATCATGGGGGTGCCGGCTTTACTGTTGTGCCAAGTGGGGCCGATCTCCCGAATGGACTGTCCGGCCTTCAGCGCCCGCAGTACCGGCAGCAGCAGATACCCAATGGCGCCGGAAAGAGCGCAGCCCGCAACCGCCGTAATCAAAATTCTCGTCATGACTTCTTCCTCCGTTATTTCTCTTCGCTTAAGAAAGCATCCAGAACCTGCTCCAGATGGATGCCCCGGCTGGCCTTAAACAGCAGCACGTCGCCGGGTTTCACGGTGCGTTTCAGCGCAGACACCAGTTCTTCTTTCTCCGTAAAGGCTCTTCCCCGGTTTTCCGGCATTCCGCCGGTGATAGTCCCGCTGATGATCCGCCCGGAATTTGGGCCGTAAGCAAAGACGTAATCCGCCTTCTCCGCCGCAATTCTGCCAACCCGGTAATGCTCCGCCTGGGTGCAGTCTCCCAGCTCCAGCATGTCTCCCAGCACAGCAATTCGCCGTCCCTGTTTCTTTCCCAGGACAGCCAGTGCCGCCGCCATGGATTCGGGGCCGGCATTATAGCAGTCCTTGATGACGGTCACGCCGCCGGTCTGGATAATCTCCTGCCGGCCGGAAATATTCTGGAACTGGGCAAGCCCTGCCTGAATCTTCTCAGGCAGCACCCCCAGCTTCAGTCCCACGGTTACCGCCGCCAATGCGTCATTGACATAATGCTCGCCTTCCAGCAGCATCCGTACCGGGAAAGTCAGCCGTCCAGCCTCCACCCGGAAGCCCAGATAGTCACCCTCCTGAGCGATGTCAAAGGCCCGGACGGCACAGCCTTCGGAGGAACCGAAGTATGTAATCCGCTGCTGGGGCTCCCTGTCCAGATTGCGAAGCAGAAAATCATCGCCGTTGAGCAGGAGTTTTCCCCCGGGGGACATTCCCTCCACAATTTCCATTTTTGCCTGCCGGATTCCCTCCTGCGTACCCAAAAACTCAATATGCGCGGTGCCGATGTTGATAATCACCGCCACATCCGGGCTTGCAATCTGGGACAGGTAGGAAATTTCGCCAAAATGGTTCATGCCCATTTCCAGTACAGCGACCTCGGTATTTGCCGGCATGGCAAGCACCGCCATGGGCATTCCGATATCGTTATTGTGATTGGCCGGGGTCTTACTGGTGATGAATGCCTGCTCCAGCACGGCGGCTATCATTTCCTTGGTGGTGCTTTTGCCCACGGAGCCGGTGACCGCCACCACTTTGGTGCCGATGCGCTTTAATTCTTCCCGGGCAATTTTTCCAAGCGCAGTGCGGGGGTCGTCCACATAGACAGCAGGGTAATCCCCCACCCTGCGGCTGCACAGAGCCGCGGCGGCGCCGCGCTCCATGGCCTTTTTGATAAAGTCGTGCCCATCCCGGGCGCCCTGCAGCACGATGAATAACTGCCCCGGCTGCAAAACCCGGGTGTCGTTGCTGGCGCCAAGAAATTCCACATCCGCGTATTTTTCTTCTACAGTTCCGCCGCACCACTCGGCGGCCTGTCTGAGCGTTAATTTACCCATGAATCTTCCTCTTTTTCCCGCAGGTGGGCAGCAACCTCTTCCCGTTCGTCCAGGTGGTGCTTATGACCGCCGACATCCTGATAGGTCTCATGACCCTTTCCCGCCAGAATAATTATATCATCTTTTTTCGCAATGTCCATAGCATATCTGATCGCCGCACGCCGGTCTTCAATAACAATATATTCCCCGTATTCCTTTTTTACCCCTTTCAGGATATCATCTATAATCGCCATGGGGTCTTCGGTGCGGGGATTGTCGGAGGTGATGACGGCAAAATCCGACAGCTTTACACCGATCTCCCCCATAATAGGACGCTTCATGGGATCCCGGTCGCCGCCGCAGCCGAAAACCGCAATGAGACGGCCTTTGCAAAAATCTTTTACCGAGGAAAGGACATTTTCCAGTCCGTCAGGGGTATGTGCGTAATCGATGAGGACGCTGTACGGCATTTTGGGGGTTGGAACCACCTCCACCCGGCCCTTGACACCGCTGGCGGTTTTCAGGGCAGCAGCGCAGTCTGTCAGGGAAATCCCCAGCTGTTGCGCGATGCCCATAACCGTCAGCGCGTTGTAGACGGTGAATTTTCCGGGGATGGGCAGGGATACCACCGCCTGTTCTTCGCCGGATACTGCGGTGAAATGAACCCCTTCTGCCAAAAGCTCCAAATCCTCTGCCCGGAGGTCTGCACTGCGGTGTACAGCGGTGGTCAGCACCGGACAGCTTGCTGCCGCCAGAATTTTACCGGAATAGCTGTCGTCCACATTGACAACCGCTTTGTCACAGCGGCGAAACAGCTCTGCCTTGGCCTCGCAGTAGGCATCCATGGTCTTGTGGAAATCCAGATGATCCTCCGTCAGATTGGTAAAGGCGGCAACATCAAAATGGATTCCCCCGATCCGTTCCAGAACCACCGCATGGCTGGAAACCTCCATTACCACATGGGTGCACCCGGCATCGCGCATCCGGGCGAACAGCGCCTGCAGTTCAAAGCTCTCCGGGGTGGTGCGCTCGGTAGGGATCGTCTCCTGTCCGATCATGTTTGCCATGGTGCCGATAAGCCCCACCTTCGCCCCCAGAGTCTTTTCCAGAACCTGCTTCAGCAGCAGTGTGGAGGACGTTTTGCCGTTGGTGCCGGTAACGCCGATCATAGTCATGCTTTCGGCTGGATGTCCGAAGAAATTGCATCCCAGCAGTGCCAGCGCCAGCCGGTCGGAGGAAACCAGCACATAGGGCACATCTCCCCCGGGTTTCTTCGCCGTGACCACCGCCGCCGCGCCCTTCTCCAGCGCCATAGGAATAAACCGGTTGCCATCAGCGGCGAATCCGGACACAGCCACAAAAAGGCTCCCCGGCGTTGCCTTCCGGGAGTCATAGCATACGTCCTGTATCTCCAACTCCGGGTCGGCGGTGCATTCCACAACGGAAACACCCGATAAAAGGTCTTTGAGTTTCATAGAAATCCTCCCTTTCGTGGAAAGCTGGGTCTGGCGCGGGAAAAAGGCATTTGTCAATCAATCCCTCGCGGTCGTATCGGCGAATTCCAGCGTGATGGTGGTACCCACGGCAGCGGGCGTATCCTTCGCCACACTCTGGGCCGTGACCGTGACGTTGGGGGAAACATCGTCGTTTCCCGTCACCAGAATATACAGACCCAGCGCGCCGGCGGCGTCGCTGGCCTGTTGTCGGTTCATACCATAAAAATCAGGAACGGTCACCATTTCCGATTCCGGGGTTTCCCCGAGGAAAAGAAGCACCTCGCTGCCCCCGGGAACGGTCTGCCCCGGGGTGGGAATCTGTCCGGTCACCGTTTCTCCGGTGCCGGAAACCGCCGCTGTCAGTCCCTCTTTTTTCAGAAGGGCCTTGGCCTCCTTTTCCGTCAGAGCGGTCAGATCTTCCATGACGATTTCCTTTCCGGCGATGTCATTTTCGGAAAAGGTTCGCTTCACCCCCAGATATGGCAGTATGTCCGCCATCACCGCCCCTACCGTGGGGGCAGCCATGACGCCTCCGGAAATGTAAATTCCCGTTGTCCGGGAAGGAGTATCCAATGCCGCGAGTATAATATACTCCGGATCGTCCATGGGCGCAATCCCCACAAAAGATACGATTTTATCCTGTACACGCTGGCCATTCTCGTCAAAAACGTCAATTTTTTCGCTGGTTCCTGTCTTTCCTCCGATGGAGAAGCCCGCAACCCTGGCGTTTTTTGCCGTTCCCTCTGTGACGACAGACTCGATCAGGGTGCGCATAGTGTCGGACGTTTCCTGAGAAATGGTCCTGCGCACCACTGTGGGCTCAGCCTTCATTACCGTATTGCCGTCGGCATCCAGAATTTCCGATACAATATAGGGTTCCAGCAGTTGGCCTCCGTTGACCACCGAGGCAATCGCCCTCACCAGCTGCAAAGGGGTAATTTTGAAGGTCTGACCGAAGGAGCCGGAAGTCAGCGACGCCGTGCCCCATTTGTCCGTGTCGGTGACCAGAGCCTTGTCGAAGAAAACTCCCTTGCTTTCCCCCGCCAGATCGATGCCGGTTTTCTCCAGCACCCCAAATTTTTCAACGTATTCGTAAAACCGCTCCCCGCCCAGCTTTAACGCGATGTGGGCAAAGGCAATGTTGCAGGAATTCTGCAGCGCCTGGGGTGTTTTTTCCGCGCCGTGTCCCGTAGAACGCCAGCAGTGCAGCCGCTGGGCACGGCCCGGAATCTGCTCCGAGCCGGAGCAGTGGAAGGGGGTATTCAGATCGATGGCGCCGCAGTCCAGCGCCGCCGACATGGTCAGCACCTTAAAGGTTGATCCCGGCTCATAGCCGTCAGAGATCACCCTGTTCCGCCACTGCTTCAGCCGGGCGGCGGAGAGCGCCTGTGTGTAAGCCTGCTTTCCCGCCTCATACGCCTCGCTTCCCCCGGGCGAAGCAAGATACGCGCTTTTCATTTCTTCCAGCTGTGCCGCCGTGTCGGGGTCGGCGATTTCCAGATAGTTGTTGGGGTCGTAGCTGCCCAGCGTCGCCATGGCGAGAATTTCTCCCGTCTTGCAGTTCATCACCAGCCCGAACGCGCCGTTCTGCACATCATAGCGGGCGATGGCTGCCGCAAGCTGCTTTTCCAGACACGCCTGAACCGTAGCATCCAGCGTCAAAATCACGCTGTCCCCCTGCCGGGAGGAAATGTAGTTTTCATAGGAAAAGGGCATATCCATTTCATTGTTGCCCTTGGTGGTAATAACCCTGCCGGTTCTGCCGGTGAGGAAGCTGTTGTAAGCCGCCTCCACCCCTTCACAGCCCTCATTGGATGCGTTGGTAAAGCCGATGACCTGGGCGGCAAGGGTTCCGTAAGGGTAGGTTCGCTGGGAGGTGGGCTCCAGATGGATGCCGGAAATACCGCTTTCATTGATATATTCCCGGATCCTTCCGGCGGTTTCCTCGTCAATGCGGGTCCCCACCTGCTTATAGCGCTTTTTGATATCCGCCGCCTGCTGGGCGATCCATTCGGGATCCCTGTCCAGAATGTCCCCCAGTACCCGGGCGATTTCATCAACATTCGCCTTGGACTGCTTCAGCTCATGGGGATCCAGATACACGTTCTCCACACTGACGGAGGTGGCAAGGATATTCATGTTCCGGTCGAAAATGTCCCCCCGGTCGGCGGTTACCGTGGTTGTCCGGGTCTGGTTTCGCAGGGCAAGAGAAGCATAGTAATCGTAATTTGTCACCATCAGACTGTACAGCCGCAGCCCCACCGGCATAAAGGCCAGCAATCCCAGTACCGCGCCGACCAGCATAATCCGCCTGTGCTGCCCGC
The DNA here is from genome assembly GCA_051867075.1 of Faecousia sp. Taxonomy (GTDB): domain Bacteria; phylum Bacillota; class Clostridia; order Oscillospirales; family Oscillospiraceae; genus Faecousia. The sequence continues at coordinate 24,848 of JBJDYG010000090.1, read as the reverse complement.
TGTCCAGCCGCAGGCGGTTATATTCCCGCTTCTTCCCCATAAGCCACCGGCCTTTCTGTCAAGATACAACTTTGGGCAGCAAGGGAATCCCTCGCCGCCCAGTGCAGCTGCTATCTTAATTTATGAGGAAGGACAGACATTATGCAAACAGGCCGCTGAAAAACCAGACAATGTCATCCCACAGCGTCGGCTCCGGCTCCCGCTGGGGAACCGTGACGGAAATGCTCCTGCTTTCCAATTCCTCCACCGGCACCATGCCGATGGCCAGCGCCTTTTCCCGGACATCATCCAGATCATACCCGGAGCGGTAGGTGTATTCCAGCTTGGCGTTATCGTGATTCAGCTCAGAGACATACTGGGACATAGCTTCGTACCGCGCCCAGTCATTGCGGATCTGCAGTGCGCCCAGTACCATCGCCGTCAGCATCACCACAGCCACCGTCAGGCCGATCAGCGCCACAGGGTCAATATAGATCGCCTCAATTTTTTCCCGTTTGGCTGCCGGGAGCTTGGTTTTTGCTTTTTTCTTTTTTTGTTTCGGCGCCAACACCTGCGCCTCGCTGCCGGGGACATAGAACTGACCGATATACTGGATCTTGGGCTTTTGCGTCATGATCGTATCCCCTTTCCGGCACAATTTGCCATTACATGGAAGCTCTGATAAAATCGGCAAGCGCTGACGAAAAAAGCTTCGCCGCTTCAGCCACAGACGATTTATTCAGAGTTTCTAAGTTTCTCGCAGATCCGCAGCTTGGCGCTGCGGGCTCTGGGGTTTTGTTCCAACTCATTCTCCCCGGAAACAATGGGCTTCCGGTTCACCAGCTTCACCTGTGGCTTCTTGCCGCAGACGCAGACCGGGAAATTGGGCGGGCAGGTGCAGCCCTTCGCCGCCTCCGCCATGGCGTTCTTCACAATGCGGTCTTCCAGAGAATGGAAGGTGATCACCGCCAGCCTTCCGCCGGGCTTCAGGAGCGGAACGGCCTTTTTCATCACCGTCTCCACTGCCCCCAGCTCATCGTTGACGGCGATGCGGATTGCCTGAAAGCTCCGTTTGGCGGGATGCTGCTTCTCCCGCAGAGCGGAAGGGGGCATGGCGCCTTTGATCACGTCCACCAGCTCCAGAGTCGTCTCGATGGGAGCCTGCTCCCTGCGCCGGCAGATAGCAGAGGCGATCCGGGGCGCGAAACGCTCCTCGCCATAATCATACAAAATGCGTTTGAGTTCCTCGTAAGACCATGTGTTCACAATCTGTCGGGCATCCCGGGGATCCTCGCTGTTCATTCGCATGTCCAGCGGCGCATCTACCATGTAGGAAAAGCCCCTCTGTCCGTCATCCAGCTGGGGAGAGGATACGCCCAAATCCAGCAGTATCCCGTCCACCGCATTCATGCCGAGTTCGGCAAGGGCAGTATCCATATCGCTGAAATTGCCGTGTACCAGTGTAACCCGGTCACCAAACGGCTCCAGCCGTTTTGCCGCCGCCTCCAGAGCAACGCTGTCCCGGTCGATACCGATAAGACGTCCGGTGGTCAGCTTCGCGGCGATGCGGCTGGAATGCCCCGCGCCGCCCAGTGTGCCGTCCACATAGATGCCGTCAGGCTTGATGGCAAGGCCCTCGATGCACTCCTCCAGCAGCACGGAAACATGATAAAATTCACTCATAGCCCGATTGCCTCCAACGATGACAGCAGCTTTTCGGGGGTCAGATTCTCCTGTTCAAAGGCATTGAATTCTCCCGCGTCCCAGATTTCCGCCTGTCCCGCCCTGCCTACGATCATAACCTCCCGGTCGATGCCGGCATAGTTCAGCAGAAACGGCGTCAGGCTGAACCGGAACTGTTTATCCGGGGCGCACTCGGCAGCGTTCATGAAGATCAGGCTGGTAGCGCCGGCTTTCTGGGAAATACTCAACGCGTTATAGTTGTCGGAAAGGCGCTTCCACTCTTCAGCGGTGTAAACGGTGAGACAGCGGTGACCGCAGTTGACGCCCAGGGTCACAAAAAAAGTACCCCCCAGTTCCGCCCTCAGCTTGGAGGGTACGAAAAGACGGCTCTTATCGTCCAGTTTCGCACTGTATTTTCCAATCACGCTGCTCACCCGCCTTTCCCTTTTACTCCATTTTACTGCCCTTTTACTCCATTTACAGACAGTATACTACCCGAGAGGGAAAAAATCAATCTTTTTCTCAGGGATTTTTGGATTCGAACTGAAAAAGCGGGGGTATTTCGAATATCTGTTCTAATAAACATGCGTTTTTTCTCAGGTTCATTTCAGATTTCCGTGCCCCCCTGCAGGAGGACACCCCCAGGCGGCAGCCCATACACAGGCTCTGTATTTCCTACGGCAGGACTGGCAAGTCTCTCATCCTGCTAAAAAGCGATCTGTCCGTCCTCCAGCCGCAGCTTTACCCGGGCAGGTTTTTTGCCGCAGCGCAGCAGAAAGCCCGCCAGCGGCCCTTCCACCTCGGTCTGCACCAGCCGCCGGATCTGCCGGGCGCCGTCTTTGCCGGGGCACCTCTTCAGCAGCACCGCCGCCAGCTCCGGGGGGAGCGTCAGCTGGGTTCCCAGCGCCGCCGTCCGCTCCTGAAGCTGCCGCAGGTATTTCCAGACAATGGCCTCCATGGCGCCGCTTCCCAGAGGCTCAAAGCACACTGTCTGATCGATCCGCCCCAGAAATTCCGGAGAAAACGCCTGCTGGAGGGCTTCTCCGATTTCCGCGCTCCGGCCTCCCGCGCAGAAGCCCAGCCCCTCTCCCCGAATCTGACCGCCTACGTTGGAGGTCATCACCACGATGGCGTTTTTAAAGCTCACCCGCCGCCCGGTGGAGTCTGTCAGCACGCCCTCCTCCATGATCTGCAGCAAAATTCCCAGCACGTCCGGGTGTGCTTTTTCCAGCTCATCCATCAATACCAGACAGTAAGGCCGCCGCCGCACCGCCTCGGTCAGCTTTCCGCCCTCCTCGTAGCCGACGTACCCGGGAGGCGCGCCGATCAGCCGGGAAACCGACTGCTTTTCCATATATTCCGTCATATCCAGCCGGATCATAGCGTCCCGGCTGCCGTAGACCTCCTCCGCCAGCGCCCGGCACAGCTCCGTTTTTCCCACACCGGTAGGGCCGGTGAACAGCAGACAGGCGATGGGACGGTTGGCGTCCCGTATACCGCAGTATCCCCGGCGTACTGCCTCCGCTACGGCGCTGACCGCCTTGCTCTGCCCCACCACCTTCGAAGACAGCAGACCTTCCAACCCCAGCAGCCGCTCCCGCTCCCCGGCGGTAAGACGTCCCACGGGAATACCGGTTCGGGCGGAGACCACCCAGGCAATGTCTGCTCCCGTCACGCACCGGGAACGCTTCCCCTCGGCAGGCTTTGACAGATGCTGCATCTTATCCCGCAGTTCGGCAGCTTTTTCGAATTTCCGCTCCCGCACCGCTTCATTCAGCTCCTGCTCCAGTTCCTTCCTGGCAGGGCCGCCCCGGGACAGCTGCATCTCCTCCATCCTCGCCCGGGCAGCGCCTTCGTCCAGCAGATCGATGGCCTTGTCGGGCAGATACAAATCGGGAAGATACCGCCGGGACAACCGCACCGCTTCCTTCACCGCGTCCTCGGAGATCCGCAGGTGATGGTGCCGTTCCAGCCCCGGCTTTAAGGCACGGAGAATCGCCAGGGTTGCTTCCTCCCCCGGTTCCTCCACCACCACAGGGCGGAACCGCCGCTCCAGCGCCGCGTCCTTTTCGATATATTTCCGGTATTCCTCCCGGGTGGTCGCCCCCAGCATTTGCAGTTCTCCCCGCCCCAGAGCGGGCTTGAAGATATTCGCCGCGTCAATGGCGCCCTCGGCGGCTCCCGCACCCACAATGGTATGCATCTCATCCACAAAAAGAATCACATCCCCGCTGCGGCGAATCTCTCCCAGCACATCCCGCAGCCGTTCCTCAAATTCTCCCCGGTACTTGGTGCCCGCAACCAAGGAAGCCATATTCAGACTCACCAGCCGCTTGTCTTTCAGCTGAGGCGGCACATTGCCCACTGCCATCCGCTGGGCAAGGCCCTCGGCGATGGCAGTTTTTCCCACCCCCGGCTCCCCTACCAATGCGGGATTGTTCTTGTTCTTCCGGCACAGGATACCGATGACCATATCGATTTCCTTTTCCCGGCCAATAACCGGCTCCATAGCCGATGCCTTGAGGATCAGATCCTCGCTGAACTGTTCCAAAAGTTTCGTTGTGACCGCCTCCTTTTTTCCTCTCACGGGAGAACCCTGCTCCCAGCGCAAATAATCCACCGTATGGGTAAACAGCGCGTCTGCGCTGACACCGTTGAGCCTCAGCAGCTCGCCCGCCCCGCTGTTTTCCCGCCTGGCCATTGCCAGCAGCAGGTGCTGGGGCGTAATTTCCCTGCAGCAAAGCTGCCTTGCTTCCCGCGCCGCCCCTCGGAGCAGGTCTCTCGCCTCCCCGGTCAGCCCCTGGGGCAGGGGCAGCTCCGGGGTACCCATCCCGTACAGCAGCCGAACCATTGCCTCCGTTAAATCCGGATCCATCCCCAGAAGCCGCAGCAGCTGCCCTGCGGTGCCCGGCTCCCGCGCCATCACCAGCAGCAGATGGGCAGAGCCCACATAGCTGTGCCCCAGGCTTCGGGCCATTTGCGCCGAGCGCTGAATCAGGTCGGCGGTCAGCATATCGTAATGCACGGTATCCCTCCTACGTTAGCCTGCGATAAGGATTTCATCGCTTCCTTTTCCGGAAAATTTTCACCACCCCAGGAAAAAATTATTCAGAACTTTTTGAAAAAAGGAATTGCATTTTCCGAAATCCATGCTACAATGAGTTTACGTTAATGCTCTAACGTGCAATACATATTTAGACAATGGAGGTAATACCATGGCTTTCAACATTACTGACGCCTGTGTCGCCTGCGGCTCCTGTGCCGAGCAGTGCCCCGTCGAGGCTATTTCCGAGGGTGACGGCAAGTACGAAATCAACCCCGACATCTGCGTCTCCTGCGGCTCCTGCGCTGATCAGTGCCCCGCTGAGGCTATCGAGGAAGTGTAATTTCTCTCCCAGACCCGAATTGGCCTGCGCAAGCGCTTGCGCAGGCCGGTTTTTTGTTGGCACCTCTAAGAAACCTCTGAATAAATCCCCATGCGATACAATTGCGCCACAAACCATGAAAGCGGTTAGCGCATGGGGATTTATATGCATCAGCATCGGTTGCCCCGTAAGGGGCGAGATGCTGGCATTTATTTGAAATTTTACTGTGAATGCGGAGCTTTCACAGTAAATCATCTGCGGCTGAGTGGCGGATCCTTTGCCATCCGCTCTCGCCGATTTCATCAGAGCTTCCCTAAAAGGCTCGTAACTATTCAATCACGCCAAAAACTCTTATCTGAATGATCGTTGAGCGAATCAACAGCTGAAAGTGGAAAGTTAAGGTATTTCCTTCGGAAATGATTCAAATCAGTTGCAATGCGATGCCTCAACTTTCAGCCCATCCACTCACACAGACGCTCTTACAGCAACCACCACAGCATTCACGAGGGTTTATTTGAGAAATTTGGGGTTCGACTGAATCGTTACAAAGGCTCTCTTTTATTGAAAACAGCGCGGAAATTCCATTCCCCGGAGGCACTTATGGAGCAGTTACCCAACGGATATACCCTGAATCTTGCGGAAGGCGCCTTTCCCTTAAGCACCGATTCCATGGTGCTGTCCCATTTTATAAAGCTGCCGAAAAATGCCCGGGTGCTGGATCTCGGCTCCGGCTGCGGCACACTGGGGCTGCTGCTGTGCGCCGTCAATGAAAGCTGCCGCGTCACCGGTGTGGAGCTGTCGGAAAATGCCCACCTGGCGGCCCTCGACAACATCCGCTGCAACCGGCTTACAGCCCGCCTGGAGAGTATATGCGCCGATGTGCGGCAAGTTCCCAGCCGCTTTCCACCGGGTTCTTTCGATGTCTGCATCTCCAATCCTCCCTATTTTTCCGGCGGCCCCGCAAGCCTCACCACGCCGCTGGCCCGGCGGGAGGATGCCTGCAGTCCCGGGGAGCTGTTCAAGGCTGCTGCCTGGGCACTGAAATATGGCGGGGACTTCTTTCTCGTCCACCGACCGGAACGTCTGGCGGAGCTGATTATCCGGGGGTCTGAAGCGGGTCTGGAAGCCAAGCGGCTGTGTCTTGTACGCCATCAGGCAAATTCGCCGGTAAATCTGATCCTTCTGCAGCTGCGAAAAGGCGGCAAGCCGTGCCTGAAATGGGAGGAAATCATCCTCCATGACGCCCTCGGCGCCCCCACCGAGCAATACCGCCGGATCTACCACACCAAGGAGGTTTAACATGGCAGGAATGCTGTATCTCGTCCCCACCCCCATCGGCAATCTGGGGGATATTTCCCTGCGCTGCCGGGAAACGCTGGAAAACGCCGACTTCATCGCAGCCGAGGACACCCGGGTGACGCTGAAGCTGCTGAACCATCTTGGCATCAAAAAAAGCCTTGTCAGCTACTACGAGCATAACAAGGCCATGAAGGGAGACCGGATTGTGGACCGAATTCTCGCCGGAGAAACCTGTGCGCTGGTCTCCGACGCGGGCAGTCCCGCCATCTCCGACCCCGGCGAGGATCTGGTAAAACAGTGCGCCGCTGCGGGCATCACGGTCTGTGCCATCCCCGGTCCCTGCGCCGCCATTACGGCGCTGAGCATTTCCGGGCAGTCCACCGGACGCTTCTGCTTTGAGGGCTTTCTCTCCACAGCGAAAAAAAGCCGCCGGGAGCACCTGGACGCCCTGCGGGACGAAAACCGCACCATGATCTTCTACGAAGCGCCCCACAAGCTGGTTTCCACCCTGGAAGATATGTCCGAGGCCTTTGGTTCTGACCGTCCCGTCAGCCTGTGCCGGGAACTGACCAAGCTTCACGAGGAGGTCATCCGCACCACCCTCGGGGAGGCTCTCGCAAAATACACCGAAACACCCCCAAAAGGGGAATTCGTCCTCATCGTCGCCGGAGCGCCGGAGGTGAAAAAGCAGACCGCCACGGAGGGCGACGCTGCCGCCCGGGTCGCCCAGCTGATTGCGGAGGGCCTCAGCCGCAAGGATGCGGTAAAGCAGACCGCCGCAGAGCTGGGATTGCCAAAAAATGTGGTTTACGACATTGCGTTAAAAGACCCTGAATGACGAAAGTCATTCAGGGCTTCATTTTTCAATACTCCGCCATTTTTCTGATGCAATCCTGACAGACATTCTTATGCCGATAAGCGATCAATCCCCGGGAAGAACCGCAGAAAATGCACGCCGGTTCGAACTTCTGCAAGATGATGCGATCATTCTCCATGTAGATTTCCAATTCATCCCGCTCCGCGATGTCCAGTGTGCGGCGCAGTTCAATGGGCAGCACGATTCTGCCGAGATCGTCCACCTTCCGGATAATGCCCGTAGACTTCATTGCGGTCAGCTCCCTCCCGTCGTTTCAGGCCATGCGGCAGCCACTTAACGACTTATTTGTATTATCATTATACCCCTTCCCCCCACCGTAGTCAAATACTTTTTGCGCATAAAAGCGGATTTTGTAGAAAATACCCATTCATTTTCCGGCGATACCAGCATATTGTACACCGAAGGAGGAATGCGCATGGTCATGAGCTGGATATGGGCGGGCATTGTACTGCTGAGTATTCTCTGTGCGCTCCTGCTCGGAAATGGGAGCGCGCTGGCGGCGGCAACGGTCAGCGGCGCTCAATCGGGGGTGAGTCTTGCCGTGTCCATGGCGGGAAGCCTGTGCCTGTGGGCGGGAGTCGGGCGGTTGATAGAGCATGTGGGCGTTACGGATATACTTTCCAGACTGCTCAGGCCCTTGCTGCACCGGGTATTTCCCGGCACGAAGAAGGACGCCGCCCTTGCCGGAGATTTGAGCGCCAATATCTGCGCCAATTTCCTTGGACTTGGCAACGCCGCTACACCCATGGGCATCCAAGCAGCGAAGCGGATGAAGCGGGGAGACACCGCCACGGACGAGCTGTGCCGCCTCATCGTGCTGAATACCGCCTCTATACAGCTGATTCCCGCCAATGTGGCGGCAGTTCGCAGCGCCCTGGGCTGCACCACTCCCTTTGACATTCTTCCGGCAGTTTGGGTTACCAGTCTGTGCTCCGCCGGACTGGGCGTCACGGCGGCGTGGCTGCTGGGAAAGGTCTGGCGGAGATGACGGATTACATTGTCCCGGTGCTCCTGTTTCTGGCAGCGGCACTGGCTCTTCGGAAACGGGAAAATGCCTACGACATTCTCCTTCAGGGCGCCGCCGACGGACTGAGGCTGCTTGCGTCCATCCTTCCGGCGCTGATCCTGCTGCTGACGGCGGTGCACATGCTCCGCTCGTCCGGAGCAGTGGAGCTTCTTGGGCGGCTGCTTTCCCCGGTGTTTTCCCTTTTCGGCATTCCGCCGGAGACCGCCATGCTTGTACTCATCCGTCCCATCAGCGGCAGCGCCGCCCTTGCGGTAGGCGCAGAGCTGATGGCGCGCTACGGAGTGGATTCCCAGATTGGCCGCACGGCGGCGGTGATGTTGGGGTCCACGGAAACGACGTTTTACACCATCAGTGTCTATTTTGGCGCAGCAGGTATCAAAAAGACCCGCTACACCATCCCGGCAGCCTTATTTGCGGACTTCGTGGGCTTTTTTATGGCGTCATGGACGGTGAGATGGTTTTTCTGAGGAAATTCTCCTCCCACTTTCTACAAAAATCAGGCGCGCCCACCGGGCGCGCCTGGTCGTTATTCTTCCCTGGTTTCCTGTTTGGCGGCAGTGCTTCTTCTGCGGCGGCGGCGAGGACGGGGCGTTTCCTCCGGATCGGCCTTTTCTGCCCGGCGGGCATAGGCTTCCGCTGCCTCGGAGGTGGCTTCATAGGTCAGGCGGCTGACCCGCACCAGCCCGTCCGGCTGCTGGGAAAGCCGTACCCGAATGAGAAACTTCCCGTGCTCCGGGCAGGCAGCAAGATCCATATACCGGTGTCCCGGCTGGGCAAACCACCTCGATCCCAGCATCCGTCCACCGCAGACAGGACACTTGTTCTCTTCCCCGGACATGGCGGCAAGGGCCGCACGCTTGTCGGCATAGTCATAGAACACCTTCCGGGCGATACAGCCGGGAAGCTCCGCGCCATGAAAACCGTTTTCATGACTCTTCAGTGCCGCGTCGTACTCCGCCGCTCCTCTTTTCAGATCCAGCATGGCACAAATCAATGCCGTGTGGTAAGCGTCACCCAGGGCGTCATGGGCAGGCCGGGTGGCCTCAATGCTGAACATCTCCATAGCGGTTTTCAGCGCCTTCTGGGAGGTGGAACCATCGGTCTGGGCATTGAACATCATCTGGGCATTGTACCATTTTGCCGTAAATCCCTCGTCCAGCCCGAAAAGCCGCAGATTTTCCCTCAGAATGCCAATGTCATCAAAGCCCCAGGTCAGGAACACCACATCTTCTCCGCACCAGCTTTTGAACCGTTCAATGGCCTCTGGAAAGGGCACGCCCTCCTCCCGCAGCTGAGTCTCCTTGATTCCGGTGAGCTTGCTGACTCTGCGGTTCAGGTGGCGGTAATACTTGGGCTTTATCATAATCTGGAACTCATCCTGAACGAACTGATCCTCCGAAATCCGGACGGCGCCGATTTGGATAATCTCTCCCCGTATGTCCACGGGCAGCACCTTCCTGGAAGAAGGCGATCCGGGCCAGGGCTGGTTCCATTCCATATCCAATACAATGTAATTCATCGCGCGTAACCTCTGTTTTCTGTAATCCTGGGGGTTATCATATCACATAACCCCGGCGTCTGTAAACAGAAAGTTGCAAAAGTTGTGATTTGTCCTGAGAAATACCCATCCTATGTACCCCTCCGCTCCGTCGGGAACAGGGTAAATCGCAATTATGCGGTGCAGCCGCCAGGCCTTCTCCTTTGGGGAAGGCCTGGCGTGCATTTTACGATTTTCCTTCGTCCATTTCCTTCCGGTCCAGTTCTCCCTCCTGCCAGCCTGCGCTTTTACCGCAGACCGGGCAGGGATCGCAGGCGCGGATGCCCTCGTAGGTGTAGCCGCAGTTCAGACACCGCCAGCGGATGGGATCCTCCTTTTCCGTCAGCTCGCCCTTGATAAGCTGCTCCTCCAAAGACTTGAACTGGTTGTGATGAACTCCCTCGATTCGGGCAATCTGCATCCAAAGACGGGCCGCGTCCTTGAAGCCCTCCCGCCGGGCCATCTCCGCAAATCCGGGGTAAACGTCGTCATGCTCGTCCTTCTCCCCGTCGGCGGCAAAGCCCAGATTCTCCGCTGTCGTTCCAAGCTGGAAAGGATATCCCGCGTTAACCTCCACATTCTCGCTGCAGCCCCCCATCTGCTGCAGCATCTCCAGAAATTCCTCCGCGTGGACGGCTTCGTTTGCAGCGGTTTCCTCGAACACCCGGGCAATCCATTCGCAGTTTTCCTTCCGCGCAACCCCGGCATAGACAGTGTACCGGGTTCTGGCCTGCGACTCCCCTGCAAAGGAACGAACCAGATTCTTTCTGGTTTCCGAATACATAAATTCCATAATTGGCAGCCCCTTTCTGTAAAGAGGATGCCCGGTTTTGGTGCTGATATGCGTTTTGACAACAAAAAACCGGAGATTCCTCCGGGTTTTCAAACTCTGTTATTTCGTGTTCTGCCTTCTCTGAAGCTCCTGGGCTGCCCGCAGGTAGCGCTGGGGGTCTGTGCTCTGCCACCGCTTAAGCTGCTCCATGTACCGTTTGTTCAGCTTTTCAAAGGCTTTTGCCCGCAGTTTTATCAAAAGCAGCGGAACCCCAATCACCCCGCCCAGCCACGCGATCCACAAAGCCGCATCATGGTTAACTCCTATGTCTCTCAGCCAATTCTCGACACCACCAGCCACAAACAGAAACACCAAAACGCCGACCGGCCAGCTTGTCAGTTTGCCGATGGCTATACTTTTGCTCGTCAGTTCCGGCGCCTCTGGGTAGTCCCTGTATTGGTAATTATACGAAATCCTCATATTTCTCTCTCCTTGATATAACGGTGTTAAGTATTTTTTATAACGGTTTTACGTTTTAGCACTCGGATTGTCAAGAAAAATCCCGGAACGGCAAGCCGTTCCGGGACCAGAGATATTATGCAATTACAGCAGATCCTTCACCAAAGACAGGGCAGCCTCATCAGCCACCAGAGTGAAATCGGGGTGCAGCTGCAGGATGGAGCCGGGCGCCTGAGGCTTGATGGGTCCGAAGAAGCAATCCTTCACGGCCTGAGCCTTGTTTGCACCGTTGACCACCAGCAGGACCCGCTTGGCCTTCATGATAGAGCCGATGCCCATGGTGTAGGCGTGGGTAGGGACGTCGTCCCGGGTAGCAAAGAACCGGGCGTTGGCATCGATGGTGGAGGCGGTCAGCGCCACCTTGTTGGTACCCTTGACAAAAGCCTCGGCAGGCTCATTGAAGCCGATATGGCCGTTGGGGCCAAGACCCAGCAGCTGCAGGTCCGCGCCGCCAAAAGCATCGATCACGGCATCATACCGGGCGCACTCGGCTTCTGCGTCGGGATTCATGCCGTTGGGAATGTTGCAGTTGGCCTGATCGATATTCACATGATCGAACAGGTTGGTGCGCATGAAGTAAGCGTAGCTCTGGTCGTGATCCTTTGTCAGGCCCACATACTCATCCAGATTCACGGTTTTTACCTGGGAGAAGTCCAGGTCGCCGGCCTCATATTTGGCGATCAGTTCCTTGTAAGTACCCACGGGGCTGCTGCCGGTTGCCAGACCCAGCACGCAGTCGGGCTTCAGATAAATCTGGGCCGCGATGATGTTTGCGGCCTTGCGGCTCACATCGTTGTAATCCTTGGCACGAATCAGTCTCATTGTAAAGTTCCCCTTTCATAATTTACCCGGTAATGGTATCAACCTGATGGTATTATAGCATCTTTTTTAATTTCTGTACAGTGTTTTTGGCGATTTTAGTTTGTTTTGGTAAATCCATTCGCTTTTCCTGCCCATTTTCATTCTGGCCTTATTTTATATCATAATTTTGGCACTATATTTATAGCCAGAATTCGCTATACTATTGCCATACCAATCAGGGAGGAACACAATATGGAAAAGAGCAAAACTTTGACCACACGGAAACTCGTTTTCACAGCGCTGATGGCAGCTTTGACTGTAGCCGGTTCCGCATTGCGCATCACCCTGCCGCTGGACATCGCAGGCACCACGTCCTTCCATCTGGGCAACATTATGTGTGCACTCAGCGGCATTCTTCTTGGTCCCTGGCTGGGCGGTCTTGCCTCCGGCCTCGGTTCCGCCATCTATGATATCACGAACCCGCTGTACCTGCCTGAGTGCTGGATCACCTTTTTGACCAAGGGCGCTTACGGACTGGTCGCCGGTCTCGTTATTCGGGCGGGAAAGAAGAACTTTGGCTACGTCAAGGCAATTCTCGCCACGCTGGCCGGTGCCGTTACCTACGCCGCACTGTACCTCGCCAAGAGCTATTTCTACAGCGGCCTTCTCATCAAGGGTCTGACTCCCGACGCAGCGCTGCTCACCGTCATCGGCAAGCTCCCCGCCACCATTTTCAACGCCGTGGTTGCCCTCATCTTTGCCCCCATTCTGGCAATTGCCATTCGCAAGGCGCTGGAGGAGAACCATCTGACACTGGAATAAAAAGCCTGTACAAAAGCAGCCGTTCGCGCCGAACGGCTGCTTTTGTTGTTCAACAATTTGCGATTTCTTAACATTTCCCTCTTCTCAAGTGCTATAATAATCTTAAGAAATCTGAAAATCATTTCAGGAGGAATTGTCATGTCATTCCAGGGTCACCTTTTCCGTGTATTCGCGGCTCGCTCCGACCGCAAGCGGGACGCCGCCATTCCCCTTCCCACCGGCGTCACCGAATGCCGCAACATTTCCTACGGCGCTCACGGAACCGACAGTCTGTTGGACGTTTATTATCCCGACGGCGCCGACGCGCCGCTGCCCACCATCGTCAGTATCCACGGCGGCGGCTATGTCTACGGCAGCAAGGAAATCTACCGCCGATACGGTATGGATATGGCGCGGCGGGGCTTCGCCTTTGTCAATTTCAACTACCGTCTCGCCCCCAAGTGGAAGTTCCCCACCCCGCTCATCGACACCAACGCAGTGCTGCAGTGGGTCGTGCAAAACGCCCAGCGCTATCACCTGGATCCTGACCGGATTTTTCTGGTGGGCGACTCTGCCGGCGCCCAGCTTGCCAGCCAGTACGCAGCCATTGCAGCCAATCCCGAATACGCTGCATTGTTTTCACTGCAGCTGCCCCGTATCCGCATCCGGGCTCTGGGTCTGAACTGCGGTCTTTACGATTTGGCCGCCCAGGCAGCCCTTCCGAGAAGGAATCTGCAGCTTGACTATTTGGGCAAAGCCATTCCCGCCGACGATCCCCGTCTGCAGGTACTTACCGCCATCACGCAGGCATATCCTCCCGCGTTCATCACCACCGCCTGCCATGATTTTCTCCGGGCAAACGCCGAGCCAATGTACAATCTGCTTCGGGAAAAAGGTGTGGACAGCCAGTGGAAATGCTATGGAACCGAGGAGGATAAAACCGTTTCCCACGTGTTCCACGTCAACATCGCCCTGCCCGACGCGGTGCGGTGCAATGACGACACCGCAGAGTTTTTCAAAAAATTTATCGGATGAGAAAACGCGTGCCGCGCAATTTCGCGGCACGCGTTTATTCATCCTCTTTGTATTCAACGATATCTTCCACCGGGCACTGGAGAATCCTGCACAAAGAGTCAAGGGTATACATATTGGTGTTCTACCCCTTACGGATCCTGTCCAACTGCCCCGAGCTGATTCCGTATTCCTTGATCAGCTTATATCGGGAAATGCCTTTGCGCTTCATCGTCTCCCAAAGGCAGTCGCAGACGATCATGCCATCCCCCCGCTTCCTGTGTATTATAGCCTATAACATTGTCTTTCTCTTGACAAGCCGACTCCAGCGCTGAGGAAATTATGGCTGATGCCCTGGAAGCCTATGCAAGGCTCCTGTCCGGCGAGAAATTCCGGGAGGAGAACAATTCCGCCCAGGCACGGTGTCCCTCCCCTACGGTGTGGTTTTGGGATAATCTCCAATATCCAGGTCCCGGTAGGGATACACCCGGCCCCAGCCGTCGGCGGTTTTCTGAATGCTGCTTCGGTGACCGGACAGCAGACGCACAATGTCGTAAACATCAATCCATATTTCCGAATTGCATTCCTTCTGGCTCTCGTCAAACACCAGCTCCAGGCCAAAATGCAGGTGTACCGTCTCAATATTGTTAACGTTCTCCCTGTCAGAATAGCCGGTTCTGCCCATAAAGCCGATGAGATCCCCCGCCTGAACGGTGTCGCCCACAGCCAGTCCCGGGGCGAAGGGCGTGTCCTTTTGCAAGTGGGCATAATAATAGTAGCGTCGGCTGTCAAAGGAGCGGATACCCACCCGCCAGCCGCCGTAGCGGTTCCAGCCCATGGCCTCCACTACGCCGCCCTCCACCGCCACGATAGGCGTCCCCTGAGAGCCCATCAGGTCGTTGCCCAGATGCTTTCGCCGGAAGCCAAAGGAACGGGCAACGCCAAAATCGTCGCAATGGCTGTAGCCATACCCCGCCGCAATGGGGCTGAAGGCTTTCAGGCCGTAGGATGGCACCCACTGTCCGTCCTTTTCGATGGCATAGCTGCCCACGAGGCCGCCCAGAGTGGCGGAATAGGCTCTGTGATAGTAGTCATAATACTTATATAAATCGCCCAGAAGTTCCTCCGGGGACTTGTCCTTTTTCAAATCCGCCACCGCCTGCTTCACCGAGGACAAGCCGCATTTTCCTCCGGTTCGGCAGGCAGCCAACGCCAGAGTGTCGATCCAGGAAATGTGCTTTTCCTGATCGAATGTGGCAATATCCTGATCCAGTGCGTATTTCATGGATTCATAGGAAACATCGAAATCCACCCATTTAACGGTCTGCGCCCGGACGGGCAGCACCAGCATGGGTAAAATCAGTATGGACGCCAAAAGCCGCTTCATATCCTCACCTCTTGGATTAGGGTATGAAGCGGCTTTGTTTTTATCAGCGGAAAAAATTGGGCGGGACGGAAATTGAGAGTGAAAAGCGGAAACTTATGGTATTTCCTTCGGAAATGATTGAAACAAGGTAACCGGGCCAAGTCTGCCAAACGATAAAATATAGTTTACAGTACAACGCCTTGCCCCCCCTCGTTTACGAGGGGGGGGCCCGAGCGAAGCGATGGTCGGGGAGAGTCCGAACAAAGCGCCCCGAATTCGTCCACGATTTCCGGGAATTTGGGTAACTCACCGCGGACTCCCCCACGCACGCCTTGCGGCGTACCAGCTCCCTCATAGATGCGGGAGCTGAGGCGGTTCCACTGCTCAATTACAATTGTTCTGTCTGCTGAGTCAGGTCGATATACATTTAGGGAAGCTCTGATTAAATCGGCAAGGGCTGACGGCAGAAGATTTTGACTTAGCCGAAAGTTCTAAAAACGAGGGAATACTGTATGTATTTCCCGTTTTGAGAACTGAACGGATAAGGCAAAAGATTCGCCGATCAGCCGCAGACGATTTATTCAGAGGTTCCTTAGAAATACACCGCGAAAGCGATACCTTCAACTTTCAACCCTTCCGCTTTCAACTTTCAACTCTCCATTCCCCGGCATCCTGCTTTCTGTTACTGCAAATCCCGTACAACGTCCTTCGCTACCCGGTAAATGTCCTCCATAGTGGTCAGGGATGAAATCTGATTTTTATAGTATCCGCTGTGGGGAACGCCCTTTAAGTACCAGGCAAAATGCTTTCTAGCTTCCAGACAGGCAATATGCTCCCCATGGTCCTCCTCGGCAAGCTGAAACTGCCGCACCGCCACCGCCACCCGGTCTTTGAGGACAGGGCGCCCGGGGTATTCCGCCCCGTCAAGGGCGGCTCTGACTTCCTCAAAAATCCAGGGGTCACCGAACACGCTGCGGCCGATCATCAGACCGTCCGCCCCGGTTCGTTTTAAGCACCGCACCGCCGCCTCACCGCCGGTGATATCTCCGTTGGCAATGACGGGAATGGAAAGCTGCTCTTTGACCCTGCGGATGGTATCCCAGTCTGCAACGCCGCTGTAGAGCATACTCCGGGTACGCCCGTGCACCGTCACCATTGCGGCGCCGCTGTCCTCCATGCGTTTTGTAAAATCCAGCACGTTGACGCTGCCCTTGTCCCAACCCAGACGGCACTTGACGGTGACGGGAACCTCCACTGCTTTCACCACATCTTCCACGATCTTTCCCGCCAGCTCCGGCGTGCGCATCAGACCGCACCCGTCGCCGTTGTTTGCGACCTTCGGCATGGGGCAGCCCATGTTGATGTCCAGAAAATCGCAGCCGGAAATTTCCAACGCCAGCCGCGCTCCTTCTGCCATGGTATCCGGGTCGTTGCCAAAAATCTGAGCGCCGCAGAGACTGCCCCCGTTCTTTCTGAGCAGCTTGGCGCTCTTCTGATCCTTGTACACCAGCGCCCGGGAGGATACCATTTCCGTGACGGTCACCCCCGCACCCAGTTCCGCGCAAATCGTACGGAACGCCCAGTCGGTAACACCCGCCATAGGCGCCAGGAACAGGGGATTGTTCACTTCGATGGTTCCAATTCGCATAGTTTTCTCTCTTTTCTTCCCAAAATCCGGCCTTTTTCCGGGCAGGGGCGGCCACTTTGAGCCGCTCCTTCGCAAAGATGCCATTTGCACCATCGCTTATGGGCAGATTGTACCATATACCCGGCGGTTTCGCAAGCTAAAACAGTGCCGTTACCAGCCATACAAGCCCCGTCAGCAATGCTCCGCCGGTGGCCCACACCGCGCCGTAAAGATAAAGGTGCCGCTTTTTCCCCTGCCTGTCCCCGCTGTGAATGGCTTTCTGGGCCTCCTTCAGGAGCGCCTCGTCGGAAATTCCCTCCCCCACCGCGCTGTCCTTGAGAATGAAGATCGCCTGTTCAAACAGCTTGGGATCCGGAGAATGCACCACGATCACCTGCCGGGAAATGCCTTTTACCATATTCTGCCGCCTCCTTATGGAGGAAGTATGCCCGTTTCCTGCCAGATTATTCCTGCTCTTTCGGACGCCTGTAGCGCCCATGAGGCTCCCACTCCGGCAGAGGATACCGCTGCATAGCGCCAAAAATCCGCTCCTTCAGGTCGGGATAGGTCTTGGACAGTTCAAAAATCAGCTGCTTGATCTCCTCCCGCTTGGTGGTCTTGTCCACGGGGCAACGGTTTTGCAGTACCGGCAGACTCATACGGGTGGCAAAATTGTCCACGGTTTTTTCGTGGATGTAGAGCATGGGACGGATCTGCACGATGCCGGTCCTGTCCAGATTGGTCACCGGCTGAAAGCAGCTGATGCGGCCCTCAAAAAGCAGGGACATAAGAAACGTCTCCACCGCATCGTCATAGTGGTGTCCCAGCGCCAGCTTATTGAAGCCCTTGTCGAGAATCGCCTGATTCAGCGCACCCCGGCGCATTTTCGCACACATGGAACAGGGGTTCTTTTCCTTCCGGTGGTCAAAAATAATGGGGGCGATCTCGGTTTTGACGATGGTATAGGGCACCTTCCACTCTTCGCAAAACGCCCCTACCTGGGAATAGTCCATCCCCAGTCCCATATCAATCGTGATGGCCTCCAGCGCAAAGGGCTTGCTGAAGTATTCCCGCAGCCCGGAAAGCAGTGCCAGCAGCACAAGAGAATCCTTGCCGCCGGACACACCCACGGCAATATGGTCCCCGGTTTCGATCATGTTGTAATCGTCCACGCAGCGGCGGACAAGCCCCATCAGCTTTTGCATAGTTGGATTTCCTCCGAAAAACAGTTAAAATAGAATGCGAAAAAACAAGCGTATAATTGAGCATTTGCGAGCATTCTGGAGATCACTCAGGATTTCGTAAATTTTCTCAAAATTGGTGTTGACATTTGATTTTTATTATGGTATAAAATTCAGGCGTCGTGAAGACATTGTACTTCATGCGCCTGAGAATGTCAAAATATTTTAATCCAACTGGAGGAAATCATAATGTCCACTACTCTGCTGAAGAAGGAGACCCTGGAGCGCAAGTGGTATGTGATCGACGCTGCCGGCAAGCCCCTGGGCCGTACCGCTGTCGCCGCCGCTAACCTGCTGCGCGGCAAGCACAAGGTCGACTTCACCCCCAACGTCGACTGCGGCGATAACGTCATCATCATCAACACCGACAAGGCTGTCTTGACCGGTAAGAAGCCCGAGCAGAAGAAGTACTACCGCGTGTCCGGCTGGATCGGCGGTCTGAAGGAGACCAAGGCCCGGGATATGATGGCTGCCCGCTCCGATTACGCCATGGAGCTGGCTGTCAAGGGCATGCTGCCCAAGAACACTCTGGGCAAGAACGCTCTGACCCGCCTGCACCTGTACAAGGGCGCTGAGCATCCCCACGCCGCCCAGAAACCCGAAGTTTGGAACCTGGACTAATTTGGAGGTAACTTAGAATGTACGAGAGCAAGAAGAAGTATTTTTACGGCACCGGCCGTCGTAAGTCCTCCGTTGCCCGTGTTCGCGTTTACGAGAACGGCACCGGCTCCATCATCATCAACGGCCGCGACATCGACGAGTATTTCGGTCTGGACACCCTGAAGCTGATTGTCCGTCAGCCTCTGGTCACCACCGATCTGCTGGGCAAGGTTGACATCGTTGTCACCGTCGCCGGCGGCGGTGTTTCCGGTCAGGCAGGCGCCATCCGTCACGGCATTTCCCGTGCTCTGGTCACCCTGAACCCCGAGTATCGCGCCTCTCTGAAGGCCGCCGGCTTCATGACCCGCGACCCCAGAATGAAGGAAAGAAAGAAGTACGGCCTCAAAGCCGCCCGTCGCGCTCCTCAGTTCTCCAAGCGCTAAATCTCAACTTTTTACTTCGAAAAAGATGCGAAAACCCCGCAATCTCCGGATTTCGGGGTTTTTCTGTTTGATATAGTTTGACGCAATTTGACCTAATTTAATGCGATTTTTATGGGCTAACTCAGGGCTTCTGCGCCCGAATGGGCTAACCAATGGGCTAACTTTTGGGCAAACTCCGCCCTTTTTTCAAGCCTGTCTCCCCCTTAATTCCCTGTATATCCATCCAGCAATTATACTGTTATCCTCCCAGTTCCCATAATGATTGAAGCACCCGGTTGGGTGCTTTTTTCATATACACTCTTATAAAAGGAGCCTCGCTTTATCCCTCGCAAATCCCCTGAATCGATAGGCAGCATCTACAGCATCTCCATAGATCAGCTCTACACACACCCGGACAATCCTTTCGGCATTCGGGACGATTCTTCCATGCTGGAACTCATTGAAAGCGTGAAGAAACATGGCGTTCTGGTTCCGACCATTGCCAGACTGAAGCCGGAGGGTGGTTATGAGCGGGTTGCCGGTCATCGCCGTCAGAGAGCCAGTCAGCTTCTCTAACAAAAAACTTCAATTCTTGCGAATGAAAGTTTTTTATTGAGAATCAGTATAAAACGGATGACCGGACGCTGTTTCCATGGCAAAGTAAGGGCATCTCTCTGGGGTTGGTATTGCTTACGAGGGAGGCGCTGAATACCTTATCGAGATGAGAAAGACAAAGCAGCCATTTGAAAAATGGCTGCTTTTCATTGGATTTCAGGATGAAATTACTCTATTCGCTGCTCCGGGCGGCGTTTTGCTTGTTTTGCGGTCCTACCGTTCCTCCCGGAAGTAGGGAACGCCCAGACTTTCGGGGGGCTGATTATCCCGCTTGTTGCGCATACTGGTGATAATCAAAACCACGATGGTAACCAGATACGGAAGCATCTTGTACAGTTCTTTCACGGACAGGTTTGTTCCGGTGGGGATGAACAGATACAGGATATACAATCCGCCAAAAAGAATGGAGGAAAGGATTCCCACATTGGGACGCCAAATGGTAAAAATGACAAGGGCGATGGCGAGCCACCCCCGGTCGCCAAAGGCATCGTTGGACCAGACGCCGCAGGCATAATCCATAACATAGTAAAGTCCGCCCAAGCCCGCAATCATGCTTCCCACACAGGTGGCAACGAATTTGTAGCGGGCAATGTTGATACCGGCGGCATCCGCCGTGGCAGGGCTCTCGCCCACGGCCCGAAGCTGCAGACCCACACGGGTACGCTTCAGGATATAGGATGTGACCAACGCAATGATGATGGCAAGATAGGCCAGAAAACCGTAGGACAGAAACAGCTTTCCAAACACACCCAGCCGGTCCGCAAAGGGCAGACTGCTGCTGAAATAGCTGCTGGTGGCAGACAGGGCGATGGAGGGAACCTCGCTGCCGGTGAGCTTAATCAGGGAGCCGCCAAAGAAATTGCCGAAGCCCACGCCGAAGGTGGTCATAGCCAAGCCCGTTACGTTCTGATTTGCCCGCAGAGTCACCGTCAGGAAGCAGTACAGCAGTCCCATCAGCAAAGATCCCAGCAGGCAGCATACCATGGGAATCATAACCGCCAGAAAGCCGTTTATGCTGCCGGTCTGCTCGTAGAAAAACGCACCGATGACGCCGCAGATACCGCCGACATACATAATACCGGGAATACCAAGGTTCAGGTTGCCGGATTTCTCCGTCAGTGTTTCACCGGTAGCGCCCAGAAGCAGCGGAATGCTCTGCACAACTGCCCGGGGAAAAAACGATACAAAATCAAACATTTCCTTAGGCCTCCTTCTTGGTCTTTTTCAGGAAGCTCAGGCGATAGCCAATGAAGAACTCGCTTCCGATGATGAAGAACAGGATGATTCCGGTGAGGATGTCGCCGAAAGAATGGTTCAGGCCGTAAATGGTTGTGATCTCGCTGGCTCCCCGGCTCAGGAACACCAGCAGGAAGCTGGTGAACACCATAACCAGAGGATTGAACTTTGCCAGCCAGGCAACCATGACGGCGGTAAAGCCTCTGCCGCCGGCAATGGTGGTGGTAATGGTATGATCCGTTCCGCCCACCAGCAGCAGTCCGGCAAGACCGCAGATGCCTCCGGAAATCATCATGGTACGTACAATCACCTTGCCGACCTTGATGCCCACATATCGGGCGGTTCGCTCGCTTTCGCCCACAACCGCGATCTCATAGCCCTGTTTGGAGCGGGTCAGATAGAAATACATCAGCACCGTCAGCACCGCAACAACCAGAATATTCAGCAGGTACTTATAGCTGCCAATCTGGGGGAGCCAACCGGCACGGGTGGCCTGATTGATAATGCCGATCTTGCCCGCACCCTTGGGTACCTCCCAGACAATGACGAAGAACGCTACCAGCTGGGTTGCCACATAGTTCATCATCAGGGTGAACAGTGTCTCATTGGTATTCCATTTTGCCTTGCAGATAGCGGGGATACCGCCCCAGATCGCACCTGCCGTGCAGCTTGCCAGAAGCATGATGACGATCAGCAGCCAACCCGGCAGCTTGTCGCCCAGAAGGATCATGCAGGCCGCCGTGGCAAGGCCGCCCACAAGGATCTGTCCCTCGCCGCCGACATTCCAGAAGCGCATTTTAAACGCGGGCGTAACCGCCAGAGAGACGCAGAGCAGAATTGCAATATTCTGCCCAAGGATCCATGCCTTTCTCTCGGTACCGAAGGCGCCGTCAAACATGGTTTTGTAAACACCCAGAGGATTCTCACCGGTGAGAGCCGTTGTGACCACGGCGCAAACAACCAGCGCCAAAAGAATCGCCGCGCCCCGGATGGCCCAGGCGCCGTACCAGGGCAAAGCAGCCCGTTTGGAAATATGCACAATGGGCATACCGCTGTTCTGTTTATGCATTGGCTTTCCCTCCCAGACGTGTCATCATCATGCCGACCTCGGGCTTGGACGCTCCTCTGCCCTCTACGATTCCGCTTACTTTTCCGCCGCAAAGCACCAGAATCCGGTCGCAAAGCTCCAGCAGCACATCCAAATCCTCGCCGACGAAGACAACCGCCACGCCCGCCTTTTTCTGTTTATTAATCAGATCATAGATCGTATAGGAAGCGTTGATATCCAGTCCGCGCACAGCATAAGCCGTAAGCAGCACCATCGGTGCAGAGGAAATTTCACGTCCAACCAGCACCTTCTGGACATTGCCGCCGGACAAGCGGCGGACAGGTGTGGTAACGCCAGGCGTGTTCACATCCAGCTCTTTCACAACCTGTTCCGCCAGAAGGCGGGGGTTTTTTCTGTCTGTGAAAAAGGATCTGCCCTTCCGGAAGGAACGGAGCATCATATTATCCGTCAGATCCATACTGCCGACCAGACCCATGCCCAGACGGTCTTCGGGCACAAAGGACAGGCAAACGCCCATGTCGGCAATGCTTAATGGATCCTTTCCGATCAGTTCCTCCCGGCGGCCGTCATCTTCCACATAGCAGATGCTTCCGGCTTCCACAGGCTGGAGACCGGCAATGGCTTCCAGCAGCTCCTTCTGACCGCAGCCGGAGATGCCGGCAATTCCCAGAATCTCGCCGCTGTTGGCCGTGAAGCTCACGTTGTCCAGCTTCAGTGTGCCCTCAGGATCCCGGACAGTCAGCCCCTTCACTTCAATCCGGGGCTTGGGATCCACAGGATCCGGGCGGTCGATATTCAGCGTGACAGGGCGTCCCACCATCATATTGGTCATTTCCTGCGCATTGGTCTTGCCCGTAAGCATATCTCCCACAAACTGGCCATGCCGCAGAATGGCAACGCGGTCGGAAAGCTCCTCCACCTCGTGCATTTTATGGGTGATGATGACGATGGCCTTTCCGTCGTCACGCATGTTGCGCAGCACAGCGAAGAGCTTCTCAGTCTCCTGGGGTGTCAGTACGGCGGTAGGTTCGTCCAGAATCAGAATGTCCGCGCCGCGATAGAGCACCTTTACGATCTCCACGGTCTGCTTCTGGGAAACGGACATGTTGTAAATCTTCTGATAGGGATCCACATCAAAGCCATAGGCATCACAGATGGCCTTCACCTTTCTGGCCACCTCGTCAATGTTCAGCCGCCCCGGCTCCTTCAGACCTAGGACAATATTTTCGGCGGCAGTCAGCACATCCACCAGCTTGAAGTGCTGATGGATCATACCGATGCCATAGCCAAAAGCGTCTCTGGGGGAGCGGATCACCGCCTCCTTATCATTGATAAAGATCTGGCCTTCGTCAGGGAAATAAATACCGGAGAGCATGTTCATCAGGGTTGTCTTACCGCTGCCGTTTTCTCCCAGCAGGGCAAGGATCTCCCCCTTGTAGATATCCAGCCACACCCGGTCGTTGGCCTGAACGGTGCCGAACCGCTTGCTGATATTCCGCATCTTTACCGCAGGGATCTTTTCTTCCAAAGGGCTCACTCCTTTTTTTATCAAAGGAACCTCTGATCAAATCGACTGCGGCTGAGTGGCGGATCTTTTGCCATCAGCGCTTGCCGATTTCATCAGAGTTTCCAAAAAACTGTTGCAAAGGGCAACGCGGCGAAGCCTTCACTGCGCTGCCCTTTGCAGCAGAGAATGGGAAGCCCCGAAAAACGGGGCCTCCCAGAAATTCTCAAAAATCAGAACGCGGTATCCAGCAGGTTGATGCCGTCGATCTTCAGATCGAAGTAAGGCGCGGAACGCTTGGCAGACTCGTTGAAGTAGCCATTCTCCACGACCTCGGTGTCAGGGGTGTAAGCGGGATCGGTATCCACGTCAGCCATGTAGCTGTCCAGGGCCTTGCCGTCCACGGTGAAGGTGGAAATGTCGAAGACATGCAGCTTGCCGGCCTCGATGTCGGCCTTAGCCTCGGCAATCTTATCGGCGGTACCGGCGGCGGCAGCCTGCTCGTTGATGTCGGTCAGGACAACGGAGCCGGTGGCGATGGTGCCGGTCCAGTCGGAGGCAATGGCCTCACCGTTCATCACACAGTTCACAACATACTCATAGTAAGGTGCCCAGTCGATGCGGGAAGAGACGATGAAGGTATTGGGGCAGGCGGCGATGGTGGAACCGTTGTAGGAAACATTGGGCACACCGGCAGTCTCGCAGGCAGTGGGAGCGCCCATGGAGTCGGCGTGCTGGGAAATCAGCTTGCAGCCGTTGGCGATCAGCTTGTTGGCGCCTTCCTTCTCAGCGGTCTCGTCGTACCAGGAACCGGTGAAGGTGACCTCCATGGTCACGCTGGGGCAGACGGACTTGGCGCCCAGGTAGAAGCTGGTGTAGCCGGAGACGACTTCCGCATAGGTGAAAGCGCCCACATAGCCCATCTTGGCCTCTTCGGCGGTGAACTCACCGGCCTCGATCATCTCGTTGAGCTTCATGCCGGCGGCAACACCTGCCAGATAACGGCCCTCATAGATGGCAGCGAAGGCATTGTGGTAGTTGCTCAGGCCCTCGGTATGGGCCTTGGTGCCGGTGGCGTGGCAGAACTGGACATCGGGGAATTCCTGAGCGGCCTGAATCATGTAGTCCTCATGACCGAAGGAGTCCGCGAAGATGATGTTGCAACCGGCATCAGCCAGCTCGCAGGCGGCGTCATAGCACTCCTGGCCTTCGGGAATGTTGGTGCGGAACACATACT
Organism: Faecousia sp.; assembly: GCA_051867075.1. GTDB lineage: Bacteria > Bacillota > Clostridia > Oscillospirales > Oscillospiraceae > Faecousia. The sequence continues at coordinate 260 of JBJDYG010000090.1, read as the reverse complement.
GGTCTTCGGACAGGCCCAGAGCGGCACAGGCTTCCTTGGCGGCATTCATGAAGTTCAGGTCATAGGTGGAGTTCTCATCGTGCAGGAAGATGAAGCCCAGCTTCACGTTTGCGGCAGCGGCAGGTGCCTCGGTATCGGCAGGCGTCTCAGCGGCGGCAGTGGCAGGTGCTTCCGTCTTGCCGCCGCAGGCGGCAAAGCTCAGAAGCATAACCAGAACCAGAGCCAGAGAAAGAATCTTTTTCATGTTTCTTGTTCCTCCT
>JBJDYG010000089.1:0-8443 GCA_051867075.1 Faecousia sp. | reverse complement strand
GTTTCCGTTCCTGCCAGGCTTTCAGGAATTTCTTGCGGCCTTCCTCCGTCAGCAGCACCGCGCCGCTGTCTTGTGTTTGAAAATCCTCGGGCTTGACAACACGATTGTTGACCAAAGTCAGCACAAATCGATCAGCCATGCAGGGGCGAAGCTCCTCCATCAAGTCCAGCGCCAGGGATTCCCGCCCGGGGCGATCCCGGTGGAGAAAGCCCACATAGGAATCCAGTCCCACGCTTTCCAACCCACTGGCACAGTCGTGGGTCAGAAGACTGTAGGCAAAGGACAGCATGGCGTTCACCCGATCAAGGGGCGGACGGCGATTGCGGCCATGGAAAAAGAATGCCTCCTTCCGGCTCAGCAGCAGATGGTCAAACACGCCAAAATACGCCGCCGCGCCCACGCCCTCCAGACCTCGCAGGGCTTCCAGTTCCGTCTGCTCCAACACCTGACGCTGCAAGCCCCGGATGGTGCCCATCGCGTCCTCCAGCCCGCAGTCCGTCACTCTAGGACCGTGATCCCGCAGGGTGCGCTGGATGACAGCGGCAGAATTGGTGAGTTTCCCGAAAATCATATTTCGGGCGATGGCACAGCTTCGCCGGTCATCATCAGCAATCCGGTATTGCTCCCGGCGCAGCAGCATGTTTCCATTGTTTTCTCCGCAGACCCGGGCCAGGAATCTTCCCCTGGGGGTGCAGAAGGCCAGCCCGATATTCTTTTCTGCACAGGCCCCCATCAGTGCCGGGGAGGCGCCGGCATAGGAAAAGCTGACGATGGTTTGCAGGGTGTGCAGAGGATACCGGGCAACCACCTCCTTGTCCCGATTTGCCAGCACATTCTCTCCCTCCAGTGACAGATAGACATCCTCGGAGGTCACAAATAATGTGTTCAGCAGCTGTTTCATGGCGTCTCCTCCATTGCGGCTTTTAGATAAGCAGACACAGAGCGGTTTTTCATCAGTCTGGGCAGGCAAAGCTCTTTCAGGGAGCAGGCATTGCAGGATTTGGTTGGCTTGACCTTCGGTGTATAGCCCCGGCGGTAGAGCTGGTGCATCTCTTCCAGCAGTCCCCGAACCTGGCCCCGCAGTTCTTCCGTGAAGGCAACCCGTTCCCGCCGCCGGGTTTCTCCGTAGTATAGCGCCCCCTCCGGGATATCGCAGCAGAGCATTTCCTCCAGACACATGGCCTGACCGCAGAGCTGGAGTACGTCCGCATTTCCTTCCTTTGGCCTTCCGCGCTTGTACTCCACAGGATATGGCTGCCACAGTCCTTCCCTGCCGGACAGCGGAATCCCGTTGACACTGCGGGAATACTCCACAATATCACATTGCCCTGAAACGCCCAAGCTCGCAGAATAGATGCTGACACCTCGCTTGATCAGCAGGTTGCCCCGACTCTCTTCAAATTCCCGGTCATGGGCTCTTTCGTGCATCAGGCCGCCGTCCACCGTGCGGAAGTTTTCCGCCCATTGCTTCTCAATGTGAATCAGTGCCCACTGGCGGCGACAGAAGGCAAAATGCTGCAAACCGGACAGCTGAAGGAAATCCTCCTCTGAATAGATCACCCCATGCGAATACAGGTCACACCGGAGGGGAGCTTCTCTTCGTCAACACTGACCTGATAGTCGGAGTAAGCTCTGGGGGTTACCACATCGGGCTTGCGCTGTGCCTTCACCAAATCAAACAGCTTGTAGGCGGGGGCATTGCCCAGCTCAGAATCGTGCCGGAACACAATCAGTTCCCGCACAGACATTTTCCCCCGGGCGGCGGAGTGATCCAGTTCGAACATATTGAGAATTGCCTGCCACAGCAGCTCCAGGTCTTCCTCAGAAAAGCCGGTGATTTTCCGGGCCAGATTGGCGGAGATGTAACCCTCTGCCCGGTACAGGCCATAGGGAACGATGTATTTTCTCCCCATCTCCGTGCCCTTCTTCTCCGCGTCAGCCTCCGTGGTAATGGCGACACGGGTGATGGTCACTTCCTGGGGCATGATGGGGTCAACGCTCCGGGCAAATCCCAGCTGAACAGGCCCACGCACTTGGCCACAGTTCAGCGCTCCTTTCACAAAGGTAGTCATCACCGCGCCAAAGGTACGGATGTCAAAGAAATTGGAGCACATGAAGTCCCGGATTTTTTCATCCAGATTCCCGTCCTTCTTTTTTGCTTCTTTGAGCTTGGCGGGGTCAACGCCCACATAGGAACAGGCTTCTGCATCGCTGCGGTTCAGGGGCACATTGTCCTTGACATAAATCCGATAGCCCGGTTCGCCCTCTTTCGCGGTTTCCACATAGTTGCGGATTTTCCGCTTCAGGCATACATCGGTTACCAGGCCGTATCCGGTTTCCGGGTCAATTCTTGGCATATTGCCCGCATCCGGGTCGCCGTTGGGGTTGCCGTTTTCCACATCAAACAGAATAACGAATTCATAGCGGTTCTTGATGGCATCCATATTATTTTTCCTCCTTCTTGGTGTAGCGGAATTGTTTCTGATGGTAATAGCCCAGGTTGAACGAGCCTTGCTCAGGGAGCGTCAAACGAATGGGATAGCTTTCGCCCAGAACATTTTTCAGCGTTCCGATCTGCTTGTCCTTGTTAATCCGTAGCTTGGCTTCCAGCTTGCGCAGGTGCTTCTGGCAGAGGTTATCCAGTATAGGAAAGATTACCGCCGGAGTGGCTGCGGCAGAATTGAAATACTTGTCTTTGATGGTTGCATTGATTCCTGGATTCGCCGTCTCTTGCACATCTTCATAGACAGCGAACAGACGGCCCAGGGTATAGGGAATGTTGGTGCTGTTTTCGTTCAGAGCCACGGTTAATACCTCCTTCGGGCATTGTTCACAAGGTTTTTTCAGGTAACAAGCTTTTATAATCGCCGCTCGTCCGGGAGTGATTTCCCGTTCTGCCCGGATGCGCAGCATTACAGCTTCCAGCAAAGAGGCGGGATATGCCGTGCCCGTGAAAATGGCTCGTGTCACGGCACCCGTAAGCACAGGACTGGGCGTTTTATCTGTGGTATTTAAGTTGACAGTCTCCCGAAGCATTGCCCACAGGGGTGTGATGGGCCATCGTTTTCCCACAATCTCCATTCGCTCATGGTGATCGTTGACATTTTTCATCAGCGCTCCAAAACAGTTGCGGTAGAAGAAGCGGACGGAGAGTCGGGCGGCGTTGGGGGCCAGACCGAGGATATAGAAGGGATGATTGGGATCCAGCTTCAGCGCTTCACAGGGAAACCCTTGTGCCAGGTTGTTCAAAGCAGAACGTAGGTCATCGTCAGACAGGGTATCCGGCAGGCTGTCTCCAAACAGGGACATTCCTGCAAACAGACCGTACTGGGGCTCCGCCCCCTCTGCCCAGCAGACAACAGTCGTATCTCCAATGCGATGAACATTCTCCCGGTCGGCCAGCAGGTGGTTCAGGGCGGCGGTATAGGCAAAGGCCGCATATTTTCCCACAGGCGCGTTCAGGCTCTGTTCTTTGCCATAGGAGCAAAACGCCGGTGCATTAAAGGAAACGATTGCAGCGCCGCTGGACTGGGCACCGGCAACCCCCTTGATGTTGGGATGCACCGGCTCTGCGACATCCAGATTGCCGGTCACCAGGCACTGCTGTTTATCACCCTGCACATTGCCGTAGTAAGCGTCCCATGCCCCACGAATCTGAGGATCTTCCCAGATGAATTGACCATTCACCCGGAAGGAAAGGTTTGCTCCCTTCATGATTTCCTGCCAGCAGTCTGCCAGGGTGGCGCATTCCTGGGCCTGTTCCGGCTGCCAGGTATCGAAAAAAGCCAGAAGCGCTTTGGCACTGGGGGTGGAGACGTCGTCCAGGAGCTTATGATGCAGCTGGGCACAGGCCAGGAAGCAGGCTTGACTGCGCTCCGGCTTGCCCTTTTCGTCCACGCCCAGAATGTAGCTGGAATTGTCCCAGAGGAAATTTGGCAGAATGCCCACCGTGCGGGTGACCGGGGATGGCAGCTCCACAGGTGTTGGGCGAAGCTGGGTTTTCTTTCCAATCTGCTCTTCCCGAAGAAACGGCACTACATATATAAGCGCACCCGATTCATCCAGGCACAGGACGTAGCTGATCTTTGCCGGACTCCAGCCGGGACAGGAAAGCTTTCCCTGCTTCACCAGATCCTCAAACAGTCGGGTCAATGCCTGTAAAATCATGTCCGCACCTCCTCACTGTCCATCCGGGGCACCTCCAGCACGCCGTCATGGAGCACGGCCCGGAAGAAATGGGGGGTGATGTTCTCCGGGTCGGAATAGTCCAAATCCAGCAGCATCCAGCCCAACTCTCTCTCTCCCAGCAGTTCCTCCGGGCAGGGGAGAAGCTGGGTGCAGGGCCTGAAATGAGCCGGAAACTCCCGCACTCCGAAGCATGGCTGGTGGTAAAACTGCCCCTTCTCCAAGCGGCGGCGCATCATATCCTGGAATTTTCCGGGATTATCCGTGGGAGACGCGTTTTCGGTCATCTCAAAATGGGCATCAATGACATACCGCACATCCCGCAGAACCATGGCGGCTCGCTGCTGGATGCTGTCCGGGGCTGCCAGATACAGGTCGCCGCCCTTTTCCATGGCAGTCTGCGCTTTTCGTGCACTGATGGTATCCTTTACCTCATTTCGCCGGATGTTGGTGAAGCGAATCGGTGCACAGATGTGAATCCGGTCAATGACCCATCTCATACCAGGGTGCCAGAGGATTGCATCCAACAACCCCCGGGCAGCAGAGGGGGTCATCACATCGTAGCTGACACGCTCCACTTTCATCTCTGGCCGTGAAAAGCAGGCAAAATCACCCCAGACTTCAACGGAAATTGACATGAGCATTCTCCTTTCATGTTTTTATTGTTTTGGAGCCGACCGGGCAGTTTCCCCTTTACCTGCCCAGCCGGATCATTCACTGTGACAATTACAATATATCACGTTCATGCCAAAATGTCAATTCAATAATTATAATAGTTAATGCATTGGAAAAATAAATTGACAAACACTCGTCTTTGTGGCATACTTAGCTAGTCGGGGATTCATCCCCGTGGATTGAAATAATAAGTATAACAGTTATGCTAGCCGGAGGGACAGAGTGGATGCTCTGTCCCTCTTGCTGTTCGTATCTTACAACACTATCTGTACAAAAAAACGGACAGTTTATGCTTTCAGATAAATTCCGCCTTTCCTGGGTCAGATTTCAGGGACAATCCCATTTCTTGGTCATACAAGCTTAGATTTGTCAGCACAGCACTGTTTCCTGTCAGCTGTTGAATATCCCCACCGTCCAGTAAATCGCGGAAGTGCTGGTCGTAGATATTAACACCGTACTGTCCGGCCTTGCGATAATCCTCTCTCTTTGAAGTTTCGTTCAGAAGCGGCTGACACACGGCTGCGCCCTCACCCATGGGAACATAAACCGTGCAGGTAGCCTGATCGATGAAATGGAATTTTTGTGCAACCGTTTCAAAGGGGAGCAGACAGCCCTGAAGTCCATCCCGTAGTGCTTTCACCGAATTGGTTTTATCCATCCGGTCTCCGATCAGGGAGCGCAGAGATGTAAAATACTGCTGCATGGTTTCAGGGTCACCGGGGTCACAATTCCCCTGTAACGCTTCCCGTGCTGCCTGGATGTTTGTTTTTTGCAAAACAGGGACGGGATTTTCACTCTGAAAGAAGGTTACGATGCTTTCCTCTGCAGAGCGTTTCCCCTCCCGATTGCAACGTCCTGCCGCCTGGGCAATGGAATCCAATCCGGCGATTTCCCGAAAAACCGCCGGAAAGTCCACATCCACACCGGCTTCAATCAAAGAAGTGGACACGACCCGGCAGAGTAGGCCCTCACGAAGACGCTGTCGTATGGTACACAAGACTGCCTTTCGGTGTGCAGGGTACATGAGGGTTGACAGGTGAAAGCTCCCCTCCCTCGGAAGCAGTGCGTAAATCTTCTGGGCCGTCTTGCGGGTATTTACGATGCACAGCACCTGATTCTGCCGGCTGAGTTCTTCTGCCAAAGCCTCATCAGAAAGTGTCCCACCGTCACGATAGGTCACACGGCGGAATTTCTGAAAAGCATCCGCCACCTGGGGACACAGCTCTTTGATTCGCAGTTCAGGACAAAACTGTTGAAACAAATCCGAAAGCATCGGCTGTGTCGCCGTGCACAGCACCACCGTGGAACGAAAATGGGCAGCCAGATTGGCAATTGCTCCCACGCAGGGCTTCAGGTGGCAGGTGGGCAGCATCTGTGCTTCGTCAAAGATGATTACGCTGTTTGCCATATTATGCAGCTTGCGGCACTGAGAGGAACGATTGGAATAAAGGGATTCAAAGAACTGGACAGCTGTTGTGACAATCACCGGAGCATCCCAGTTTTCCGAGGCGAGACGCTGAAAGAGGTTATTTTTGTTTGTTTCCTCCTCATCGTCAAACTGAATCCCACTGTGATGCTCCACCACATTGTTTTCGCCCAATATCCTGTGGAAAACCTCAGCATTCTGTTCGATGATGGATGTGTAGGGAATCACATAAATCACTCTGTCCATCCCGTTTTCAACAGCGTGTTTCAGTGCAAAGGCCAGGGAGGAAACGGTTTTTCCGCCGCCGGTGGGAACGGTGAGGGAATAGACACCCCGGGGTAGTACAGCAGACTTCAGGCACTGGCTGAGAATATTACAGCGGTTTTGATTCAGTTCCGTCTTTCCGGGAAACCATGGTTCGATATAAGCATTCAGCCTGTCCAGCAGGACAGGTAACGAATCATATCCCCCTCGGATAGTCTCCGTCATAAATGCTTCTGTGTCCAGATAGTCCGCATCTACAAGACAGGAAAATAACAACCGTGTCCAAAGCGACTGGGTAAACCGATCCTGAAAAACCGGCAGCTTGCCGGGAGAGGGGAGCGTTCCTCCCCAGTGACACGCCGGAATCCCTCCGGTAAGTCCCTTTTTCAGCCGTCCAATGCAGGTCGGTGCTCCGGGATAATCTCCCTTCAAATTTCCATAATCCGGCAGACCACTGTGGTGTCCAACCACGCAGCACCCGGCCAGATCTTCCCCGGCCTTTGCACACTCCAGAGCACCAGCTGTCGCATGGTCTACCTTCGGGCCGCCCAGCAAGCGCTTCTGAAATTCTATGGAGCACTTGCCAATATCGTGGGCATATCCCAGCAACCTTCCGCGCTTTTCTTCTCCAAAGGCAGCTGCAAAAACAGCGCACCTTTCTGCGGTGCCGTTCAGGTGTTCCTCCACGGTTTGCTTTGTTCCATCCTCCCGAATATGTGCATAGTACATAATTTCATCCTCCAAGAAAACAGGTTTTAGATAATAATAGCACAAATGAGGTTCCTGGACAATACTTTCTTTCCCCACGATTTTATTGCAGTGATGGAACATGCGTGACAGAGAAAAATATCGCAAGAAATTCGCCAGCTATCTGGGGATTGGTAGCCGCAATGGAAAATTGAAGTATACAAATCTCTTGGAAGCAATCAGCGGGAGCTGGTTGCTTCTTTGTGTAGGAGGAGAAAATTTGGCGTATGTAACGATTCCCAAAGACCTTACCAAGGTCAAATCCAAAGTGCTGTTCGGCCTGACACGCCGGCAGCTTATCTGTTTTGGGGCAGCGGTACTTGTTGGAGTGCCGCTTTTCTTTTTGCTCCGAAATATCGTTGATTCCAGTACGGCCACCCTCTGCATGATTCTGGTAATGATGCCCTTTTTCCTGCTGGCCATGTATGAGCGGCACGGGCAGCCTCTGGAAGTAGTCATAGAGCAGATGGTGCAGGCCATGTTTGTCAGGCCGAAGGAGCGGCCATATCAGGCAAACAATTTCTATGCCGCCATTTATGCTTTTGCCAGACCACCCTACTTTCATTGACGACGGTGTTTCCGGTGTTACCATGAACCGCCCAGGCTTTAATGATATGATGCAGCAGTTGGAAGAAAACCGAGCCGCTGCCCTGCTTGTGAAGGATCTATCCCGTTTGGGAAGAAACTACATAGAAGTGGGGCGGTTGATGGAAGAATTTTTCCCAGAGCATAATATCCGGCTAGTTGCTGTTTCAGACAACATCGATACCGACGAAGGCGAAAATGAAATGGCCCCGATCCGTAACCTGTTCAATGAATGGTATGCCCGTGATATCAGCAAGAAGCGCCGCATCAGCAACCGCATCGAAGTTCATCAGGCAGAAAAAATCAACGGCGAATGGGTGCAGCGCCTGACGATCCACTACAACTGTATCGGTGCCCTGTTCATCCCGGATACCGAACCTCTGCCTGTCCCAAATGTTACCGTGAATACCCGTCGTGGCGTGTATGTGACCTATGAACCGGCTCAAAATGAGTAACAAAAAACGAGTGTTCTTACAGGATATCAAATCCTATAAGAACACTCGTTATGGTGCCGGTGGCCGGGCTCGAACCGGCACGGTATCGCTACCGGTGGATTTTGAG
>JBJDYG010000088.1:0-1791 GCA_051867075.1 Faecousia sp. | reverse complement strand
AAAGCACAGGAAGCCGCTATGGTAGCCGGTTCCATGTTCGGCTGGGAAACCCCTGCCGCCGATCCCAAGAATTATGATGAGCAGGGCGTTCCCATCCGCCCGAAAGCAAAAGACCGCAGCGAGCGTTAAACACCGGGAGGGGAATCGATGGCATCAAAATATGAACGAATCACGGATTTGTATTTGCAGACGGCGGGCGAGGTTGCAAAACCGGAGGTCTGGCCTCGGTTTCTGACCACCGCCTGCTATAACTTCCGGCTTTCCTTTGAAAAGCAGGTTCTTCTGTATGCCCAGCGCCCGGATGCCACCGCCGTCCTGCCCATTGAAGGGCGGCAGGGCTGGAACCAGCGGTTCGGGCGGTGGGTCAATCGCGGCTCCAAGGGTATCGCTATGCTGGACAGCGACAGCAATGGGCAGGCGAGAATCAAATACTACTTTGATATTGCAGATACCCATGAGGGGCGGCATCCCCGCCCTGTTCCTATCTGGGCGGTTCGCCCGGAGCAGGAACAGGCAATCATGGAGACGCTGGAAAACAGCTTCGGCGCACTGGGGAACAAGGAGAATCTTGGGGACGCCTTGCTTTCGGCAGCTTCCAATGTCATGGAGGACAACTTTCAGGATTATCTGGCGCAGCTCATATATTATAAGGAAGGCAGCTTCTTAGAACCGCTGGACGAGGAATCGCTGGAAGCCATCTTCAAGCCAATGCTCCAAAACAGCATCGGCTATATGCTGCTGGTGCGCTGCGGCATTGACCCTTCTGCACATTTTACCCCGGAGGATTTCAGCTACATCAGCGGCTTCAATACCCTCCAAACCATCAACGCATTGGGAACAGCCACCAGCGACATTTCCCAGATGTGTCTGTCCGAAATTGCCCGTACCACGCTGTCACTACAGCGGCAGTCCGAAAAGCAAAATCGCACATTTGAAGAACCCGCCGAAAAAGAGTATGCTGTACCTGAAAACCAACCGGAAAGGAGCATGAACCATGACACAGATCACCTACACGAAGCAGGGGGACTATCTGCTTCCCAACCTTCTCCCACCCCAGGAGCCGCAGATTCCCCTTGGGAAGTACGCATCGATGCGCCGCAGATTTCTTCAGCAGAGCCGGAGAGTAACCTACACGAATCTTCTGACCACGGGGCAGCTCCACGCGCATCTGACGGAGATCGAGCAGACAGCCCGGACCCGGCTGGAGCAGACCATCAGCCAGATGGCGAAGGCGGCAGGGGTGACGGAAGAACTGAAAGCCAGCGACCAAATGAAATGGGCGGGTCTGATGAACAACTTCCGCTCAGCAGCGGAGGAGCAGATTCTACAGGAACTGATTTACGCATAGATTCCGAGCTGCCCCCGCTTCTGGATGAGCGATTCATTACGGCGATTCTGGAAAACCGGGACGATGACCTGAAATCTCCCAAAAAGGAAATACAGAATTTCTTCCGGGAGAATTATGACCAGAACGAGAGAGCCGAGTATCTGAAATCTGTCTACCCGGACAGATACACGGAGTTGATCGTAGACGACACCCGTATCGGATATAAGGCCGCAGATGACGGACTTTTTATGTGGGAGGGCGCATACCTCTCCCGCACAAAGGAGTCCGTTTTTTCATGGGGCATTGTTGCGGAGCTGACCAGCAATCTCATTGAGCAGGGCACTTATTTCCTGAATACACGATTCGAGCTGCCGCCCAGCTATGATGACCAACAGATTTCCTTCATGGACGGCGGTTATCTTGCGCCGGAGCAGGAGGATGAACAGCAAACCTTCTTCTCCCAG
>JBJDYG010000087.1:0-8469 GCA_051867075.1 Faecousia sp. | reverse complement strand
AACAAAACGGGTATTGGCTATGCTGCTGTGTTTGATCATGGCACTGAGCCTGCTCACCATGGTCGCGTCTGCAGATGCTGATCCGGCTCTTGTGGATATTGATGCAAAATGCTCTCTTACAATCCACAAGTATAAGTACAATGGTACTGAAGGTGAGGCTGGCAATGGCATGGCCGACCAGACGGTTCCGGATGGTGCAACTCCCCTTGAAGGAGTTACGTTTGAACTGTATCAAGTCGCGAATTCCAGCTACTTTATGCAAGACAATGCTGGAACCGATTTTTCTTTCAAGTTTGTAGGCCATACGCCGCAGTCTTATTATCAGCAACAGGTTGAATTGGGTGTTGAACCCGTAGCTACGGGGACGACAGGTGCCGATGGCCTTGCTGTTATCAGCAACCTGGATGTTGGTATCTACTGCGTCGTTGAGACTAAATATCCCGCAGAAGTGACCGTTCCTTGTGACCCCTTCTTTGTATACCTGCCCATGACGAACCCTGACACCAATGACAGTTGGATGTACGATGTGCATGTCTATCCCAAGAACAGCACCAACCTGGGAAATGTCGTCCTGAATAAGGTGGCTGCTACAGGTAATGCGCCGATTCAAGGTGTTACTTTCCAGTTGTTTAAGCGTGATGATGCCCAAAATGATTATGTTCCAGCGGATTCTCCTAGGACCACAGGCATTAACGGCCAGTTGATATTCAGCAATCTGGAGCCAGGCATGTACTATATTAAAGAGCTTTCTACGACTACGGATTACATTGTTGATGAAAAACCTATTTACTTCAGCGTGAGCGCAAATAAACTGGTTACCTATTCTGATGTTCCCCTTGACCGTGATTCTGTATCTGCCACGGGTAGTGGTACGGCCACTCTGACCCTTACGGTCAGCAACGATAAGCCCACCATTCGCAAGGCTGTCAGAAGCGGATCGAATAAGTATGGCGCAATGCCGGGTACCGATATGGAGTATGTAATCACCGTTCGGGTTCCTGAGAATATTGCGGATTTGGAAACCTTCGTTCTGACCGATACCATGGAATGCATGAAGCTGAAGGGCCAGCCTACTGTTGAAGGCCCGGGCTACACTGCTGGCAATGCTCCCATTCCTAGTGAAGCTTGGGGTTGGGCTATGGATAACCAAGCGGTTAACTCTGGTTATAATGATTGCCTTGTTTTGACCTTTAGCCCCGAAAAATTGGCTAGCTATGCAGGCCAGGTAATTTGGGTGTATTATACAGGAACGGTTCAGAGCGAATCGACTACCGCAGGCAACGGTATCGTGACTAACACCGCATCTCTGGAATACACCAGTGTGATCGATGAAGATGGAAAGGAAACTGCTACCAAGACCATCGAAGCTGTCGAAAAAGCCTACAACTTCAATATCAGCATCCAAAAAATTGCTGAAAATGAGCAGGGCTGGCGCGGCGGTAACATGTCCGGTGTTGAGTTTGAATTGTACAAGGCTGACAAAACAACTCAGGTAAAGTTCCTTCCCGGTAACAATGGAACCTATATTGCCAATGAACTTCAGGGCCAGGTTAGAAAGCTGGTAACTGGTGATAGTACAGAAGGAAGCAATTTGCTGCTCCGAGGCCTTCCCGCAGGTACCTATTACCTCAAGGAAACCAAGACCAAGGACGGCTATAACCTGCTGTCTGGAATGGTTACGATTAACCTCGACTTTACGGTTAATGAGAATGGCGAATATGTGCTGAAGGACAAGGTTGTATCCAGCAATACAGTAAGTGAGGAAATCATCAACAAGAAGGGCTTCACCCTGCCTCGGACCGGCGGCATTGGTGCCCTGATGTTCATTCTGATCGGTGGTGTTCTGGTCGGCGGCGGCGTTGCCCTGATGAACGGCACCGACAAGAAGCGCGCCAGATAATTTTCCATAATCCTGCAATCACCCAAGCCATAAGGGGGCAGTGCAAACTGCCCCCTTTTATGGGATTTTCGCGGCCGGGCAGGCTTCCTGCCCAACGGCGAAAGTCTCCTAAAGAAAGGATATCTACCATGGCTTTCCAAAAAAAGAAAATCACCAGAGAGGAGCTGGTCCGCCGCATCCGGCTGACCTTCTCCATGATTATGATTGTTTCCGGCCTGTGCATCATGTCCTACCCCTTTGTCAGCAATATGTTCGCCGAACGGAACGCCTCCATCGCCATCCAGAACTATACCGATTCCATCCGGGAATTGGAAGGAGAAAAGCTGGACGCGCTGAAGGAGGCGGCAAGGGCCTATAACCAGCAGCTGAGTACCGTAGTCGGCCAAACAAATACCGCCTCCGGCACCACCTATGCGGACATCGTCGGCGTGGGAGAGAGCCTTGGCTATATCACGATTCCCAAGATCAATGTAAATCTGCCCATCTATGAGGGTACGGAAGAAAGCGTTCTGCGCAGAGGCGTTGGTCATATGTCTATGACCAGCTACCCCCTGGGCGGCACCAGCACCCACTGTGTGCTGACCGGACACCGGGGCCTGCCGGAAGCAGTCCTCTTTACAGACCTGGATCAGCTTGAAAAGGGAGATAAATTCTATCTGCACACCCTGGATGAAGTGCTCGCCTACCAGGTGAACCAGATCCTGGTGGTCAAGCCGGAACAGACCGGAGACCTGCAAATCGTGGAAGGCGAAGATTACTGCACGCTCGTAACCTGCACCCCCTACGGCATTAACTCCCACCGGCTTCTGGTGCGCGGCACCCGGGTGGAATACACAGGCGAGGAAGAGGAATCTGCCGCTATGATGCAGTACCAGCAGCTTCGCACAGGCACCATCATACGCCGCCTGCTGAGCATCTGGCCCTGGATGCTGGCAGCACTGGTCGCCATCATTGCGGTGGAGATCCTGCTGATGGTGCTGATCGTCGGCAGGCTCCGCAAGCGCCGGAAGGAGGATTGACCATGCGTAAACGCAACTTCGCCGCGGCGGTTTTAATCCTGGTGGGACTTTGCCTGTTCCTGTATCCCAGTGGGGAAAAACTGTACCGTCAGTGGAGGAACCGGCAGACAATGGCGGTAGTGGAGCGTTTACGCGTTCAGGAAACCACCGATCTGGCACAGACAGAGCCGGCGGAAACAAGCATAGAGGAAACCACCGAACCGCTGTCAGAAATGGATCTGCTGCGTCAGGAGCTGGAAGCTTACAACCGGCGGATTTATGAAGAGGGACAAGCCAATCTCTGCGATCCTTTTTCTTATGAGACACCGCCTATCGACCTGACCGCGTATGGTTTTGAGGAAAATGTCATCGCTACCATCTGGATTCCACGGATGGATGTGGAACTGCCGGTGTATCTGGGCGCCAGCATAGATAATATGGCGCTTGGGCCCGCCATTCTGGGAGAGACTTCCCTGCCCCTGAGAGGCGAAAACACCAATGTGGTAATCGCCGGACACCGGGGCTACCGCGGCGCGCCGATGTTTCGGGACATTCAGCTTCTGCAGATCGGGGACAAAATTATGCTGACTACCCCCTGGGAGACATTGATTTACCGGGTCTGCGAATTGGAGATTATTTCTCCGGCGGATTCAAATGCCATTCTGATCCAGCCGGGACGCCAGCTGCTGTCACTGTTTACCTGCCACCCCTATACCAAAAACTACCAGCGGTATCTGGTTCGGGCGGAACTGACAGAGGAAAAACCGGCCTCGACCCGCAAGGAGGACCTGGTAGAAGCAAAAACCTCCTTTGACCTGAAACCACGCCAGGTGAAAATGACCCAGGAGGATGGCTCCACAGTCCAGATTCCAGTGGAACCCGTCAGCATTCAGCCGGAGGCAAACGAGGGAGCTGAATGGGGCGCATCCTATTCCAATTTACAAATCTGGCTGGAAAAATACGCGCCCTGGGCAGTGGCCGCCATGGTGGCATTGGAGATTCTGATTAAGCTGTTGAGAAAACGGAGAGGAGTAAATCATGACGGAAAATAGTGAACTCGCACGGCGTGTGCCGGCAGAGGTGGGAAAGGCGATCATTGGCAAGCAGGACTGTATCCGAAAAGTGATGATCGCCATAATTGCCAGAGGCCATGTGCTGATCGAGGATATTCCCGGAGTTGGAAAAACCACAATGGCACTGGCCTTTGCCAAAGCGATGGATTTGCAGCAGGGGCGCATCCAGTTTACTCCAGATGTGCTTCCTTCAGATATTACGGGCTTCACCATGTACCGCAAGGAGACGGGAAAATTTGTGTATCATCCCGGAGCGGTAATGTGCAACTTGTTCTTAGCGGACGAAATTAACCGAACTTCCGCCAAGACACAGTCTGCTTTGCTGGAGGTCATGGAGGAAGGATCCGTGACGGTGGACGGCGTTACCCGCAGCGTTCCAAAGCCTTTTTTGGTAATCGCTACCGAAAACCCCATCGGTGCCGCAGGCACACAGATGCTTCCGGAATCTCAGCTTGACCGCTTTATGATTTGCACCGCGATGGGTTATCCTGAGGCAGAGGACGAGGTGCGGATTCTGGAAGAGCAGAGCCTGGAACGCCCATTGTCCCATGTACAGCCAGTAATAACCCGCCAGCAGCTGCTGGAGATCCAGCAAGAGGCGGCACAGGTCTATATCAGTCCCATGGTTCATGAATATATTGTTGCCCTTTCCCGTGCAACCCGCCAGAATCCTTACCTAGAGCTCGGGCTCAGCCCTCGTGCGTCGCTGTCGGCCGCGAGTATGGCAAGAGCTGCTGCCTATCTGAAGGATCGGACATATACTTTGCCTGACGATGTGCAGGATATTTTCAAGGATGTAGCCAGACACCGCTTGCGGCTCAGCGCACAGGCCCATGCGGAGAGAAAAAACGTGGATGCTGTGTTGGACGGGATTTTGTCCTCGGTACGCAAGCCGCGGCCGGAAGTGCTCCATGGGAAATAAGATTCAATACTTTGCCGTATTCCTGATAACACTTGGTTTCGCCATTTTTTCTGGGGACCGCTTTTCCAGATTGCTGCTGCTTTTTTTGTTTTTGATGGCAATCCTCCTCTTTGTCTGTGCGCGACTGCAATGCGGGAAAATCGATAAACGCCTTTCTCCTCCTGTGGAGGAAGCCGCTCGGGGACAGGACATTTATTTGAATGTGCAGCTGGATAATCAAAGCGCTATGCCTGCCCCCTATATCGGGGTGGAATTAACGTGTAGAGACGATTACTCCGGCTCAGTGCTCCGTCTTCAGGGAGCCTCCATGCTGGACAGAAAAGGCACTTCGGTGCTTCGTTTTGTCCTGCGGGCAAAGTATTACGGGCAATATACTGTGTGGGGCGATCAGATCAAAGTCAGCGATATGTTGGGTGTTGGTTATGCTGCATCCCGGTTCGAAAACTACCAGTGGAAAATCTGGGTTTTGCCGGAATTGAAAGGGCCAGAAGAAATCCAGAACCATTTTAAAGAGGTGCAGGCACTGCGCCAGGATGAAGACGGGGCTGGCATTTTTGCAAATGAACCCTCTGCCGCCTATGAACTGCGTCCCTATCAGGACGGCGAGTCTTTGCGCAATGTTCACTGGAAGCTAACCGCAAAAACCGGTGAATTGGTGGTAAAGCAATTCAATCAGGCCACAGAACCTATGGATACTGTTTTTCTGGATTTGAACACCAACGGGAAAGACTATACCCGCGAGGATAGAGACCAATTTCTGGATACGGTTGCCGCCTTTACGGCAGTACGGCTTCGAGAGGAAGCACCATTTGAACTGGTATGGCTCCATGCAGGAATGGAGCCGCACCGGGCATGGGTACGCAATTCCGCAGACGCAAAAGACGCACTAAAGAAATTGCTGCTGGCAGAGCCTTACCAGAATATTGACAGTATTCCCGCATATAAGGAGAAACAAATTCATGAAGCGCAGAATGCATCCATTCGGATTGACCTGTGGGGGAAGATCACGCAGGAGGGAGCACCCATCTGAGGAAACCATCCGGTTAATTAGACGGGAACTGATTCAGAAAAGAAAAAAAGGAAGCGGCGCATGGCACTTTTTGGTTGCCCTTCTCCAGCTTGCGCTGCTGACGTTAGGACTGTGCCAATCTATTGTAGGAGGTCTTTCACTAAAGGCAGAGCCGCTGCTGCTATATGGCGGACTGCTTCTGATGTGTGTTTTTTTTACCGCTTTTTTCTATGAAGACTGGATTACCGGTGCCAGAGCGGCCGGTGCCGCCGCAATCGTGCTGGTGACCTCTGCTGCGGTTCTGTTTCTTCAACAGGCTTTTTTGTCAGGCTTCAGCCAGCTGGGCTGTGCTGTTCTGGAACGGATGAACAGCTGCTATCACGGTGACTACATGATCCCAGTGGTTCCCGCGAGTGAAACAAACCTCAGCCTTTTTTTGCTGCTGGTTTTTGTCCCCATTACGGCTTTCTTAGGTGGATTTGTTGTATACTCTCCTGATGTGCTGCTCGTTTGGATATTGGTTTTCCCTCTTATGGCTCTGCTGCTTTTGGCGGGGGCAACGCCGTCGCTTTTGGCGATGGGTTCCATTGTGACAGGTACTGTGTCCATTCTGGCATCCGCGCGGGTTGGCAATTTCAGAAGGCTTTGGGGATCCCCTGACGATCCGAGATTTCAACAGAATCAGCGCACCCAGAGAAGCATCCGTGCGGTATCCGGGCTGCTTGCCTGCCTGATAGCGGCAGTGGTCATGTTTTTCAGTTACTTCCTTTTCCTGCCCAGCGTCTCCATAGCCCTTGACCAGACGGAATCTTTTTCAGAAGAAATAAAGGGCAGATTTACGCAGAAGATTCTGAAGATGCTGCCTAATATGCGTGGGGGACGTTTCTCCTCTCCCACGGATGTATCCGCTGGCGGTGTATCAGATGGCAGTCTCATGGGCGGCTCAGGATATCTGATTGATGATATAGAGGACCTGTTGCTGTACTGCACTGAAAAGCCCCAGGAAACGATCTATCTTCGGGGATTTGTTGGCGCAAGTTACGAAAAGAACCAGTGGAAAGAGCCGAAATCAGAGAATTTTGCCGCCGCTTCCGATAATTGGGAGACCAGTGGCAATCCGGAAATTTATCTGTTTAATCTTCCGTTTCTGCGAATGCTGTATAAGGAACGGGAAGCGGGAGAGCAAAGTGCTCCGGCGGAGCTAACCGTGGAGCGCATCAATGCCAGCGATCGCTATACCTATATCCCTTACGGCTGTTATCTTAACGATTACTATGTAATTGATGGCGGAGATGGCGGAGTAGAAGGGCAAACCGCTCAAGACGACATCATCCCTTTCTACTTCCGCGCTGAACAAATGGGAGCACTGACGCAGGAGTATTTCCTGCAAAAGGAAAGTGCACTGGATCGGCTGGAACGCTCCTATGCAGTCTATGCGCAAGAGCATTATACAGAAGTACCGGAAGGGTTTGAGAATCTGAAAGACCAGTGTCAGGAATCGGGAGTAACTGGGGAAGACTTGAATGAAGTCACAGCATATATCCAAAGCTTTTTAATGGAAAATTATACCTACAGTGTGAACCTGCCTGCGATACCGGAGGGAAAGGATGCGGTTCAATATTTCCTGTATGAAAGCAAAGTTGGATGCAGCCCACAGTATGCCTCAGCGGCAACCATTATGTTCCGGATATTTGGTGTTCCTGCGCGGTATGTAGTGGGATATGCGGCATCAAAGAGCCTGTTTTCACAACAAGAAGATGGCGCGTATCAGGCAGTACTGCAAAGCGACAATGCCCATGCCTGGGTGGAAATCTACATGAGCGGTACTGGCTGGATGCCAGTTGAAACAACACCGGGTGAGTTGGGAATGGTACAGGATGTGGAGTTTTACGGAACCCAGCCAACAGATGCACCGCAAGACACGATTCTGCCTCAGGAGACAGATACTGCTGAGAATGCAGGCGTATCAGAGCAGCCTGCAAGAGGTGCTGCCTTTATAATCTGGACTGTCCTGACCTTTGCAGCGGCTGTGACAATTCTGTGTGCCTTGTGGTGGAGGAAGCGGCTGCGGGACCTCGGATTCGCTCCCGGGAAACCTGCACTGTACCGGGTGAGATGCATTTTTGCCGGGTACTACCGAGCCCTTGTAAAGGCAGGGATGCCCAGCGGGGTGGAGTCCACATCAGTGGAATTTGCCCAGTGGGTAGAGAAACTGGACCCGGAAATGGACAAGAAGCGCTTTGAAGCGATGATGGAGCGGGTATTGGAGAGCTGTTTTGGCGGCAGGGAGAGTACGGAAGAAGATGTAATTTGGATGCGGAAGACCTGCTGCAAAGCAGAGCGGAGAATCCGCAGGCTCCCCAGGCGACAGGGGCGCGGATAATACTTACGAAGAGGGGCTGTTAAAAAAGTCCCTCAGAAACGTAGCCAGTGTTCATTCGGCACTGGCTACAAAATGTTCAGTCAAGACCACCGGCTTCGCCGGTGGTCTTGACTTAATCTTCTATCCCATGGAGGGCAGGGCCTTTCAGGTAGTTCTCCATCTCACCGGACAGCACCAGACTGGC
>JBJDYG010000086.1:0-1793 GCA_051867075.1 Faecousia sp. | reverse complement strand
ACCTCGGAGGTGACCAGCGTATGACGGAGCAGGAACTGTTTACACAGGTGGGAATCCGCCCAGTGGCGGAGGCTGCCCCCATCAAGCAAAAGCGTCTTTCCGGTTTTCCATGGGTTTCCGCAGTGATTCTGAGCGTAATCGTACTGTGCTGCCTGTTCGCGGAAGTTCTGATGACCAAGTCCCCAACCTACCTGGATCTGATGAACTACAACGTTGCCCCGAACAGTGAGTTTCTATTTGGTACGGATACGTTGGGACGGGATATCTTCTCCGGCATCTGGTACGGCGGACGAATCTCCATTACCATCGGCTTTTTCGCGACCCTGATTTCCACTGCCATCGCTGTGGTCTACGGTTCCGTCAGCGGCATTGCCCCGGTGTGGCTGGATATACTGATGATGCGCTTTACAGAAATCTTCCTCAGTGTGCCATCTCTGCTTCTGGTGCTGTTTTTGCAGGCAATTCTGGGAGATGCCAACGTTCTTACCCTTTCCATCGTCATTGGCGTTACCAGCTGGGCCAGCATCGCCAAGGTCATAAGGACAGAGGTGCGACAGATTCGTTCAAGCGAATATGTGGTAGCTTCCAAATGTATGGGCGGCGGGTTCTTCCACATACTGGGACGGCATCTGGCTCCCAATTTCATCGCCTCCATCATGTTTATGGTGGTTATGAATGTCCGCAGTGCCATTGGTTCGGAATCTACCCTGAGCTTTATGGGTATGGGGCTGCCGTTGGAAATAATCTCCTGGGGCAGTATGCTGTCCTTGGCAGAAAAAGCTCTGATGACCAAAAGCTGGTGGATCATCGTGATTCCCGGCGCATTCCTTGTGACGCTGCTGATGTGCATTACCAACATAGGAAACTATCTGCGCAAAAGAGCCAACCGAAAGGAAAGTAATCTGTAAGAGTTGGAATATGGATACTTATGAATTGATTATCGAGCGGCGGCAGCCGCCCTGCGGGGGAAAGCCGCCGAAGCTGTATGAATTTCTGACGGTGCAGACGGAGAATCCGGAGGCCTATGTACGCAGCCGGGAGCCGGAGGGGGAACGCACTGTGATGCAAAGCCCCAACGGAGAACTGATAATTTCTGTTGGGGAAGGACTGAAGCAGGTTCGCTATTGCTTTACCAGAGAATGAGGGAGTCGTAGACCAGTCTTGCGGCACGGCAGCCAAGCAGGTGCCTCTGGAATAACATTGCCCGGGCTTTAATACTGCATTCGGATTTTCTTGTGATGGACGAGCCTACCTCCATGCTGGACGAGGAAGTGGAGGGAAAAATTATCGATGTGATTCAGGAAATCACAGCAAACGGAGCGTTTGGCTTTTTGCTGGTGACCCATGATATAGCTGTGGCTAGCCGGATTTGCGGGCGCCTGCTGGTAATGGAGGCAGGCAAAGTTGTGGAAGAAGGCTCTGCCGCTGAGGTATTTGAGCATCCAAAGGCAGAATTGACCAAGAGCCTAATCGCTGTGGCAACGGATTTGAAGGGGTATTGGAAACACTACCGCGCAGCCGGGAGTGATAGATAAGTTCATCAGTCCATGGAAAACATGGCAGGCGCTTTCCGGGAAGGAAAGCAACAGGCTCCACAAACAGGAAACGCCGTACTTCATCCTGAAGTACGGCAGTTTCTTAATCTGGACGGAAATATCAGGAAAAGGCATCTCCCAATAGACGCTTTCACAATAGCCCTATCTGCTCCCGGAAGTGGACATTGGCATGTGCTGTAGCGTGGTTCTCAGCGCAGCTTCCCTTGACGCCGAAAAGCTCTATGGTGGAAAACCCTT
>JBJDYG010000085.1:0-39119 GCA_051867075.1 Faecousia sp. | reverse complement strand
AGGGCGCCAACATCTGCGCCGCCCATGTGGACTCCCCCCGGCTGGACATCAAGCCCAATCCCCTGTATGAGGACGCTGAAATCGCCTATTTCAAGACCAATTACTACGGCGGCATCAAAAAGTACCAGTGGCCTACCGTTCCTCTGGCGCTTCACGGCGTGGTGTACCGCAAGGACGGCACCGTCGTCACCGTCACCATCGGCGAGGACGAATGTGATCCCGTGCTGATGATCTCCGATCTGCTGCCCCATCTGGCGGCGGATCAGATGCAGAAGACTGCCGCCAAGGTCATCGAGGGCGAGCAGCTCAACGTGATTCTGGGCACCGAGCCTCTGGAGGGCGACGGCTCCGATCTGGTGAAGCTGCACATTATGAAACTGCTGAATGAAAAATACGGCATCATTGAAAGTGATTTCCTTTCCGCCGAGCTGACCGTGGTTCCCGCGGGACGCTGCCGGGAGGTAGGTCTGGACCGCAGCCTCATCAGCGCCTACGGCCACGACGACCGGGTCTGCGCCTACGCCGAGCTGGACGCTCTGTTCACTGTTGAGAATCCCGAAAAGACCGCCGTGTGCATTTTGGCGGACAAGGAAGAAATTGGCTCCGTTGGCATTTCCGGTATGAAGAGCCACTATTTTGAGCATTTTATGGGCGGCCTGTGCGACGCTCAGGGAGTAAAACTGACTGACTGCTTCGCAAATTCCTTCTGCCTGTCCGCTGATGTTTCCAACGCCTATGATCCCAACTGGCCCGAAACCTGCGATAGGCGGAACAACAGCCAGCTGAACTATGGCATTGCCATCTGCAAATACACCGGCTCCCGGGGTAAGGGCAACGCGTCCGATGCTTCCGCTGAGGCCATGGGTCACGTCCGTTCCACTTTGGACAACGCGGAGGTCATCTGGCAGATCGCGACTCTGGGCAAGGTGGATCAGGGCGGCGGCGGCACTGTGGCGGCCTATATGGCGAACCGGAACATCGTCACCGTGGACGCAGGTGTTCCTGTGCTGAGCATGCACGCTCCCATTGAGCTGGTTTCCAAGCTGGACTGCTTTGAGACCATGCTGGCCTGCAAGGCAATCTATTTGGCTTAATACGGAAAAATCGCGATTGCTGCAAAATACATTTTAACGCATATCGACCTGACTCAGCAGACAGATCTGCCTGCTGAATCAGGTCGATATGCATTTCGAAGATTTTATACTGACTCTCTTTTATACTGATTCTCAATAAAAAACTTTCATTCGCAAGAATTGAAGTTTTTTGTTAGAGAATCATATGAGACGGGATTGTGTGATTTTTCTTTCCCAAAATCACAGAATCGACAACGCCGTAAGGCGGTGCCTTCCTATTAAAAATCAAAGATTTTTAATAAGAAATAGTATCAGAGGTTCCTTAGGTATCAATTCCCTTCAGGGATCCACGAATCAATATACCCGCGTCTCTTTAAGAAGAATGTTCGCAAGGATTCCATCGTATCCAAATACTCTTTCTGCTTGCTGTTCTGGCTTCCGTAGAATCTTGCCCAGCTTTTCGCCAGGATTGGCTCCATTTCCACCGTGTATTCCTGTATGAACCGGTTCATTTCTTCCGGATCGAAGCACTCGTGGGCAATCTCCAACAGACGCTCGTAAAATTGCTCACGGAAGTCTGCGTTATTCCAAAGAGACGCGAATACGCTGTCCACACTCAGAACGTCAGACAGCGTGTCATGCTCGGTCAGCTCCCAGTCGTCGCGCATGGAGGCGCTGTTGCAGTCGTACAGCATCCACCGCCATTTCGTGTCTGCATACGGGCTGTCGGCGGCTACGCGGGATCTCCACAGAGCGGTGTTTCCACCGGGCCAGTCCTCGGTTCGTGCAATATATATCATCGTGCAATAATAATCGAGGTAACTGTCCAGATCAATCAGTTCGCAGGCTCTGGAAAAATTCTCCGGGACAGCCATGTCGTTATCGGATATGAAGTTCACCATCTCTTCATACAGGCCTAAATCGCTTTCCCGTCCAACTTCAACAGCATGGCGCTTGATGATGACACAGTTATCCTCATTGACCCCGAAGTAATGCGAAAGGTACGAACCATCGAATTTTTCTGACATCCAATAAAAGCCCCAGTACTCACCATCCAGAAACAGCACATACGGTTCGAACAGCATGGTGGACATATTTCTGCTGCGTACCCTTTGCGTCATCATATAGTCGTTGAATTGTGTGATCAGCTGATTACCTCCGGAACTTAAGGTTACGGCCTGGGGGTCATAATCGTTCCCAAAGAGACACGCGCCAAAGGTACTGGAGCGATCAGACTCCTGCCGGGCGTAAAGATTCAAACTTCTGGGCAGCGTACTTCTGCTCACACCGCCGTGGATACGGATTGCGCCCTCTTTCGAAAGGACAAGCTGCCCACTCTCGTCAAAAAAGTGGAACGTGGCGTCTCGTTCCCATTCGTCGCCTCTTTGCCTGTAATTGGCATCCCAAAAGCGCCAATGGGGGTCGAGCTCATCCTGATTCGTATATTCCTCAAAGGTATCTCCCGTAACGTAGATGCCCTTGCTGGAGCTGAAAAGGTTATCCGGGTCCGTAATAAGAGAAAGAATCTTACAGCCGTCATAGTCCTCCGGGGAGATGCCTACAAAAAATGACGCGGAAACCAGCTCACTGGCTACGCCGGCCCGATTGATGGCGACCGCCCGGATAATGGTACATTTATCAACCAGAAAATCCGGGGCTGTGTACTGGGGGAATTCGTCCTCGGTGATCGTATATTCGCTGAGTACATCGCTTTTGAACTCGGGGGAATCCACTTCATGGGTTCTACGGCGGTGAATCAAGTCGCTTCTGAACCCGGCGGAGACATCTGTTCGCATGGAATATACGTTGGGGTTCTTGGAGCTGTCCGTGATAAGTAACGGTTCTTCGTATCGAAGAGAGTTCCTGTCGGGAACAGAACCGTCCAGTGTGTAGTAAATCTCGGCTCCCGCCTGTGCCGCTATGGTCAGCAGAAAGTCATCTTCATAAAACCCAGAGGCATGGGACAACACCGGCGGGATTGCGGTGAGAAGCGTCAGAAACCAAAGGCAGAGCAGTGTAATCAGAAGGATAGCGCATAGGTATGCGATTGTTCTGATTTTCATAAATCCTGACATGCCGTATACTTCTCCTTCCGCGTACAGTTTTACTCTGGGAAAGTACTGAATAAATCCCTCATGCGAAACCATCGCACCACAAATCATGAAAGCAGTTCATGCATGGGGCGAGGCGCTGGCACCTTCATTAAGTTTTTTCTGAAAAATGCGGAGCATTCACAGGAAATCTGCGAGAGATTATTCCTCAGGCGGGGGAGCGGATTTCCCGCTTTTGGTGCCCCACGGATGGGGAAAAGATCCGCTGCTCAGCCGCAGACGATTTGTTCAGAGCTTCCCTAGAACGTTACTTCTCCGTCATGGTTGACAAGGGAGCACCGGACCACGCCCTCCACTGCGGAAACACTGCCCAGCAGGTCGCCGTTCTTTTTTTCGCGAACCTCAAAAATCAGGCTCAGCTTGTCTGCCTCTACTGTTTGAGACTTGACGGTCCAGAAGTATGTATTTTCTCTGACCTTTTCCAGGATTGTGTCCCTCGCGGATGGGGAGGATGCATTCACCAGCAGCAGAACCGGCGCCTTTGCCACAGGGATCAGATGGATAACAAAAAGTCCCAGTGTGATGACAACAGAAAGCAGCAGAGCCAGGCCCGGAATACCTGCGCCGCAGATAATACCCACAGAGATAGACCAGAACAGGAACACAAGATCCAGCGGGTTTTTGATTGCCGTGCGAAATCTGACGATGGACAAAGCACCTACCATACCCAGGGAAACAACAAGACTGGACTGCATTGCCAAAACAATAGCGCACACGATTACCGGGATTACCGCAAGGGACGCATCCATGTTCTTGTCATAGAATGTCTTCCGGGTTGCCGCACGATAGGCAAAGAATATGTAACCGGAAAACAAACACGTTATGGCAACGGTAAACACCATTGACCGGACTGACATCTGCGAAGCAGTAAATCCCTCCAGAAAGGACTTACGGAAAATATCCCGAAAACTCATGTGAGACCTCCAAATTTTCTGCACAGATAGTATTTTGAATATGTGATTCTGCTTAGCGCATTTGTTTGAATGGAATGTGAAATATGATCCGACAAAAACTCATCGAATTTCACTTCCAGCACCTGCTTCCCTACAGGCATGATCGGTCTTCCGTACAGTTCCTTTTTGAAAAAGTTATCTATCCGGCCTGAGGCGGAAACGTTAAGATCAAGCGTCACTCTTACGTTTCCGTCGGGGTGCACAAAGGGAATGCGGTCATAGTTGACGATCACCTTTGGACGTCCGACTTTTGTTTCCACCCAAAGGTAGAACTTTTTCAGAAGAGGATCCATCTCATCCTCCCACGGAAAAACACCGCCGTCCATCAGCGCTTCCGTCTGTTCCCGTGTGATGGGACAGGATCGCTTGAGCGTTTTGCCGGATTCCTTGCGTTTGAGCTCCAGGCTGATTTTTGCATCAGAGCCATTGTAGATTCGGATTCGGAATTTTTCTCTTGGGTCGGTTCCGTTTTCGTTTTCGTAAAAACAGGTGTTGTCAAAGTCATCAAAATACAGGCTGCGAACCTCATAGATTCCGGCAGATCCCGCGTAGCTGTCCCGGAGCATAACATCCGACAGGCGATGCTCGAGTATCACTGCCTGCTGGTTATCGATTTCGTATTTGTACTCATGGCGGAATTTTGATTTATCGTTTGCCTGCTCAGCGCAGGCAAGGACATTTGAGAGAATCAAAATAATCACATCCTGAACCTGTTTCTTTCTGCTTTGCAATCTGGACCCGAAAGCACAGGAAAAACTCATAATACCGTATTATACAGCAGGATAAGGCTGCTTTCAACTACTATGTTACAGTATATTTCAAAAATTCCTGCATTTCGAAAGGAATTGCGAAGGAATCACGATGGAAGCCGGGCGATGGCGCGACGCGTTTGCAAACTAAGGTTGATTTTCAGCCTGGCTTGTAGTATAGTATGGTATTAGAGTGGGAAAATGGCAGGATTTGCATGAAAAGTGGAGATGCTCCATGGCGAATTGTATGAAATGCCGGCTGCATCAGGCAGCGGCTGTCGGATGTTCCCCAGTGACAGAATCAGTGAGACATGATTCAGATTTGAAAGGAGTGGCAGAACGATGCTGGTGCCGAATGTTGACTTAACCGGCAAAACAGTTCTGGTAACCGGCGCGGCGGGGTTTATCGGCGCGAATCTGGTTATGGAGCTTTTGCAGTCTGTGGCGGGGGTTCAGATTGTCGGCCTGGACAGCGTGAATGACTATTACGATGTGTCCATTAAGGAATACCGCCTTTCTCAGATCGAACAGACGGCAGCGCAGAAACCGGACACCCGCTGGACATTTATAAGAGGAAATATCGCGGATAAAGCACTCATCGAGCAGGTATTTGCCCGATGGAATTTTGCTGCGGTTGTAAATCTGGCGGCACAGGCGGGGGTGCGCTATTCCATTACCAACCCGGATGTATATATCGAGAGCAATATCATCGGGTTCTATAATATTCTGGAAGCCTGCCGGCATCACCCTGTGGAGCATCTGGTATACGCGTCCAGCTCCTCTGTCTATGGTTCCAACAAAAAGGTGCCCTACTGCACCGAGGACAAGGTGGACAATCCGGTTTCTCTTTACGCCGCTACCAAAAAGAGCAATGAGCTTCTGGCCCACGCATACGCCAAACTCTACAACATTCCGTCTACAGGCCTGCGGTTCTTTACGGTGTACGGCCCCGCCGGCCGTCCGGACATGGCATATTTCGGATTTACCAACAAGCTGCTGAAGGGAGAAACCATCCAGATCTTCAACTATGGCAATTGCAAACGGGATTTTACTTATGTGGACGACATTGTGGAGGGCGTGCGGCGGGTGATGCAGCACGCGCCTGAAAAAGCGACCGGCGCGGACGGACTGCCGATCCCGCCTTACGCGGTCTATAACATCGGCAACAGCAACCCGGAAAACCTGCTGGACTTTGTGGATATCCTGCAGCAGGAGCTGATCCGGGCGGGGGTGCTGCCGGAGGACTACGACTTCGCCTCT
Organism: Faecousia sp.; assembly: GCA_051867075.1. Classification (GTDB taxonomy): domain Bacteria; phylum Bacillota; class Clostridia; order Oscillospirales; family Oscillospiraceae; genus Faecousia. Next base: position 32,973 of record JBJDYG010000085.1, on the reverse strand, counting down.
CATACAAAGCTGGTTCCCATGCAGCCCGGCGATGTGCCCGTCACATACGCGGACACCGGCGCGTTGGAGCGGGATTTTGGGTTCAGACCCAATACAGATCTGCGGGACGGACTGAGGAAATTTGCAAACTGGTATAAGGAGTTTTATTTGTAAGGTGAAACCGTTGAAAGACATCAAAATTGCGGTCGCTGGTACCGGCTACGTGGGGCTCTCCATTGCGATCCTTCTGGCGCAGAATCATCCGGTTTACGCGGTAGACATTGTCCCGGAAAAGATCGATTTGATCAACAGCAAGAAATCTCCGATTCAGGATGAGTACATCGAAAAATATCTGGCGGAAAAGGAACTGAATCTGACTGCGACTCTGGACGCAAAGCTGGCTTATACGGACGCTGACTTTGTCGTCATTGCCGCACCGACCAATTATGATCCGAAAAAGAATTTCTTTGATACCAGTGCGGTGGAATCGGTTATCAGGCAGGTCATAGCATGTAATCCTGACGCCTATATTGTGATTAAGTCCACCATTCCCGTCGGATTCACGGCCGGTGTGCGAAGAAAATACAGCTGCGGCAATATTTTGTTCAGCCCCGAGTTTTTGCGGGAGTCAAAAGCACTTTACGACAACCTTTATCCATCCCGCATCATTGTCGGGACTGACCTGGGGGACGCGCAGCTGACGGAAGCTGCCCAGGTGTTTGCCGGGCTGCTGCAGGAGGGCGCGATCAAGGAAAATATTGACACGCTGATTATGGGCTTTACGGAGGCGGAAGCGGTAAAGCTGTTTGCCAACACCTATCTTGCCCTGCGGGTCTCCTTCTTTAACGAGCTGGATACCTACGCGGAAATGAAGGGGCTGGACACGCGTCAGATCATTGACGGCGTGTGCCTGGACCCGAGAATCGGCAGCCACTATAACAACCCCAGCTTCGGATATGGCGGCTATTGCCTGCCGAAAGATACGAAACAGCTGCTGGCCAACTATCAGGATGTGCCGGAAAACCTGATCGAGGCCATTGTGCAGAGCAACAGAACCAGGAAAGACTTTATTGCGGACCGGGTTCTGGAGATCGCAGGCGCCTATGAGGCTAACGATCCGTGGAACGCGGACAAGGAATACGAGGTCATCATCGGCGTGTACCGGCTGACCATGAAAAGCAACTCCGACAATTTCCGGCAAAGCAGCATTCAGGGCGTTATGAAGCGGATCAAGGCGAAGGGAGCCACGGTTGTCATTTATGAACCTTCCCTTGAAAGCGGCAGCACCTTCTTCGGCAGCAAGGTGATCAATGATTTGGACACCTTCAAGCGTGTAAGCAAGGCGATTATCGCGAACCGGTATGACAGCTGCCTGGACGATGTAAGAGAAAAGGTCTATACGCGGGATATTTTCCGCAGGGACTGACTGTGTGGAAGGGAATGCGGTAGATTGAAAGAAGATCAGTTAAGGATTGCCATGCTGGGGCACAAACGCATTCCTTCCCGTGAAGGCGGCGTGGAGATTGTCGTTGAGGAGTTGTCCACAAGAATGGCTGCCCTGGGGCATCATGTGACCTGCTATAACCGAAGAGGACATCATGTCAGCGGCAAAGCCTTTGATGGGCAGAACCTGAAGGAATACCGGGGTGTCCGGCTCAGGTCCGTGATTACCGTCGACAAGAAAGGGCTTGCGGCGATGACGGCATCCTTCTTCGCTGCGGTGAAGGCCGCCTTTGGAAAATACGACGTGGTGCATTTCCACGCCGAGGGGCCGTGCGCCATGCTGTGGCTGCCCAAGCTGTTCGGGAAACGCTGTGTCGCGACCGTCCATGGGCTGGATCATCAGCGGGCAAAATGGGGCAGGTTTGCCCGTACCTATATCATGCTGGGCGAGAAGTGCGCAGTGAAATTCGCGGATGAGATCATTGTTCTGAGCAGAGGCGTTCAGGACTATTTTGCGAACACCTACGGCAGGGAAACCCGGTTCATTCCCAACGGCGTCAACAGACCGGATGTCCGGCAACCGGATGCCATCAGGCGGTATGGGCTGGAAAAGGGCAGCTATATCCTGTTCCTTGGCCGTATTGTTCCTGAAAAAGGACTGCGGTACCTGATCGAGGCTTTTCGGCAGGTTAAAACAGACAAAAAGCTGGTCATTGCCGGCGGCTCTTCTGATACAGATGCGTTTATGCGTGAGCTGAAAGCCATGGCGCAGGAGGATGAACGGATCCTCTTCACCGGCTTTGTGCAGGGGCAGCTGCTGGATGAGCTGTACAGCAACGCTTATGTATATTGCCTGCCCTCCGATCTGGAGGGGATGCCGTTAAGCCTGCTGGAGGCCATGAGCTATGGCAACTGCTGCCTGGTGAGCGATATCGCAGAATGTGCAGAGGTTGTGGAGGACAAAGCGGTCATATTTCGCAAAAGCGATGCTGCCGACCTGCGGGAGAAGCTGCAGTGGCTTTGCGGCAACCCGGAAACGGTACGGAGCTATCAGGCAGAGGCTGCGGCGTATATTTGCGGCAAGTATAATTGGGATGACATTGTGCAGTGTACGCTGAAGCTATACCGAATTGCAGAGAAGGACAGGAAAAATGAGAATACTGCTTGTTAATTACCGATACTTCATTTCCGGCGGCCCGGAGAAGTATATGTTCAACATCAAGAAAATGCTGGAAGACCATGGACATGAAGTGATTCCCTTTTCCGTCCATTCCAATAAGAATACGCCAACGGAGTATTCCAAATACTTCGTGGAACCGATAGGAGACCGCAACGCCACCTACTTTGAGGAATGTAAAAAAACCCCCAGGGTTATTATGCAGATGTTCTCCCGGAGCGTATACTCCTTTGAAGTCAAGAAGGCGATCCAGCGGGAGATCCGGGAGGTCAAACCGGATCTGGTGTATATCATTCACTTTGTCAACAAGCTGTCACCCAGCGTAATCACGGGAGCAAAGGAAATGGGCGTGCCTGTGGTGCTCAGACTGTCGGATTATTTTCTGCTTTGCCCGAGATTTGATTTCCTGTCGGACAAGAAGGTATGCGAAGACTGCCTGACCAAAGGGTACCGGTGCTGCATCAAAAAGCGGTGTGTAAAGGGCTCTCTGATGGCGTCCATGATCCGTGTGTTTTCCATGAAGGTGCACAGCTGGATCAGGGTTTACGATAAGGTGGATATGTTTGTTACCCCATCGCAGTATCTGAAAAAGAAGCTGGCCTCGAATGGTTTCGATGAAAAGAAAATCCAATGTATTCCTACCTTTACCGCCAGCAGGACGGAAATCGGAGAACCGGCGGTCGGAGCCTATGGCCTGTACTTTGGACGCATTACGGAGGAAAAGGGTGTGGAAACCGTCGTCCGGGCATATGAAACCATGCCGGACAGGCATGTGAAGATCATGGGAGACGACACCACGGAGGAGGCTGCCCGCCTCAAGCGCTATGTTGCGCAGAAGAACCTTCAGAACATTGAATTTCTGGGGTTTAAGGAGGGGGAGGCGCTGGAAGGTGTCATCAAAAACGCACGGTTTACCCTGATACCTTCCCTTTGGTACGACAATCTTCCCAACACGGCGCTGGAGTCTTTCCAATATGCCAGGCCGGTCATTGCGGCAAATATCGGCAGTCTGCCGGAGCTGGTTCAGGATGGATACAACGGCTATCTGTTCACACCCGGTGACGCGCAGGAGCTGGCGGAAAAAATCAGGCGGCTGGATGACAATGGTCTGGCCGCAGAAATGGGTGCAAACGGGCGAAAGAAGCTGGAAGACCAATTTTCACCTTCCGCTCATTATGCGTCTCTGATGCAGCTGTTTGAACGCGTGATAAACCATACTGATGTGTATCCCATGTGCAATCGGTAACAGGATCCCCGGAAACCGGAGGGAGGAGAGATAGATATGGACAGCGTTCTGACGTATGGTTTGATGGGATTTTTTCTGGCTTCTTTTGCGGCTTTAGTCCTTGTGGAATGCAGATACGATGAACACAAGAATACGTTTTTTGACTTGGATGACAGTACAGTTCTGAAGGGATTATGGTGCATTGTCGTTATTCTTGTTCACGTTCCGGCAGCTTACCAGAATAAAGTGCAGGATATGATAGGCAGTTTTGCCTACATAGGTGTTACCTTCTTTTTCATGACATCGGCATACGGATTAAAATATGGGGCGGAGCATAAAAAGAATTATTTGAATGGCTTCTGGATCAAAAGGCTTCCTAAGCTGTTGGTTCCGGCATGTCTCATAAATGTTATTTCCGTAGCGTTATATTCTTTTATCGCAGGAGAGAAATTTCGCATCCTGGAGCTGATCCATATCAATAGCTGGGTTAGAGTACTGTTGCTGTTTTACCTGGTCTTTTGGCTGATAAATTATCTTCCCGAAAAATTTGGCGTTCATCATTGGAGTGGCCCTTGGCGGGATGCCGCCGTATGTGCGTTCGTCATCGCCTATAGCCTGATTGGCAGATTGACGGAATCGGAACTAGCATTGGGATGGCCGACAGAGAGCCTGGGCTTTGTTTATGGAATTTTACTTGCGCGTTTTATGCCAGAGATAAAAGTTTGGATGCAGAACAGATGGGGAAGGAAAGCGGTACTGCTTCTGGCGCTATCAGGAATTGCCGGATTGGCGTATTTGAAGTTTAAACCTGTTGCGTTTTTCGGTGATTACTGCTTGAAGATTATCCTGGGGATTGCGCTGACAGCGCTTGTCCTGATTTTGACAGCTCGCTTCCGGATCGGAAATACAGTGAGCAGCTTTCTGGGCGGAATTTCCTATGAGGTATACCTCCTGCATGGTATTTGTTTCACAGCGCTGCAAAGCACGGGAATACAATGGAATTCAGGCGTGTTTATTTGGTCCGCGATTGCTTTAACCATAGGATTATCTGTGATGGTGCGGGCTGCTGGCGACAGAATCGTCAATGGACTGTACAAGGTAATTGGAATATAAGTGGAGACTTGGGCGTATCTGAAAACTGTCAAAATGCCAAAAATGGCATGTCTGTGTTGTATTTGTCATAACGCAGGCATATTGAGATTTGTCTTGTAATTTCGGTTGTTTGCTGGACGAATGAAAAGTGAGGAAGAAAAGGTTATGTCTGAGAAAAAATTAAACGGTACCGTGATTGTAACTTACCGGTGCAACGCCCGGTGCTCCATGTGTAACCGCTACAAAGCTCCCTCCAAGCCGGAGGAAGAAATTTCCGTTGAAACGATCCGAAAGCTGCCAAAGATGTATTTTACCAACATCACCGGCGGCGAACCCTTTATTCGCACAGATCTGAAGGAGATCGTCCGGGAACTGTATAAAAAAAGCGACCGTATCGTGATCTCCACCAACGGCTTCTTCACTGACCGGATTGTTGACCTGTGCAAAGAGTTCCCCCAGATCGGCATTCGGATTTCCATCGAGGGGCTGGAAAAAACCAACAACGAAATCCGCGGCCTTCCAAACGGCTATCAGCGGGGCTGCACCACACTGAAAACGCTGCGGGAAATGGGCATGAAGGACGTGGGGTTCGGTATGACCGTGCAGGATAAGAATGCCCCCGATCTTGTCCCGCTGTACAGAATTTCCGACGAAATGGGCATGGAGTTCGCAACGGCCTCTCTGCATAACAGCTTCTACTTTGTGGAAGCGAAGAATATCATCCATGACCGTCCCATGGTAGCAAAAAACTTTGAAGCTCTGATCAATGAGCTGCTGCGCAGCAACAGCCCCAAGAAGTGGTTCCGGGCCTATTTCAACCACGGCCTGATCAATTACATCTATGGACAGAAGCGCCTGCTGCCCTGTGACATGAGCTTTGATACCTTTTTCATTGATCCCTACGGTGATGTAATGCCCTGTAACGGCACCAAGGACAAGGAAGTCATGGGCAATCTAAACCGCCAGACCTGGGACGAGCTGTGGAATAGCCCGGAAGCGGAGGCAGTTCGGGCCAAGGTGCGCTGCTGTGACCGGAACTGCTGGATGATTGGCTCCGTTTCCCCCGCCATGCATAAGTACATCTGGGTACCTGCGGCATGGGTAGTCTGGCATAAGTTCAAGGCGCTGTTTACGAAGACGCCTTACTCCATGTATGAAAACAAAATTGTCCGGGATTACCGGGACGGAAAGGTCACAAAGGAAGAGCTGGACAAATGCAGCACCTGCGACCTCTGCGCAGCGGTCAACGACGGACTCAGCGATGCCTCCCGGGAACAACTGAAGGAAAGAAGCGGAGAAGAGATCGTAGACGCGGATATCGCGGCGCAGGAATGCTGAGAAGGAGAATGGCATGCATATCAAGCGGTATCTAAAAAAACCGGCGCTGATTATTCCGTATCTCGGAAAATACGGCTGGTTTCGCTGGATGTCGGACGAAGCGTATATCAAAATGGTGTACAGGATCCATTTCGGCGTATACCCGGATCTGGAGCACCCGAAAACCTACAATGAAAAGCTTAACTGGCTGAAGCTCCACGACAGACAGCCGCAGTATACCGATATAGTGGATAAGTACACGGTGAAGAAATATATTTCCGGCATCATAGGAGAGGAATACGTAGCGCCTACGCTGGGGGTGTGGGATCGGTTTGAGGACATTGATTTTGACGCTTTACCAAATCAGTTCGTCCTGAAATGTACGCATGACTCTGGAGGCCTGGTTATTTGCAGAGATAAATCGAAGTTAAATAAGGCAAAGGCCAGAAGAAAGATCAACAGTTCTCTGAAGCGGAATTACTACTGGACCGCAAGAGAATGGCCATATAAAAACGTGAAGCCAAGAATCATTGCAGAGCCGTATTTGGAGGATACCAGATATGGCGAACTGAGGGATTATAAATTCTACGTATTTGACGGAGTCGTGGACAGTGTTATGGTCTGTAAAGACCGGCAAAAGGGCCGTACTAAGTATTATTACTTTGACAGAAACTGGAATCGCCTGTATTATCAACGGGATGATTTGGAGTTCCAGGACGATATTGAGAGGCCGGAACATTTTGATAAGATGCTGGATATCGCTCAGCGGTTGTCCTGTGATTTTTCTCACATCCGCGTGGACTTGTATAGCGTCAACGGAACCATCTATTTCAGCGAACTCACGCTATATGACGAAGCCGGATTTGGTACTGATATCAGTGAGGAAACGAACAGAATGTGGGGCGAGAAACTGGACGAACGACGGGGCTCGGCGGTACAGGAAGCGGCTGCTTGTCCCGGGCGGCAGCAACAGAAGTGATGAGAAGAGGGAAAAACAGTGGGACACCTGAAAGACAAGATGAAGAAAGCGGTCAGGTCCGTTGATAGTTTCTATTACTACTGTGTGATAAAAAAGGCGACCATCGCAAAGGTGGATGCCGCAAAAAAGTTGTGGAAACAGGTTGATCTGACCCCGGATCAGATCCGGGAAATTGAGGAAATTTACGGGCCTGGGATAGATACGCGCTGGCACCGGCACTATCAGTATTACACGGGCAAGTTTGATGCCGGATATCTGCCGGAGATCATTTTTTCACCGGTTATGGAGTGCAAGCTGAACCCTAAGTTTATTGCCCGAGAAATGGAAGATAAATCCAGGATCCCGATTCTGTACGCTTCCGTGCCAAACATGAAAATCCCCGAGACCGTCGTATTAAATGCCGCAGGGATATGCTATGATAAAAGCGGAAATGTCCTGTCGGAAGCACAGGCCGATGCTCTGGTCCGAAATTACCTGGCGCAGAACGGGGAAGCCGTGATAAAGCCTACAAGAAACACCGGGGGCGGGGAGGGCGTTTCCATTGTCAGTGCAGACAATTTTGACGGACTGCCTCATGCTGCGAACTTTATCATTCAGGAGCGAATCATCAACCAGGAAGACCTGAGACAGCTGAATCCCAATTCACTGAATACCATGCGTGTGATCACCTATATTTGTGACGGCCAGTACTGGTGTGCGCCCATTGCCCTGCGGATGGGCGTCGGTTCCAGCCGCTTGGACAATATATGCAGCGGAGGCATGTGCATTGGCGTTAGGGAGAATGGGGAACTGTGTCCGTACGCATATATCGAGAATGTTGAAGAAAGATTTTCGAATCATCCTGTTTCAAAGATCAGATTTGATGGATATACGATTAAGAATGTAGAAAAAGTGATTGCGGCAGCCATTGAATGTCACAAGAAGACGCCATACATGCGGATGGCTTCATGGGATTTCACACTGAATCAGGATGGAGAAGCAACGCTGATCGAGGTTAACCTGACAGGGCAGTCCGTGTGCTTTCCACAGTATACCCACGGGAAGGGCATTTTTGGGGATAATACACGGAAAATGCTGGAAGTCCTGGAATAACAGCCATGCCGGCAAAACTACCGGTTTGAGGGATTTTTAACAATGAGAATTGCAGTTGTTGCTCACGGCCTGTCCAATGGCGGCGCTGAAAGAGTGGCGTCCATTGTCGCGAACCATTACGCGCGCCAAGGCCATAATGTTTTATTTATTGCGGCGTATTCACCGGATAAAGTTTATACTTTGGAAGCTTCGGTAGAATACACATACATTCAAAGCAAATATACGGATAAAATCAGGAAGGGCCTTGATAAGTCCTTGATGGTAAACAAAGCGGTTAAAGAATTCAAATCAGATGTGGTTATTTCGTTTATCATAAACGAGTTGATTTATTGCGGCTTCAGGGGAACAGCGCCAATTATCTATTCCCTCAGGACGGATCCCGGTCAGGCATGTGAGACCCTGCTGGACAGGGTGACAATTCTTCTTGCCTACAGCAGAGCGTCCAAGGTCGTTTTTCAGACACCCGGTGCAAAAGATTATTTCCCCCCAATAATTCGAAAAAAAGGCGTGGTTATTGCAAATCCGCTGACCAGAAACCTGCCGCAATGGAACGCGAACAGCTGTGAAAAGACTGTAATCACGGCCTGCCGTCTGGATGAACAGAAGAATCTGCCGATGCTGATTTCCGCTTTTGCGGCATTTCACGAAGCTCACCGGGAGTACACCCTCAAGATTTACGGTGACGGGGAGCTGCTGGAAAGCCTGAAGCAGTACGCGGAGGAATGCGGCGTGGCGGGCAGCGTTTTTTTCCCGGGCTATGCAAAGAATATCCATGAGATTATGGCAAACTCCGCCATTTTTGCTCTGACCAGCGACTATGAGGGTTTATCCAATGCCATGCTGGAAGCATTGGCGATCGGTGTGCCTACTGTGTGTACAGACTGCCCGCCCGGCGGTGCTGCTTTGTATATCAACGATGGTATCAACGGCATGCTGGTGCCCGTGGGGGACAGGATGGAGCTGAGTAAGAGATTGTGCCGGCTGGCGGAGGACAACGAACTGTGTCTGCGCATGTCGGAAGAGTCCCGGAAGATCCGGGAAGAGCTGGACATTGACAGGGTGCTGAAGCAGTGGGAAAATATATTGGATTGCGGGACCGCTGGGGCACGTCGGCCCGTTTAAGGGATAATGCTGTTTGCAATGCCGCCAATTTCCAGGGGAACAGAGGATAATCAGGGAGCGAGATGAAGTTTGAGACAATGATAAACACAGAAGAAAAATACACTTTGGTTATTAATTACCCAACATTATCTGCTGGCGGCATTGAGGTTTCCCTTGCCGCATTGATGAGATATAGTTTATCCGAAGGCCACAGAGTGATTTGGATCACGACAACGCGCTGCCTGCAGGAAATTGCGTTCACCGGCATCGCGGATGATCCAAGACTGGAAATTGTGATTTCTGAGCGGTGGAACCGGTATTTCGGGGTAGCGGATATACGGTTTCAGGAAAGCGAACGTGTCGTTATGATCTCCTGCCGTGCAATGTCATATATTGTTGCAGAGGAAATCAAAAGAAGGGCAAGAGTCAGGAGCTTTCAGCATTTTTTCACGGTGGCACATTTCGCTGGTAGTGCGTACTATCCGGATCGTTATCTGAAACACAAGTGGGCGCGGTCAATTGTCTTTCATTTTTGGAAGAAAATCGTCTCGAGACTGGTGGAAAATGACTGTCTGAGAGCGTTTTCGTTGAAACACCTGGAGTGCTACGAGGATTATTACGGGGTACCGATCCCGGACAAGCCTGACAAGGTACTTCCGGCCTTTGATTTTGCGCATAGGGAATTTGACCTTCCCAATGCGGAAAACAGAGCCCGTGAAAGGAGCAGGCGTTTTGTTATTACCACCTGTTCCAGATTTACGTTTCCGCATAAAGGTTATCTCTTGGGGCTGATTGATGCGTTTCGCATCATAAAAGCAAAGTTTCCATATGCTGAGCTCTGGATCATCGGACACGGTGAGGGTGAAACTGCACTGCGTGAGAAGATAGGAATGCTTCCGCCGGATGCGCAAAGCGGCGTCAAAATGGTTGGCTTGGTTTCACCGGATGACTTACAGGGGTATTATAAACAGTCCAACCTGATTGTGGGACTGTCAAGTGCGATTTGGGATGGAGCCATGAGCGGAATACCGTCGCTTGTGGTGAGGCACTACTGCTATGACTGTGAGACGTACGGTTATTTTGGGGACGCATCCAACAAAGTGCTGAGTGAGGAACAGGGAGAAGGCATTGTACCGTACATCGAGGCCACTATTAACATGGAGCAGGAGGCATACATCGATCACGCCCGGAAAGGGTATGCCGCAGCCTGTGATTGTGATGAGTCCGAAGAAAATCCAAACTACTTTTTTGAACAGCGCAACGCTGCAAGCGCGATTACAGTATATCGTCCATGGGAGCCCATCCTCGGACGGATTCTATACGTCATGTTCATGATTCGTGACCGCTTTTTCCGGCACGCAGAGGCATAGAACAGCTTCCTGCTCATTGGGAATCCCCAAAGAACGGGAGGTGCTCCGGCAGCATTGCACAATGGAGGAACCATGATGCACAACAACAGAATCATTTCAGGCTTCTTCTGGAAGCTGCTGGAACGTTTCAGCGTTTCAGGTATCCATTTCCTTCTGCAAATCATATTGGCAAGACTGCTCAGCCCGGAGCATTATGGAATCTTGTCAATTATGCTGATTTTTATTGCTTTAGCAAATGAAATCATACAAAAAGGGTTTTCGGCGGCGCTGATACAAAACAAGGATGTTACCGAGGATGATTATTCCTCTGTTCTGTGGGTGTCGCTGGGCATGGCGCTGCTGCTGTACTTAGCTGTTTTTGCGTGTGCGCCCGTGATAGCCAGGTATTATCGCATTTCTGATCTGGTTACGCCGCTCCGCGTCCTGGCGCTGATGATTTTTCCGGGGGCGTTGAATTCTGTACAACTGGCAAAAGTCAGCCGGGAAATGGACTTCAGAAAGGTATTCTACAGCAATATTGGCGGTGTTGTGGTATCTGGCGCGGTTGGCATCCTGATCGCGTATCTTGGCGGCGGTCTCTGGGCATTGGTAACGCAGACGCTGCTCAATATTGTGGTTGCCTGTGCGGTGATGTATTTTACTGTCCATATGAAGATTCGGCCTGCCTGCAATTTCAAACGTATCAAAGTTTTGCTTGCGTTTGGATGGAAGCTGCTGGTATCCTCGTTGTTTGAGTCCCTGTCTGGTAACTTAAGCGGACTTATCATCGGAAAGAAATATAACAGCGAAACCCTTGGATACTATAACAGAGGTGAACAGTTTCCGCAGTTTATCATCAATGCTGTCAATAGTGCGGTACAAAGCATCATGTTACCTGCCATGTCTGCAGAGCAGGATGATCGGATACGCGTTAAAACGATTATGCAAAACTCCCTTTTGATGAGCAGTTATTTGATCATCCCAATGATGGTAGGGCTGGCAGCGATCGCGGAGCCTCTGGTAAGGCTGCTCCTGACGGATAAGTGGCTTCCGTGCGTTCCGTATATGCAGATATTCTGCCTTTCCATGGCGACATATCCTGTACATAGCTGTAATTTGCAGGCAATTAATGCAGTTGGCCGCAGCGATATTTTTCTGAAACAGGAAATCATTAAAATATTGTGCGGGTTTGTAACCCTTGCGGTTGCGGTATTTTGTTTTAAGTCGCCGCTTGCCATTGCGGCAGCGGGGATTATAGACGCATGTGTCAGCTGGTTTATCAATGCATTTCCCAATAAGAAGTTGATTGACTATTCTTGCAAAGACCAGTTTGCTGACTTGTTGCCTTTGCTAATGATGTCTCTTGTCATGTATGCGTGCGTATGGATGGCAGGCATTTTGTGCGCTTCATTCTCAGATATTGTGACCATATCAATCCAAATCATGATTGGGATAGCTGTTTGCCTTGGGATTTCGATTCTGTTTAAACCTCGCCCATTCCTTCTGTTACTGACTCAGCTTAAGAGTCTGCTAAAAAGGTAGCAAAAGGATAAATGAAAAGCCTTGATTTAGCAGTTTGGCGCAGCCGGTGGTCGCGACTGCGGCGTTAGAGAAACCTGCGTGATTCAGTAGAGGGTACGCACTGGATGCGCAAGCTAAATTAGCAACCATTCTTATATACAAGGAGGAAATGTATTTATGATGATAGGAGGCAATCAGCCATATTTTATTCCGTATATCGGATATTGGCAGCTGATCAATGCCGTGGATGTCTTTGTGCTTGGTGACGACTATAACTACATCGAAAGAGGATGGATTAACAGGAATCGGCTTCTGGAGAGCGGTCAGAATAAATTTTTCAATATTGAAATCAGCCATGCGTCATCAAACAAAAAGATCAACGAGCTGTTCCTGTCGGAGCGGTATGACAAAGCGGAAAAATTGGCACGACTGGAACGTATTTACCGAAAAGCGCCGTATTTTGAGGATGGTTATGCTCTGATGGATCGGGTTCTGGGCTGCGAGGACAGGAATCTGGCGTACTTTTTGGAGCACTCTATTCGGAAGATATGCGATTACCTTGGAATCGAAACAAAAATCATGAATTCTTCGGAGATTCCCAATAGCTCCGATTTGAAGAGAGAGTACCGAATTTATGCCATGTGCAAATATTTGGGTGCAGAGGTATGTATTAATGCGAGCGGCGGTCAGAAGCTGTACACCTTCGAGCAGTTCCGGGAGCAGGGGATCAAACTGGGATTCATCCAGCCGGAGATTACACCGTATAAGCAGTTCTCGGAGGAATTCGTCCCGGGGCTGTCCATTCTTGATGTGATCATGTTCAATTCCAAAGAAGAGATTCAGAGACTGCTGCAAAAGTATACTGTTTTGTGGGAAGAAGGCAGTACCTCGGCATGTCTGTAACGCCAAGCTGTATTGGTCAATAGAACGAGGTGGATAGAAAAATGAAAGAAATAGGCGGATACTTGGGGTTAGAGCAATTCGTACATCATGAATATTATTCCAATCTGATTTCACTAAATAATGCACGCAATGCGTTGCTGTACATATTAAAGGCACGGACAATACGAAAGCTGTATATTCCCTATTTCCTATGCGACTCGGTTTCAGAATTGTGCGATCGTGAGGGATATTCGTATGAATTTTATCATATTGACAATTGCTTTCAGCCAATCTTCGAGCAGACACTTGCCCCCAACGAGTACCTTTATATTGTGAATTACTATGGACAAATTGATAACAGCCAGATCGCAGCACTAAAAGACAGGTATCAAAGAATAATTATTGACAATGTACAGGCTTTTTTCCAACAGCCCCTGGACGGAATTGACACAATATATTCCTGCAGAAAATTTTTCGGTGTACCGGATGGCGCATACCTCTCAACTTCAGCAGTCTTGGAAACAGACTTACCAGAGGATATCTCAAAGGATCGTATGCGTCACCTATTAGGGCGGTTTGAGGGAAAATGCGCCAGCGATTATTATGAGGATTTCAAACTGGCGAATTATGCTTTTTCTGAGTTGGAGCTTCGTACCATGTCACGGCTAACCCATAATCTATTGGGGGCTATTGATTATTACGGCGCAAAGAAGAAGCGTGAGCGCAATTACGCATTTTTGAATGCGCATTTGAAAAGCTGCAATAAACTCGTTTTAAAGGATGCTGTTGGACCATATGCATATCCGTTTTATTGTAAAAATGGCATAGAAGTAAAAAGAAAGCTGGCTGAAAAGAAGATTTATGTACCAACACTTTGGCCCAATGTGCGTAATCTTGAGGGAACACTGGAAAAGGACTATGCCGAAAATATCCTGCCGTTGCCCTGCGATCAGAGATATGATTTCGATGATATGAACCGCATCGTGGAGGAAGTCCTGAAACTATACATGAAAGGAGTATGACCGGCCAATAGCCGTTTCTGGGATAATTGGGGGTATCATATGAAAAAAATACTAGTACTAGGGGGCGGAATCAATCAACTGCCTTTGATTGAAGCTGCCAAAGCCGAAGGATACTATGTGATTGTATGTGATTATAATCATGAACCTCCTGGGGCCAAATTATGCGACAAGTTTTACGAAGCCAGCGCAGGTGATAGAAACGTATTGCTTGAGATTGCAGAAAAGGAACAAATAAATGGTGTTGTTGCCAATACAGAAGCCTTGATGGCGAATGTAAGTTTTGTCAGTGAGAAATTTGGGTTGGTCGGAAATCCGGAGCAGGCTGTACAGACCTTACTTTCGAAAAGCAAATTCCGCAAACTTCAGGAAGCAATAGGTGTTTATACCCCAAAACATATTGAAGCAAGGAACCTTGAGGAAGCAAATGAGAGAATTAAAGGTTTCGCCTATCCCATTATTGTGAAGCCTGACGAGAATTCCGGCTGTTGGGGAACGACAGTCATTCGTGCGAAAGAGGAAAAAGAAAAACTCGCTGCAGCTTTCAAAAAATGTGAAGAATTATCCCGGGATAATCATGTTGTTATTGAAGAGTTTGTTGAGGCGGCAGCTCTTGAAGAAGTGGAAGCTGAAATATTTGTCCACGAGGGTGAAATCCTGTGGGACGGATTATTGCTGACGCTTCGCAGTGAGTTACTGCCGTTAATTCCGATGACAGATGTTTATCCTCTTCCATATCGCGATGATCAAATTGCCCAAATTAAAAGAGCATTGGAAAAAACCATATCAGCCGCAGGAATTGTACATGGTGAATATAATGCAGAATTATTCTTTACCAGAGATGGCGACCTGTTTATTATGGAAATCAATGCAAGACAGGGCGGTGATTCAATACCGACATATGTACACAAATCCTGCGGCGTAAATCTGCACAAATTACTTGTTACAACTGCAGTGGGGGATAATTACTATTGGGATGCACTGAAAACTTATAAACGGCCCATTCGGAACATTTCTCTTCATCCATTATTTTCAACGAAAACAGGAACGTTTGTTAAACTAGATATCGACAAAAGAATTGATAACCATATTTCTAAGATAGATTTGTTCGTGAAACCGGGTGATACAGTATATGCCACAGAAAACGCTTCTCACGAAATTGGATATGTTGAGCTATCCTTCCCTAATGCGCAGATACAGATGGAAATATCGCGGCATTTGTGGCAATACATTCAAATCGTTGTAGAGTAGGCCTTATATAATGTCTGCTGATTAGGCCGTTAAAGCGGCTCTTTGAAACCGGTTTATGGAATTCAGACAGCAATCAATGTGTATCTGATTTGCATGGCGCGCCTTGCACCAGAACGACGCACAAAAGCCTGAAAAGCCTGGGCTTTCACGGCTTTTTGCGTTGTTCAGTACGCATTATATATTTTTATAGTAATACTGATATTCAATAAAAATCATTTATATAAAGAACATAGTGAGAGGGGTATCTATGATTTTCTATCCCGAAAATCACATATTTGGCAACGCCATCAGGCGGTGCCTTCTCAATATAAATGAAACATTTTTATTGAGAACAGTATCAGATATGCCCTAGAGTGAGAAATGAAGTGATGCATACTGGACTCCCTCAGACAAATCGCGCCGAAAGACCATTCCCGGAAGTAAGTATCAGCAAATCTGTGAATCCGGCACTTGGGAGATTCATATGTATCGATACGCCAACGGGCAAAACAATTTATCATATTTCCAGCAGTCAACAGACACGAAACGAAGGAAGGCACCTCCTGCAAAGAATAAGTCTGTTGACTGAAATATGGAGGCAAATGAAAGAATGGACCACTTGATTAACGTAACCCGATCCTCAATGCCAAAATATGAGGAGTTTTGTGAGGAAATTAAGGACATCTGGGACAGCCACTGGCTGACCAATATGGGCGGCAAACATGAGCAGCTTCAGTCTGACCTGGAGCGATATCTGGGTGTGCCCCATGTGGTGCTGTTTACCAACGGGCACCTGGCGCTGGAGAATGTGATCGCGGCCATGAAGCTGCCCGCAGGGGGGGAAGTCATCACCACACCGTTCACCTTTGCCTCCACCACCCACGCCATCGTCCGCAATGGTTTGACACCAGTGTTTTGCGATATAGACGCAAAGGACTACACAATCGATGCCACGAAGATCGAGGCGCTGATTACAGAGAAGACCGTGGCGATCGTTCCTGTACATGTATATGGCAGCCTATGCGACGTGGATGGAATTCAGTACATTGCTGACAGGCATGGTCTGAAAGTCATTTATGACGCCGCGCATGCATTCGGCGTACGGAAGGATGGGGTAGGCGTCGGGAATTTTGGCGACGCTTCCATGTTCAGCTTTCACGCGACAAAAGTATTTAATACCATCGAAGGAGGCGCAGTCACCTGCAGGGACGGTGCGCTGGTTCAGGTCCTGAATGACCTGAAAAACTTCGGTATCCGCGGCCCGGAGTCAGTAGCCTATGTGGGCGGCAACGCGAAAATGAGTGAATTCCAGGCTGCCATGGGTATTTGCAATCTGCGGCATGTGGACGGAGAGATTGCCAGGCGGAAGCGGGTCGCTCAGCACTATTTTGTCCGGCTGGATGGTGTCCCGGGAATCAAACTTCGCGAAGAGCAGGAGGATGTCGAATCAAACTATGCCTATTTCCCGGTGGTATTCGACGGATACCGGTACAGCAGGGACGAGGTGTTCGCCCGATTGGAAGAGCAGGACATCATAGCGCGAAAGTATTTTTACCCGCTGACAAACAGCTTTGCCTGCTACAGGGATTATCCAACCGCCGGGGCGGAAAAAACGCCTGTGGCGCAGTACATTGCCGATCGGGTCTTAACACTGCCGCTGTACGCGGATTTGAGCCTGGAGGACGTGGACCGGATCTGTGATATCATTTTGGGCTGAGCAGAAAGGCACAGACATGACAGCAGCCGGCTCCGGATGCGCTGCCTTTGATTCAGGGGAAATCACCCGCAAGGGAGGAAACACAGCCATGACACGATATCAGTTTGAGGTGCTTGCCTGGTTGGAGCGCCAAGGGGCAGGGGTTTATTCGCTTCGGGGGCTTTCGGACACGCTGGCGATTTCCGGTGGGGAGGTTTCCCGGTGCCTGGATTGGCTGGCCGGGGAAAAGTGGATTACCCGGCAGGGGGACATGCTTTCCGTTACGGAAGCGGGGCTTGCCGCGCTGGAGCCCTACCGGGTGAAACGGGCGGTTATCCTGGCTGCGGGGTTCGGATCCCGGATGATGCCTGCCACTGCCGACTGCCCGAAGCCGCTGGTGACGGTGAACGGCGTTCGGATTCTGGAGACGCTGCTGGACGCACTGACGGCGGCAGGGATCCGGGACATTACCATCGTCCGGGGCTATCGGAAAGGGTGCTTTGACGCATTGCTTGAAAAGTACCCGTTTTTGACGCTGGTGGACAATGACCTTTACGATCAGACCAACAATATTTCCTCCGCCATGGCCGTCCTGGACAAAATAGACGGCTGCTATCTGTGTGAGGCGGATCTGTATATCACCAACCCGGCAGTCATTACCAAATATCAGTACGCCAGCAATATCCTCGGCTCCTATTCTCTGGAAACTGACGACTGGAGCTTCCAGCTGGACGAAACCGGTCACATCGTCAATTACCGGAAGGGAAATACCTTCTGCTACAATTACTATGGTATTTCCTACTGGACGAAAGCGGACAGCGCCCGGCTGCGGGAGGATTTCCGGCAGGTTTACGGGGAGGACGGAGGAAAGGATTACTTCTGGGAGTTCGTCCCATTGGTGCTTCGGAAGGAGCGTTATGCCGTTGAGATTCGGCAGTGCCGGAAATCGGATATTATGGAGATCGACAATTACTACGAGCTGGCGCAGCTGGACCCCAGCTACCCCGTTGCGCCGGAGGATAAGGAGGAACAGTCTTGAAATGCTATGAAGGCAGCATCCTCACAGTCAGCCGGAATGACGATGTATTCCGTTACCTGGTGGAAGATCAGGGAAAGATCGTATATGTGGGCGACGAACTGCCGGAGCAGTACCGCCGGGCGGAAAGAATCCGGCTGGGCGAAAAAGCCCTGATTCCCGCCTTCGTGGATACCCACCAGCATTTCGCGTCCTTTGCCACCTTCCACGCAGGGCTCAATGTCATGGACGCCGAATCCAACGCCGAAATCATGGAGATGGTGAAGCAGTTCGCGGAGCAATCCCCGAAAAAGACGCTGATTGCGTTCGGCGCCTCCGCCTACTCCGTAGAAGAGAGGCGGCTCATCAGCCGTCAGGAGCTGGATGCGGTCTGCCCGGACAAGCAGATCATGGTTGTCAAATATGACGGCCATGCCTGCATTGTCAATTCCAGGCTTCTGGATGCAATGGAGGACAAGGTAAAACACTTAAGGGGCTATCACCCCGACACAGGGGAAATGAATCAGGAGGCGTTTTTCGCCTTTTCCAATGCCCTTACCAATTCCCTGTCCATTCCGGAGCTGATTCACGATATGCAGGCGGCGGTGGATTTCCAGGCGAGCCGGGGAATTGGCTGTGTGCACAGTGTCAGCGGTGTGGGGTTCGCCGGAAATCTGGATATCACCATGGAGAAAATCTTTGCCAAGGGGCTGAAAAACGGTTTCCAGATCCGGGTTTTTCCCCAGAGCATGACGGTCAAGACGGCGACCAGCCGGCGTCTCCCCCGGATTGGCGGGTGCTTTGAATGCGCTCTGGACGGCTGCTTCGGCTCCCATGACGCTGCCCTGAACGGGCCCTACGCAGACGAAACCGGCGGAGGGGGCGTACTGTATTACGACGATCAGAAAGTGATCGATTTCTGCAGGGAGGCCAACCGGGCGGGACTGCAGATTGAACTGCACGCCATCGGCGATAAGGCCTTTGACCAGGCCTGTCGGGCGCTGAAGGCGGCGCTGGACGATTATCCAAGAGAGGATCACCGGCACGGCATCATTCACGACTGCCTGCCCACGCCGGAGGGGATCCAAATCTGCCGGGATTATCACATCCAAATGCCCGTGCAGAGCGCCTTTATCGGCTGGAAGCAGGAGCCGGATGAATATCTGGAGCAGATTCTGGGGCGGGAACGGCTGGAAAAGCTGAACCCGATAAGGACGTTCCGGGATAACGGTATTGTGGTTTCCTTTGGTTCCGACGCACCGTGCACGGCCCCGGACCCCATTTCCTGGATAGACCGGGCGGTGAACAACGGCAACGCCGGTCAGGCGGTTTCCGTTCAGGACGCCCTTCGGATGTGCACCTACAACGGCGCCTGGGCGGCCTTTGACGAGCAGGAACGGGGCAGTCTGGAAGCCGGGAAAATCGCGGATATGGCGGTGCTGTCCGCAAACCCGTACACCGCCCCCAGAACGGAGCTGAAGAACATTCAGGTGGAGCAGCTGTATCTGGGAGGAAAGCCCTATGTAAGCTGCAGGGAGCGCATTCTCCCCATGGTGCTTCGGGGGCTGGTTTCCGGGAACAAGGCGTAAAGGCGGACTTCTATGACAAAGCATGAGTTTTACATTCTCAACGATCTCTACAACGGCAGGCAGGGCCGGTGCGGCTGTTCGGCGGACATTGAACGAGCCCGGGCGCTGGACGATCAGGGGACGATCAACGCCCTGACAGAAGCAGGGATGATCGGAAAGGAGACCGGCGCTCTGACGGAGGCGGGATTGGCAGCGCTGGAGCCCTACCGGGCGGACAACGCGGTTATTCTGGCCGCAGGCGCCTCCACCAGATTCATACCCCTTTCTCTGGAGCAGCCCAAGGGGCTATTTGAGGTAAAGGGCGAAAGGTTGATTGAGCGGCAGATCCAGCAGCTGAAGGACGCCGGAATTGATGATATTACGGTGGTTCTTGGCTATAAAAAAGAAATGTTCTTCTACCTGAAGGAGAAGTACGGCGTCAAATTCATTCTGAACGATGCGTTCAACATCAAAAATAACATCGAGAGTTTGTATCTTGCCAGGAAAGAACTGAAAAACACCTACGTCTGCGTCAGCGACAGCTATTTTGTGGAAAATCCCTTCAACCGGTTTGAGTACCGTACCTTCTACGCCGGACTGTCCGTCAGCGAAGCGGTCAACGAGATGTATGTGGATACGGACGGCGACGGCAGGATCATCAAAATGGAGGAGAACCGGGACGGGGGACGGGTGCTTCTGGGACACGCTTTCTGGCGCAGGGAATTTTCCGATGCCTTTACCGCTCTGGCGGAGGCAGACCGGGCGGTGGGACGCTATCACGCCTGTTTCTGGGAATGGATGGTAAAGGATCATCTGGCGCAGCTGCCGCCCATGTGCTTCAAAGAGTACACGGCAGGCACGATCTTCGAGTTTGATTATTTTGAGGAACTTCGCCAGTTTGATACCCAGTATCTGAGTCATACCCACAGTGGAATCATCCGGAATATCAAGCTGGTGTTCCGCTGCGACGAAGAGGATATTGTGGATTTCCGAAACGTCAGCGAAGGAATGACCAACACGTCCTTCATCTTTAAGATTGACGGCGTGGACTATATCTACCGCCATCCGGGGGACGGCACCGAGAGCATTATCAACCGGCGCAACGAAAAAACCTCCCTTATCAAAGCAAAACAGCTTGGAATTGACCCGACGTACATCTACGCCGACGTCAACGAAGGCTGGAAAATCTCCAAATATATCTCCCAGTTTCGGGAGCCGGACTACGGCTGCTTTGAGGACTCCCAAAAGGTGCTTTCGGTTTTACGGAAGCTGCACGCATCGGATGTCAAGGTGGATTACGGCATGCGCCCGTGGGAGGACTCCCTGAGCATTCAAAAGCTGCTGACCGGGAAGGATCCCGGCTGTTTCGCTGCCCACGAGGCACTGAAAGAGAAAATCAGCAGACTCTATCAGATGACGGTCGGGGACGGCGTGGAGAAGTGCTTCTGCCACGGCGATACCTACCGCCCCAACTGGATGATCCAGCCGGACGGCAATGTGATTCTCATCGACTGGGAATACGCGGGCTTCTCGGATCCCGGGATCGACGTGGGTTACTACATTGTGGATGCCATGTACGACTTCCCGGAAGCGGAGCGGTTTATAAAGGAATACCTGGGCAGCGGGGACAGCGCGACAAACCGGTTTCACTACATGGCCTATACCGCCATCATTGCCTACTACTGGTTTGTCTGGGCGCTGTACCGGGAATCCTGCGGGGCGGACATGGGACAGTCTCTGGAAAACTGGCGGGCCATGGCAGAAAAGTACGCGGATTTTCTGCTGGAAAAATGAACCGGTGCGTACTGGAAACGCATGATTTTGACTCAGTCTGTCTGTGATTCCTTGCAGGGCCTTTTTTCATATCATACTGATTCTCTTTTAAAATGTTTAATCAATTTTGATTAAACTTGAAAATTTTACGACTATATTACATGGCAGCAGCCATCAATACATCATTCAAGCCCGGCAAGTGTCACATGATAATGCTCCCTTTATGAGCTACAGTGATTTCTCTTTTCACCATCTCTCATAAAGGGAGCATATCGTTTGCAGTTCAGCGGGGACCTATTTGACCTGTTTCTTTTCCACCGCCCCGCTGCGCCTTATACGATTTCTCGATAAAATGGTTAATACCATTTATCCTGCGCTTTGCGCGCAGGCCGCCAGTGGCGGCGAGAAATGTATGGGCTACGTTTTTCAGCGGCGATGCCGCTGACCGCGAGACCGCGGTCTCACAAAACGGTATTTAGCCGTTTTTTATGAAAAACTAGTATCAGGAGCGTTATCCAGCCGGACTACAGTACTGCGCTGCAAGAATTCTGCGGGAACTTCCCACGAAGGGACACCGAAAGAGTTCTTTTGTCCGCACTGCTGATACTTTACTTTGCTTTGCGGCGGCTGCGCACGTCAAAAGCAACCGCGATTACAAAAATAATGCCCTTTACAATGTACTGATAGGAAATATCAACGCCCATCAGATTCATTCCGTTTGTCAGAGACACGATCACAAAGGCGCCCACGACAGCGTTTGTCACTTTGCCAATGCCGCCGCTGACAGCGGTGCCGCCAATATAGGAAGAAGCAATTGCGTCCATCTCAAAGGCATTGCCCGCTGTGGGCGTCGCAGACTGGAGACGGGACGTGAAGAGGACACCGGCCAATGCGGCAAGGACGCTCATCGAGCAGAATGCGAACTGCGTCACCTTTTTGACATCGACGCCTGACAATTCTGCCGCCTGGTCATTGCCGCCGATACCATAGATGTACCGGCCCAGTCTTGTTTTGTTCAGCATGTAATTGTAGACCAGCAGAACCGCGGCTACAATCACAGCCGTCCAGGGCAGGCCGCTGTAATTTGCCAGTATCCAAATAACATACATGATAATTGCCGACTCAAGGAAAATACCCAGCAGGAATACCGGCATGGAAGTCACATGGAAATGATACTTCAGCTTATTCTGGCGTGCCTTAACCTGCGTGAAAATCAGGACGGCGACAAGAATGACTCCGATCAGAACGGTGAGCAGATGGAATCCAAGGTCTACGCCGGGAATGTCAGGGATAAACCCGTTGGACAGGGCATTGAAGCCTTTGTTCGGAACGATGATGGTGCCGGTTTCCTGAAGGGCGCGGCTCAGCAGGCCACGGAAAATAAACATACCGGCCAATGTCGTAACGAACGCGGGGACGCCAACTCTTGTTACCAATGTGCCCTGATAGAGGCCAATGCAAAGGCCAAGCACCAGGACAGCCAAAATAGCGCACCACTCGTTGACCCCATACTGTGTCATCAGAATCGCGGCAACGGCTCCCGAGAAGCCGGCTACGTAGCCTACAGATAGATCAATGTGCTTCAGAATCAGAATCAGGGTCATACCGATGGCAAGGACTGCCACATAGCCGACCTGCTTGATCAGATTGCTGATGTTGGCTGCCTGTAAAAAGGCGCCCTGGGTCTTCCAGTTAAAGAATATCATGATGATTACCAGAGCGATATACATCATGTAATCTCTGATATTCGTCTTCGCGAGGCCGAAAAGTTCAGTGATAAAGCTCTTCTTTTCCGGCTCGTTTTGTGTCGTCTTTTCCATTCCGAAACCTCCTATGATCTGACAGCCATAGCCATGACTTTTCTTTCATCGGCTTCCTCCGCCGACAGTTCACCGGTAATGCTGCCGCCCGACATGACATACAGCCTGTCGCTCATTCCCAAAACCTCCGGCAGCTCAGAGGAAATCATTATAATGCTCATGCCCGCTTCCACAAGCCGATTCATCAGCGTGTAGATCTCATATTTTGCACCGACGTCAATTCCCCGGGTGGGTTCGTCCAAAATCAGGACTTTCGGCTTTGCAAACAGCCATTTTGCCAGCTGTACCTTCTGCTGGTTTCCACCGCTGAGGTTGCCAACTTTTTGCATAATGGAAGGCGCTTTAATGTTCATAGAAGATTTCAGCTCATTGGCCATCTGAATTTCTTTATTTTCGTCCAGGGATAGGCCATTCTGAAGAATTTCCAAATCCGCCAGGGTGATGTTGTACTTGATATTCTGAATCAGCACCAGACCGTTGCCCTTGCGGTCCTCGGAAACATAAGCGATTCCCTTCTTAATGGCATCCCGCGGCTTGTCGAAGGAAACCTTTTCTCCATTCAGGAAAATTTCTCCGCTTTTAATATTGTAATTCGTGGGGTTGCCGAAAATGCTCATGGCAAATTCCGTACGTCCCGCACCCATCAGACCCTGAAGGCCGACAATTTCGCCTTTTCTGACATTCAGATTGACGTTGTGAAGGATTTCCTTACCTGTTGCGGGATCCTCGACAGTCCAGTTGCGAACCTCAAAGCTGATGTCTCCAATATTTTGCTGCTCCCGCTTCGGGTAGATATTGTCAATCTCCCGACCGACCATGTGCTTGATGATTTCGGACTCGGTCACCGCTGTCTCTCTGGCGTCCATGGAACAGATCGTAGCACCGTCCCGCAGTACCGTAATGGTATCCGCGATTTCTATGATTTCCTTCAGCCTGTGAGAAATCATGATGCAGGTAACGCCCTGTTCCTTCAGTTCCCGAATCAGCTGCAGCAGGTTTTGGCTGTCATCCTCATTCAAGGATGCCGTAGGCTCATCCAGAATCAGCAGTTTTACATTTTTAGAAAGTGCCTTGGCAATCTCCACCAGCTGCTGTGTACCGACACCCAGATTCTTCACCTTTGTGGAAGGATCCACATCCAGCCGCACCTTTTTCAGGACCTCTTTCGCCCTAACGATGGTTTCGTTCCAGTCAATGTGATGACCGGACATAATTTCGTGCCCGAAAAAGATATTCTCATAAATTGAGAGTTCCGGAACCAGGGCAAGCTCCTGATAGATAATCGAGATTCCCTGCGCCTCACTGTCCGCAATGGATCGAAATTGCTGAACCTCACCGTTGTAGACAATATCTCCCTCATAGGTTCCGTACGGGTAAACGCCGGAGAGGACCTTCATCAGTGTTGATTTTCCGGCTCCGTTTTCTCCGACGAGGCAGTGAATTTCTCCCTGCCTTACCTTAAAATTCACATTGTCCAGGGCCTTTACACCCGGAAATGTCTTTGTGATGCCGCGCATTTCCAGAATATATTCGCTCATGCCCTGCCTCCTTTCGATCGTCCGCCTCCCGGCGGCAATACAGTTCATTCATGCTGATTCTCTTTTAATATGTTTAATCAATTCGGATTAAATCATTTTTTTAGAGAATCATATGAGATGGGAATATGTGATTTCCCATTTCGAAAATCACATATTCGGCAACGCCAGCAGGCGGTGCCTTCTCGAGAAAAATTAAACTATTTCATCGAGAATTAGCATCAAATCTGCCAAAAGGCCGGCTTTTTGAAGCCAAAAGCCGGCCTTTCGCGTATGGTAACTTTCTTCCCTTAGAAATTACAGACCGGTGAAGTCAGATGCGTCATAGTACTCGGAATCGATAAGTGCTTCTTTCACATTGCTCTGCGTTACAACGACAATGTCAGTCTGCTTTGCGGGGACATCCTTTACACCATTGTTGTAGGTGGTGTCGGTCTTGGGCGTTTCGCCGTTCAGAATGGACATTGCCATCGCGACGGAATCAGCCGCCAGAGTGCGGGTATCCTTGAACACGGTCATGGACTGCTTGCCATCGATCACGTACTGGACAGAAGCCTTCTCAGAATCCTGACCGGTGATCACGTAGCTGGAGACATCCTTGTCAGCGGCGAACACATCCGCGATGGAACGGGCGGTGCCATCGTTGGGGGCGAGAACCAGAACGTCGCCCTTCTTGTCCGCGCCGACAGCGGTCAGATTGGCCTCTGCCTTGGACTTGGCAACGTTGAAATCCCAATCAGTCGTAATCTGACCGATGATGCTGCCGACTTCATCACGGCTGAGTTCAGCCTTGGTCTGCAGAGCCTCAGCCTCAGAGGAGTTCTCGATCACAAAGGTTCCGTCAGCAATCTTGGGCTGGAGCACGCTCCAGGCGCCCTCGAAGAAGATGAACGCGTTGTTGTCGGTTGCCGCGCCGGCGTACAGGTACAGGGGGATGCCGCTGCCCGCAGGGGCGTTGTCTACCAGATACTGGCCCTGAGCCGCGCCGACCGCAAAGCTGTCGAATGTCACATAGTAATCAACCGCGTCGGTACCGGTAATCAGCCGGTCGTAAGCAATAACGGTCACGCCGGCAGCCTTGGCCTCTTCAACAGCAGCAGCTGCGGCGGCGCCGTCCTGCGCGCAGATGATCAGCACGGAAATGCCCTTGGAGATCAGCGTCTCAACGTTTGTCTTTTCAGTCGCGGAAGAACCCTGGCTGAACATAACCTGATTGGTAAATCCGGCGTCGCCCAGGATAGACTCAAACTGCGCCTGATCCTGCAGCCATCTGGGCTCATCCTTGGTAGGCAGCACGATGCCCACCTGAACGGTTCCGCTCGCATCCTTTTCGGCGGCAGGCTTCGCTGCCTCGGTGGCAGTCTGTGCACTGCCGGAACTACCGCAGCCGGCCAGCAGACCGATCAGCAGGGATGCCACGCAGAGCAGGCTAATCAACTTCTTTTTCATAGAAAACCCTCCTTGTTTTTTGGCCGTCAATATTTGACTCGGCCTTTGATGGTTTGACTTTATCATAAAAAATAACGAATTTGTTTTACACATTCTTCACATTTCTGTGCATTATGAAAACGCCTCGCCGGTAATAGCATTGTTTTGCGTCAACGTCTTTGAAGCGATTAGAAAATTGCTATATTATCATCATAATGCCAAATTATATGGTGTATATTTTGTGCTATATGCACAAAAGCAGCAGGAGAACCAGCACGATCTACTGCTTCTCCCGCTGCTTCTATTCGGTTACTTCACCAGAAAGTGACGTTCGATTTACGGGCTCATCAAATCCGGGCGGTTCAGGTACACATCCTCTTTCAAATGGAAACCGCTGTCAATGATAACGCTCTGCACATTGTCCTGCGTGACGGCAACAGGCTCAAGGCGGATATAGGGAATCCGATCCCCGTCTTCTGTAAGGTAGTAGTCACATTCAGGAGTTTCACCCTGTATCAGGCGTACTGTCTCCTGTGCCGCCCGGGAAGCAAGCTTATCCACCGGCTTGTAAACCGTCATGGACTGGGTGCCCTCCACGATCCTCTGGCAGGCCGCCAGGTCTCCATCCTGACCCACCACGCGGACTTTTCCCGCCAGGCGCTGCTCCGCAAGCGCGTCCACCACCGCCCCGGCCAGGTTGTCATTGCCGCACATAATGCCAGAAACGGACTCCGCCAGTTCACGATGCTCCCGGATGTAGGCTCCGGCACTCTCCGGCTTCCATCCGTCGGTGTAATAGGTATCCAGGACGCTGACATCCTTCCCCTGGATTTCCGACAGGAAACCTTCCTCGACCTCCAGCACGTTATGATCTGTCAGTGGGCCGCAGATCATAAGAAGGTCGGTTGTTGTTTCCATATCGTTTAAAAGCGTCTGTGCCATCAATTCCCCCACCTTCCTGTTGTCAAAGGTGATATAAAGGTCAGGATGCGCACCCACAATCAGCCGGTCGTAGGCGATTACTTTGATATTGGCACTCTGCGCTTTTTGGACGGTCTCCAGAAGTGGCGCGGAGTCAATCGGAACGATCACGATGGCATCCACTTTTTTCTCGATAAAGTAGTTCATCAGCTTGACCTGTTCCTCAACACTTCCGTTGGCATTCTGCACATTCACTTCTGCCCCCAGCTCCCGGGCGGCAGACACGAACACATCCCGGTCTCTTTCCCACCGTTCCATGACAAAGTTATCGAAAAGCATACCGATCTGGGGGCACGCCTCCTGCGTGTCCAGCGATGCCTTTGGCTCTGCCCCACAGCCTGTCATCAGGATCAGGAGCAGAGCTGCCACCAAGGCAGCTCTCAAGCGGTCAGCGATTCTCATGTCCATCGTTTCCCCCTGTACTCAGTAGGTGTCTCCCCGGTGTTTTTCTTGAAGGAACGGCTGAAGTAATTGGGGTCGGAGTATCCGACGGCGGTACAGATTTCTTTCATGCTCTTATCCGTGGTGTTCAGCAGCGTCTTGGCCTTTTCCATCCGAATGCTGGTCAGATACTCTACAAAGGTCTGCCCCGTCTCCTCCTTGAACAGCTTGGTGAAATAATACGGGCTGACATTGACCTGACGGGAAACATTGTCCAGAGACAGATCTCGGGCGAAATGCGCCCGAATATACTCCTGCGCTTGCTTGATTAGTCCAGCGGAGTTCTTCTCCCTGCTTTCAGTCAGGTTTACAGCCGCTGCCCGCATCTTTTGCAGGAACCAGATCCGAAGTTCCTCGGGAGTCGGCGCGCCCAGCACAGCAGACAGATAGTCGCGCCGGGAAGCAAAGTGATAGGTTCGCCCACCGTTGCTGTAAGAGATTCGCTCGGCCCACAGGACAAATTCCAGCGCTTTCAGCCGCACATCCTGCGGGTCTTCCTGCCATTTTCCAGACATCCATTCAAAAAAGCGATTGGATTCGGAGACAGTCCCCGCCGCGTCGCCTCTCTGCACACACTCAAAGATTGCCTTTTCTGTTTCAACTGGGTAATCCTCCTCATAGCCGCAGGACAATGGGAGGTCTCCGGCATGCGCCACGCTTCCGGAGGAAAACTGGAAGGAGCTTACCGCTTCCGTATAGGAAGTATGGGCATCTTCCAGACTTTTTACGGAGCCGATTCCAACACGGAATCTGGCATCCACAATGTCCTGGAGTTTTCTCACCATCTGGCGGGCTTTCTGGATGACCTGAATTCTCTGCTCGTATTCCTGTTCCGCGGGGCAGCGGGCGCAGGGTACAAACAGGATCACGGTATTCGCCATCTGCGGCCCAATGACCGCAGGAAAGAACTCCTTGATTGTTTCCCGGAGCCGCACGTCATTCTCATACATCTGGACGCTGAGATCCACCGTGTTGGACAGCGTCCCAGTCTCCTTCTGAGCGTCATATTCAATGACCATCATAAAGCCGCTGTCCTCCGCAACCCCCAGCAGATCCTTGAAGTGCGCAGCCTCCCGGACGTAATTTTGCTGAAACAGCACGGAGTAAATGAAGCCGCTTTCCACAATCGGCGTTGCCGTCGCCAGCTGCTCCTTCACCCGAAGGTCATTGCTCCGCCGCTCCCGCTCCCCATCAATTCTCTCCATGGCCTGTTCCAGAAGCTGGGTAATTTTTACCCGGTCGATGGGTTTGTTGACATATTCCAATACCCCCAGTCCAACCGCTTCCCGTGCGTAGTCGAACTTGTCATAGGCGGTAATCACGATGAAGATGACGTTCTTATTGGTCTGTCGGATTTCCTTCATGGCTTCAATTCCATTGATTCCCGGCATCTGAATATCCATCAGCGCAATGTCCGGACGAAAGCTCTCCGCAAGTTCAATGACACTTCTTCCGGTCTTGGCAGACTGCACCTGACAGGTCTCTCCGAAACTCTTTTCAATGATAAATTTCAGCGCGTCAATCACGATTCCCTCATCGTCCGCGATCATGATTTTGTACATGGCTTCTCCTCCCCTAAACCGGTATGAAAACGGCAACTTCCGTTCCCATGCCGGGACCCGTACTGGTGATCTCCATCACATCGTCCCGATTGTAAAACAGTCTCAGCCGTCCGATCACGTTCCCAAGTCCAACGCCGGTGGTATGCTCCTGCAAACTGCCCCTGTTGAGACCGTTATTCAGAATGCTCCGCGTCTGTTCCGGGCTGATCCCAACGCCATTGTCCCTGATGCTGACACAGATTCGGTCATTTTCCCTGTAAGCGGAAAGCCATATCTTTTTTTCCCATTCCACATCTCTCAGGCCGTGATTGATGCTGTTCTCCACCAGCGGTTGCAAAATCATAGCCGGCATGGGGACATCCGTCACTCCCTCCTCAATCTCCCTTATGAAATGAATTTCACCGGAGAAACGGACGTTGATAATATAGATATAGTTGTCCACCAGACCGATCTCCTCGGCCAGAGTCGCGGCACCGTCTTTTTTTCGCACATTGTATCGATAGAAGTCCGCCACATTCTGCACATAGGTATAGGTTCGGTCAGCCCCCTCCAGCATAGCCAACTGTGCGCAGGCGTTGAGTGTGTTGAACAGGAAATGGGGATTGATCTGGGATTGGAGATATTTCAGCTGTGTATCTTTCAGATGTGCCTCCATCAGAAGCTGTTTTTCTTTCATTGCGCTTTCCGACGCCATGCGCTGTCTGGCCTGCTCCATATTGTCTTTCAGGCTGGCCACCATCTGATTGAATGCCGCAGTAACAATTCCAACCTCATCGTTGGACACCGGGCCGGAGACCTCTGCGACCAGGCTGCCGTTGGCTACCTGTTTGGCAGCTTCCGCCAGACGCCGCAGCGGGTCTGTAATACCTCTGGTCAACAGGAATATCAGAAGGGTCACCAGCGCGCTGGTCATGCACAATATGGTGAGATTCGCTGTTTCTGAATATTTCAGAGAGGTAAACAACGCCTCATAGTTTTGCGAATTGCGCTGCAGCTGGCGGTTGTTCAAGCTGTATACGTAAGAATTGATATAGGAGAACAGGCGGTCCGCATCGTCATAGTATTCCTTATACTTCACTACGTTCCGTCCGCGCTTGGCTTCAACCGCCCGGTCCGCTGTCCTGATATATTCTTCGGAGATACAGCGGATATTTTTTTGTGTAATCATGCTGTCGTCGTCCAGCAGCCGCCCGTTGAGCAGCTCCAATCTGTTTGAGAACTCCTGCTGATTCCGCAGGTATCCCTCAATAGCCTCCGTATCCCGGGTATCCAGGAATGTTTCCAGGTAGCGGTGCACCTGCGTCAGGCTGATTTGCAGCTCATTCAGCATCGTATTGCTGGCATAGATGCCGCTGATATCATCTATCATGGTATTGATTTCGGCGTTTATATATGCATTGATGCTCAGAAGCATGATTGTCGGAATCAAAAATATGAAAAGCAGCTTATTTCGGATGCTGATAAACGGCGTTCTGTGGTTACGTTTTGTCTGGACTTGCATTGCGCAGATACCCCTTCACATTGTCCTTTGTTACTGTGTTTACATCCATTGCCACGAAATCGCTCACATAGCCCGTCCCCAGGTATTCATCCAGCGCCTCCACGCTTCTGATGCCCAACTGCTGTGTATCCACGGCGATGGATGCCGAAATTACATTCCGGTCGATTGCGTTCAGAATGGTCTCAGTGGCAAAATAGCCCAGAATATCCACCTGTCCAACCAGATTGAAGTCCACTACCGCCTGACATACGCTGACAGTATTCTGCTCGTTAAGGCAGACGATGATTTCCGGCATGGTCTCCCGGTGCAGGTAAAACTCCTGAAAAATGCTGCGTATTTCCTCTGCTCCCCCAAACTGGGAGTCCGCCACAACCGCCCGAGCGGTCAGGGTCAAATTCAGATGGTTTCCCTCGTTGACCAGCGTCTCCTGAATCCCGTTGAAAATAATGTTTTGCCACGTGTCCTCTGCTGCCGCGTTCATCAGGATCAGGGCTTCTTTTGTGTTGCTGTTGGCTTCGCGGATGATCTGCCGTCCATATTCACGTCCCACATCATAGCTGTCAATTCCTACAAAGCTCTTTCTCTGGCTTCCGCTGCAGTCGGAGAGGACAGTGACGACCGGGATGGATGCCTTGTCGGCCTCCGCGATCAGCTCCCGGGTGTCTTCGCTTCCATCTCCCTCCAAAATAATGCCATCCACGCCGGAAGCAATCGCAATCTCCAAAAGCTCCTTCTTGGTGTAGTCCACAGTGAGATCTTTTCCCATCCACTCCACGAAAATGCCCTCTGTGCCGCCGTAACGCCTGGCCTGATTGAAGATTTCCTCCCAGAAAATATCGTCCCTGGAGGACGTGACAAAGGCGTAGTGACGGCTGCATTCCTGAAAAGGCTCCTCTTTCGCGGGCACAGAAGCATTTGCGAGGTGCCGGATATAGGAGAGTACTCCCGCTGTCGCGGCGAAAAGGAAGAGTATCACAATAATCAGAAAGAAAAATGGTCTCCAGCTTTGTGATTCTTTCGTATCCACACGTTACCTCCAAAGTAATAGCCCTATCTCATCTCTACGAATTTATCATATCATGGATTTCATCGGATATCAAATTTATTTTCGTCCCTGTGACTGTGCCGGCAGCAAAGGGAAATACCGGTTTGCGCAGCAGATAATTCCGCAGACCCGTATCCACGACATAATACTTGCCGAGGGTTTTCAGGTATTCCCTGCCCTTAATATCAAACCGCTTGATTTCATAGAAGATATAGGCATCCTTCAGCGCTTCCATAAAGGCCTGAATGGTATGGGTCACAGGCTTTGCCTTTCGGTTACCTTCTGTCAGCAGCCCCTCACTGACAAGCGTATTGCCGATGGAGGTTGCGGAGACACTGTTTCCAATATTATCCGTCAGGAACATCATCAGATTGCGAAGCAGGAGCGAATCCGTAATGGTGCGCTGTCCCTTTCGCTTTTCCCGTTCCAGAATGTCCCGGACAACTACGGCTGAGTACACGCCCTCCGGCGTAGCGCTCACCCTGTCCAGCTCCAACCCTATATCCGCCAGCATGGGCATACCGCCGAATTTGGCATAGGCCTCATGAAGCTCCTTCGGGTCGCACACTTACCCGTCTGCATCCGTTATTGGTTTTTTCATCTGTCCGGTGATTGCCTTCTGTTCCTGTACATCATAGATGGAAAAGTGACCGCTTTCCCAGCCGCCCTCATGTACGAAGTACAGACGATCCGTTCCTTCGACTTCATAGATTTCGTCAAAGCGGCAGGGAACAATCTCCTGTCCTTCCTGATTGATTGTACCCCATGCTTCATTTTCACACCAGTATTGCAAGAGGCTTTGGATCTTCTTGGTGGTAATGGTTAGCCAATTCCATGAAGCCGCCGATCTTCTCAGCATATCGTTGGTGATGTGCGTATGCGTATATGTGTCCAAGGTAAACCCGGCGCTGAAGTGGCCCAGCTTACTGGACAGGGTCTTCACATCCACACCGATGGAAATCGCCATCGTGGCGAAGGTGTGCTCTTACGGTATAATTCGACAAACCGGGAAAGCCCTGAAATACCAACGGTTTTTGAGATTCTGCCACCTGATTATTCGTTCTTTTCAACCCGAAAAATCAAGCAGAATGAAGGCAAATTTTTGAATTTTTGAAGGTACTAATACTATTTCTTATTAAAAATCTTTGTTACTATTCAGTGGTAGCGATGACTTTCGTGTAAATGATCGTTTAGCGGGCAAG
>JBJDYG010000084.1:0-1822 GCA_051867075.1 Faecousia sp. | reverse complement strand
AGCGAAAGGAGTGTAATTTCATGCCCAAGTACAAAGCAACTGCCTATATCCGCCTGTCTTACACTGATGATCGCTCCAGTGAGAGCGACAGCGTAGCGAACCAGCGCAAGCTCATTGAAAACTTCGTTGAGCGCAACCCCGACATTGGGGTTGTGTCCTACAAAGTAGACGATGGCTACAGCGGCATCATCTTTGACCGCCCTGCCTTTAAGGAAATGATGCAGGATGTCACCAACGGGGAAATCAACTGCGTTATTGTCAAAGACCTCTCCCGGCTGGGGCGTGAGTACATTGAAACAGGCCGGTATCTGCGCAAGGTGTTTCCTGCTTACGGTGTGCGATTTATCGCCATTACGGACAACATCGACACCGCCCAGGAAAGCAGCGGCGATGATCTGACGGTTTCGGTTAAGAACATTATGAACGAAGCCTATTGCCGGGATATTTCCGTCAAGACCCGTACCGCTCTGGATGTAAAGCGCCGGAACGGTGATTTCGTTGGAGCCTTTACAGTGTACGGCTACATAAAATCTGAGGATGACCGGAATCAACTTATCCCTGACCCCTATGCCTCCCGTGTTGTCCAGAACATCTTCCAAATGCGGCTGGACGGTGCCAGTGCATTGCGGATCGCAAATGAATTGAACCGGCTGGGAATTCTTTCCCCGCTGGCGTATAAGAAAAACCATGGTTTGCCCTACGCCAGGAACGGCTATGCCGACAGCGAGGACTGCAAATGGTCGGCCACCACCATCATCCGCATTTTGCAGGATGAAACCTACACCGGCACATTGGTTCAGGGAAAGCAAGGCACCTCCAACTACAAAATCAAGCAACTGGAGCAGAAACCGGAGTCGGAGTGGATTCGCATACCCGATGCCCATGAAGCCCTGATAACCAGACAGGATTTTGATTTGACTCAGAGAATCCGGGGACTGGACACCCGCACTTCCCCAAAACAGAACACGGTATACCTGTTCTCCGGCGTTTTGATCTGCGGCTGCTGCGGCAGTCGGATGACCCGCAAGACCAACCGGGCAAACGGCAAGGAGTACCATTACTATTACTGTCCCACAGGCAAGAAGCATGGCTGCGGCAACCCGGTGATGCTGAAGGAAAGCAGTCTGATTGCCTGTGTTCAGGAAAGTCTGAAAGCCTACATTCAAAATATAGCTTCTCTGGAAACCCTGCTGAACAGCATTGACCAGTCCAGCATCAATCAGGCACTGGCAAAGGAGTACACAGACCACATCTCCGAAAATGAGAGGCGGCTGGAGCACACGCAGAACTGCAAATCCCGGCTGTATGAAAGCCTCGTAGAAGGCATGATTACCAAGGAGGAATACGCCAGCTACAAGGTGAAGTACACCCGGCAGGCAGAAGAAATCAAGGCAGCAATCACAGCTCTGAAAGAAAAGCTGAAGGATGTTTTGGAAAATAAAAGTGAGCGTAACCGCTGGATCTCCCATTTTACCCAGTTTGAATCTATGGAAACTCTGGACCGCAAAGCCCTGATCCACATGGTACAGAGCATCCAGGTACAGGGCAAAAACGAACTGGATATCCGCTTCAATTATATGGATGAATACGAAAAAGCCCTTCGGCTGGCAGCGTTGGCAGTTCAGGAAGCAAAGCTGCCGCTCCCCGAAGGAATCCGAAAGGCAGGTTAAATCATGGCACGAAAAAGCAGAAAAGAAAGCGTACAGGCCGTTGTGCAGGAGGCCGTCAGCACCTGCCGCGCGGCGATCTATGTCCGCCTGTCCGTGGAGGACAGCCACACCCACAGTGCTTCCATCGAAACCCAGCAAATGATTATCGCCCA
>JBJDYG010000083.1:0-1855 GCA_051867075.1 Faecousia sp. | reverse complement strand
GGACACCGGCGGAAGCTGGGTATGCGTGGTGCCGAATGCCGGTACATGGACGGTGGCTGTGACGAATGGAACCCAGAGCAAAACCGCGAATGTGTCCATTGCGGAAGCCGGGCAGAGCGAGAGCATTGCGCTGAGCTACATACTGTACCTGTATAACGCCGGTGACGCCTGCACCAATGTGACCGGCGGGTGGACACAGGTTGCTGACAATAGCGGCTACGAAATCTGTACAGCAACAAAGCCGTCCCTTACCATGGGGAGCAGCAGTATGACTGCCAAATTCTCCAGCAGCACGACACACAGGGCAGGCTATGTCCATACGGCAAACAGGGTTGATCTTACCAACTTCAGAACCCTGAAAGTGACGTACACTGCGGACATCACCGGTCAATATTCTGAGGTTTGGTTCGGAACCGGATTCGAGGATCTGGATTGTTATGTAGAACTAACTGCAAAGACATCTTCAAAAACGGTGTCTTTGGATATATCGTCTGTCAGCGGCAGCCACGATATTTATATTTATCTTGTTTCCATCAGTGACAATTCCAACGATCCCAGTTCTTACAACGCCATAACCGTCAAAGTTACCAAAATTGTACTGGAATAATAAGGCAGGTGACGATGATGAAAACAATCTACCTTGATTCTGATTTTAAGTGCCGCATTGTCGATGACGGCACCATGACTGCCGTGGAAACGGACGTCTTTGACGGAAAGTGCGACGCTTACATCGAGGGTTATCGGTATATTCCGCCCGGTGAGCGCTGGACGCGGGAGGACGGCACGGTTTTTGACGGCGAGATGATTTCCCCCTGGAAACCATGGGATGCGCTGGACAGGGCGCAGAGGGCATATGAGCGGGAGCTTCTGAAACAGTATGAGCAGGCTCTGGCAGAGATCGAGACTGCGCTGGGGGTGAGCACATGACCATTGAGGAGCGCAAGCAGCGCATTTTGGATAAGATCGCAGAGGCTCAGGCGGAGGAGAAGGATATGGCCGCAGCTCTGGAAATCATGGAGGTGACGCCTGATGAATAAGTGGACAAACGGAGCGAAAAAGCGCCGGGCTGTCATTGACGCTGCAGAAGTAAAGGCGTCGGATCTGGACGTGATTGTGTCCGCCATGGCAAAGCTCCCGCCCGGTCAGTTGAAAAAGGTGCTGACAGATGACGTGATCGCCGTGCTGGAAAAGTACGGTGTGTCGCTGGAATAAGGAGGGGCGTGTATGGGAATCGTGATTGCCGCCGTGCTTGGACTGATGGTGGGCGTATTTTTGACTGCGCTGATCGTGTCCGGCAAACAGGCGGATACGTGGCTGGAAGATATGGATAAAAACGGGGGTGCAGAATGACCGTCAAACAAAAGCAATGCCTGCTGACCTATCTGGGCTACTATACCGGATCGATTGACGGTATCTGGGGGGATATGTCCCGGCAGGCTACGGAGCGGTTTCAGAGTGACTATGGGCTGGAGCCGGACGGCGTTTTCGGAGACGCAACGGCCAATAGAATCCGGGAGGTCATCGCCTCCGGGGAGCAGCCAGTCCAGCAGCCCGAGAGCGCCCCGGAGATGGTGGACGTTCCCGGGTGGTGGAAGGATATCAAGTATTTTACCCGGGCGGAATTCCGCTGTCCCTGCCCCCGGTGCGGCGGGTTCCCGGCGGAGCCTTCGGAAAAGCTGGTGAGACTTGCCGAACGGGTACGGGAGCATTTCGGGGTTCCGGTGACGGTGACCAGCGGCGTCCGCTGTCAGCCACACAACGATGAGCTTCCAGGCTCCGTACCCAACAGCTACCACGTTAGGGGCAAGGCCATGGATTTCTGCGTCCGGGGATTCTCGGCCAGCACCGTCCTGCC
>JBJDYG010000082.1:0-40063 GCA_051867075.1 Faecousia sp. | reverse complement strand
AGGCGGTGCCTTCTCAATAAAAATGAAACATTTTTATTGAGAAATAGTATCAGTATCACAAATCCCGGGGGACTTATCCCGCTGAAAAAAGCACGCCGAAGGGGCGGTCCAATAAAACAGTTTAACGGTTGTTTTCGGTAAACGGCATGATTTCGGTCATGCCGTTTTTCCGTTCTGTAAATCATAGAGTAATGTTGCAGGAATAATCCCGATGTAGTTGTAGCTGATTTCTACCTCCTGCACCCGGTGTCCGCTGGAATTGTCCGGGGCATGAACATAGACTGCTTTGACCAAATCGTTCAGCACCGCGGGAGTCAACTTCTCCAAATGCAGATACTTCTTGGCCTGACGGATGAATCTATCCACATTCTCCGTCTGATCTTCCTGCTGTTGAATTTCAGCTTCCAGTATGTCAATCCTCTCTCTCAGTTCGTCCTGTTCCTTTTCGTAGTCGTCTGCGAGCATCTGGAACCGGGCTTCACTCAGCTTTCCATTAACCATATCCTCATAAATACGCTTGAATAACCGATCCAGTTCCGCCAACCGATTCTCCGATTTCTGGAGCATCCGCCGTTTTGCGGCAAGCTCTTTTCTGACCTCGGCATTTCGCTTTGCACCCAAAGCCTTTCGGAACGCATCCTCGTGGCTTGCAATACAGGAGATCACCAACTGCATATGCCGTAGAGTACCTTCTTCCAGTACCACAGCCCGGATGAAATGGGATGTGCAGATTTCCGGCCCCCGTCTGCGGGTAGTAGAGCAGATGAAGTGATCCTGCCGTGCCTCGAAATTCTTGCTGGTGCAGTAGTACAGCTTTTCACCACAGTCAGCACAGCGAACCACACCGGAGAACATATTGCTCTTTCCGGTTCGGGCAGGACGGCGTTTGTTCTTTCGAAGCTCCTGCACACGGTAGAAGGTTTCTTCATCCACAATCGCATCATGGGTATTCTCGAAAATCTTCCATTCAGACTGGGGATTTTCGATTTTCTTTTTGCTCTTGTAGGACTGCCGGTGGGTTCGGAAGTTGACCATATGGCCCAAGTATTCCTGCCGTTCCAAAATTCCGGAGATGGTGCGGGGTGCCCAGTCATAGGGATTGTCTGGAGTTTTGGCAGGAGCATTTCTTCCCATCTTCGCCCAGTGGACGGTAGGACAATCCACCTTGGCATCTTTCAGCTTGTGGGCAATCTGAGAAGGACCATACCCTTCCATGCACCAAGCGAAGACCTGCCGGACAATGGCTGCGGCTTCATCATCGATGATCCAATGCTTTTTCGGATTCTCCGGATCTTTCATGTAGCCATAGGGCGGATTGGTGGTCAGATACTCACCGGATTCACCTTTCTGCTTCATGGATGCTTTGACCTTTTTACTGCTGTCCTTCACATAGAACTCGTTGATGATGTTCAGAAAAGGTGTAAAGTCATTATCCATTTGGTTGGCGCTGTCCACACCGCTGTTGATGGCAATGAACCGGACATTATGCTTCGGGAAAAGGATCTCTGTGTAGAATCCCACTTCCAGATAATTTCTTCCGATTCGGCTCATATCCTTGGCAAGTAACACACCGATCTGGTCTGCTTCCACCATGGCAATCATACGCTGCCATTCCGGACGGTTAAAGTTGGCACCGGAAAAACCGTCGTCCACGAAAAACTGGATGTTGCGGAACCCCTGTTCCTTTGCGTATTTCTTGAGAATCGCCTTTTGATTGACAATGCTGTTGCTCTCTCCTGCCTGCTCGTCATCACGACTCAAACGGCAATAGATCGCGGTAATTTTGTCAGACTGCCTGTTCATATCTTGTTCCTCCTTAATCGGCGGGCAGTCTGCCAATACAGGATTGCTTGCATTATTATAGCATCCATTTGTGAATATTTCACCCCTTTTCTTAATTCTCTTCGAGATTGTCGCTGGACATCCGGTCAAGAAGTTTTCCGGACAGACTGCGGTTTCCATCATAGCGTCCGGTAAACCGATAGGTGGTTCTGCCGGACTTGATCTCTACTGTGATTTTGGGAAGCTGCGCTGCACAGTAGTTAGGGACAACGATCCCTCGTTCGGGATCAATTCGGTAATTGCGAATGTTTTCGTTCATAAAAATTATCCTTTCATTTTAGCGGTGGAGCAGGATCAGATTTCCTGCTCCTGTTTTTGCGTGGGAGATGCAACTTGCACAGGATTGTTCTTCCGCGCGGTGTCAATATGGGACTTGATTTTCCAAAGCGTCTGGGATTCTGCTCGGATAGTTTTGAACTCGGCGTAGGTTGCATCGTGCTGCCGTTCCAGTTCTGCGTACTCCGCTTCTAATGCTTTGCGGTCATATTTACCCTCCGGGAATTTTTGAGTAATGACCCGGCGAGCTTCATAGAATCGCTTCAAATCAGCAGCATGGTCTGCTTTGTATTTCTCCCTGGCTTTGGTGAATTTGATCTTCTGCAAACCATCAAACACAGGCTTCAGCCGCTTGTAATCGTCAAAGTATTCCGGGATCTTTCGCAATGTTTTCATCTGCGCAGTCTGTGCATCCAATTTCTTTTTCAAGCTGTCTGTGGTGGTACGAAGATCATTGACATGGTTTTCCAGAGCAGTAATGTCTGTGATGCTGTGGTCAAGCAGAAACTGACACAATTCGCTGTACTCTTTCAGATTATTGACCTTTGCACGCTGGGAATAAGCTCCGGAATTGCGCTGATTGAAATAGGCTTGGAGCAGAGAAAACAAATCTAGTGTCTGCGGTTTTGCTAATTCAGCCTTGGTTTCCTTCAACCAGTCCAGCAGA
The DNA here is from genome assembly GCA_051867075.1 of Faecousia sp. Classification (GTDB taxonomy): domain Bacteria; phylum Bacillota; class Clostridia; order Oscillospirales; family Oscillospiraceae; genus Faecousia. The sequence continues at coordinate 37,278 of JBJDYG010000082.1, read as the reverse complement.
GCAGCGATTTTATTCCTGACATTCTGGATCAGAGAATTGGTTGCCTTGATCCAGCGATTGAACTCACCTTTGTCGGTGCGGATGCCTTTGGCTTCCATTTGACGGACAGAAGGACCTTCATGGATGGTAGGCAGAATATCCACACCTTGCCTTTCATAGCTGCGGTGGTCAATTCGTTCCGGTAGTCCCTTTTCTTCAAACTTGCCGTTGCACATTGCTGCCCACTGTTCCCGCCAGTATTCCAATGTTTCCGGAGATCCCCAGTCAGTGGTGGGGACAGCGTTGAACACATAATTGCCGTCCGCATCCAGCAATCGGTTTCCATCATCGTCCAGCTCATAGACACGGCGCTGCTTCAAGCCCCATTTGCCGTTAGCTTCAATCGGACGGATGGGAGCCATAACATGAAAATGGGGATTCTGAATGCCGCCGGGTTCCGTGTCGGGAACATGGATCGCAAAGTCCACCACCATGCCACGGCTGACGAAATGCGCCAATAAAAACTGCCTTGCAAGGGCGATGTTCTCATCCAGAGAGAACTCATTTTGCAAGGCAATGTCGAAGCTATATGCAAGCTGGGCGTTCTTTCCACGCTCGGCTTTTTCTACTGCGTTCCAGAGGGTTTGCCGGTCAGCGTATTCTCTGGGCACATGGGGCGGCAGGAGAATTTCGGAGCAGATCACGCCGCCCTTGTTGGTGTAGTCAGAGGTTTCGCCGTAATATTCACTGTACAGCTTCTCTCCGGCACGATAGGCAGCGGCAGCGATGGCAGACTGTCCTTTACTCCGCTTAATTTGTGTGACATTCAGATGAAACAGGGCCAATAGGCATTTCCTCCTTTTCCCGGTGCAGCAGCACCGCATTGTGAAGCACTCTCTGCACATCGGGCAGATCCATAATGGATTCCAGAAGATTGGTGACCTCCGGCAAGGTCAGTTCCTTGATTTCCGGTGCGATACTCTCCATGGTTCCGGCGATGGTACAAAGACGGTGGGTGCGTTTCTTCCGGTCTGCTTTTTCGTAATAAGATTTGCGGTTTTCCAACCGCTGCTGGTTGTGCTGAAGCTGTTTCAGTTGTTGCTCCACGGTTGCTTGTTCTTTTTGGAGCTTCATAAGCTCCGGGTTAGATTGATACATGGAAATAATCCTCCTTTGATTGTCGTTTGGGTAAAAGAAATAGGGAACAAATATGGTTCGTCAGAACCGTGTTTGTTCCCTATTTGTGCAAGGATAGCGATAAGGGGAACCCACAAAACCTGTTTTGTGGGGAAAAGGAGGAGCAAGGGAGTGAACGCAGTTTTCGCCGCAAGGTGGAAACGGAGTTGAGCGGACTTTGCGACGACGAGCGCAAGGGGTGCAGCCCCTTGTACGGAACGCCAGTGACGCAAAAAAGCCCAGACATTCGAATGCCTGGGTGATCACTTCCGCCAGGACGCACTACATGTGGTCAGACATGTATAGAAGTGCGCCCTTAGTCTCGTAAGGGTTTCCCCGTATTCTCCTCAGTTATTACTCTTTCTCGCTTCTTTCCATTGTATTTACCCCGCAGACCGTTTTCTTTTGCCCATTTCCGGGCATTGCTTTTTCGTTGCTCGCTGTACGGGGCCGTTAGACGGATACTGATTCGTTCTTTTACAATATCGAACCGCAGACCGCCCTGTTCATCATCCTCGGTTAGCTGGCACAGTTCCGGGAACTTTTCTGCATATTCCGATAATCGCCGTTTCAGCTTCGTATCGTAGGTGTAAACTTCCGCCTGGGGATCTTTTGCGTTGAAATAAAGCTCTGTGATCTTCTGCTTTTTTGTAAGACCTGTTTTCATGAAATTTCCTCCTTTTTTCGTAGATTTTTCTCGGCTCTTGAATTGGGAAAGAGGGATGATTTTCTGACAGAAATGCTTTGGATGATGCGCAGGTCGTTTCAAACTGTGCTATTCGGTAATTCCTGTAGTTTCTCAACTCATGACCGTATTTTTAATTAGGTCTGTTGGTGCGGCTGTTCAGCCATTCCAGCAGATCCTTTTTCATCACCATTTTCCGTCCCCCGATCCGCAGGGTCGGGAAGTCGGAACGGCTTAAAAGTGCGTATGCGCCGGACTTGGAAATCTGCAAAACAGACGCAAGCTGTTCCGCTGTCAGCACATCCGGAAAGTCTGCAAAGATTTCGTTTGACATTTGGTTTTCCTCCTTTCTGCATGAAAAAACAGCAGCCACAAATGTGACTGCTGTCTAAGCTGCGTTTTTACTTTTTGGGGTTGTCCAGATATTGCTGATATTCGCTGGTAACAAAATCCTCGTAAGCGTTGGCAATGTGGGCGATCCGCTTGTGGACGGCACTGGCTGTTTTGTAACCAACCTTATCTGCGATCTCCTGCTCCGTATGCCCTTGCATCCGAAGCTGCAAGATCTCCCGGTCCTTGTCCGTTAGATTATCTGCGGCGAAGGATGCAATCTGCATCTCCGAAAGGATGGTCTGCTCAAAATCTGCTGCGGGATCTGCCACACCGAAGACGTCGCCGTCCTCGTCCTCCATCATTTCTTCCAGAGAGATAGGTTTAGCGGAGCGGTTGTGATGCCATGTCCGCAGGAAATCATTTTTGATGGTGCTGAACTTATTGTCGTAATCCTCTGGGGAGCGCATCTCCCAGGCTGCATCGATCATCGGCTGCCAGTTTTCTTCCTCCACGATGATGTCCGTCAGGTTGCCGACTAAGTTGCCGAACTGCTGATAGGTCAGCCAGGGAACCTCCACGCCCTTGGGCATATTGTAGAGATTCTGAAAACCCAGGCCGCATTTCTCAAACTTCATCCGTATGTAAGGAATGATGGCATAGGACAGCCGCCAGAGCGGAAAGAACCCTGCATAGTGGGAGCGACTTCCGGGAATCTCCCGGTAATTACCCTTGCGGTCTTTTACCTTGAAGAACTGCCATGCCGCCCAGGAATAGCAGTCCCAGACCAGCATTTTCAGAATATCGCTTTTTGCCACAGCACCATAGCTTCCCTCGTACAGAACCTCATAGGGACAGCGCGGAATCTTTAATGCGTCCGGATATTTCTCTGCCAGTTCTTTGGGCAACGCATAGAAAAGTGTCAGCCAGGAAATATCGTCATCCTGAGCAATCTCGATGATTTCACCGGGCAGCACCACGATGAATCCTTGCGGGGATTTTGCCATTGCTTCACCTCCTGTTTTCGATAGTAGAATACCCCTCTACTATATATGGCTTGAGAAAGGCCAAATTGTTCCAATATTTGCGGCAATTTTTTAATAATTTTTCTCAGCACCAATGTTTACAAACATTATAGGTGTTCCGAGTAAAAATATCCAGATAGAAACAACGCTAACCCTATATTTTGTTGCGAAAACGCTTTCCTATATTTTCGTTGACCTTGTTTTGTGTGTTATTTATAATAAAGCCAACAAAGGGTGAGATCCTTTTGTAAGAAAATAATAGCAAAGGAGCAGAAAACTATGAAAAAGATCATTGCACTGCTGATGGCAGTATTGATGACCGTTGGCATGCTGGCAGCATGCTCCAACACTCCCGCTGAAACCAATCCTCCCGCTGACGAAACCAAGGGCCAGGTTGATACCCCTGAAACGCCTGACACCCCTGCTGAAAAAGAAAAGGTTACTCTGAAGGTATGGGCTGATCAGGGCGAACTGGAACTGATTGAAAAGCTCTGCAACGAATTCGCTGCTGCACATACCGAGAAGGAATACACCTTTGAGTACGGTGCTGTTGGCGCAGCTGACGGTAAGACCCGTTATCTGGAAGACCCTGCTGCAGCAGCAGACGTGTTCCTGTTCGCAGACGACCAGTTGGTCGATCTGGTTAAGGCGGATGCTCTGTACGAAGTGACCCGCAATACCGATGCAATCATTGCTGCCAACACTCCTGGCTCTATCGGTGCAGCGTCTTATGAGGGCACTCTGTACGGCTATCCCATGACCTCCGACAACGGCTACTTCCTGTATTATGATAAGTCCGTCTTCACCGAAGAAGACCTCGCTACTCTGGACGGCATTCTGGCAGCAGCCAATTCAGCCGGTAAGCAGGTCCACATGGACGTTTCCAATGGCTGGTATCTGGCTTCCTTCTTCCTGGGCAATGGCTGCACCTTGACCATCGAAGACGGCAAGCAGGTCATTGACTTCAACAACGCAAATGGCCTTGCTGCTGCTGAAGCAATTCGTGCTTTCTGCAACGACCCCGCATTTGTGACCGGTGACGATTCCGTTCTGGCTGGCGGTATTGGCGATGCCATTGCTTGTGGTGTTTCCGGTACTTGGATGGCTACCGCAATCCAGGAGAAGCTGGGTGAGAACTATGGCTGCTGCAAGCTGCCTACCTTCACTTGTGACGGCAAGCAGGTTCAGATGGGCTCCTTCCTGGGCTGCAAGATCTACGGTGTCAACTCTCAGACTGCTTATCCCGTGGACGCAATGGAACTGGCTGAGTACCTGACTAGCGAAGCTGCTCAGATTGAGCGCTACAAGGCTCTGAACTATGGCCCCTCCAATGTCAATGCACTGGCTGATGAAACCATCGCCTCCAACCTGGCTCTCCAGGCTCTGAGCGCACAGAGTGAATTTGCGATTTCTCAGATGGTTCTTGGTGGTTTCTGGACTCCCGCTGAAGCATTCGGTGCTGAACTGGAAGCCCACTCCACTGCAGATCTGCAGACTATGCTGGATCAGCTTGTTGCTCAGGCACTGGCAGGCTAAGATCATCTTCATTTTGGGAAAGGGGCTGGCAACGGCCCCTTTTCTCCTGTATTAACGGAGGTGTATCATGCGCAGAAAAACAAATCAAAATGTACTCATTTCTGCTGCAGCAAAGGGCAGTATATGGACCCGGTTATCCTTTCTTATAATGGGTATAGGCTGCGTTCGCTATAAGCAGTATGTTCGTGGCCTGATTTACTTCTTGACAGAAATAGGGTTCTTCTATTTCTTCAGAAACTTTGCTCTTCAGTATCTTAGTAAATTTAATACACTTGGCACGGAAACGCAGAAAAAAGTATGGAATGATGAGCTCCAGATTTTCCAGAGATTCCCTGGTGACAACTCCATGCTGATTTTGCTGTACAGTGTGCTGTCTCTTGCGGTTGTACTGGTGTTCCTTTACATTTGGTATGCAAACATCCGGGATTCCTGGAACGCACAGCAGAATTTGGAGCAGGGCCGGAAAATCGATAGTTTCCGGGATGATCTTCGGAGTCTGACCCATGAGCGGTTCCACATGACCCTGCTCTCCATGCCCATGCTCACGCTGGTACTGTTTACGCTGCTGCCGATCATCTTTATGATCCTCATTGCGTTCACGAATTTTGATGCGGATCATCAGCCTCCCGGTAATCTGTTCACCTGGGTGGGCGTGACAAATGTGACAGACATTTTCCTTGGCAATGAGATCAAGACGAATACGTTCTTTGGCCTGTTGGGCTGGACAATCGTTTGGGCGATTCTTGCCACATTCACCAATTACATTCTAGGCATGTTGTTAGCTGTTGCGATCAATAGCAAGATGGTGAAACTGAAGCAGGTTTGGCGTACTTGTTTCATTATTGCGATTGCGATTCCCCAGTTTGTCAGCTTGCTTTTGATTTCCCGTGCTTTGGAGCCTGCCGGTGCAGTCAATGTATTGCTTCAGAAGCTGGGATTGATCGATTCGCCGCTGCCGTTCCTGTTAGACCCTACATTGGCTAGAATTGTGGTTGTGGTAGTAAATATGTGGATCGGTATCCCTTACACAATGATGACCTTCTCCGGTGTGCTGATGAACATTCCTGCAGAACTGTATGAAAGTGCGGAAATTGACGGAGCCGGTCCAATCAAGAAATTTACTTCTATTACACTGCCATACATGATCTTTGTGACAGCACCTGCAACCATCACCACATTTGTGACCAATTTCAACAATTTCAATGTCATTTATCTGCTGACAGGCGGTGGCCCGTTCTCCCTGGACTACTATCAGGCAGGCAAGACAGACCTTCTGGTCACATGGCTTTATAAGCTGACTGTTAACAGAAATGACTATTCCCTCGCATCAACCATTGGCATCTTCATCTTTATTTTGGTCAGCACTTGCTCGCTGATCGTTTATAACCGCACCGGAGCGGTGCAGAAGGAGGATCAGTTTCAATGAAGAATATGCGAACCCGCAAACGTGTGGCATCCATTGCACTGAATGGCTTCATTGCAATTTTGGCTATTCTTTGGCTTGTGCCGGTGTTCTGGCTGATCATTTCTTCTTTCCGGGCAGAGCAGGGTGCCTATACCCCTTATTTGTGGCCGAAAGGTTTTACCTTTGACAATTACATCAGACTGTTTACAGATCGGAAACTCTTTGATTTTCCCAAGTGGTTTGGAAATACCATGTTTGTGGCCGGATGCAGTTGTGTCATTACAACGATTCTGACATTGATGGTGGCTTATGTTTATTCCCGGCTTCGCTTCCCCAGGCGGAAATTCCTAATGAATGTGTCTTTGATACTGGGAATGTTCCCCGGCTTTATGAGCATCATCGCCATTTACCACTTTATGAAAGCAGTAAGTCTGGATCAGACACTTCTGGCTCTGATTCTGGTGTACTCCGGTGGTGCAGCTCTTAACTATTACATCGCCAAAGGTTACTTTGATACAATTCCAAAATCTTTGGATGAAGCTGCCATACTGGATGGAGCATCTAACAGCACGATCTTCTGGAAGATCATCCTGCCAAATTCCAAGCCGGTCATCGCCACAACTGCTATCAATGCATTTATTAATCCAATCGTAGACTACATCTTCGTGTCGGTCATTATGAAGGATAATTACAGCAACTTCACCGTTTCCAAAGGCTTGTATACCATGGTAGATAGAACCAACATCTACGAATACTACACTGTCTTCTGTGCCGGTGCTGTGATCGTTGCGATCCCGGTTGTGCTGCTCTTTATCCGTATGCAAAAATACTATGTTGCCGGTGTTGTCGGCGGCTCCGTGAAAGGATAACCTATGAACCCTGCAACCATTTTCCACAGACCATTAAGTGAATACGCCTTTGCGTTGGACGATACGCACTATGTTTTCCGCCTGCGGACTGGAAAGGGAGAAGCCGTAAGCTGCAAGTTCTATTACGCGGATCGGGCTATTATGACTCCGGAACTGGAATTCTTCTGCGTACCAATGAAGAAGTTCCGGGAAGATCAATATTTTGACTGGTATGAGATTCGCCTGGAAACCAGCTTTGAACGTATTGCATATTATTTTGAGCTGTTCGACGAAGCAGAATCTCTTTGCTATTACGGTGACTGCTATGAAATGATTGGACAGCCAAACAGAGCGGATTACTTTCAGCTTCCCTTTAATCACCGGGCAGACCGGCTGGTAGTTCCGGAATGGACAAAGGATGCCATCGTCTACAACATTTTCCCAGATAGCTTTGCAGATGAGAAACGGAAAATCTCCTGCAATTCTGAAGTAGGTTTAGGTGGTACCATAAGAGGCATTGCCAACAATCTGGACTATATTGCATCCATGGGATTCAACTGCATCTATATGAATCCGATATTCAAGGCAGAGTCTTATCATCGGTATGATACCCTCGACTATTTTGAGATCGATCCGCAGATGGGTACCAAGGATGATCTGAAAGCATTGGTGCAGATGGCCCATTCCATGGGAATCCGGGTGATTCTGGATGGTGTGTTTAACCACATCAGCAGCAGCCACTTTATGTTCCGGGATGTGTTGGAGCATGGTCAGGATTCAGAATACTACCCTTGCTTCTATCAGCTCCCAGAGAATCCAAAGATCCCTGAACCCAACGAATATCCAGAGTATACCTGTTTCTCTTATGTTGCCAACATGCCGAAAACTAATACAGCTGATCCGTATTTGCGGCAATACTTCTGTGATGTTGGTACTTACTGGATTCGGGAGTTTGATATTGACGGTTGGCGGCTGGATGTTGCGAATGAGCTGGATGATGGTTTCCTGCGGGCTTTCCGTACAGCAGTCAAGGCGGCGAAACCGGATGCGCTGATTGTCGGTGAGGTGTGGGAAAATGCAGTGCATTACCTAAACGGCGATATGCTGGATTCTGCTATGAATTACGATTTTCGCCGTTATTGCCGTAGATTCTTTGCAGAAGAAACTGTCGGTGCCGAAACCTTTGACGCCAATGTATCCACCCTGTTGCTTCGCTATCGTGAAAATGCGCTGTATGCCCAGCTGAATCTGCTGGACAGCCATGATGTCAGCCGCTACCTGACTCTTTGCGGGGAAAGCACAGATAAAATGGAACTCTCTGTACTGCTGCAAATGACCTTCCCTGGGATGCCCTGCGTGTTCTATGGAGACGAAAAGGGACTATGCGGCACTACTGAAAGCGAGTATCGTCAGGCAATGGCATGGGAGAAAAGCCATCCTTTGGAAAATATCTACCGCAATCTGATTAGCTTGAGAAAAACGCATCCGGCTTTGCGGTATGGAGACTTCATAACCAATTACGCGTCCCGCAAGATTTACAGCTACAGCAGGACTTGGGAAAATACAAGAATCACAGTGACCATGAATCTGGGAGACGTACTGATCCAAGCACCAAAGCACGGTAGATTGCTCTTGAAAAAGGGCGAAAACCGTGACATAATCGGTGCATGGGAATATGAAGTACGGGAGGAACAGATCCATGGCTGTGACGATTTATGATGTTGCAAAAGAAGCAGGTGTCTCCATAGGAACGGTTTCCAAGGCATTGAACGACAGCTATACAATCCCGGATCAGACCAAGGAAATGATTCGGGAGATTGCTGACCGGCTGGGGTACCGGCCTAATGCAAGAGCTAAGAATTTTGCTAGACAGGCAAGTGGTACTGTACTTTTTATCACGGATTTCTATCAGAATATTGCATTTGAGAATCCCCATATGTTTGAGATCATTTCCGGAGTCACTACATATCTGGACGACAAGGATTATTCTCTGACATTAAAGCCACTGACGAAACAGGCTGCTCCCATGTACATTCGGGACATCATCCAGCAACGTTCGGCAGATGCACTGATTATCCATGCCCACATTCTCAGTACGGAACTGGCAGCAATTCTTTCCCGTGTTGATTTTCCTTACCTTGTGATTGGTAAACCGGGATTTCGCTGTAATGTCTGTTGGATTGATGTGAACCATGAACAAGCCGGTCAGCTTGCTGCGAATTATCTGCTGGATAAGGGTTATCGCAGAATGGCGCTTATTATGGGTCAAGAAGATGATGCATTATCACAGAGCCGCTTAACGGGTATCAAGCAAGCCATGGCAGAGGAAGAGTTGACCGTTACGGTGGCCTGTAACGAGTCTCCTTATGCTCTGGATGATGCAGCGCTGGACAATCTTCTGATCGCACAATCCCGGCCAGAAGTCCTGTTATGTTGCAATAACCATCTTGCGCTGCATTGCCTGCAGCATATTCGTAAGCTGGGTATGAAGATTCCCGAAGATATTGCACTGCTAACCTTCGACAACTATCCGTTTTCCATGCTGACAGATCCGGGTATCACAGCGGTAGAGGTGGACATGCATGATATGGGAGTGAATGCGGCACGTTTCGTACTGCAAAGAATTCGCAAGCCCAACCTGCAAACACAAACCTACTGTACATCACCATGTATTCTTGAACGAGAGTCAACATAAAACAAAAAAGCGATACTTGGCTATCTCTGAAGCCAAGTATCGCTTTTTTGTTTTTGCACCCTGTTTGGCAGCTACCCTATGTCAGTAATTTCCATACTGTCTTATTGGAAGCTACCCGAAGCGTGCTTTTTTCTTGGCGACCCGGAACGGACTCGAACCGTCGACCTCCAGCGTGACAGGCTGGCGTGCTAACCGACTGCACCACCGGGCCGTTTGACTGAAGGAAATTATATCAGAAATCCGGAGCTTTGTAAAGACCCAAAAAATTTTTTTCGAAAAAGCAGAAAAAATATCCCCCCAGGGGGCTTAAAATCGGAAGTGGGTGTTGCTACAATAGAGCCATCAAAAGAAAGAGGTGCACGAATATGCATATGGCTGACGCATTGCTGTCTCCGGCTGTTGCCGCGACCATGTATGCCGCATCCGCGGTTACGGTGGGCGCTTCCGTAAAGACCCTGCGCAAGGATGAAACCACGGCGAAGCTGCCTGCCATGGCAGTGACTTCCGCCCTGGTCTTTGCAGGGCAGATGATTAACTACACCATTCCCGGTACCGGTTCCTCCGGCCACCTGTGCGGCGGCATGATGCTCTCCGCACTCCTTGGCCCCCAGGCAGGCTTTTTGTCCATGGTGGTGATCCTCACCATCCAGTGCCTGTTTTTTGCCGACGGAGGGCTGCTTGCCCTGGGCGCGAACTGCTGGAATATGGCCTTCTACGGGTGCTTCGTTGGGTACTACCTGCTATGGCGGCCAATCCAGCGGGGAAAGCTCTTCGAAAAACTGGGGGCGAAGGCCGCGGGGCGGATCAGGATTATTCTGGCGTCTGTTTTGGGCTGTGTCATCACCCTCCAGCTGGGCGCGTTCTCTGTGGTTCTGGAAACCACCGCTTCCGGCGTAACGGAGCTGCCCTTTGGCGCGTTCGTGGGCGTTATGCAGCCCATCCATCTGGCGATCGGCCTCATCGAGGGCCTGATCACCTCCGCCGTCCTGCTGTTTGTCTATGAGACCCGCCCGGAGCTTCTGATGGATGTCAATACCGATGACGCGGTGCAAAGCAAAGTCTCCGTGAAGACCACGCTGGCGATCTTGGCAGTTGTGGCTGCTGTCGTAGGCGGCGGACTGAGCCTCGCGGCAAGCGCAAATCCCGACGGACTGGAATGGTCCATGTTCGGCAATGCCGAGGCAGGCTACAGCGAAAACATGGGCCTGAACGAGGAAGCGTACGGCATTTCCAGCGGCGCGGCGGATACAGCGGCCTCTATTCAGGAAAAGACGGCGTTTCTGCCGGACTATGCCTTTGCTGGCAGTGACAGTGCCGTGGGTACCAGCGTGTCCGGTCTTGTGGGCTCCGCCATCGTGGCGGGCGCGGCTGTGCTGATCTGTGCGGCAGGCGGCTTTTTCCGAAAAAAAGTAGCTGCAAAAGCGTAACATCTGTGCTATACTGTCAGAGGCATCCTTTGGATGCCTCTGAATGCTTTGTTTTGACAGGAAAAACGCTATGGATAAATTGTCTCAGGCACAGTCGGAGCTGCGGGAAATGGATGCTCTGGCTGCGGAAGATTCTCCCGTTCACCGGCTGCACCCGCTGTGCAAGCTGCTGGTGACAATCCTTTATATTTTCGTGGTGGTGTCCTTTCCCAAGTACGACTTTACCGGGCTGGTAGTCATGGTTCTGTATCCCGTGGTGCTGTTTCAGGCGGCGGGAATTCCGGTGGGACTGTGTTTCTACAAGCTGCGCATTGTGCTGCCGCTGGTCTGCGCCGTGGGGCTGGCAAATCCCTTTCTCGACCGCGCGCCGCTGATTCGGCTGGGAAGCGTCATCGTAAGCGGCGGCGTCGTATCCATGGTGACGCTGATGCTCAAGGGTGTTTTCTCTCTGATGGCGTCCTTTTTGCTCATTGCCACTACGCCCGTGGATTCTCTCTGTGCCGCCCTGCGAAAGCTTCATGTGCCGGGGATTCTCACCACGCTGCTGCTTCTGACCTACCGCTACATCGGTGTGATGCTCTCGGAGGTTTCAGTGATGAGCGAGGCTTATAAGCTCCGGGCACCCGGGCAGAAGGGGATCCACATTTCCGCCTGGGGATCGTTTCTGGGGCAGCTTCTGCTGCGGAGTATGGACCGGGCGGAGGAGCTGTACAACAGTATGCTGCTGCGAGGCTTTGACGGGGAATTTTATTATGCCGAGGTGCCCCGGTGCCGCTTGTCCGGGGTGGTGTTTACGGCAGGCTGCGCTACTGCGTTCTTCTGCGCCAGGTACATTGACATTGCGGGGCTTCTGGGAAGCCTGTTTGTGAGGTGAGGGGAATGATCGAATTCCGAAATGTGTCCTTTTCCTATGAAAGAGGCGCTCCGGTGGTGGAGAACCTGAGTTTCTCTGTTCAAAAAGGAGAGACGGTTGGCCTGATCGGGGCCAATGGCGCGGGAAAATCCACCATTATGAAGCTGCTGCTGGGACTCATCACCGGCGATGGGGAAATCCTGGTGGATGGTTTGCCGGTGAATCAACAGAATCTGTCCCAAATCCGCCGAAAGGTCGGCTTTGTCTTGCAGGATTCAGACAACCAGATGTTTATGCCCACGGTGTACGAGGACATGATCTTTGGCCCCAGGAACTACGGCCTGACAAAGGAGCAGGCGGAGCGGCGGGTGGATCAGGTGCTGAGCCAGCTTGGTCTGACGGAGCTGAAGCACCGCTATAACCACAAAATTTCCGGCGGCGAAAAGCGGATGGCAGCCATCGCCACCATCCTTGCCATGGAGCCTGAGGTGATTTTGATGGACGAGCCGTCTACGGCGCTTGATCCTGTCAACCGCCGCACGGTGATCAACACCATCAACGGCCTTCCGCAGACGAAGCTCATCGCGTCCCACGATCTGGACATGATTCTGGATACCTGCCAGCGGGTGATTCTGCTCTCCCATGGGCAGATCGCGGCGGACGGAGATGCAGAAACCATTTTGCGGGACAAAGCACTGCTGGAAAGCAACCGCATGGAGCTGCCCTTCTGCCTGCAGCCCTGGCGGAAATAAATGCCCGGAGAGCCCCGGAAACGACCGATTTCGTTTCCGGGGTTGCTTTCTTTTTGGAAATGTGGTATGATTTCTTCAGGTATATTTTTGCAAAATTACGTCATATTTTGATTGAAGGACGTGTTTATCTGAAATGAGAAAAATGAGCCGCGGCGCCTATGAGGATACAAAAGGGTTTGTCCGTGCGGCGGAGACGCTGCTGGAAGTGCTTGTGATGACATTGTTGTATTATGCCGCTTTCCGAAAAGGGTATGATATTGCATATTTTGCCTACAAGGGCAAATATGTGCTGATGGGCGTCTATGCCGCATTGCTGTATGTTCTTTTCCTCAACTCCGACTGCACCCTGTTCGGACAGCTCCACCGGATGGATCTGATTATTGGACAGGTCGTTTCCCTGTTTGTGGTGAATTTCCTCACCTATTTCCAGCTCTGCCTGATTGCCAACGCCATGATCTCCGTTGGGCCGATGTTTTTGCTGCTGCTGGCGGAAATTCTGGTGGCAGTGGTGCTGATTTTTGCCTATACGGAGCTGTATTATAAGCTGTATGCACCCCATGATATGCTCCTGGTGTACGGCAACAAACGGGGCGTGGGGCTGAAGATCAAAATGGACTCCCGCCGGGACAAGTACAACATCAGCAAGCTGATCTGCATCGACGAGGGACTGGAAGCGGTGTGTCAGGAGGTTCGCAAGCACGACGCGGTGATCCTTACGGACGTCCCAGCACAGATCCGCAATGACATCCTGAAATACTGTTACCGCTATCGGATCCGCACCTATGTCGCCCCCAAGCTGACGGACATCATGCTCCGGGGCGCCAAAAACAATACCCTGTTCGATACTCCTCTGCTGATGGTGAAGGGCACCGGTCTGACTCCCATGCAGCGGATTATCAAGCGCACCATGGATCTTGTACTGTGCGGCATCGCCATGATTCCGGCGGCGCCCATTATGGCGGTTGTGGCGGCGGCCATCAAGCTGGAGGACGGCGGTCCGGTCTTTTACAAGCAGAAACGGATGACCCGGGGCGGCAAGGAATTTGAGATGCTGAAATTCCGCAGTATGATTGTGGATGCGGAAAAATATGCCGGCGCGGTGCTGGCGACGGAGGACGATCCCCGGATCACGAAGGTGGGAAAGGTGATCCGGGCCATGCGTCTGGACGAGCTGCCCCAGCTGCTGAACATTCTGAAGGGCGATATGAGCATCGTCGGCCCCCGACCGGAGCGCAAGTGCCTGGCCGATGAGATTTCCAAAGAAATTCCGGAATTCTGCTTCCGCCTGAAGGTACGGGGCGGCCTGACGGGCTATGCCCAGATTTACGGCAAGTATAATACCAGCGCCTATGACAAGCTGCGTCTGGACATGATGTATATCGAGGATTATTCCCCGCTGCTGGACATCAAGCTGATTATTTTGACCCTGCGGATCATTTTCAGCAAGGACAGCACTGAGGGCATCGATGTGGCGAAGGAAAATGAGCGCCGGGCAGATGAGCTTCTGCAGGCGCTGGAAAAGGAACAGGATGATTCCCGGGCGGAATGAGACTTCATAAAAACAGCCGCCGCCGGCGGCTGTTTTCCGGTTTTGAAAGGGAAAGGAGCTACACCATGGAAAAAAACCGAAAACGAAAACGCAACAGCATCCCACGGCTGATCCTTGTGGGCCTGGCCATCCTTTTTCAGGTGGCATGGCTGATTGTACTTATCGTAAAGCTGAACGCCTACTCTGCCGGGATTTCCCTGGTTACCACCGTGCTGAGTGTTCTGGTGGTGCTCCGCCTGTACGGCAGACATACCTCTACCGCGATGAAGATGCCATGGATCATGCTGATCCTGGCATTACCTGTCATGGGATTGAGCCTGTTTGTGCTGTTCGATATCCTGGGTGACCCGGGAAGAACGGGAAAGCGCATCCGTGCCGCCCGGGAAGAGATGAAAAAGCATCTTCCCCAGAATCCAGACACCATGGAACATCTGGAAGCGTGCAGCCGGTCCGCTGCCAACCAGTGCCGCTACCTCTGCGCACACGAGCTCTGGCCTGTGTATGAAAACACCAAGGTGAGTTATTTTGGCGATGGAGCCAAGACTCTGGAAGCCATGAAGGCGGATCTGGAAAAGGCGGAATCCTTCATTTTCATGGAGTATTTCATTGTGGCGGATAATTCCGCCTTCCGGGAAATTCGGGAAATTCTGGTGCGAAAAGCCCGGCAGGGGGTGCAGGTGCGGCTGATGTACGATGACATTGGCAGCATCGGCTATGTGGATTTGAAATTTGCCCAGGGGCTCAACGGGGATGGGATCTGCTGCCGGGTATTCAACCCTGCCGTTCCTGTTGTTAACCTCTTTCTGAACCACCGGGATCACCGGAAAACCACAGTCATTGACGGTAAGGTGGGCTACACCGGCGGCTACAACCTTTCCGACGAGTACTTTGGGCGTGCGGAGCCCTATGGCCTGTGGAAGGACACCGGCCTTCGGCTGGAGGGTGAGGCGGTTCGGAGCCTGACGGCATCGTTCCTGGAACTGTGGAATTTGACGACCAGAAGTGAGGAGGACTGTACGCCTTATCTGGACGCCGGATGCAGTGCGGAAGCGGCGGGCTTTGTTCTGCCCTTTAACGACAACCCGATGTCGGAGGAACGGACGGCGGAAAATGTCTACCTGAACCTGATTTCCCAGTCGGAAAAGACGCTGTATTTCACCACACCCTACCTGATCATCACCGACGAAATGAGCCGGGCGCTGCGCCTTGCCGCCAAGCGGGGGGTGGACGTCAGGATCATCACCCCGGGCATTCCGGATAAAAAAGTGGTGTTTGCCATCACCCGCTCGTATTATGCCGGCCTGGCACAGCAGGGCGTGCGGATTTTTGAGTACACCCCGGGCTTCTGCCACGCCAAGCAATGCCTATGCGACGGAAAAATTGCCTCCATCGGCACATCCAACCTGGACTATCGGAGCCTTTATCATCACTTTGAAAATGACGTTCTGCTCTACGGCTGTGACGCAATCGAGGATATGGCCAGGGACTTTGACGACCTGTTTGCCCAGTGCACCGAGGTGACGGAAAAATACCGCACCGGCCGCGGCGCCATGCTGCGGATGTGGCAGTGCATCCTGCGGTTGTTCTCCCCGCTGGTGTGAATCGAAATGCAAAATTTTTTCCACTCCGGCGGAAAATCGTATGTTTTATGAACATTCCTTTATCCTTCTGTAAACATTAGCACTCTGGACTTGACAGTGCTAAAAATCGTGGTATAGTGTAAGCGTACCAAAAAGAGGAGCAGAATTTGGAAGCTCCTCCGCAGGGCGCATAGAAGAATGAATGGAGGAATGACTTATGTTGCCTAGCATTTTTGGAGAGAACCTGTTTGATGATTTCTTTACCGATCCTTTTGGCATGATGAACGTATCCGAGGGACACAATCCCCTGTATGGCAAGCACGCCAAGAATCTGATGAAGACGGATATCAAGGAGAAGGAAAACGGCTATGAGCTGGACATTGACCTGCCCGGCTTTAAGAAGGACGAGATCAACATCGATCTCAGCAATGGCTACCTGACCATTCAGGCCGCTAAGGGTCTTGACAAGGACGAACAGGACAAGGACGGCCGCTATATCCGCCGGGAGCGCTACGCCGGTTCCATGAGCCGGAGCTTTTATGTGGGCGATGTGAAGCCCGAGGATGTGTCCGCCAAGTTTGAAGATGGCATCCTGAAACTGGATCTGCCCAAGGTAGGGCGCAGAACCCTGCCGCAGAACAACAGAATCTGCATCGAGTAATGGGCTGGAGCGGGACTTCGCGTTGCGCTTTCGCCCCGCTCCGGCTTTGCAATGAAAAAGGCACGGAACCGCTGACAGGCGGTTTCGTGCCTTTTTCTGTATTCCCACATTGCAAATCCCGGAGCTATGTACTATAGTGGTGAAAAAAGGAAAAAGGAGTGTTTCCTATGAGCAAAATCACGAACGAACCGAAGCATAAAAACGGTGTCCTGCAGGGTATCCGCGCCCAGCTGGAGCACAGAGCCTTCTGGCTGTACCTGCTGTGCGACGAGGCGGCAAAGCGCGGACTGGATCCAAAGGATTTCGGCAGCGCGGCGGTGCGACGGTGCGGCTTGTCCCAGGGAGCCGATCTGGTGAAAAAGGGAAATACCGACAGTCTGAAGGGACTGAAAAAGACCCTGTTCACCAAGCCTGCCCAGATGGTATTTGAGATGGACGTGCTTAAGAGCACCGACGACGAGCTGGACATTGACTTCCACTACTGCCCGCTGGTGAAAGCATGGCAGAAGGCGGGCTGCAGCGACGAGGAGATCGCCACGCTCTGCGATATCGCCATGTGCGGTGATCACGGAATCGGAGAGTGCTACGGAAGTGTTCTGGAGCTGCCCAAGTGCATCGCCAAGGGCGATGATGTGTGCAGTCTGAGATACCATAAGGTGAAAAAATAACCGTACAGGCCGCCGCCATCCCGGCGGCCTTCCACTATTTTTCTCCCAGCACCAGTGTGCGCAGGAGGGGAATGCGTTTGATGAGGGCAATGAGCGGCGGCAGAATCACGGCAGCAGCCGCCGGAAGAATCAGATACATGCTCCAGACCGGCAGGGAAAGCCATTTGTCCATTGCGTATGCCCCCAGCGCCAGCAGCGGATAGTGCAGCACATAAAAGCCGAAGCTGCGGCCCGCCAGAAAGCGGGTGAAGCCCATTTCCCGATCCAGCCACCGCTTGCCGGCACCCAGAACCGCCAGAATCCCGAACCAGGCGTAGGCATTGGTCAGGAAGGCTTTCAGGTTGGAAAGGGCGGCGTAGTTTTCGCCCCAGAAAGTCACGGTATAGACTGCTGCCAGTACACCGCTGACAATAAGCAGAACGGGCGCCCATTTTGCCAGAAGCTGCTGGATGCGCTCGTGGGAGAACACGGCGTAGCCCGTCAGAAAGGCGAATAAGTAAAAACCGTTGCGGTAAATCTCCAGCAAGGGCGTATTGATAAGCTGGGCGCTGCCCCAGAGGGCAAACACCATCAGGCAGACCACCGGGAAATTCGCCTTTCCCCCCAGTTTCCACAGTCGGTCACCTCTGTCCAGCTTCCGAATCAGCACCAGTACCGTCTCGCACAGCAGCAGCTCATGGAGAAACCACAGCGGCCCGATGCCGGACAGACACCAGATGAGGTATTTTGCAAAGCCGGGAATCAGATCCCCGTTCCCGTCGAACATATCCACATACTGGTTGGTGACCCAGCCGCAGGTCCAGCCCAGCAGAAAAATGAGGGCGATGGAGGGGACCAGCTGCCGGCGGACTTTGGATTTGAGGTATGCCTTTTCCGTCTGCTTTTCCAAAGTGTACCGGGCGCAGATGCCGGAAATCAGGAAAAGCGCCGCCATAAACCAGGGATACAGCACATACAGTACCGCATCCAGCGCAGGAATGCCGGGAATCGCCACATTGGTGATGACGCCCACACTGTTGAACAGGTAAAAAACATGGTAGATGATGACAAGAAGAACGATGCCGTAGCGCAGGTTATCCAAGAACGGTTTTCTCATAGATTTCCTCCCGGCAGATGCCGATTGACGCGGTTGGTTTTGTACTTGATGGACAAAAGTACGATTCCCCAGATCACGGCATAGCCGATGATGAAGCACGCGGTAAAGATTCCGACGGTCAGCAGGCTTCTTTGCAGCCAGTTGTTTAGCAGGTAGATCAGGAGATAGTCCAAATAGATGGCTCCCGCGTGGATCAGGGTCGCGCTGAGCAGAGAAAGCCGTTCGATCTCATATACCACGCTGACTCCCGAAGCAATAAACGCCAGCAAGGACACCGTTAGAATCCCCTGGCAGACCTCCCCAGGGGTCAGACTGCTGACCTGTCCGGTGGCCCCCAGAATGCCGTAGATGCCGGCGAGAATCACCGGCCCGCCGGAGGCCGCCATAAGACCGCGTTTCAGGAATGCCAAAAGATATTTTTTCATAATTTGTCATACCTCCTTTTGATTTCCGCAAAGCACCGCCGGGAAACGTACTCCCGGTATCCGCACTGGAAGACGGCGTCCACCGCACCGTTGAAGGAGGCGGTGAAGCGCTCCAGGTGAGCTTCGTTGGCAAGGGCTGATTTGTTGATGCGGATGAAGGAGGCGGGGAGCATGGTCTCAAGCTCATACAGCCGCAGCTTCAGGCGGAAGCGTTCGCCATTGTGGGTGATGGCGTAGGTTTTTCCGTCCAGAACGGTGATGCACTCCATGTCCGAAAAGGGGAGCATCCGCATGCCGTCCTCCGTGTATGCCGCTACCCGGTCAGTTCCGGTGTACTGCAGGACGAGGGACTCAATTTCGTCAGTGAGCCGGCTGCGGTCATGGACAGTGGCTACCACCGCTTCTTCCTGAGATTTGTCAATAATCAGTTTGAATTTCATGGGGCACCTCCTTGTGACCATACTATAGCACAAAGGAAAACGGAAATGTTGAAAAATCCATTCAACGGTCTTATTTTCACGTCAAGCGGTCATAAAGAAACAACCGGAGGCAAAAACGCCTCCGGCTCAAATTTTCGCGAGGATCTCTTCAGCTGCGGACACAACGTCGGGGAGGAGATATTGCCCCAATTCCCGGGACTTTACCCAACGGAAGGAGTCAATTTCTCCTGCGCGAATTTCCGGCTCGCCCCGGACTTCCCCAGGAAACAGAACCACCTGCTTTCGGGAGAGGGGACCGATGCTGTATTGCGTGACGGCTCTGACGCCGGGGATCGGCTCCGTACGCAGCCCGGTCTCTTCCAGAAGCTCCCGGAGCGCGGTCTGCATTTCCGTTTCCCCGGCCTCCATATGTCCCTTGGGAAAGCTCCAGGTCCGGGAGCCGTGCTGAAACAGAATCAGAAATTCCACGTCTGCACCATTGCGCCGGAAGGGGGCGACCCCGCAGGACTTGCGAAAGACAGAGTCGATGGTGCTGATAAAGTATTGCTCCTGAAAATGAACGGCTTCGGCAATCTCGCCCTGATGAAAGGAAAGCCCCTCCGACGCAACGACCAGCTTATCCTCACAGTCATTATGCCGCCGGATTACGCCTATGACTCTGCCGGTAAAAGAAGCCGCAGGCACGTCTATTCCCAGTATGTAAGCGTCCTGCTCCTCCCCGTCACCGCCCATCAGCCCCGGCACGAATCCGTAGTTGATGGGATACACAATGTCACCGTGATGGTACCCGATGGGACGGTCAACCTGAACCGTCACAACCGCACCCAGCAGTTCGGATGTTTTTCTGTCCTTCCAATCCATTTTCAGCCTCCCAGTTTCTTTGTAAAGCAAATGATTCGGTTTGCCTCCCGGAAACCCATATTCAGGTGGAATTGCAGACTTTGGGTGTTGGTAAGCTCGCAGTCGCTGGCAAATTCGGTGCAGCCCTTGCCTTTTGCCCAGCTTTCGCAGGCAGTCAGGAGACTCCGTGCGACGCCGTTTTTCCGGAAGCCGTCAGCAACAAAAATGCCCTCCAGATAGCCGACGGGAGTGCTGTCTGTTCCCTCAACATAATCGTGACGGAGCTGACACTGGGCAAAACCCATGGGGGTTGCTCCGTGGAAAGCCAGAAAAAGGGCGGCATTGTCATCTCCCACCATTTGGGAGAATTCATCCGACAGCTCGGAAAAATCGTGTTCCGGCCACAGAAGCAGGGCCAGGCCGGCAGCGGCAGGCACTTCGGCCATGCCGGCTTTTCGAATTTCGATCATCATATTACCACCTATCCAGAAACAAAAGTCCTGACAAAGGACGCCAAAAAGCGCTGGAGAGGCCATTATACACTGGATGCACTGAAAAGTCCAGTCTCCGCCCCATGATTTGATGCGGAAACGGCGCTTATTTTTTGCAGATCGCTTGTTTTTTTCGCAGGATGACGCTATAATAAAAGAACTATATTTTGGAGAGGATCGTATGGCGAGTTACAATCAGGACTGGGATGACCTGGGCCGGAGTATTCAGGATATTGTGGACAGAGCCGTCAATTCACGGGACTACCAGAGGCTGAATCAGACGGTTTGCCAGGTGGTCGGCAAGGCCATTGATATGGGAAGCGAGGCAGTTCGCAAGGCGGTGGACGCATCTTCCCGCCCCACGTCCCCGGGAGCTAAGACCGTTTACCGGGAGGCAAGACCTGCGGCAGTACCGGAGAAGAAGCTTCCTGTTCTTTACGGCGGCACCGGCGGTGAAACCGCCGTGGGGCTTGTGAAAATTATCGGCGGCGGCCTGACGCTGTGCGTTGCCTTCGTGGCGCTGCTTTCGTCGCTGATTCTTCTGATTGCCGGAGCTGGCTTGACGGCTATCCCGGCAGTGCTGACGGCAGGCGGCTTTGCAGCCGGGATATGGCTGGTTGTCAGCGGCATCCGTACTTTGGGATGGGTCAGCCGGTTCAAAACCTACCGCAAAACCCTCGGGCAGAACACCCATTGTACGCTGGAGCGTCTGGCCAGAAGCGTGGGCAAAAGCGTGAAATATGTCCGCAGGGAGCTGCGGCAGATGATTGATAAGGGACTTTTTCTTGAGGGCCACCTGGACAAGGAGGAGACCTGCCTGATCACCAGCCACGAGACCTACCAGCATTATGAGCAAAGCAGGCTTGCTTTGGAGCAGCGGCAGCGTCAGGAAGCCGCAGCCAGCAGCCAAAAGGCACCGGTTTCCCGTGATCCCCAGCTGCAGGAGGTTCTGGACCGGGGAAATGCCTTTATTGCCCAGATTCGCAGGTGCAACGACGCCATACCCGGGGAGGAGATCTCCGGGAAGATCTCCCGCATGGAGTCGATCGTCCGGCGGATCTTTGAGCGGGCGGAGGCCCATCCGGAAATTCTTCCCGACCTGAAAAAGCTGATGGATTACTACTTGCCCATGACGATAAAGCTGCTCAATGCTTATGCGGATATGGATGCCCAGGGCATTCAGGGGGACACCATTGAAGCATCCAAACGAGAAATTGAGGCTACGCTGGATACCCTGAATCTGGCCTTTGAGAAGCTGCTGGACGACCTGTTCCGGGATACTGCCATGGACGTTTCCAGTGACATTTCCGTCCTCAACACCCTGCTTGCCCAGGAGGGACTGGCGGAGGATGATCTTTCCAAAATGAAGAAACAGCAGACGCTGTAAGGGAAGCTCTGAATGAATCGGCAAGAGCTGACGGCGAGAGATTTTTCCTCAGCCGCGCAATTCCAAAAGCGGAGGAATACTGTATGTATTTCCCGGTTTTGGAACTGCGGGTCTGGGGAACAAGATCCGCTGCTCAGCCGCAGACGATTTGTTCAGAGTTTCCCGGGAAAAAACCACATTTCTGAAACAGGAGATTGATTATGGACGCTGAATTGAAACAATTTACGGAATCTGCCCCTGCCGTCCCCAGTCTGACGCTGGAGCCGGATCTGGAGAGTGCCCCCGAACTGGTTGTAGCTGAACAGACGAGCCTGCAGCAGACCAAAGTCGCCGAGCCGGTGCTGACCGCGCAGGAACAACAGATGGTTGCCGACTTTGCCGCGAAAATCGATGTGGAAAATACCGCCCAGATTTTGCAGTACGGCGCGGGTACGCAAAAGAAGATGGCAGATTTCTCCGATGCCGCCCTTGCCAACGTCCGTACACAGGACCTGGGAGAGGTGGGAGACCTGATTGTGAATGTGGTGGGAGAGCTGAAGGGCTTTGATGCCGATGAGGACAAGGGCCTGTTCGGTTTCTTCCGCAAGCAGACAAACAAGCTGGAAACCATGAAGAGCCGCTACGCAAAGGCAGAGGTCAACGTGGAGAAAATCAGCGACGCTCTGCAGCAGCATCAGGTACGGCTCCTCAAGGACTCTGCCCTTCTGGATAAGATGTATGAACAGAATCTTGCCTACTTTAAGGAATTGACCATGTACATTCTGGCGGGCAAGCAAAAGCTGCAGCAGGTGCGGGAAGGAAAGCTGAAGGATCTGGAGGCTACAGCCAAGGCAACCGGCCTGGCGGAGGATGCCCAGGCGGCAAAAGATCTGGCGGACAAGTGCAACCGCTTTGAAAAGAAAATTCACGATTTGGAGCTGACCCGCACCATTTCCATCCAGACCGCGCCCCAGATCCGCATGATCCAGAACAATGACAACGTGATGGTGGAAAAAATCCAGACCACGCTGATGAATACCATTCCGCTGTGGAAGAATCAGATGGTTCTGGCTCTGGGTATCGCCCACTCTACCGAGGCCGCTCAGGCACAGCGCCAGGTCAACGACATTACCAACGCGCTGCTGAAGCAGAACGCCGAAAAACTGCATATGGCCTCTGTTGAGACTGCGAAAGAAGCTGAGCGGGGGATTGTGGACATCGAAACTCTGAAAAAGACCAACGCCGAGCTGATTCAGACGCTGGACGATGTGATGAAGATTCAATCCGAGGGCCGTGCCAAGCGCCTCGCGGCAGAGACGGAAATGGCAAAAATGGAAAACGATCTGAAGGTCAAGCTCCTCCAGATCCGCGACGGGGTATAACCGCTGCAGGGAAAATATGCGTAAAAGAAACGCAGTGTTGGAATGATTCCAGCACTGCGTTTTTCCTGCCCCGGAAGGGATTATTTGGCAATAAACATCTGTGTCCAGTAATTTCCGCTGGCAACATAGCCTACACCGATGTGGGTGTATCCGGCGTTCATACTGATTCTCTTTTAAAATGTTTAATCAATTCGGATTAAACATTTTCATTAGAGAATCCTATGAGACGGGAATATGTGATTTTCTATCCCGAAAATCACATATTTGGCAACGCCATCAGGCAGTGCCTTCTCAATAAAATGAAACATTTTTATTGAAAAATAATATCAGAATGATAAAATGGATGCAGGAAGAACGGCGCATGGCAGGAAAACTTCTGACCGCCTGAGAGCGCTGACAGTATGAATGTATGATCAGAAGGGGATGCCGATGGAAAGCCGAAGCACAGCATATCGCGTGATTCGCAGCAGCCGCAAAACCATTTCGGTGCAGATCAGTGGAGACGGCGGGGTGCTGGTGCGCTGTCCCCGGCGGATGCCGGATGAAGCCATTCGCGTGTTCGTGGACAGCAAGTCCGATTGGATCCGGAAGCACCTGGAAAAGCAGGCCGCCATGCCGCGGCTGCCCACCTTCACAGATGCACAGATACGGAGCCTTGCTGAGCAGGCGTCACGGATCATCCCGGCCCGGGCGGCCTGGTTTGCTCCCCTGGTCGGCGTGACCTACGGCAGAATCACGATTCGGAAACAACGCTCCCGGTGGGGCAGCTGCAGCAGTAAGGGCAACCTGAATTTCAACTGCCTGCTGGTTCTTACGCCGCCGGAAGTGCTGGATTATGTGGTCGTCCATGAGCTGTGCCACCGAAAGGAAATGAATCACTCCGGTAAGTTTTGGGCAGAAGTCGAACAAGTTCTGCCGGACTATAAAGCCCGGCAGAAGTGGCTGAAAGAAAACGGTGCGGCGCTTATTCGCAGGTTAACCGGATGAAACATGGGGCAAGACAGCGGTTCCGGCCTTTTGGTGAGCGGCATGGGCAGTCAAACGGCACAGAGTCTGGATGCGCTTTCCAAACTCTGTGCCGCTTTTCATGCTTTCTCCGTCAGCTGCCGCAGGAGTGCTTCGTCTGCCTGATGGTACAGCTTCCCATCCCATTTCACGTTCGGTCCCTTGCCGCACATGCGCATACACGGCACGAACTTGACAGCTATGCTGCCGCCCTGCAGTGTTTCGGCAAAGGCAGCAAGCTTTGTGCACTTTCCGCAGTTCGGCCCGGCGCAGATTTCCAGCAGGTGGGAATTTGCCAGACGCAGACGGGGAATGCGTTTGATGATGGCGAGCAGATAGCTTTCTCTGACATCCAGGAGTTCTGCTATGGTTGGCAGAACAGTCCGGGCGATGGCTCCGCCGTTTTCCTGCTGCACTTCCTTCAGCAGGCTGACAAGCGCATTCTGATCCCGGGGCGCACCCTGGGATTTATAGTAAGCGATGGCTTCTTCCAGGCTCCAGGACACAAGCGTACCTCCTTTGTGTTTTCACTAGCTCTGATGAAATCGGCAAACGCTGACAGCAGAAGCTTTTGGCTCAGCAGAAAGCTCTGGAAACGAGGGAATGCTGTTTTTCCCGTTTGCAGAACTGCAGGTCTGGGGCAGGAGATTCGCTGCTCAGGCCGCAGACGATTGATTCAGAGTTTCCTTAGTATACCACACAGAAAGAAAGTATGCAATGGAAAAGCAACCGACGCTCAACCGGAGCAGAGCTAACCTGCAGGCTTGTCAGACAACATTTTCGCATTTCATCTTTACAGAAGCGGATTTACCCGGTATAATAGAATCAGAGAATCTTAAGAAGGGGACACCAGCATGAAAAATGTTGACTACGATCAGAACCGGCCCCGGGCAGAACAGGTTGCCGAGCGGCTGAAAGAATATATTCTGAAAAAGAAACTGAAAAGCGGCGATAAGCTGCCTACGGAGGCAAGGCTGTCCGTTGAGATGGGCGTTGCCCGCAGTACGGTTCGGGAGGCAATTAAACGTCTGGAATCCCAGAATATCCTGACGGTTCGGCACGGTGCGGGATCCTTCGTCGCCGACAATACCGGCCTGACAGAGGATCCTTTGGGGTTGGCTTTTTTTGAGGACAAGTGGAAGCTGACGGAGGATCTTCTGGAGATCCGCTCCATTATTGAGCCTGCGATCGCGGAGCTGGCGGCACGGAACGCCACGGAGGAGGATATCGCGGAACTGGACAGGCTTTACGCGATCCTGGAGCGTCACATTCTTAACGGAGAAGACTATCTGAAGGAAGATGTTCAGTTTCACAATGCGATCTCCAAGGCCAGCGGCAATCTGGTGGTTCCGAACCTGACGCCGATTATTACCACGGCTGTTCAGCTTTTTACGGAGGAGACCCACCGTAAGCTCCTGCAGGAGACCCTGGATACCCATAAGGCTGTCCTGGAAGCGATCCGAAACCATGACAGCGCTTCAGCGAAGGATGCCATGGTTTTGCATCTGGTCTACAACCGAAACTACTTTCGGCAAATAATGCGGGAACGGGACGGCCTTCCTGCTCTGGTGCCCACGGTGCCCTCCTGGGTACTGGAACTGGATGAACTGAAAAAACCGGAAGAATAACTTTGCCGCCGGGGACTGACCAGTGCTGTCAGTCCCCGGCGGCTGTTTCATCGGTTCAGCGGATTACCACTCTGCGACGCTGCCGTCTTTGTGGCGCCATACCGGGTTTTTCCACTCGTGGGGGGTCTTGTTTTCTTCAAGAACCAGCTCCTTGTTGACGTCCACGCCGAGACCCGGCTTGACAGGCAGGGCGACGCGGCCGTCCACGAAGGCAAAGTCCTCCTGATTGGTCACATAGTCCAGCACGCTCTTGCCCACGTTGTAATGGATACCAATGCTCTGCTCCTGAATAACGGCATTGTAGCAGGTGGCATCCACATTCAGGCAGCTGGACAGGGCGATGGGGCCGAGGGGACAGTGGGGCGCCAGAGCCACATCGTAGGCCTCTGCCATGGAGGCGATCTTCTTTACCTCGGTCAGGCCGCCTGCGTGGCTTAGATCCGGCTGGATGATGTCGACGCCGCCGGCCTGGAGCAGACGCTTGAAATCATACTTGGTGAACAGACGCTCGCCGGTGGCGATGGGAATGTTGCACGCGGCGGCGATTTCCTTGAATACTTCCATGTTCTCGCAAAGAACAGGCTCCTCGATGAACATGGGATCAAACTGCTCCAGTTTCTTGGCCAGAATCTTTGCCATAGGCTTGTGCACACGGCCGTGGAAATCAATGGCGATGCCGAAGTACTTGCCGCAGCTTTCTCGAATGGCTGCGACACGCTCCAGCACGGCGTCGATCTTATCGTAAGAATCAATCATCTGCAGTTCTTCTGTGGCGTTCATCTTGATGGCGGTGAAACCGGCATTTTTCCGTTCCAGAGCCGCGGCACCTACGTCGCTGGGACGGTCGCCACCGATCCAGCTGTACACTCTCATATTATCCCGGCAGGCACCGCCCATCAGCTGATAGACGGGGGCGCCGAAGAACTTGCCCTTGATGTCCCACAGGGCCTGATCGATGCCGGAAATGGCGCTCATCAGAACGCCGCCGCCCCGGTAGAAGCCGGCACGGTACAGAACGGCTGAGAAATCCTCGATCCGCATGGGATCCTTGCCGATGAGGTAGGGTTTCATCTCCTGAACACAGGCCAAAACGGTTGCGCAGTGGCCTTCCAAAACGGGTTCGCCCCAGCCGGTGATGCCCTCGTCGGTGACGATCTCAACAAAGCCCCAGCGGGGACGGACGGTATACGTGTTGACCTCGATGATCTTCATATTTGTTTCCTCCTGTGATGATATAAATTATGCGTAAATGCGTGCGACCATGTCTTTGACATAGGCAGCGCAGGCTTCCCAGTCACCTGCGGCCACTGCTTCTTTGGGCATCAGGCTGCTGGCAAGGCCGACGCTGATGCACCCGGCGTCAAAAAAGTCCCTGATGTTTGCGGGAGAGACACCGCCGATGGCCATGTAGTTGGTATTGTCGAAGGGACCCTTCAGATCCCTCACATAGTGCCGGGGCATACTGCCGGCGGGGAACAGCTTCATGGTATTGAAGCCGAATTCCAGGCTGGTAGCCACATCCGCAGGCGTCAGGACGCCGGGAAGCAGCATGACGTTGTTGCCGGCACAGTATTCAAAAACGCTGAGAGGCGTGCCGGGAGTCAGGAGAAACTGGGCGCCGGCATCCAGCGCTGCACGGCACCTTTCCACCGTAATGGCGGTACCGGCGCCGACAACGCACCGGTCTGCAAAATGCGTGCGCAGCATGGTGATCTGTTCCAACGCGTGGGGGCTGTTCATCGCCACCTCAAAAAACGGGGCGCCGCCCTGAACGGCTGCTTCAGCATAGTCGATGGTTTTCTCCAGCGGTACGTTTCGAAGAATGGCCAAAAGCGGATGTTTGGAAACGAGAGGATAAGCGTCCATAATACATTTCTCCTTTATTCCATTATCTATATGTTATACTGCCGCCTGTCAGGGCAGCTTCCATTTGAACGGCATCGGGATACCCCTCCACATCTCCGGGGGTCTGAGTGGCGAGCGCGCCGCATACGGCGCCCATGCGCCCGGCGGTCACAACATCCCTGTCCTGCAGAATTCCTGCCAGGAATCCGGCGTTGAAGCCGTCACCCGCGCCGATGGGCTCTACAGGCTTGCAGGGGAAAGGCGGCAGCTTTTCCCGCCGGATGGTATCCGCAACCCATGCACCGTTGCCGCCGTCCTTGATCGCGGCGTATTTTGCTCTGCCCTGACCGAACAGGGTGTCAAAAATAGCGTCGGGTTCCCGGATCCCGAACAGCGCCTCCGCTTCGTCCAGACCCAGAAGCACGATCTCGCTGTCCAGGGTGATGGTGCGGATCAGGGGCGCATAATCAACATCTTTCCAAAGTTTTCTGCGGATATTGGGATCAAAGCTCACCATCGCTCCGCTCTGCCTGGCAAGGCCGATGGCTGCCAGGGTCATTTCCTTGCAGCTCTGGCTCAGCACCGGCGTAATGCCGGACAGGTGCACAATCCGGATCCCGGCAAACAGTCCAGGCTCCAGATCCTCCGGGGTCATATGGCTGGCGGCGCTGTTTTCCCGGTAATAAAATACCTTGGTTTCTCCCACACCGGTTTCCTTAAACATAATTCCGGTCCGGTACCGGGAATCAAAGATCACATGGGAGCAATCTACGCCCTCGGCGCGAAGCTGATTGCGGATGAAGATACCAAATTCGTCCTGCCCCAGACGGCTGAGCCACGCGGCTTCGATGCCCAGTTTGGCAAGGCCCACGGCCACGTTGCTCTCCGCGCCGGCGGTGCGGATCCCATAGCCGTTGACATAGCGCAGGGGGCCCTGCGCGTTGGGGGTAAAGGCTGCCATTGTTTCTCCGATGGTAAGTAGCTGCGGCATTGATGTTCCTCCTTTGAATCCAAATGCGCGCTTCCGGCCCGTGTGCCGACGCATGGCGGACTGTGCCAGCGCCGCATAGAGCGGAAATCTGAATGTTGTCAGACAATTTTGCGAAAGAGAAGCGAAAAAACCCGGAAAATGAGAGAATGCAATGGAACAAGCGGCCTTTTGGGGCCTTTCCGGGGGCTTTTGAGGCAATTATAAATGATGAAAAAAACGAATGCAATATGTTTGATGAACTTTTGTTGAAATGCACAAAAAAAGAGGAAAAAATTGTTGCCTTATACCAAACTTTTCATTTTTGAAGAAAATATGTCCAAATCTGTTGACAGAAACGTTAAGATTTGGTAAATTCTTAGATGAACGTGTTGTCGGACAACTTCCAAGGTCCACACAGCGCGAGAATGCAAGAGTTTGGAGCAAAGAAGCAAACCAACCACATTATTAGAAGGAGGAACACAAATGTTAGATCCCAAGTATATCCCGTTGTTTATCGGTGGATTCATCGGCTGGATCGTCATCATGATCCTGGTCGGCTACTTCACCAGCAGAGGCAAGAACAAGGGCAGCGACTTCCTGACCGGCGGTAGCAATCTCGGATTTTTCCTGATTTTCTGCACAGTCGGCGCCACCATGATCGGCACCGGCTCTTCCATGGGCGCCATCGGCAACGGCTACAATCACGGCTGGGGCGGCGCTATCTACGGCCTGGGCGCGTCCACCGGTATTCTGGCAATGCTGCTGTTCGTCAAGGCTCGTAACAAGGGCTTTTTGACCATGTCTGAGGAAGCTCAGTACTACTACGGCGGCAAGAAGATCATCCGTCAGGTTATGGGCTTCATGATGTTCGTCATTGAGATCATCTGGCTGGGCAACCACATGAACGGCGGCGCCAAGTATCTGGCTTACGTCACCGCTCTGCCCGATGTGACCTGCAAGATCATCACCGTTCTGGGCTTCGGCATTTACGTCTTCATCGGCGGCTACATGGCTGTTGTTACCACCGACGCCGTGCAGTTCATCGCGATTCTGCTGGGCTTCCTGGCCATCGCTTTCCGGGCCATTCCCATGGCCGGCGGCTACGATGCCGTTGTCACTGCCTTCACCGAAGCCGGCAAGCCCGGCGCCATGGGCTTCTACGGCCTGGGCTCCTACGGTGTCATCGCTGCGATCGCGCTGGTTTTGTCCACCTTCATGGGTGTTATCGGTACGCCGACGCACCGTACCCGTATTTACACCTCCAAGGATGAGAAGACCGCCCGCAAGGCCTTCCTGGGTCAGGGCATCCTGCTGTTCTTCTGGTCCTTCATCACCGCCATCATCGGCATGAGCGCTTTCACCATCGCTTCCGAGCAGGGTGTCACCCTGGCAAGCGGCGACTACGCCTTCTCCTTCATGGCGACCCATGTCCTGGGTCCTGTGGTCGGCCTGATCTTCATGATCTGCGGTCTGTCCGCTACCATGTCCTCCGGTGACTCCGATGCCATTTCCGGTGTCACCATCCTGCTGACCGACGTTTATCCCAGCGTCACCGGCAAGACCATCAAGGAAGAGGACTACCAGAAGTACAGCCGGATCGCTCTGGTCTGCACCCTGGGCGTGGCCTTCTTCATCACCCTGTTTGTCAACGATGTTATCTCCTACATCTCCACCGTCGTCGGCGCACTGCTGCCCGGCGTGGCTGTTGCCATGCTGATGGGCCGCTTCTGGAAGCGCGCCAACTGGCAGGGCGGCCTGGCCTGCATCGGCTCCGGCACTGTCCTGGGCCTGTGCATCCTGTTCATCCCTGCGTTCAAGGCTTGGGTTAACGCCACTCTGGGCGGCGCTGCCGTTCCCGCCACCATCGTTTCTCTGGTGTTCGGCGTTGTGGTCTCCCTGATCTTCCCCGCTGACAACACTCCCGAGGATGTCCGCCTGCAGCATGTCATGGACGACCGCCGCGGCACTGTTGTGGAGAAGGTTGCCAACAAGAAGTAATCCTTTATCCCGATTTGCTCAAACTCTGTCCGTTGGAACCGGGTGGGGGGCTAAGGCCTCCTGCCCGGAATGGAAATGCATTTGACCCGTAAAACAGTGCCGCCGGGGGGCGGCAGCGAGCGCACCCAAAAGACTCTCCCTGGGGGGCGGCATACAAATTGCGGCAGAGAATCTGCTGTGGGCGCTCCTGCCTGCGGATTCTGCTTCCGGTTTTGCTGTCATCCCTGCGGCAGGGAAGTTTTGGGTGCGTTTGTTTTGCTACGCAAAAGCGCAGCAAAAATGGGATGTGCTATTCTCCGGTCCCTTTGGGTCAGCCGGAAATGCTGCACAAAACTTTATTCTCGGAAGCGTTTGCCTGTTTTCGTGGTGCGCCCTACGGTGCATGAAGTTTCATGACCGGAAAACCTTATCAGTTCGGCCTTGTGCTGCCGGAATAACAAGAGGTAAAAATATGGAAACCATTCTGATTCAAAACGGAACCCTTTATGACGGCCTGGGTAATCCGGGACGCAAAGCGGATATGCTGCTCAGCGGTGGGAAGATCGCCCGCATTGACCGGCATATTCAGACCTCTGCCGACCGGGTCATTGATGCCGCCGGAAAGATCGTAACCCCGGGCTTTGTGGACATCCACCGCCATCACGATGCCAAGCCTCTGAACGACCCCAATTTTGGACGGGTTGAGCTTGCCCAGGGAATCACCACGGCGGTGGCCGGCAACTGCGGCATCAGCATGACGCCCCGCCCGGCTTCGGATGAAGCGGCCCGGGAGTACTATGCCTTTGAAGAGGCGGTCATGGGCCCCATCGGACTGGACGGGCCGAAAACCTACCGGGAATATCTCCGGCAGGTGGATAACACGCCGCTTCCGCTGAACACGGCTGCCATGATCGGCACCGGAACCGTGAAGATCTGCGTGAAGGGCTTTTCCGACAAGCCTTACACCCGGGAAGAGCTGGACGCTGCCAGAGCCCTGATTGAGGATGCCATGGCGGCGGGTGCGCCGGGCGTGTCCCTGGGCATTATGTATCTTCCGGAGTGCTACTCCTCCACGGAAGAATTCGCCTATATCCTGGAGCCTGTGGGCCGCTACGGGCGGCTGATCACCACCCACATCCGGGGCGAGGGCGACAGTATGGTGCAGAGTGTCCGGGAGGTCATTGAGATCGCCCGCAGGGTGGGCTGTGCGCTGGAAATCAGCCATTTCAAGAGCTGCGGCATGAAAAACTGGGGCAAGGATATCCACACAGCCATTGCCGATATCGAAGCCGCGAGAGCTTCCGGGATGGATGTGACGGTGGACTTTTACCCCTATGAGGGCGGCAGCACTGCCCTGACGACGATGCTTCCGCCGGTGTTTGTCGCCGGTGACATGACCAGCGCGCTGAAGCGTCTGGGAACCGAGGAGGGTGTGGAGGAGTTCCGCCGCACCAGCAGCGTGCTTTATGACGACTGGGACAATTTCTGTATTACGTTGGGCTGGGACAGAATCATTATCAGCGGCGTCAACCGTCCCGAAAACGAGAAATTCCTGGGGATGCGTGTGACGGAAGCGGCGGAAAAATACGGATTTGCCGACGCTGTTGCCCTTGCCGCCCACCTGATGCACACGGAGGACGGCAAGACTGCCATCATCAACATGTCCATGAGCCAGGACGACATTGACACCGTGGCAAGGCTGCCCTGGTCCAATGTGATCTCCGACGCTATCTACGCCAAGACGGATACGCCGCACCCCAGAATGTTTGGCGCTTTCCCCAAGGTGCTGCGGGAGTATGTTGCCGAGCGCGGACTGTACGCGCTGCCTGAAGCGATCAAGCGGATGACCAGCCAGCCGGCCGCCAGAATGAATCTGGCGGGCAGAGGCAGCCTGGTGGAAGGAAACTGGGCAGATGTGCTGGTATTTGATCCGGCAGTTTTCCGGGATAACGCCACCTTTACCTCCCCCGCGAATCTGGCTACCGGTCTGGACTGGTGTATTGTAAACGGTCAGATCGCGCTGGAGCATGACCGCCGCACGGATGTTTTCGCCGGAATGTGCCTGCGGATCGAGTGAGGGCAGTTGCTTTTTGGCGAATTTTGTGATATGGTTATGGAATATTTTACCAAGGTGAGGAGAGCGGTCTAAAATGCCTGTTTCTGTTCTGCTGACGCAGATCCTGATTATCTTCCTGGAGATCGGCGTGGGAGTGGTTGGCGCAAAGTGCGGAATTATCAACGATCAAAGCAGTAAGTTTCTGTCCAATTTGGTGATGAGCATTACGCTGCCGTGCACACTCCTGGCCAGCACCAACATTTCCGGAGGCAGGGAGGCGGTATTTCTGATGCTGCTGGGCTTTGCCCTGCTGATTTGCCTGTATCTGGTGTCTACTGCGGTGTGCCTGGGAATCAGCCGGGCAATACATCTGACGCCGGGGCAAAAGGCGGTGTTCATCGGAACCACCGTGCTCCCCAACAGCGCGTTTATCGGCATCCCGCTGGCGACGGCCGTGCTGGGAGAGTCTGTGGGAACGGTTTACGCGGCGGCCGGCATCATGGCGTATAACATCCTGTTTTTCACCTATGTTGTCCGGCTGTTCCAGCCGGAGCAGAAATTCAGCATCAAAAGTCTCCTGACACCGACCAATATCACCACAGTGATTATGGTGGTCATGCTGCTGGCTGGGCTTAAGCTGCCCGCTCCTGTGCAGGGCTTCTGCAGTGCAGTAGGAAATTGCACCACACCGCTGGCGCTGATGATCGCCGGTGTTATGCTGGCGGGCAGTAAGCCCGCAGACCTGGTCAGGCGGCCCTTCCTGTACCTGATTACGATTCTTCGCTGCGTCGTGTTCCCTCTGGCCTTTATTCTGATTCTGTGGCTGCTGCCGCTGGATCGTACCTTGTGTATGGGCGTCAGCATTCTGGCAGCCTGCCCGGCGGGCAGTTTGGCGGCGGTTCTGGCAAGACAGTACGATTTGGAGGGTGAGCTGGCCAGTCAGGCGGTTGCCCAATCCACATTGTTTATCGCGATCAGCGTACCGGCGCTTTTGACCCTTGCCGGTGTGCTGTTTCGATAATGAAAAATGACACTATTGAAAGAAGGAGCTTACAATGGTAAATATCTATGACAAGCTGAAAGAAAAGAACATTACCCTTCCCGCGCCTCCTCCCCGGGGCGGCGTCTACACGCCTGTGATGGAGTTCGGCGATCATCTGCTGTACTGCAGCGGCTGCGGCCCTGACATCGGCGACGGTCACAACATTGTGGGCAAGGTCGGCGGAGATCTGACTCTGGAGCAGGGGCAGAAGGCCGCATATAACTGCATGCTGAACCTGCTTGCCAATCTGGAGGCGAAGCTGGGCGACCTGAACCGGATCAAGCGCTGCGTGAAGGTGCTGGGCTTCGTGAACTGCACCGACGACTTCACCCAGCAGCCTCAGGTTATCAACGGCGGCTCCAACCTGCTGTTTGAGCTTTTGGGCGAGGAGAGGGGACTGCCTGCCCGTACGGCAATGGGTACCAATTCCTGCCCCGGCAACATCGCCGTGGAAATTGAAATGCTGGTGGAGTATGAATAATCCTTATACCTTTGAGGGACAGGAGCAGGTTGTTTCCCCCCAGCTGGTGTATTATCCCGCGATTATCCGGCAGAACATTCAGCGGATGACAGAATTGGCGGGGGGCCCTCAGCGACTGTGGCCGCATGTAAAGACCCATAAGATGGAAAAAGTGCTCAGGATGCAGCTGGAGGCCGGAATTACCCGGTTCAAATGCGCCACCATTGCCGAGGCGGAAATGACCGCGAAGGCCGGCGCGACCCACCTGATTCTGGCGTATCCGCTGGTTGGGCCCAATATCGCCCGGTTTGTTACCCTGGTGAAAACGTTCCCCGGCACAACGTGCTATGCCATCGGCGACGATACCCACCAGATCGAACTGCTGGGTAGGGCTGCTCAGGAGCAGGGGCTCACCGCGCTGGTTCTGATGGACGTGGACATGGGGCAGCACCGAACCGGTGTTCCGCTGGAGTTGGTGGAAAGCAAATTCGAAGCCTGGGCAAAGCTGCCCGGTATTCGGATGTGCGGCATGCACTGCTATGACGGCCACCGCCATGAGTCCCAGCGCACCGTGCGGGATGACGCTGTCCGTCCCGTAGACACGGAACTGGAAGCAATCAAGGCGAATCTGACAAACAAAGGGCTGGACTGCTCCATTCTGGTCATGGGCGGCACGCCGTCCTTCCCATGCCATGCGGAAATGACTCAGGAATTCCTGAGCCCCGGCACCTGCGTCGTTCAGGACGCGGGCTACCGGGCGGCATATCCGGATCTGGACTTCGTCCCCGGCGCGGCGGTTTTGACCCGGGTTGTCAGCCGGCCTTCCGAAACGACCTTTACGCTGGATCTGGGCGTGAAGGCGGTTGCCAGCGATCCCTCGGGGGAGCGGGCGCAGATCGTGGGCATGGAATATGCCAGTACGGTTCTTCAGAATGAGGAGCATTGGGTTGTTCGTGTTCCTGAGGAGCATGTAAAGGACATCCCGCCCATTGGCGCGGAGCTGTTTGCCATTCCCACCCATGTATGCCCCACCAGCGCGCTGTACCCTTCGGTTCCCGCGGTGGAAGACAGGCGTATCCGGGAATGGTGGACGGTGACAGCTCGGGACAGAAAAGTAAGTTTCTGATGCAAGGAGCGTGGAAAAATGCTGAAAAGTCAAGAAGTACGGTCTCTCTCTCCGGAAATGGATCCCCTGCGTATGGGTATGGGCTGGCAGGTTGCGGATCTGGGCAAGCCGCAGATCATGGTGGAAAGCACCTATGGCAACAGCCATCCCGGTTCCGGTCATCTGAACGTGTTCGTGGAAGAAGCTGTCCGTTCCGTGGATGAAAACGGCGGCAAGGCGGCGCGCTATTTTGCTACCGATATGTGCGACGGCATGGCGCAAGGCCACGACGGCATCAATTTCTCTCTGGCGCACCGGGAAGCGATTACCAACCTGGTGGAGGCGCAGGCCCGGGCCACCACCTTTGACGGCGGCGTGTTCATCGCCAGCTGCGATAAGGCTGTCCCTGCAATGCTGATGAGCATCGGGCGTTTAAAGGATATGTCTGCCATTGTGGTTACCGGCGGCGTTATGGAAGCCCATGAGCTGCCCGGGCAGTACGTGGAAAACGATCCGGGCTGTGCCATCAACGAACTGTTGACGCTGGAGCAGATCGGCAAGTTCAGCGCGCAGTTCGAGCGGGGCGAAATTCCGGAAGGGCAGCTGACCTATTACAAGCAGCATGCCTGCCCAAGCTGCGGCGCCTGTTCCTTTATGGGAACCGCCTCTACCATGCAGATCATGGCAGAGTCGCTGGGTCTGATGCTTCCCGGCACCGCCCTGATGCCTGCGACCGCTCCCGAACTGAAGAAAGCTGCCTATGACGCGGGCAAACAGCTTATGGAGCTGGTGCGCAAGGGCATTACCGCCGGGGATATCGTGGATATGCGCAGCTTTGAAAACGCCATCATGGTTCACGCGGCGATTTCCGGTTCCACCAACGCTCTGATGCACATTCCCGCCATCGCCCACGAGTTTGGCTTTGAGATTGATGCGGATACCTTCGACAGACTCCATCGTGGAGCACATTATCTGCTGAATATCCGTCCTGCCGGCGACTGGCCCGCTCAGTATTTCTACTATGCCGGCGGCGTTCCCCGCATCATGGAGGAAATCAAATCCATGCTCCATCTGGATGTCATGACCGTAACCGGCAAGACACTGGGTGAAAATCTGGAAGAGTTGAAGAAGGACGGATTTTACGAGCACTGCGACGAGATCCTCGCCCGGAAGAGCCGCATCATTGGCCGTGAGATCAAGCGCACCGATATCATCCGTACGTTTGACGATCCCATCGGCACCGACGGCTCCATCGCCATTCTCCGGGGCAATCTGGCGCCGGAGGGCTGTGTGATCAAGCACACCGCCTGCCCGAAGAACATGTTCCGGGCCACCCTGACAGCCCGTCCCTTCGACAGCGAGGAAGAGGCCATCGACGCCATCCTCCACGGACGGATTCATCCCGGCGACGCGGTATTCATCCGGTACGAGGGCCCTCGGGGAACGGGTATGCCGGAAATGTTCTACACCGGCGAGGCCATTTGTTCCGATCCGGCGCTGGCATCCAGCGTTGCGCTGATTACGGACGGCCGCTTCTCCGGAGCGTCCCGCGGCCCGGTCATCGGTCATGTCAGTCCGGAAGCCGCTGCCGGCGGCCCCATCGCGCTGGTTGAGGAAGGCGACATTATAGAGCTGGATGTGGTGAACCGCTCCATCGCCATTACCGGCGTCAACGGTGTTCCCAAGACACCGGAGGAGATGGACGAGATCCTGAAGCAGCGGAAAGCTGCCTGGAAGGGCTTTACCAGCAAGTATAAGCACGGTCTGCTGAAGCTCTACAGCCAGCATGCCGTCAGCGCCATGAAGGGCGCCTATATGGACTGATTGTATACTTAAGGAACCTCTGAATCAATCGCCTGTGGCTGAGTGGCGGATCTTTTGCCACATCCGAGCAGTGTTATACTGATTCTCTTTCAAAATGTTTAGTCAATTTTGATGAAACATTTTCATTAGAGAATCCTATGAGACGGGAATATGTGAT
>JBJDYG010000081.1:0-9127 GCA_051867075.1 Faecousia sp. | reverse complement strand
TGCGTAACGCATTTGCCGCGGGCCTTGCCCGCTAAACGATCATTTACACGAAAGTTTTCGCTACCACTGAATAGTTACTAAAAATCTTTGATTTTTCATAAGAAAACACCGCCTTACGGCGTTGTCGATTCTGTGATTTTGGGAAAGAAAAATCACCCAATCCCGTCTCATAGGATTCTCTAACAAAAAACTTCAATTCTTGCGAATGAAAGTTTTTTATTGAGAATCAGTATAACAAAAAACTTCAATTCTTGCGAATGAAAGTCTTCTATTGAGAATCAGTATCACATTATAGTACAGAATTCCCATTTTCGCAAGCCTTAGACGCAAAAGCGGCAGGAGCGCAGCCAAAATGCACGCTCCTGCCGGGCTGGGATTCGCGTTTACGTTTCCTTTTCCTTTGCAAGAAAGATTACTGCCAGGGAACTGACCAGCAGCAGATACGGATAAAACAGGCAGCGCATAATGGAAAAGGCCGAAATGGCGTAGCCCATTTCCGCGGCAGCGGAGATCGCTACCAGCATCTGGGCACCATAGGGAATGATTCCCTGAAAAATGCAGGAGAAGGTATCCAGAAGGCAGGCTGCCCGCCGGGGCGTGATGCCGTAGTCCCGGCTCATTTCCCTGGCAATGGGATTTGCCATCACAATGGCGACGGTGTTGTTGGCGGTGGCGATGTCCATGGCGCCCACCAGCAGTCCCATGCCCAGCTGGCCGCCCTTTCTGCCCCGGAAAATCTTCCGGATGAAACTGAGCAGCGCGTCGAACCCGCCGTATGACCGAATCAGGGCGCACATGGCAGCCACCAGAATGGCAACCATGCTGGTTTCAAACATCCCCGCTGCACCGTTGCCCATGCTTGCCAGCAGGCCGGTGGCTTCCACCTGCCCGGTGATGAGCATGATGACGGAACCGGAGACGATGCCCGTCAGCAGGACAAGAAAGACATTGATGCCCGCAATGCCGCCGACCAATACCAAAACATAGGGCAGAATCTGGATCAGATCGTAGCTCCTGTCAATGGCGGCCGTATCATGCCCCATGCTCAGCAGTAAAATCAGCACCAGGGTTGCCAGCGCCGCCGGCAGGGCAATCCAGAAATTGCCCTTAAACTTATCCTTCATGGCGCAGCCCTGGCCGTTGCAGGCGGCGATGGTGGTGTCGGAGATGAAGGACAGATTGTCACCGAACATGGCTCCGCCCACCACGCTGCCGCAGCACAGCGCCATATCAAAGCCGGAGGCCTGAGCCACCTCCAGCGCGATGGGGACAATGAGGGTGATGGTACCGACGGAGGTGCCCATGGCGGTGGATACAAAGCAGGCTACCACAAACAGCACCGCCACGGCAAACCGGGCCGGGATCAGATCCAGCATAAAATAGGCAACGCTCTGGGCAGAGCTGCGTCCTACTACGCCGACGAAAGCGCCCGCCGCCAGAAAAATCAGCAGCATGGTGATAATATTTTTGTCTCCCACGCCCTGCCCCATAATGGCCAGCTTTTCTTCAAAGGGAACCGACCGATTCTGCAGGCACGCCACAAGAATGGCAACGAGAAACGCAATGACGATGGGGATGTTATAAAAGCCCATTTGCATATGCAGTCCGTATTCAAACAGCAGCCCAAGCCCAAGATACAGCGCAAGAAAGACGCCGATGGGCAGCAGCGCGATGGCATTTTCTTTTCTCATCATACAAACCTCTTATCGGACGGATTTGGCGTACTCCGTGGGGGTGATGCCGAACTTCTCCTTAAACTGTCGGGAGAAGTGGTGCACCGTGGAATACTGGAGCTGGGCGGCGATTTCCGTAAAGTTCAGGTTATTTTCCCGAATCATCTGCTTGCTCTCCTGCAGCTTGATGCGGCGGATATACTCACCGGGGGAAATCTGCAGATTTTTGTGGAACAGCGCCGTGAGATAGCTGGGGCTGACGTCTACCTGCCGGGCTACCAGCGGCACCGACAGCTTCTCCCGAATGTGGGTGCTGATAAACTGCT
Organism: Faecousia sp.; assembly: GCA_051867075.1. GTDB lineage: Bacteria > Bacillota > Clostridia > Oscillospirales > Oscillospiraceae > Faecousia. The sequence continues at coordinate 7,128 of JBJDYG010000081.1, read as the reverse complement.
GGGCCTGCCGGATAATCTCGTTTTCACTGTGGACGGCATTGGAGGTCTGCAGCTTTCCTGCTTTGGGGGATTCAGCCTCCCGCTGCAGCTGAAGCAGCAGCAGATTCAGCTGATAGAGGATGATGTCGCTGGAATAGGCATCCATCCGCTCCTGCTCCCGCAGCATCCTTTGCAGCAGCGCTACTACGCTTTGAGGCGCGGAAAATTTCCGATTCAGCAGGGGAGCCAGCTCCACGCCGGTGACGTCAAAGGAAATGGTTACAAACCGGGGCGCCACGCCGATGTCGGCATACTGCATATGCCACTGTCCCGGGCCGTAGAGAACAAGATCCCCCTGCTTCAGCAGCAGATCCTGTCCGTCCACCACACTGTGCAGCGCGCCCTGATCCACATAGGTCAGTTCCGTCATGGGATGGGATTCTCCGGAAAACAGAAAACCCTGCTCCTTTTCCTGATAGAAAAAGGTGTAGATTCCCTCTACCCGCAGCTGATGCTCCACCCGCGCGCTGCCCGGCGTCCGCCGTTCCAGCTCCTGGGGGGCTTCCGAAGCGGACAGCATCACCGTAGCGTCCCCCTGAAAGGGCTCCAGCGAGAAAAAAATCCCTTTTTTGACGACAGTGGGCTTGTCCAGATAAAACCGTTGGTAGGTTTCCCCATCCGTGCTTGCGGACAGCACGCTCATGCCCATGCCGCAGCTGATCCGCGTCTCTGACACAGCCCGGTAGACCACAGCCTCCGACCGGGACAGCCGCACAGCCGTAGCATCGTCCCGGAAAAGATTTCTGTCCGTCTGGGTGCGCTCGGATGGAACGCTGCCGAAGCAGCGGAAGGTAACCTGATTCAGGTTCCGGATCATGGAAATCAACCTCCGAAAAGCAAAATGACTTACACTACAGTTGTCGTGTAAGTCATTATACCGAAAAAAGTCGAAAATGGCAAATGGTTTTCGTGAAATTTGAGAATTTTTTTTACCGCTGGTATTCAAACTCAAAATCGTAAATATCCACGGTGTCGCCGTCGGCAATGCCCATCTCCTCCAGACGGGCAAACAGACCTACCTTTCGCAGCTGCTGGTCAAAATAGTTTCTCGACTCATAGTCCTCGAAATTGATATTCTGCACCAGCCGCTCCAGCCATGCTCCGGTGACCAGCCAGGTGCTGCCGTAATGCTCGATGTCAAACCCACTGGGGTCGGTGGGCTCGGCAATTACCTCCACATATTCCGGCTCGTAAATAGTCACAGGCGGCAGCGTGCGCAGCCTTTCCGCCACGACCCGCATCAGGTTCCGGGTTCCGGCGGTGGTTCCGGCGGAAATTTCGTACAGCTCGCAGCCGGCTTCCGCCGCGGCGGCGCGGAGACGCTCCAGATTGTCGGAGTCGGGGGGGAGCAGGTCGGTTTTGTTGGCAGCGACAAGCATGGGGCGGCTGCTCAAATCCACACTGTAGTTTTTTAGCTCGGCGCAGATGGCACGGAAATCCTCCACAGGATCCCGTCCCTCGCTGCCGGAAACGTCCACAACGTGCACAAGCAGCCGGCAGCGGTCGATGTGCCGCAGAAAATCATGCCCCAGCCCTGCGCCTTCCGCCGCGCCCTCAATGATGCCGGGAATATCTGCCATGACGAAGGACACGCCCTCGTCCACATAAATGACCCCCAGATTGGGATACAGGGTGGTGAAATGGTAGTTGGCGATTTTTGGGTGGGCGTTGGAGGTGACGGAAAGCAGGGTGGATTTTCCCACGTTGGGGAAGCCCACCAGTCCCACGTCCGCCAGCAGCTTTAATTCCAGAATCACGTCCCGCTCCTGCCCCCTGAGACCGGCTTTGGCAAACCGGGGTACCTGACGGGTGGGGGTGGCGTAGTGGGCATTGCCCCAGCCGCCCCGGCCGCCTTTGGCAAGGACAAAATCCTCGCCGGTGGACATGTCCACGATGATCTGATTTGTTTCCGCGTCCCGAACCACGGTGCCCCGGGGCACCTGGATGATGAGGTTTTCCCCCCGCTTTCCTGCCATCTTCCGGCCCTGTCCGCTGACGCCGGCGCCGGCCTGATATTTGCGCTTATAGCGGAAATCCAGCAGTGTGGATAGATTGTCATTGACCCGGAGGATGACGCTGCCGCCATGACCGCCGTCGCCGCCGTCCGGCCCGCCGGAGGCTACATATTTTTCCCGATGGAACGCCACCGCTCCATCGCCGCCCCGACCGCCGATGACGGTGACGCGCACTTTATCCACGAACATAGTTGCCCTCCTTTATCTTCTGCTTCAGTCGATTCTGCAGGCCAGCTCAAAGGCCAGCAGGGCGATTTTCTCCTTATCTGATAAACGGGAATGTCCGGACAGGCTTCTGGGATCCCACTGCTCGTGATCCAGATTGTCTCCGGCGTAGAAATACTGGAAGAATTCTACGCCCCGGAAATTACACATGGCCTGCATGGCTGCACACTCCATTTCCACACAGACCGCGCCCATACCCCGCCGGGATGCCACCTTCGCCGGGGTTTCCCGGTAGAAGGCGTCCGTCGTCCAGGTAACGCCCTGAACATAAGGATACCCAAATTCCCGAAGAACCTCTGTAAATTCCGGGATATAGCGGGTATTGACCTCAATAAAATCACCTGCGGGAGCGTAATGATAGCTGGTTCCCTCGTCCCGGATGGCTTTTGTGGGAATAATAATGCCGCAGTCTTCAATCCGTTTATCCAAAACGCCGCAGTTGCCCAGCAGAATAATCCGGCTGGCTCCCATGGCGATAATATCCTCGAACTGCCCCGCACAGGCAGGAGCGCCTACCCTGGCCTTGCAAAAGCCGAACTGTTTCCCATGATAGAGAGCCTCATAAACGGGCCAGACCCCGTCCGCGTCGTGGGTTTCAGCAATCACTTTCCCTCCCAGGAGCGCTGCCACAGAGGCAAAGAGCTGGTGCGAAAAGACGGAAACCACGGTTTTCGGGAAATTCTCTATTCTCTTATGTATTATGTCAGGGTTAATGACCGCGTTTGGGTTTGGGTCAAATTCTGTCAGGAGCACGCGCTTTCCTCCCTTCCGCAATTTGGGGTAGCTCTGAATAATTCCTCTGCGGCTGGACAGCGGATCTTTTCCCCCATCCGTGCGGTTCAAAAACGGAAATACATACAGCATTCCGCCGCTTTTTGAACCTTCGGCTGGAGAAAAATCTCTCGCTGTCAGCTCTTGCCGAATTATTCATACCGATTCTCAACAAAAAACTTTCATTCGCAAGAATTGAAGTTTTTTGTTAGAGAATCATATGAGACGGGACTGCGTGATTTTTCTTTCCCAAAATCACAGAATCGACAACGCCGTAAGGCGGTGTCTTCTTATGAAAAATCAAAGATTTTTAATAAGAAATAGTATCAGAGCTTCCTTAGAAAAGGGCTGCTGCAAATTCTTTGCAGCAGCCCTTCGCTTCACAAACGTTTCATTACTGCTCGGCGTACACGGAGCACTGCCGGCGATCCTTGCCCAAACGCTCAAACTTGACGGTGCCGTCAACCTTGGCGAACAGGGTGTCGTCCTTGCCGATGCCAACATTGACACCGGGATGGATGTGGGTGCCTCTCTGGCGAACCAGAATGTTGCCGGCCAGAACGACCTGACCGTCGGCACGCTTCACGCCCAGACGCTTGGACTCGGAATCACGGCCGTTCTTGGTGGAACCGCCGCCCTTGTGGTGAGCGAAGAACTGAATACCAATCTTCAGCATGGTGTTACACCTCCAAAACTTCGATATTATCAGGATAGTCATCCCGCAGACTGCACAAAGTAACCATCATACCGGCAAGCACTGCCTGAACAGTATCCTCTTCGTCGCAGGACGCGGGGAGGGTCAGGCTGACGCGGTTATTTTCCCCGTCCTTGACCCGAACCTTGGCCTTGGCGCCACACACATCATTGATGGTGGCCTCGGCCATGGTAACAACAGCGGAGACGGCGGCGCAGACAATGTCGCGGCCCGGCTCGTCAAAGTCGCTGTGACCCGAGACGGAGAATCCGGTGATTCTCTCGCCCTCGGTGAAAAATTCGCATCTTGTCATAATTACAGAGCGATCTTGGTGATCTCCACCTTGGTGTAAGGCTGGCGATGACCGATGTGCTTCTTCTCGTTCTTCTTGGACTTGTAGCGGATGATGTCGATCTTCTTGCCCTTGCCGTTCTTGACGACCTTGGCCTCGACGGATGCGCCCTCCACGGTGGGAGCGCCGATCTTGGTGTTCTCGCCGTCCAGGACTGCCAGAACCTCGTCGAACTTGACGGTAGCCTCGGCCTCAGCGCCCAGCTTCTCAACGAACAGCACGTCGCCCTCAGCCACGGTGTACTGCTTGCCACCGGTTACGATAACTGCTTTCATTTGTTTCACCTACTTTAATTGTGTAGTCTCGCTCTGGGGGCGCGGTGTTTTTGGCGCACCGACTGAAAGCCCCTTCAATGCGGCTGGACTATTTTAGCATCTTGAAAAGAAAAAGTCAAGAAGTTTTTCGGACTTTTTCTTGCGTTTTCTCCCTTCTTTTGCTATACTGCTTTTACAAATCCCAAACCTTTTTCCATGAGGTAACCGCCCGATGAAAACAAAAACCTGGATTCTTCTCATCGCCGCCGTTGCGGTGGTGTGTCTCGGCCTGAGCATCCTCCTGCTGATACCCGGAGATGCCGCCGCTTACGCGGAAATCAGCAGCGGGGGAACCGTGATCAAAACCGTAGACCTGCGGGTGGATCAGCAGTTTTCCGTCGCCGCGGAAAACGGCGGCAGCAATACCGTCACCGTCCGGGACGGGCGCATCGCCGTGACGCAGGCCAGCTGTCCCGACCACTACTGTATGGACCGGGGCTTCTGCAGCAGCGGCACGCCCATTGTGTGCCTGCCCAACCGCCTGGTGATCCGGTTCGTAGGGGAGCAGCCCATTGACGCGGTTGTCAGATAATTTTTGAAAAAACCCTTGACAAACTCCGACCGGTTGTGTATACTAAGCGAGTACTCAGTTGAGTGCGCTGACGGACGATTAGCTCAGCTGGCTAGAGCATCCGCTTGACGTGCGGAAGGTCATAGGTTCGAGTCCTATATCGTCCACCAAAAAAGAGAGACCATCCGCAGGGTGGTCTCTCTTTTTTGGTATGGTATTAGATATAGGACTCGAACCCATCTAAATGCCATATGCCAGTGGCATATGGCAGCCGCCAGTTCAAAAACTGGCGGCATCCATAATTTTTGACCCATCGGGTCAAAAATGCGATCGAGTCCTATATCGTCCACCATACATGAAAAATCCGAACTTGTTCCCCATCGGGAATGCGTTCGGATTTTTTGTTTCTATCAAAGACATTACCTATTGAGCCTATACCCCCGGTTTCGCCTTGCGCATAACCGGGGGTTTTGTACATTCGACGAAACAATCCTCCTTCTGTACAATAGCAGTACCAACAAAAGGAGGATTGCATATGAAAATTCAGTATACGAAACCATCATATACACACGAGCATGTCCCGCGGGTAAATATTGCGGGTATCCTCATCCATTTACTCATCATCCTCATAGAGTAGGAAGACTGTTCAGAATCATTCCGATTACCACGACACAAATTCCCAATATGCCGGATGCGGTTGGTAGAGAATCGTGGAGAAACAGAATGCCACCAAGCAGGGTAAACAGAACTTCCCCGGCCTGGGTCGCTTCGATCACTGCCAGCTGTTTCGGGTTGTGTTTTACAAGATTGGTAGCCTCAAAGAACAACAGCGTGGCAATGACGCCGGAAAAGACGGCAACGCTCAGTGACTGGAAAAGTTGCCCAGAGGAAGGGAATCCATGGATAACCGCAGCGTAGAGGCTGCAGAGAATCCAGAAGGGCGTACTGCACAGGGTCATGCCGAAAACACGCTGTATTGTGGTAAAATCCGAGGGACAGATTGCCATCATTTTGCGGTTACCCAGGGGATAGCAGATGCCCGCAAGGAGAATCAGGATCAGTGCGATCAGTGAGCCGCCCATCTGCATGCCATCCAGATGGGAAATCTGAAGCAGGAAGATACCAAGCAGAATCACGAAGGAAAACAGCAGATTTCTTACCGGGATTCTTCCGCCGAACAAGGGCGTTAGAAGAACACCGGCCACAATGGTGATCTGCCAGGTTGCCGCCACAAACCAGGATTCTCCGTAGCAGGATGCCAGACACATGGGAGCGTAGAACAGTCCGAAGCCCACAGTGCTCCACAGAAGCCAGGAAACAGGATTGGTGTGGATTTCCCGGAAAACGGCCTGATCTCCTTTCTTCCATTTTACGATTACCCACAGAATCGGCAGCATGAACAGATACCTTAGGGAAGCGCTCCACAGCCAGTAGCCGCCGCCTAAGTTCATACTGCGGTTCAGAATGAAGGTCAAAGCAAAAAACATGGAAGCCAGCAGTCCGTACAGCATTGCTTTTCTCATCGCGGTTCCTCATTTCCGGCAGGAATGCCTTTTCTTGCCGTTATACCACGAAAACGAAAGGAATGCAAGATTGAAGTTTGTAAATTTCATATATCGAACAATCAAATGGGCGATACGTGGTTAACAGGCCTTTAATTGTACATTATGTATATATTTGATTTTCATTTTTGTATATTTGCACAAACAAAACAAGAAAAACAAACAAAACGATTATCATACCTACAAAATAATGAAATTTGAAAAATTTTCCTTGCAAAAGAAAAACTGCGTGCTATAATGAAGCCAATCAAAACAACGAACGGGGCAATGGAGTCACCTGCGTGTAGATGCGCAGTGTGGCTCTGTTTTTTTGTTCCGGTGCTTTTGTCTGAGGGCCCGAATTCATGACAAGGCAGAGTGACTTTTGTTTTGATGAATCCTGTTAAAGTGAGGGTTTATTATGAAAAAGGTAAGAAAGGTTGTTTCTCTGCTTCTGGCCGCGCTCATGTTGACCAGCATGATGGCCGGCTGTTCCTCCAGCGCCCAGACTGCCGCGGCCGGTTCTGCCGCTCCCGCCGCGGACAGCGCTGCCGCACCCGCCGCCACCGCTGCCGCCGGTGCCGAGGATAAGGTAATCCGTGTAGGCGTGATCTGCGCCATGACCGGCGGCTCCGCCATTTACGGCGAGGGCGCCCAGAATGCCGT
>JBJDYG010000080.1:0-1923 GCA_051867075.1 Faecousia sp. | reverse complement strand
AGACATAAAGGAGATTTATTATGCGTAAAGTTTTAATCATTTCTTCCAGTCCCCGTAAGGGCGGTAATTCCGAAACGCTGGCAGCATCCTTTGCGAAGGGCGCAGCGGAGGCGGGAAACCATGTTGAAACCATCTATCTTCGTGAAAAGCAATACGGCTTCTGCAAAGGGTGTCTCGCCTGCCTGAAGCTCGGTCACTGTGTAATCAAAGACGATGCAGTCGAAATCGCCGCCAGAATGCATGATGCAGATGTACTGGTCTTTGCCACACCTGTTTACTATTACAGTGTCAGCGGTCAGCTCAAGACCATGCTGGATAGAGCCAATCCGCTCTTTGGTTCTGACTACGCCTTCACAAGGGTCTATCTTCTGGCGACGGCAGCGGAGGATGAAGCGTACACAGTAGAAGGCGCTGTCAAGGCCGTTCAGGGCTGGGTAGACTGCTTTGACCGGTGTGAACTGGCAGGTACTGTCTTTGTAGGCGGTGTCAATGGGGTAGGCGAGATCACGGGACATCCTGCGCTGGAAAAAGCCTATCAGATGGGTAAGGAGGTTTAAGCATGGAACAATTGAAGCTGACACAGGAATGGGATAAGGTGTTTCCCAAAAACGACAAAGTAAACCATAGCAAAATCACTTTTCATAACCGCTACAGTATTACCCTTGCGGCGGATATGTATGTACCGAAAAACGTCTCCGGCAAGCTTCCTGCCATTGCAGTCAGCGGTCCCTTTGGTGCAGTGAAAGAGCAGTCCTCCGGGCTGTATGCGCAAAAGATGGCGGAGTTCGGATTCCTGACCATTGCTTTTGACCCGTCCTTTACCGGCGAAAGCGGCGGTAGTCCCCGGTATGTGGCTTCGCCAGACATCAACACAGAGGATTTCTGCGCGGCGGTGGACTTCCTTTCTGTACAGGAAAATGTTGACCCGGAGCGCATCGGTATCATCGGCATTTGCGGCTGGGGTGGCATGGCTATCAATGCCGCTGCTATGGATACCCGCATCAAGGTTACTGTGGCATCTACCATGTACGATATGACCCGTGTGAACGCCAACGGATATTTTGACAGCGAGAATACCAGCGATGCCCGGTATGAAAAGAAAAAAGCCATGAACGCCCAGCGCACGGAGGACTATAAAAACGGCAGTTACGCCCTTGCCGGTGGTGTTGTTGATCCGCTGCCGGAGGATGCACCCCAGTTTGTCAAGGATTACTATGCCTATTACAAGACAGAGCGTGGCTATCATCCCCGTTCTCTCAATTCCAACGGCGGCTGGAATGTAACTTCTTCTCTGCCCTTCATGAATATGCCGATTTTGCAGTATAGCCAGGAGATTCGTTCCGCCGTTCTGCTGATACATGGCGAAAAGGCCCACTCTCGCTACTTCAGCGAGGGAGCCTATGAGAAGCTGACCGGGGATAACAAAGAGCTGATGATCATTCCGGGAGCAAACCATGTTGACCTTTATGATCAGACGGATGTGATCCCCTTTGAAAAGCTGAGAAGTTTCTTTGCGGAGTACATGAAATGAGGGAGATTTCTTTCCTGTGCTTGCTACTGATGGCGGCATCCCTGTTGGGTGCCTGCTCGCAGCAGGAACCTGCGATACCATCTCAGGCTCCGACAATCACAGATTCTATCACACCTCCTGCTGAAACAGAAACCATTCCATCAGAAGCTGTTCCACAAGAAGCAGCGTTGGTGCTGAGCGTGAATGGAAATGAATTGGATGTTCGCTGGGAGAACAATGAAACCGTCAAGGAACTACTCTCCTATACGCAAGAGAAAAGTATTATGGTGAATACAACCAGATACGGCGGTTTTGAACAGGTGGGAAGCTTGCCGCAGGGCTTTTCCAGAAGCGATGTTCAAATGACAACGGAACCGGGGGATATTGTGCTGTATTCCGGCGACCAACTGGTT
>JBJDYG010000079.1:0-41508 GCA_051867075.1 Faecousia sp. | reverse complement strand
GCCTGCGTCTTGCCGTTGGCAATCAGAACGCCGATCAGCGTCACGGCGCCGGTGAGGATGGCGGTGATGATGCTCTCCATCCGCGGCATTCAGCTCCACCAGATTTCCCTGGGCAACATATGCGCCGCTGTTGACACGCACGGTATTTGCGCCGGTGATACTGGCGGAGAAATTGCTGCCGCTGTTAATGACGTAGTCTCCGCCGCGCACCACTTTTTCAAAAATCTTCGCGGCGTCCATCCGGCGCTCCGCTGCCATTTTTCGCAGCCCATCGCCAACAGCCTTTGCGGCTGCGGCCTTGTCTGCCTTGGAAAGGCTGGTGTCCAGAATACCGTCCAGGAGCGCTTGAACATCCACCAGCATATCCAACTGTGGGATCAGGACATTGTTGATGTAGTCCTTGATAAGCCGTCCGGCAATATCGAACTTACCTTTAAAGCCATCCGGACTTAAACCGTTGTCCACCCTGGGATAGTTGCCCAGCTTGGAAATAATGTCCATATCCGATTCAAATTTTGGAATTGCCACAGGTTATGCCCCCTCTCTGTTCAGCGCCCGCTGGAGGGCGCCGTTTCCGCCTCCGCCTTTCACAGGCATGTCGTTTGCTGCTGTCTCAATGCTCATTCCAGTACCGGAATATGGCATCGCGGGTGCCATGGACTGCGCCTTCAGCTCATCGATCAGCTCCTGCTTTTTGACCAGGTAGCCGCTGGGCAGACGCTCAAGGAACTGGATGACGTTGATATGATGGTTCATCAGCAGCCCCTCCAGAGTCTGCACATTCGCCATCTCAGACCAATAAGAGCTGGCGCCAACATCCAGTTTGATGCAAAGCTGCACCTTTTTCAAAACGGAAAAATCAAATGGCACCATGCGTATATGTACCCCTTGGAAACTCCGGTGCCGCACATTGCTGTGTGGTAGTCCATGGAGGTGTCGAATTCGTCCTCGTATTCTTCCTCCTGCGGTTTCTCTCCGGGCAGGACGTAGGTCTGCGTGAAGTACCGCAGGGCATCCGGGCCGTGAGTAATTCCGTGCGGCTCCTTGCTGACGTCATTTGGATCTGTACTGCTGTGCTGCAGGCCCTTGATGCAGTCGATCAGTGATCTGCAGGTGTCGAAGATGATAAGCCCAGGCTTTCCATCGGAGCGCACCTTGAAGAACTCCTTCAGTGCGGACCAACCCTGAACACGGTTGTTGCCCGCCTTAATCAGACCCACGCCGTTCTCGGCAAACACCGCAGCCTGTGTCCTTCCGGTTTCCCGGTTCCTAGACCACATATCCGGCGGTGCGATGGTAGCTTCCACCATTTCCTCCGGTTTGGTAAGCTCCAGCTGCTTCCGGGCCGCCTCGGAAACCACCATGTCTCCCCTCTCAAATTCCCGGTAGACATAACACCTTCCGCCCTCGTCCACCGCGATCCAAATACAGAAAAACATATCAAGACCGTAGTCAAACGCACGGTAGCGCTTCCAGTGCTTCGGGATGACAAACGGGGTACAGGTGTGGACACCATCCTGGAATTCCTGGAAAAAGATTCCGGCGAGAATATTCCAGTCTCCGTGCCTGTGGGCGCGGCGGATGTCCTCAGGGAGGTTTTCCAGCGCCTGGACGTATTCCGGGTCATTTTCCATCAGGTCTTTGTTGTCATCCACTGTAGCGGGGATGAACACATAGTCCTTTGGGTTCTCGCCCTTCTTGAACTTCCGGTCAACAAACAGCCGCTTCACCCAGCTGTGACCTGGGCCGCCGGGGTTACAGGTCAGGTAGATCCGCTTTGGGATCTTGTTCGCACCACGGACGATGGCGTCAAGGCCCCGGAACTCCGTCTCAAGGAACTGTGTCGCCTCGTCAATGAATAACCACTCGTATTCCTGTCCCTGGTACTTACCCTGAACTGCTGCGCTGTAGCCGGGCATATTTCCGAACTTGATCTTCGACCCGTTATAAAACGTGACCGTGTGCTCGGATTTGTTGTACTGGTAGACGCTTGCCGGAAGGATCTGAAGCATGGGTGCAATCAGAGTACCTTCCATGTCTCCGTACTCCCGGCGCAGGATCAGGATTCGGATTCCCGGATAGTTCAGCGCCCCAAGCGCTGCCTTTCGAACCACGGCCCAGCTCTTTCCACCGCCTCTTGCGCCGCCATAGCAGGTGTAACGGGCTGTGCTGGTAAAGAAATTCCACTGTGGTTCGGAATTGGGCCTGCCAAAGTCGGCTTTTATTACGTTGCTTTGTTCTTTGGATGCCGCTGCCGCCAATGGCTGTCCCTCCTTCCGGGCAAAAGAAAAAGCCAGAGCCGTATCGTGTGATACAGCTCTGGCTCTTACGCTCTGGCTCTTACTTGTAGTCTATAATCGTTTCTTCCCGGCACAGCTTGCAGAACAGAGGAAACCTTATCAGTTTCGTAACGCCGGGGATTACTTTGGTTCTCGTCTTTCTGCCGCACTTCGGGCAGATCAGAAAACCGTCTGTATTGACTTTCATGGTTCCTCCTGTGTTTTATTATTTTTCTGGTGTCGCCCTTTTCAAAAGGCCCCACCCTGTTTTCCCCTACCCCCTCCCCGGCTTCTCTCCGGGACGGGCTGAAATGTGGACTACTAAATGTATTATTATATATATATTTAAATATCTATTATGCTAGTATATCTAAGTACTCTGATTAAGTCTTAAATGTTAGTAGCATATAAGATATACCACCGCATTGATTTTTGACGGGGAACCGCTGGCAAGGAACTGCGCGCAACTCAGAAACTTGCCAGCGTGGATGTGTCGCATATATGTATATATATCATAAGCGACCCGCCCGTTTTTCCGCCTCCCCCTGGGGGGGTAGGTTGCTCATTGGATACCCCAATTAAAAGGGCCTGGCAGCAGCACCCCGCCGCCCTTAATTGCCCTGCCCTGTCTCTCCAGCCCCGGCAGGATACCAATAGACAATAGCCGTGATTGTCCTTGTACTGTGGAATTATGGACCAATCCAAACATTATCCGTCAAAATAACCAACGATTACCACAAAACACGTCAAAAACAGCATTTGAACGCAACCAAATATTTATTTTGTTGCGTTCAGCTATTTCCCCGCCCGTTTTGCTCTTGGATCGCCGTCCCCGAAGTGCAGCTCAACCTTTCCGGGCCCTGTAATCTTCTGGGACTTCTCATCCACATACTTCCGGGACCGCCCCAACCCCTGTTTGAGGATGAACATAGCTTTAACCGCCATTTTGCCGCCCCAATTGGGATTACTGACCAGCTGCGCTTCGCACCACTCCCCCATGTTTTTTAGCATCATCGCCCGTTCATAGTATGCACCTTTTTTTGTAAACCCTCTTTCCATAACCTCCTCCAGCTTGTCATTGCTGACACCCAGGAAGGTGCAGAAATCAGGCCAGCTCGGCAGGGTGATTTCGTTTTCTTCGGCTCTTCTCCTGTACTCGTCAATCTTTGCCTTAAGTTCCCTATCCGAATAATTGAACTCGGTAATTCTCCCGGAATCCTCATCGTAAGCCACAAAATCACCTCCAAAAAGTTAGAAATCTCACTGCCTATATTGTTACACATATCAGATTCGTTGTCAACATCTGGCAATAAATTATACCAAGATTTATTTATAATAATTAATGCCAGTTTACTGCAGTCTTATCAAAAAGACGTGAAATGGCCCCTTGTCGGCAGCAGGAGCGCACGCCAAAAAGGGGCTTGAAAAAATAAATGAAAATGGGGGTTGACAGATAGGTTAACCTATGATATAGTGACAGTACGGAAGGCAAGAAACCAACCGAATCGATCCAACGAAAAGGAGGTAGCACAATGCCGACAGCTCAAGAAAACCTGGATATCAAGAAAGCAATGGCCTACGACCTTCTTATTATCTTCAAATCTGAAGATGGTAAGACCTACACCCCGGAGGAAGTCGAAAAGATTATTCAGGCCTATATTGCCGGACTGGCCCAGAAATAACCAACAAGGGGCGGGAAACCGCCCCACCCAAAAGGGGGAATGAAATGGCAGACAGCGCAGCAAAAAGAGCCTGGATGAAGGAAAATACCGTATTGATCGCCGCCAAACTCAATAGACGCACAGATGCAGATATCATAGCCGCTATCGAGGAGTCAAGCGGAAGCCGCGCTTCCAGGCTTAAAGAACTTATCCGCAAAGGAATTGAAGCAGAAGCCAAGCAATAAAAAATCCCGGCAGGTGTCACCATCACCCGCCGGGGATTTTATTTGTCCTTTTCCATCCGATCAGAAACAGCTTGCAAAATATATTGCTGCACGCTCTGCCCTGCGTCGGCTGCGGCCTGTCGGATCTGCTGGCCCGTCTCCTTCTTCGGCTGAATCACGATTCTATCCAACGTTGCCATGTATTTTGCATTCGCCTTGAGCTTTGCTTCTGATGCCATTCTGTATCACCTCTACGATATTATATCACATACATCTGCATGTGTCCATGTAAAATTATCACAATTTCATGTGTACATGTTTGTGCAATATTGCCCGTTGACAAATTACATGTGTACATGTATCATAAAGGCACAAACAAACCAACCCACCAACCACAGGAGGTAACACAATGAAAGCTGCCAAATACATCATCAACACCGATCACAAAGCCGGTTTCAACCATGAAGATTCCTACATCCGTCTGACCTCCACAAAACTGCTGGATGCCATGGCAGAAGCCACACACATCCTGTCTGGTGATGACAACCTCTACTGTACCACCCTCTACCAGCTGGTTCCCGGAACCAAAGGAACTGAATACCGCCCGGTGGCCCGGAACTACGGGCACGGTGGTTTCTACGCCGCCGGCTGTGGCAGCTGGAACACCAGCCACCACCTGAACCGTGTGGACTGCAAGACATTTGAATGCTTTGAAGTCCGTATTGACTGGGCCTGTTAATCAGGCCCACTACAAAATAGGAGGATTTCTTTATGAAAATCGAACGTATCGCCAAGATTCTGGATGCCCACTGCATCCCCTATTTCGTTAGAGATTGCCGCATCTTTGCAGACAGCATGGAGGCATTTCCCGAGGATTTCGAGCATGTCGTAGACCTGACCGACTACACCCACTACGAGCTGTACTCATGGCTCGGCTACTAAGGAATGGAGGATAAAGCAATGAAATACTTCGCCAACTGCCACACCCTGGACGAACTGGAAAAGGAATTCCGCCGTCTTGCGATGCTCCACCACCCCGACCACGGCGGAGACGTGGAGACAATGAAAGCCATCAACAACGAATACGACGCCGTATTCCCCGCCTTCCGGCTGGCATACAACAAGACCGCTGAAACCCCAACCACTGAAACCGCCGCCAGCACCCGCAGCGAATTCTACACACAAAACGGATGGAAGGGCAGCCGGTACGATTCTTCCCGCAGCCTTAAGGAGATTGCCGAAGCCGTCCGGCAGTTCATCAAGGAACAGTTTCCCACCTACAAATTCAGCGTCCGCACCAAGTACGCCAGCATGTGCCAAGAGCTGATTGTGGAGCTGAAGGAAGCCCCCTGCAAGGTCTACAAGGACTTTTCCGAACTGACAGAGCAGGATAAGCACGATCTGATTCGCCGCATGAAGTACAGCAACGTTTTCACCATGACCTGCTGGAACGATTCTGAACTTGAGCAGGAGTTCACCCGGATTTGGAACGAGCGTGGCAACTGGTACCGTTGCGTATCCGACCAGATCAAAGCCACCGCAGAAGCCGTTGACGAATACGTCAATTCCTATAACTACCACGATTGCGACGGTATGATTGATTATTTCGACGTCAATTTCTACTACTTTGGATGCATGAGCGATAATATCAAGTTCGTTACAAAGACCGCCCGCATCACCGCCAAGAAGGAAAGCAAGCCCCAGAATCCCGGAAACTCCGGATTCCTCCGGGTAGAAATCAACACCGAGTTTGACGGCGTAGAGGTCTACTTCCCCAGCAAGCCCAGTGAAGAAACCAGAGCGGCCCTGAAAACCGCTGGTTACCGCTGGCAAAGCAAAAAGAAATGCTGGTACGCTAAGAACACCGAGAAGAATTTGCAGGCCCTGCGGTCCATAGAAACGGGTCTGACGGCGTGATATAAACCATCCGACCAGGGCCGGGCAACCGGCCCTCCCTCATACTGAGAAATAGGAACGCCGCCCTTTTGGGGCGGCTTATTCCTATGAAATTTCTAACTTGTGGAAAACATCTCTCCCCTTCGGTGTCACAAAGGTTTGCGTCCCGCTCCACTGGGTTTTGTCGTTGAAAGTCTCCTTGACTTCAAACAGACCGTTGTTCTTGTTCTCGAATGGGAGCAGCTTCCCCCGCTTGTCCCGGTAGATGTATTTGTGAGACAGCAGAAATTGAATGAACTTCTTGGGTGGGACTCCCAACTCCTTTGCTGTCTCCCGGAAGTTGGTAAGGGTGTTCCGGTCTACAAGTTCATCGAAGTAATCCGCTTTCGGCTGCATGATCTGATTCTCGACCACAAGCCGGGAGTTTGCGGCCTCCAGCGCCTTTCTCTTGTCGGTTTCATCCTTGAGGGCTGTAACCACCTGCAGCAGATAGTCCGGGTTCAGAATGGCCGCTTGCAGGGTATCCTTGGTCATGTAAGCGCCATGCTTTCGGATGCTGGGAAGAACTTCGGAGGTGACCCAATCGGTGAACTTTTCAGCGGTCGGCAGTTTGGAACCGAATACCAGCCGATAGAGGTCGGATTCCGGGATGAAGGACATCTCCTGCTCACCGCTTACTGTGGGGAGGCGGCGTTTCACCGCCCCCTTGCAATGTGCGGTAATTGCATCTTTGGGGGATTTGTACCCAAGTGCCGATGCAACATCTTTCCCACAGAAAAGGATTTTTCCGTTCTCATCAATGGCTCGGACTTCTCCGAACTCAGTGTTGTTGAAGATTTGGAGATCATTCATAAGCTGCTCTCCTTCTTTGCCATTCGATAGCCTTTCGCAACGCCATAACTGAACACCAAAAGGACGGAATCGAAAATATTGCCAGATCGGATTTCTTTGCAAAATTCGGCAATTTCCGAAACTCCTATCGCGGTATCTGGGTCTCTCTTCATATTCGCATTTCTTATGTAATTGTGAATCTGTTCTTTTACGCTCATAACATTTCCTCCTTGATTTTCACCGGGAGGAATGGTAGAATAGATTTACCACTCCTTTGGGTGTTGGTGTTGTAGAGTGTTGGTATGCTTTGTGAGGGCCGCCAACACTCTATTTTTCTTTATTGACCTTTTCGTAAACCTCACGAATTCCCTGGCGGATCACTTCAGCTTTAGTCATGCCAGTTTTCTTACAGCAGATTTCAAGAATCTTCACATCTTCATCAGACATTCTAATTCTCGTTTCGTGCTTCTTGGGGTCTGCGGTAGGCCTACCTGTCCTCGGGGACATTTCATCACCTCACTTTTGTGTCACCGTAATTCTATATTATACATATGGTGACACATAAGTCAAGAGTTTTTTCAAAATATGTTGAAAAACGTTCCAGAGCATGTTATGATGCTGTCGGGGTGATTTTATGGGAGAAAAGATATGGAATTTTATCCGTACTATTCTCATTTTTGCTGTTGTATTATATATTCTGAATGGAATCGATCAATCAAATCTCGATAAGAAAAACAAAGAAATAAGCGAAGCAAAACAAGAAGCATACGATGAAGGATATAATGAAGGGTATGAGGCCGGATATGATCGAGGAGCAGAGGATCAAAGGCGTAATGATTGCGAAGAACTCACAATAGATGGCTACTCCATCCAAAATATCGTAGATATTGTCGTAAGCGATTACGGAATGACTCCTTCTGAGGCTTTTAGAATAGTTGAAGACTATGAATACGATCCAAGCCATGGCGAAGTCACTTTGGATGAATATAAGAAAGCAATTGAGGCAATATATTGTACTGCATCCGTTTTTCCTTCAGAATAACACTGCCAATAGAAAATCCGCCCCCACAATGGGGGCGGATTTGCCAGCTTGTCAAAAAACTTCCAATCCCCCCTTAATTGTGATATAATAGTCACAAATAAGGGGGGTAATAGTATGGAACAGTGGAGAAAAGATGCGCGGAATGAGCCAGTAATTACAGATCTGGAAGCCTTAGTACCCAAAGATCATCTACTTCGGAAGATAGAAAAGGTCATGGATTACGAATGGCTGTATGAGCGGCTGGACCCGTACTATTGCCACGACAACGGACGACCCGGTACGGATCCGGTGGTACTCATAAAGATGGTACTTATTCAGCATCTGTACGGAATCCCTTCGCTGCGGCAAACATATCAGCGAATTCAGGATACGATTTCGTATCGTTGGTTTCTTGGATACGGATTGCTGGATACAATCCCTCACTTTGCAACGGTGAGCTACGCTTTCTGCAAGCGGTTTCCTCCGGAATTGACCAGTGAAATATTTGAGCATATTCTAAACAAGGCGCTGAACAACAAAATGGTTTCCCCAGATACGATTTTCATTGACGGAACCCATATCAAGGCCAGTGCGAACAAGAAGAAGTTCCAAAAGGAAAAAGTAGCTCAGACGGCAAAGGTATACTCCGAGCAGCTCAGGCGGGAAGTAAATGCGGAGCGGGAGAAGTTGGGAAAGAAGCCGATTGAGGACGAAGAAGACGAGAATGACGAAAACACTCCCCATGGTGGAAATGGTTCCGGCGGGATGACGGAAAAAACGGTGTCCACAACCGATCCAGACTGCGGAATGTTCGTAAAAGGCGAGCATGAGAGGCAATTTGCCTACGAAGCGCATACCGCTTGTGACAGACACGGCTTTATTCTGGGAGTAGAAGTAACCGCGGGAAATGTACATGACAGCGTAGCATGGGACGCATTATATGACAAGGTAACAGAACAGTTTACAGTCCAGTTTGTAGCAATGGACGCAGGATACAAGACCCCTTGGATTGCAAAGAAAACATTTGATACCGGAAAAATACCTGTACTACCCTATACCAGACCTCATGGAAGAAAAGAAGGATTTCACCCCTGGGACTATGAATATGACCCTGTAACGGATACATTTACCTGTCCCAAAGGAAAGACTCTGCGCCACACCACAACGGACAGAGAGGGAAAGAGGACTTACCGCAGCACACCGAAAGAGTGTGTGAACTGTCCCGTAAAGTGCAGCTATTGCGGAGCGAATGAGAAGGGACAGAAGATACTCACCACACATATCTGGCAGGAATACCTGGATATGGTGGAAGCAATAAGAAAAACGAAGCGTGGGAAAGCCATTTACGCACAGCGGAAAGAAACGATTGAACGTGTCTTCGCTGATGCGAAGGAGAAACACGCTATGCGTTATACACACCACCGAGGCTTGGCCGCCGTCACCAGATGGGTCAGGCTTAAATATGCTGCCATGAACTTGAAAAAACTGGCAGAATGGAGTTGGAGAAACTCCGTTTTCAATTTAATTTTCAGCATTTCTACGGTTTTCAAAGTGAAAACCCCCGCTTTCCTTTGAGAAAAGCGGGGGTTCTTTGACAGCCTGGAAAATCCGCCCCCACAATGGGGGCGGATTTGCATTAGCTGAAGCATTTATAAAGCGCTTCCGCCGTTGCTTTGTCAATATGGTACTCTTTCATGTACTTCTCCACCGTGGCAGCTTTCTTCCCTTTTCCGTGAGCGTAATCCTCATACAGTCTGTATGCAGAAGCATATGTTTTCAGGTCGAAGCCCAATGCCTGCACTTCGTCGATGTTCTCTCCCTGAGAATCGGAAACATACATCTTCAGAAGCAATTCCCTCTGATCCTCTGGAAGCCGTTCGAAATTGGCGATTGTTTCCGCTTTTTGCTTTTGGTTAGCATTCAGGTACCCGCTCTCTGGCTCGATGCCATCAACCGCTTTTTTGACCGTCAGGAACCAGCCTTGTGAAATTCCAGCCTCTCTTGCGGCCACATAGTTCTTTACTTCCGTATTGGCGTCCCTTAAAATCGCATTTCTTGCCAGTTTCCCCATTCCCTCAAACGTTTTGTACGCCGTTTCGAGTGCTTTTTTGTCCTGAGAAGCATCCCATCCGTTTTTCCATGCATCTGAAACATCGGACATGGCTCTTTCCAGAGAATCCCGTGCAACCTTTTGCAAAATCACATCAGTTTCTACCATATTGATGCCTCTTTTCCACCCGTCTAATCCAGCGTAGTCCGGGAACGCAGCCGAAAGACCTTTATCCCTCGCATATTCGTATGCAAGATTGAGAGCCTTCGCCTTTTGCTCATCCGTCATGGCAGCGTAGTCCTTGGATGCGATTATCTTCGAGGCGATTCGCTCAGCCGTCTTTCCCTGTACGGTGGAAAATGCCTGATATTGTTCCTCGGTAAGCCGCTGGTCCAGGTGTATTTCTCCGTTTTTGTCCGTATAACTGACAATCTTTGGCACATCAGGAGGCGTAACGCTGTTCTCCTGCACGCCGTTCAGCCGTGTGATTTCCTGCTCCAAATCGCTGTTGTCGATCTTTTTCAGCGTTCCGGGATTGCCGAAAGAGTCGATCGCGCGGGAGATCCAGTCTGGTACTTCAGTACCGGTTATCCGCTGAAGAAGATCGTCCGTCCCGGCGGCGTTCTTTTCCTTCTCGCCCCATGCGTTTACCTTATCCGTTTGGAATAAAGCTCCCAGGAATGGAATATTGGCCGCAGTTTTCTGCGCGTCCCGAATGGTAGGGTCATCGCTGTTTGCGAAGGTGGATTGCTTATATTCCTGCGTGAACTGATAAGCCTGTCTGGCAAGCGCCGGGATACCTTGGGTAAAGTAGCTTGTTGCCATGCTGGCAGCTACGGCATACAGCTTTCCCCCATCGTCTGCGTATCTTGCGCTTTCGAACAGATCGTTTAAGCTGCTCAGACAAGAAAGCGAAAGCATTGGCTCCATCATGGTTCCCATGCCCCGAAGCACTGCGGTGAATTTGGAAATGTCCGTATCTTCACCTGCATTTTGAAGCATTTTGTAAATATTCGCCCCGACGAATAACGGCATATTTGCTGGGGCTGCCCAGTCGATTTTGTAGCTGTATTCCTGCCCATCGACAGAAAATTCCAGAGCGTAATCCTGGTGTCCCTCCCGCTTTTCGTCGTCATCCGTATCGCTTCCTGTGAGTTTAACACCCGCGGCTCCGCTGGCAAGGAATGCGCCAAGAGCCATAGCAGCGGTTCCGGTAAGCCCCGCGGCAATCTGGTCAATGGCATCCGCTGACGTTACATCCCCTTTTACGATGCTGCGTCCCATATTGTACACACCACGCCGAACGCCTGCCGGGGAATACTCCGTAAACCGAACCACGATATTTGCAGGAGTCCGTCGGAACGGGAGAACGCCCTCAGCCAGAAGGTTTGCAGCCTTACCTACGGGATTGTCTCCTTTGTACCGAAGCTCATTCGCCATAAAGTCCGAAAATGCGTTACAGTCGTTAAAGGTTGCCTTCATTGCCTCGTTAATAGCGTAACTGCGTCCCTCATTTAGAACCGCGTCGCTTACCTTACCGGACTGTACATCACCTGCGGAATATCCCCGTGCCCTCAGAAAACCAGCCAGTGACTTTGCATAGTAGGGATTTTTGAAGAGCATGTCCCCGGCCTCCGGTATTTTCTGAGTCCATTGGCGTATCGTCTCAAGGACCTTGCTGTCAAACACCTTCCGATCATCGGATAGCTTCTGAGTGCTGACGTCGTCTCCCAGTTTAGCGGAATATCTCAGCGCGTCCTGCACGTCCTCGGACTTTGCGTCGTCTTTTGCCCACCGAAGCAACTCACGGTCCGTTGTCAGGGATTTTGTTCTCTCCTCCTTTGGAAGCGCCTTTTCCATCAATGCGCCCATCTTGTCCTTAACCGCCTTATACGGCATGAACATAGCGTTTCCTGCAATGTTTCGCGCCTGTGTTTTGACGTTGCCAAGCATGGACATGTACCGCCATGCGTCCCATTTTGCCTTGAAGGTCGCGGGCATTTTGGCTGCCTCCGCCGCGTAGATCGCATTTTCGGTTTCCCTCATCCTCCGCTCGGCATCCTTTTGTTTTTTCGGGTCTGTTGCGCTCTTGGCTTCCTTCGCCGCGTTCAGATAGTCCTGCTCCAGTTCTGGGTCAATGCTTGGCTCATATCCCTTTTTTACCTGCCCAGACTTGACCATTTTTTCAACATTTCGCTGGACACCCTTCTGCACGCTCATGAGCTGCCCCTCCGGGGTCAGCCTCCGAAGCAGTTTGAACATATTCAGCTGCCGGCCGCTCTGGGTAGCCATTTCGCTCAGGTCAACAAGAAGATCGCTTGCCATGTTTTCCGCTCGGGCGCCCTTCTTATCGGTCAGTATGGCAAACAGGACTTCCGCCTTTGCGATATCGTATTCTGAGATTTTGCCGCTGGCGGCCGCCTTTCCGACCTCCCGGACGGAAGCGGACACGCCTTTCTCCTGAATCTCGCTATAGACCTTGTCCCTCACGTCAGCCATTTTCTGGGTCTCGTGGCCGAAAGCCCCTTCCTGAATCAGGCGCTTGGCCGTGTCGACGTCTCTTTCGGAAATGATATCGGAATTCATGGCGTTTTGGGCAAATTCGGAAACATTCCTGCCGTAGGTATCGGTTTTCGGAACCTCCACGTTCTTTGCGTCGCTGGCTCTGGCCGGCTGCACATTATCGTCTGACAAAAGATCGTCATAGGCCGCGTTGCCGGAGAAATTCTGGTTTGCCGCGCCAACAGCGCCATGCTCTTCCGAATCGCCTCCAGCTTCTGCTCCATCCGCTGCCTGTCCTCCCCGCGCGGACGTTACCGAAGTGTCCGCCTTCTGTGCACTTGTCTTGCTCATAAGGGAATCCCGGTAGGCTATGGCTTTGTCATAGTCGTTCTTCCCAAATGTTGGTAGATCGTCGAGCCGGTCTTTCGTGAGGTCTGGGTATGTTCCCAACTTCCCGGCAACCGTGTCCGCACTGTCGCCGTTGTGCTTCATCACATAAACCCACGGCGTTCCCTTATCCGGCGTCCACCCTTCGTTTGCATACTCCTGATTAAACGCGACCCTTGCCACCGGCTCAAAACCATATTTTGAATACAGGGTTGCAAGGACTTCCCCGTAGCAATCCAGCCTGTCACCTCCGGCGGAAATCGCACGGAGCATAAGACTGTCCGCAAGGCCTTTTGGCGCACCCTTCGCCTTGTTGGTAAAGACAGCTTCGATATCGCCGTTCTTAATAACAAATCCGGCTTCCCCGTTTCTGGCAAGGTACATCTGCACGCCCGGTTCGGTCAAATCGGATAGTTCCTTTGGGGAGACGCACCAACCGTTTTTCACATCGGAGTTTCTTCCATCGTCCAGCGCATTCTTGAAAGTCTGAGCGTCCGTCCATGAATCCATCGGAACATTCGGGCTTCCTCTCTCTGCCAGTGCATTTTTGGCGGTATCGCTTAATAAAAGCTCTCCAGGTCCTCGTAAATTTCCTTGTCCGTATGCCCCAGATTCCGAAGATTGCGAATAAGACTCTGTGCCGTTTTGAACTGACCGTACTCCTTCTCCAGCAGCTCCGTGTAATTCGGTTCCTGCTGTGGCTGCCGCTGTGTCTGCTGTTCCTGCATTGTCATTTCCTCCCTGTAATTCATTGTTCCCATTGTACACCTGCGTGTTCCGGGTGTCAACCATTCCGGCCTCCGGCTGAGTACCCAACACATTCCTGACCGCCTGCGTCCACGCCGGGTTTTCTGACGGCTCCGCGTTCTGGTTCTGGATTTCCTGCGCTGCTGGATCGTTTCCCGCAATCGCCTGTCCCATATCCTCTATAAGACTGTTCGCCCCGTCCTCTGACAGCGCAGCGGGAACACCATCACCCGCCACCTGCCGGACAGCATCCTTTACAGCGTTCCGCCGTTCCGAATCGGTCATTCCCCGCGTATCCAGCCCTGTTTTGTCTGCCAGCTGCTGCATAGCGTTGGGATCTGCAATAACTGCATCCGCCGTCCTGTTGCTGACCAGCCCGTCGTTTCTCAGCTTTGAAATTGCGTTGTCCAGAGCGGACGGCTTCGCTGCTTCCACACCCTGAGGCGCCTGCTTGGATTCATTCGCCCCGGGCGGAGTAGACTCAGGAGCCGCAGGAGCCGCATCTGCGGCCTTTTCTGCCGCTGGCTGCGCTTGTCTGTCCTGCATGGAATCCTGCACCGTAGTGGCATCCTCAGCCTGACGGGCGGTTTCCTCGGTGCTCGCACCAGCCAGTTTCCCGTATACGGTCGCCAGCGAACCGGACATGGTGCCGGACAGGCCGGACACAATCGCCGTGTTCTTGGCCTCTTCCAGTACTTCCTTGTCCGCCTGCGCCTTGGCTTCTTCGTAGGACATGCCGCCGACAACCAGCTCCCCGACTCTCTGCCTGTACTCCGATTTCCCCTGCAAAATTGCAGCCTCGGCAAGAATGCTTCCAAAAAAGCTAGCTTCTTCCTCGCTGATCTCCACACCGCCCTGACCGAGTGTGTTCAGGATAAACTTCACGGCTCCCTTGGAATTGGACTTTGCAATGTCCAGCAGATTGTCCAGGGAAACTTTTTCCGTCAGAACTTCCAGGCCGGCGTCTGCCGTCGCCAGCAAAAACGCCTGTTCCGGAGTCGCCCCCTTCTGAGACGCTTCACTCATAGTCTGACTGAATGCGCCGGTTGCGGCAAGAACCAAAGAACCATACTTTCCTCCAACAGCTGCACGCGCCAAAGAATCCGCTGCTGACATACCTCCCTGATAGGCATAGGCAGCGATATTCCGCAGGTTGTCGCTTCCGTCTCCCCTGATATTATTCTCTGTCTCGCCGCGTACCGTGTTGGCATGCAACGCCGTACACTTGCCGCCACACATTCATCACCCTGGCGATTGTTGGTGGTATGGACTTGCCAATGCTGGAATCTATCGTGGGTCATGTGGATGCTCAGACTACCAAAATATATACACACCTTCACGCAGCAGAGATGGTGGAGGCCGTAGACACCTCACAGAAAAATGTAGCCAAAAGTAAGAAAAACCGCCGAAAATTGATGCCTGAAAATACGGCATAACATCAGCGGTTTGTAACAAATCTGCAACACGATAAAATGTGTACAAATTTTCTATTCAAAAAAGTTATAAAAAAGCCCCGGTTTTGTAGCAAAACCGGGGTTTTGGCGGAGAAGGAGGGATTTGAACCCTCGATACCCTTTTGGGGTATACACGATTTCCAATCGTGCGCGCTCGGCCAGCTACGCGACTTCTCCATCAGGGCGCTTTCTGTCCAGCCCGGTTATAATACTACATCCCTGTGGATTTGTCAAGCCTTTATTTCCCTTTTTTTCGAAATGATTTCCCCGCCGCTTTCCGCAGCGGGGAAATAAAATTTATCCTTTATCCGATTTTGTAGATACCGGCGCTTACCGGAGGCAGCGTGACCGCTTCGCCATTCTGGCAGGCTTTGCCGCCGAAAGCGTACAGCGCGTCGCCAAGCTTACCCGCCCAGGAGAAGACCGACGCCTCCCGGAAAGGATTGATTGCAACCAGAAGTTTTTCCCCGTCATCGGACCGCTCATAAGCCAATGGCTGCTTCGGCGCGCCATTGCTGACGAAGGTGATGCCGCCCCGGTTTTGCAGCGCAGGATGCGCCTGACGCAGAGCGATCAGGTGCCGCACCTGATTCATCAGGGAATTCGGATCGCCCACCTGCGCACGAACCGTGGGGCGGTCAGAAGCTGGATCCTGTGGAATATACAGTTTTTCCTTCGGCGCGGCGCTGAACCCGGCGTTCACACTGCCGTCCCACTGCATGGGGCTTCGGGCGCCGGTGCGCTCATAGCCGCCCTCCACACTGGTGAGACCTTCCACATAACGCATACCGATTTCGTCTCCGTAATAGATGAAGGGTGCGCCTGGCATGGTCAGAAGGAAGGCAAAGGCCAGCTTCTTTTCATCGCCCTGCACATGCTTTGCCAGGCGGGTCATGTCGTGATTGCCGGAGGGAATGCAGATTAGGCCATCCTTTCCAGCCTTTTCCCGGCTCTCAAGGTACTTTTCCACAAATGCAGAAGCGTTGCCCAGCCCCCGGTCAGAGAAGTAGGGTTCCTGGCACCGGAACAGATCATTGTAGTGTGACGGCCCAAAGTGAAGCAGGAAATCCATGTGGAAACCGCCCCGCAGGGACTTTTCCGGCTCACCCCATTCGGAAACCATTGCCGCCTCGGGGAATTCCCGATCCAAAAAGGCGCGAACCTTCTGCCACAGGGCGATGGTCGCCACATTTCCGGGATCATTCTTTACAAGACTTGCCGCCATGTCCACACGGAAACCGTCGCAGCCCAACCCTAACCAGAAGCGCATTACGTCCATCATGGCTTCCAGAGTGGCCCTGGGGCCCTCATCCTCAGGAGACTGCTGCCAGGGACGATTCCTCTGATTGAACCCATAATTCAAAGCCGGCTGGCAGGTAAAAAAATTCAGTGCGCAGGAGCCATCCCGCTGGGAAATTCCCCGCAGACAGCCCATATTTTCCGGTGCTTCCCAAACACTGTCCGTCCACACATAGCGGTCAGAATAGACGTTTCGTTCCGGCTTGGCAGACTCCCGAAACCACCTGTGCTCCACAGATGTATGACCGGGTACCAGATCCAGCAGCACATGGATACCCAGCTTATGGGCTTCGGCAAACAGGCGCTTCAGATCCTCATTGGTGCCGTAGCGGGGCGCCACAGTGTAGTAATCCGCTACATCGTATCCCGCGTCACCGAAGGGCGACAAAAAGCAGGGGTTGATCCACAGGGCGTTGAACCCCAACTCCCGGATATAATCCAGCTTGTTGATAATTCCCTGAATATCGCCGATGCCGTCGGCGTTGGTATCCAGAAAAGACTGGGGATAGATTTCATAAAAAACAGCGTTGTCTAACCACTTGGGCATAAAAGAAGCTCCTCTCTTTTTATCTGAAGGGATCATACACCCAGTCGTGCCCGAAGTCAAGCCTGATTCCGCTAAAGAATGTAGTCGGAAACACAGTCGTACCAGTGGACAAACGTCTGTCCATTAATATCCAGGCGCTGATTTCCCGGCAGTTTTTCGCTCCAGGGCCTGCCGCCGAAACGGTCTATAGCCCAGTCGTCCCGGTTAAACCGCCGCCACAGAACTGTCCGGCCGTTTTGGTCGATGTACTGCTCGGAAGCAACGGCGTCGTTGAAACACTGGATATCCATGACGCAGACAGTGTCATAGGTCTTACCGTTGATGGTGAGCTGATAGCGGCCCACAACATCCACCACTTCCCTGCCTGTCTGCCCGGTGACGGTGTTTCCCTCCCGCTTGAGCAGCCCTTTGGGTACCAGCTTCACTGCATTGCCGCAGTTATCCTCTCCAAACCCCCAGTTGTTCAAAAATTCGTCCCCGTCCAGGAAGGTATAGCACTTGCGCACGCCGTCCTCCACATGGCTCTCCGCCAGAAACTGGCTGTGGGTATCCGTCAGACGGGCGATAAAGCGGCGTTCTATTTTATCCACGCATCCGGTCCGGTAGTAGTCCTCCGCGCCGTACTGCACAGCCAGGATCTCTACCCCCTCGATACCGTGGATTTCCGCTTTGCCGATCACCTCCAAATCAGTATACTCCGTCCGCCTTCTGGAAGGCCAGTCATACAATCCCCAGCTGAGCTTTTCCCCCAGCCGGGGAACAATCTGCCAGCCCTGCAGTTCCTCCCATTTCACTGAGAAGGGCGGCTGCTCCAGCTTCTCAATGGTATATTCCGGTAACCTGTTCGGCAGTTTTGTCATAAGATGATCTCCTTTCGGCGGATGTGGATATTGCTTTCGAAACCGCTCCCGGGCGGTATTCAAGCGGCTTTTCACGGTTCCCGTCGGAATGTTCAGCTTTTGGGCAATCTCCGCAAGAGACAGCTGCTGCCAGTAAAACAACCGCAGAACCTCCCGGTCTCGATCCGTCAGCAGCTCCATCGTTTCCTCCACTGGATTGGATACCATCAGGCCCATGCGGCCGTAAACCAGCTTTGACTCCGGGATTTCCTCCAGCGGCACTTCCCTGCCTGCTTCCTTCCTGCGGAAATAGTCACGGCAGCGGTTTCGCGCAATGCTTAAAATCCAGGCTTTGAAGGATTCCTGCTTTTGCAGCTGACCGTATTTGAGGTACGCCGTCAGACATACATCCTGAATCAGATCTTCCGCATCACCACTACCATCCAGGCGGTACTTCACATAGCGCTCCAGGCTGGGATACACCGTTTTCAGCTGGGCTTCAAAGGCTTCCATATCCTCACCCCCTCTTTTTTTGAAATCGATTTCACCTATATAGACGTTCAAAACGTGCGAAAGGTTCATTCAAAAAAACAGGAGCGGAAATTTCCGCTCCTGCTGATAAATCAATGCGCGAACTGGCTCTGATACAAGCTGGCGTAGAATCCGTGCTTTGCCAGAAGTTCCTCGTGCCTCCCCTGCTCTACGATGTGACCGTCCCGCATGACCAGGATCACATCCGCTTCCCGGATGGTGGACAGACGGTGGGCGACAATAAAGCTGGTGCGTCCTTGCATCATGGTATCGAAGGCCTTCTGGATCTTGATCTCCGTCCGGGTATCGATTGAAGATGTGGCCTCATCCAGAAACAACATGGGCGGCAGGCACAGCATCACCCGGGCGATGCACAGCAGCTGCTTCTGCCCCTGAGAAAGGCTCCCGCCGGACTCGCCGATGACGGTGTCGTAGCCCTGGGGCAGCCGCTTGATGAAGCTGTGGGCGTGGGCCTGTTTGGCGGCGGCAATGATCTCCTCATCGGTGGAATCCGGTTTGCCCATGGCAATATTTTCCCGGATGGTACCGGCTTTCAGCCAGGTATCCTGCAGCACCATGCCCACGGTTCTCCTCAGCTCCCCCCGGTTCATCTTCTGTGTATTTACCCCATCGAGACGGATTTCGCCGCCATCCGGGTCATAGAACCGCATGAGAAGATTGATAAAGGTCGTCTTGCCGCAGCCTGTGGGGCCGACGATAGCCACCCGCTGACCGGGTCTGACCGATAGGTTAAAGTCACCGATGAGAGGCTTGTCCGGCGTGTAGGAGAAGCGCAGATCCTTGATTTCCACCGCACCCCGTACCACCTCAGGCCGTTCCGGATTCTCCGGCTCGGGGGTGCGGGCAGGCGCTTCGATCAGCTCGAATACCCGTCCGGCACAGGCCAGAGCGTTTTGCAGCTCCGTGACCACGCCGGAAATCTCATTGAAAGGCTTGGTGTACTGGTTGGCATAGTTCAAGAAGCTGGTAAGGTTGCCCACGGTGATGCCCCCGGAAATGGCAATCAGCGCACCGCTCAAGCCAACTCCCGCGTAAACCACGGAGTTGACAAACCGGGTGCATGGATTGACCAGGGAGGAGAAGAAAATCGCCCGCAGCGACGCCTTCTGCAGCCGCCCGTTGATCTCGTCGAACTGTTCCATGGAGGCTTTCTCATGCCCAAAGGCCTGCACCACCTTGATATTGCCGATAGTCTCGTCGATAAGTCCCGTCTGCTCACCCCGGGTGACGGACTGAACCTTGAACATGGAATATGTCCGGGTAGCAATGAAATTGGCCACCAGCAGAGACAGCGGCGTGATGCACACCACCACCAGCGCAATGCCCCAGTGAATGCGAAGCATAAACAGAAGCGTCCCCAAGATCGTCATGACGCCGGTAAAAAGCTGGGTAAAGCCCATGAGCAGGCCGTCAGCAAAGGTATCCACATCGGCTATGACCCGGCTGACCACATCCCCCTGAGGCTGCGCGTCCAGATAAGAAAGGGGCAGAACCTGAATGTGCCGGAATGCCTCGTCCCGGATATCCCGGGTGACATGATAGGTCATGTGGTTGTTAATCTGGTTCATGACCCACTGTGCCAGAGCGGCTGTTGCGGCGCAGACCGCCACACTGCGCAGATACACCCACATGGCTGCAAAATCCACATATCCCGCGTCCACAATGCAGTCGATGGCATTTCCCACCAGAATGGGGATATAAAGACTCATCACAACATACAGCGTAGCCAGCAGCAGCGACGCAATCAGCCCAACCCAATAGCGCCGGATGCGCCGCAGAACCTTTTTCAGAACCGCCATCTGATTAGCCATTTTGCGCCGCCTCCTTTGGGAATTGGGAATAGTAAATCTCCTGATAAACCGGGCAGGATTCCAGCAGCTCGTCGTGGGTACCCTTCCCTGCCAGCAAACCGTCGTCCAGTACCAGAATTTCGTCGGCATACCGCACGGAAGCCGCCCGCTGGGAGACAATAAAGGTGGTTGGAGGATTTTCCATTTTCCGGATCGCCATGCGGAGGTTTGCGTCTGTGGCATAGTCCAGGGCGGAAGCGCTGTCGTCCAGAATCAGGATGCGGGGCTTTCGAACCAGGGCGCGGGCAATGGTCAGCCGCTGGCGCTGTCCGCCGGAGAAATTGACGCCCCCCTGCTCAACAGGTGCGTCCAGTTCCTTTTCCTTGTCCTTCACCACTTCCCTGGCCTGAGCAGTCTCCAGCGCTGCCCAAAGCTCGTCGTCCGTAGCATTTTCATTGCCCCAGAGAAGATTCTGCCGAATGGAGCCTTTGAAGAGCACCGCTTTCTGGGGGACAATGCCGATGGCCTGCCGCAGTGATGCGGTATCGTATTGCCCTGCCTCTATGCCGTCCAACAGCACCTTACCTCCGGCAGCGTCATAGAGTCTTGGGATCAGATTCACAAGTGTTGTCTTACCGGACCCGGTGCCGCCGATGATACCGATGGTCTGCCCCGGCTGCGCTGTAAAGGAAATATGCTCCAAAGAAGGATTCCCCGCGCCGTCATATCGGGCGGTTACGTCCTGAAATTCCACCTTTCCCTTCAAATCCCCAGCAGAGCGGGTTCCGTTTTCCTGACCGGGTTCCAGTTCCAGCACGGAAGCCACCCGTTTTCCACAGGCGATGGCTTTGGTGATGGTGATAATCAGGTTGGCCATCTTAATCAGTTCCACCAGGATCTGGGACATGTAGTTGTAAAGGGCAATGACCAGCCCCTGGGTCAGCACGCCGCTTTCCACCTTCAGCGCTCCCACATGTACCAGCAGCACCACCGCCAGGTTGATGACCACATAGGTCACCGGATTCATCAGTGCGGAAATCCGTCCGGCAGACAGCTGCCGTCGGGTCAAATCTTCGGTCTGCTTTTCAAAAGATGCGACCTCCGCGTCCTCCTTGCAGAAAGCCCGCAGGACCCGGACTCCCGCCAGATTCTGCCGGGAAGCGGAAGTCACGCCGTCAAGAGATGCCTGTACCCGTTTGTACATTGGCATGGTAATCAGCATGATGCCAAACACGATGAGACACAGCACGGGGATTACACCTGCGAACACCAGTGCCGCCTGAAAATCGATGGTAAACGCCATAATCATGGCACCGAACACCACAAATGGCGAACGCAGCAGCAGCCGCAGTGTCAGATTCACACCGTTTTGCACCTGGTTGATATCTGAGGTCATGCGGGTGATCATGGTGGAGGCGCCCAGCCGGTCGATTTGACTGTAGCTCAGGCCCAGAATATGCTGCAAAACCACATGCCGGAGCCGTGTAGAAAAGCCAACTGCCGCCACTGCGGAAAAATACTGAGCCGTCACCGAGCTGGCAAGGCCCACAATGCCAAGGCCGATCATCACGGCGCACATTTTTACTATATAACCGTTGTCGCCGCTGCCGATACCCTTATCCACAATGCTGGCAACCACCAGCGGTACTAACAGCTCAAAGGTCGCTTCCAGCAGCTTAAACAAAGGCCCCAGAACACACTCTTTTTCGTAGCCTTTCAGATATTTCAGAATGTTCTTCATGCGCTCACCTCATTCCGGCGCCATTATAGCACCGTTTTCCCCAGAAAGCAATGACGTATCACAAAAAGCGGGGCAATCCGGCTGGATCAGCCCGCTTTCATATTACCATCTTCGGACCAACGCATACATCATCTGCGGAAAATCCGGTTCCACTGCTGTGATCCCCTTCTTGATAACGGCAAGTCCGTTTTCGTTCAGTTCTTTTACAAATTTTTCAAACGATACCATTCGGCAGGAGGTTCCTGCAATGTAAACCCTCCGCCCGGTTTCCTCATGCATTCGTTCCTGCAGCTCAAAGGCCCTGCGGATATCCGACTGGCGCTCGGTGCTGCCGTCTCCCATGGTGCAGATCAGAGCAATTCCCTCCGGCGCAAGACTGTCCCATATGAAACGATAAAAGGCATTTCGATCCTCATCCAGAACCAGCATATGAATGACAGCGACGGCATAAATAAAATCGAACTTTTCTTCCGGCGTATCGCGAATGCAGTCAAGCACCTGAAAACAGGAGGAAAACTGCGGATTATCTTTTTGGCAGTAAGCAACCGCTTCCGGCGAAATATCCGTAGCCAGCACCCGAAAGCCCCGATTCAGCAAAAATTTTGCATCCCGCCCTTCGCCGCAGCCAATTTCCAGCAATCTGGCAGACGGCAAAATTCCAAATTCTGTAAGCATTTCCCAAACGATGGGAGACGGCGACTGGGCAAACCACCGCAGTTCCTCCCGGTGAACTTGCCTGTAGCGGTCATCATAGGCCTCATAGTACTTTCTGGGATTGTCCATAACGCACCTCCTGACACATTTTCTCCATGATTTTGAAATAACCATACCGCCTTCTGAAAAAGCTGTTGACTTTTTACACGATTACGGCTATAATAACTGCGCTTGAGAAATGCTAGTGTAGCACAGTCGGTAGTGCATCTCACTCGTAATGAGAAGGTCGCCTGTTCGAGTCAGGTCACTAGCTCCAAAAGTCCGCTGTTTTCGCAGAATGAAAACAGCGGACTTTTGCTTTACGTTTTTGCTCCGACCTGCCGGATCCTCTCCCGAATGGACAATAGATCGTCAAAGGTTTCCGGACGCTTGGTTACGTCCCGTAGCAGGGCTGACGGGTGGTAAATGGCGGTCATCCAGACGCCGTTTTTTTCCACCCACTGACCGTGCTGCTTTGTGATGCGGTAGTCCGGGTCAATCAGACGCTTGGCGGCGATGCGCCCCAGGCACACGATGATCTTCGGCCTTACCAGCGCCACCTGATTGCGCAGGTACCCGATGCAGGCATCCTGCTCCGTTTCCAGCGGGTCACGGTTGTGCGGCGGACGGCACTTGACAATGTTGGCAATATAGCAGTTCGTTCCCCGGCTCAGATCGATGATGGAAAGCATGTCGTCCAGCAGCTTCCCCGCCGGGCCGACAAAGGGATGCCCTGTCAGATCCTCCTGCTCACCGGGGCCTTCACCCACAAACATGATGTCGGCGTCCTCCCTGCCCACACCGAACACCACGTTATGCCTCGTCTCACACAGGCCGCAGCGGGTGCAGCCGGAACAGACGGCTTTTAATCCATCCCAGTTCAGCATGACTACCTGCTCCTTCTGCGCTCCGCACGTCTGCGGCGGGTTCGGGCACGCCTGCGGGAGCGCATAAAGGAGTTGAATGCCAGATACACACCCACAAGCCCCAGAACAATTACACATACCGTTCCGATCACGGACAGGACTTTGGAGCCACCGGAAATCCCACCGTCCCCATTGCCCCGAACGGATACGCCGATGTCGCCAACCGCCCGGACATCCGCCATGGCGTAAAGCTCCACTTCTGTGACGCAGGAATTCTGATACCAGACCTCTACCGTGGCAATTTTGTCGTCCTTTTTGATTGGCGCGGTCATGCCGCCGCCTTCCACGGTATAGTTCATGATGAGATTTTTCATCTGAACGCCGGCGGGAACCACGGTGTCCACATCCGTAAAGGACTGTCCTACAACCTCACATTCACCGCCGGAGACAGGCCACTGGTTCACCGCCATGCCATCGTAAATAATCCGGTTAATCTTGAAGTAGTTGAAAACATAGTTGGCAAGCTCGGTCATTTCCTCGAAATTACCGTAGGTGGTCACGCTGCCGGTTTCATAGTTGGTCACACGGGTGGCTCCCATAACCACAAAGACAACCCGCATATTGTTGTATTCCGCCGTACTGACAATGCTTGCTCCGGTATTTTCCGTATAGCTGGGAAGGCCGCCTGTAAAACGCGTACTCATGAACTGCGTGATGATGTGGTCGTCGACCAGGTAGTTTGTAGTGGTAAGCTTCCGCTCCGCTTCCACCAGGTTCGTAGCAGGAATCGTATACTGCGTCGCGCCGAAGATCTCTGCGAACGTCTCGTTCTTCGTCGCCTCCATGACAATTTTTGCCATCTCCCGGGCGGTTGTATAGGATGTTGCCGTATCAAGGCCGGAAATATTGCCAAACTCCGTGCTGATGCAGCCCATCTGCTTAACCCGCATATTCATCATGTCCAGAAAGCTTTTGGTCGTGCCGGCAACATGCTCCGCCAAAGCAACAGCGGCATCATTGGCACCAATCATCAGCAGCGCGTGCAGCAGATCCTCCACCGTCAGCTGCTCGCCGCTTTTCAGATTCGGCGTCAGCTTCAGGCTGCTGCCGGGAACCTTGGACTGGATGCCGTCGGAGCAGGTCACGATGTCGTCCAGATTACTGTTTTCAATCGCCACCAGCGCCGTAACAATTTTCGCAAGCGTACCGGTGGGCAGCTTGGTATCCGGATTGTAGGAGTAGATCACCGTGTCCGTATTCGTCTCGTAGACAAACGCTGCCTGGGCGGTATCCAGCCGCCGGTCGCTGCCCGCCAGAGGGCGCATACCGTTGATGGTGCGGCAGCCGTTTTCAATGCTGACTCTCCCGAAGGGAATCTGGGCTGCCTGCTGCACGGTGGGGTCCGTTGCCTGGGGCGTACCGGTGGTTTCCGCAGCGGATACCGGTGTCATCACCAGCTGCGCAAGCACAAGCAGGCACAGAAGTAAACTAAGAAATCTCAATTTTTTCATAATTTCCCCTCAATATTTCTTCGCCGGACTTGTCCGGCGGTAAAAAGTCGTGTATAATGAGGATATTATAACAGCTTTTCATCTTCTAGTCAATCCGGGAGGGAGATTCCCATGAAAAAACCACGGCCCGGTATACTTATCGCCGTAACCTGCGTTTTTGCCGCTTTTACCCTGGGCTTTTTTCTGGGCAGAAACGGAAATCACGGCGGCGTGCAGCTGTCCGTTCCGGCCGCCATGCAGACGGTTCCTCCTGAAACCACCGTTTCGGAGCAGACCACCCCGGGAGCAGCCCCCGTCGTCTTTCCCATCGATATCAATACGGCGGACGCAGGTCAGTTTACGGCACTGCCAGGCATTGGGGACGTGCTTGCAAATCGGATTATCGCCTATCGGGAGGAAAACGGAAGCTTTACAGCGACCGAGGAACTGATGAACGTGGAGGGCATCGGGGAAAAGCGGATGGAAGCCATACTTGACCTGATTACAATTGGAGGATCGAAATGAAAATATTAGTTGTTGACGACGAGGCCCTGCTGGTAAAGGGCATTCGGTTTAATCTGCAGAACGAGGGCTATGAGGTCATCACCGGCTCCGACGGTCTGGAAGCCGTGCAGGCGGTGCAGGAGCAGCATCCCGATCTGGTGGTGCTGGACGTGATGATGCCCAATATGGACGGTCTGACGGCCTGCGCCAAAATCCGGGAATTTTCCGACGTACCCATCATCATGCTCACCGCCAAGGTAGATGACATGGACAAGCTCATCGGCTTTGACCACGGAGCGGACGACTATCTGACCAAACCCTTCAACATTCTGGAACTGAAGGCAAGAATCCGGGCATTGCTCCGCCGCTCCGGCCGCAGCGAGGAAAAAGCTGCGGGAAATAACTTGAGCATCGGCACCATCACGCTGGATCTGGACGCCCGTAACGCCTACAAAAACGGACAGCTGGCAGACCTGACCGCCAAGGAATTTGACGTGATTGAGTTTCTGATGCGCAATCCCAACCGTGTCTACTCCCGAGAGGCCCTGCTCGACACGATCTGGGCCTATGAATACCGCAGCGATATCCGCACCGTAGACGTGCACATTCGCCGTCTGCGGGAAAAGCTGGAGGAAAACCCGGCGGAGCCGCAATACATTTTAACGAAGTGGGGCGTTGGCTATTATTTCCGAAAATAAAAAGACCGCTTCCCGCGGCTACGGCAATACCCAGTTCCGCTACGCCATGACCTATGTGGTCATCACGTTTGCGGTGCTGATTATTCTGAATATCTACTGCTCCGGCGTCAGCCAGAAGCTGTTCTATCAGAGCAAGGAATCCTCCATGATCGAAAAATGCCTGCTGGCTTCCGACGAAATTTCCGCGCTGGAGGTGCTGAACAATTCCACCGTCACGGGCATCGTCAATCAGCTGGAAAGCCTGAAGGTCACCCGCCTTGTGGTCACCGACCGCGGCGGCGCGGCCCTTTACGACAGCAACGGCACCTCCGCCGGTACCTATGTGCTGCTGCCGGAGGTCTTACAGGCGCTGAGTGTCAGTGATCTTTCCCCGGAGGGAAACAATGTCTTCACCTGGACATACCACGACGGCGTTACCGACTCCCGGGCAGCAACTCCCATCGTCTACTACGGCACCGTGGTGGGCTGTGTGTATATGACGGAGCACGACACCACCCAGGGCGCACTGATCAAATCCCTGCAGCTGACCCTGCTTCGCATTACGTTACTGCTGGAAATCATTGTAACTGTCTTTTCCATCGCCTTTTCCAACGCCTTTTCCCGGCGGTTAAACCGGATTATGACCTCCATGCGCATCATCCGGGAGGGAGATTATTCCCATAAGGTGGACATGGGCGGCAGCGATGAGCTGACCGTTCTGGGCGAGGAATTCAACGATCTGGCAGAGCGGCTGCAAACCTCTGAGCGCAAGCGCAGTCAGTTCGTCTCCGACGCTTCCCACGAGCTGAAAACCCCGCTGGCTTCCATCAAGCTGCTGACGGACTCCATTTTGCAGAACGACATGGATTTGGACACTGTGAAGGAATTCGTCGGGGACATCGGCAATGAAGCAGAGCGCTTGAACCGTATGACTGCCAAGCTCCTTTCCCTCACCCGG
Organism: Faecousia sp.; assembly: GCA_051867075.1. Classification (GTDB taxonomy): domain Bacteria; phylum Bacillota; class Clostridia; order Oscillospirales; family Oscillospiraceae; genus Faecousia. The sequence goes on along the minus strand of JBJDYG010000079.1, from coordinate 14,500 downwards.
GCCGAGGGCATCCAACCCCAGGAAAGCGAAATCATCTACATGGCCCCCACGGTTCGCCGCGTCGCCAAAATGCTCAGAGCCATCGCCCACCAGTCCGGGGTTACCTTCCACCTGGAGCTTGAAGAGGATATCCCCATATTGATTTTGGAGGACGATCTATACCAAATCGTCTTTAATCTCATGGAAAACGGCATCAAGTACAACCACCCCGGCGGCAGCCTGACGGTGCATCTGAGCCGTCAGGAGGACAATGGGGTGCTTACCGTCAGCGACACGGGTATGGGGATCCCGGAGGATGCGCTGGAGCATGTTTTTGAACGGTTCTACCGGGTTGATAAAGCCCGCTCCCGAAAAAGCGGCGGCAGCGGACTGGGACTTGCCATCGTCCGCACCATTGTCCAGCGCAACCGGGGAGATATTACCGTTTCCAGCACAGTGGGCGAAGGCACTGTCTTTACCGTCACCTTCCCGGCCTTTGACACGGAGGTGGACAAAACATGAAACGGATTGCCTGCCTGCTTCTTTCCCTGTGTCTGCTCCTGTCGGGCTGCTCCGGGGAACGGATCAAAGACCCTGTCACCTTTTACTATCCCCGGCAGGAATACCAGTACGGCACAGCCGACGGTGTCATCGCCTCCGAGTTGCGGGAGGCCTCCGGACATACAGGAGACCTGCGCTATCTTCTGGCCCTGTATCTCATCGGCCCGTCGAGTGAAGATCTTGTATCCCCCCTTCCCCGGGGAACCCGGCTTTTGCAGGCACGTCAGGAGGGCTCCGCCGTCACGCTGGAACTGACGGATACCGCGCAGGCTATGACGGATGCGGAATTTACCCTGGCCTGTGCCTGCCTGACCATGACCTGCCTGTCCGTCACCGGCGCTGAGAAGGTCACCATCACCAGCGGCAGCCGCTGCGTCACCATGAGTCCGGACAGCCTGACTCTCTTTGACGACAGTACCGCCGCATCAACAACGGAGGAAACCCAATGAAATTCATTTCCTGGAACGTAAACGGCCTGCGTGCCTGCGTCGGCAAGGGCTTTCTGGATGCTTTCGGAACCCTTGACGCCGATTTCTTCTGTCTGCAGGAGACAAAGCTGCAGGCCGGTCAGATTGACCTTCCGCTGGAGGGCTATGTGCAGTACTGGAACTATGCCCAGAAAAAGGGCTATTCCGGCACCGCCATTTTCGCCAAGCAGCCGCCCCTGTCAATCCGCTGCGGGGTGGGCGTTGAGGAGCTGGATACCGAAGGAAGGCTCATTACACTGGAATATCCGGACTTTTACCTTGTCACCTGCTACACCCCCAACGCCCAGCGTGGACTGACCCGCATTGACCACCGCTTAAAATGGGATGAAGCCTTTCGTGAGTATCTGTGCCGGTTGGACAAAGTCAAACCTGTCATCGCCTGCGGCGACCTGAACGTCGCCCATCAGGAGATTGACCTGAAAAACCCCGCCTCCAACCGTGGCAACGCCGGGTTTTCCGACGAGGAACGGGAGAGCTTCGGGAAGCTGCTTTCCGCGGGCTTTACGGACTCCTTCCGGCACCTCCATCCGAATGCCACCGGGGCGTATACCTGGTGGAGCTACATGTTCAACGCCCGGGTCAACAACGCAGGTTGGCGGATCGACTATTTTCTGGTATCCAACCGGATTGCGGACAGCATTACCGCCACGCCGATTTATTCGGAGGTACTGGGGTCTGACCACTGCCCGGTGGGGCTGGAAATCGCGCTATGACGCCGGAATGGCAGGAACAGGGAGTCGCCCCGTTCCTGCCATTTCTTCACTCCGAAATTACAATCCCGACCTGTTCCCCCTTCCGTATCAGATAGCTTTCCTTCAGCCGCTCTATGTAGGCAAAGGGCTCCTCCGGGGAAATGGGAACGAATTTTCCCTCCGGTTGATCGTGTTTTGGAATCAGGGAAAAGGCCATCTCCCCTCCTGTCAGCCGCTTTGCCGGGATTTTGGTATCAAGCCCGAAGCCGCCATCCATGGGAACAACCAACCCCAGATTTTCCCGCTTGTCCCCGCAGGTTACCCAAAGTCTGCACATTACGTCGCCGGTTAGCTGACAGTGGCACAGAAAGCGGTAATAAAGTCCCTCTTTCAGCACCTGCACCTTACCAACCGCCTTATTTCCGAAATACACACCGTAATTTCCTTCCAAAAAACAACGCCCCCTGCTGCATTCTATGCCGCAGGGGGATTCGTTATTCATGTTGCTCTCCCACCGCCGGGAAGGCCGAAGCTCACGGCAATGGCATCGTCCACCTGCGCCATCTGGCTGTCATCCAGATGCCCCATATGCTCCCGCAGACGCCGCTTGTCAATGGTGCGGATCTGCTCCAGCAGGATGATGGAATCCTTGCTTAAGCCCACACTGCCCCCGGCAATGTTAATATGGGTGGGAAGCCGGGCCTTTCCCGTCTGGCTGGTAATCGCCGCGGCAATCACCGTGGGGGAATGGCGGTTGCCGGTATCATTCTGTACAATTAAGACAGGCCGGGTGCCCCCCTGCTCACTGCCCACAACCGGCGACAGATCGGCGTAGAATATGTCGCCCCGTTTGACTGATGGTTCCGTCATAGCTTTCACTCTCCGTACATCAATACCCACGCTACCGGATGAATCCATATGTAACGCGGTAATTCTATTCTCCCACGCCCAAACCGAATTTATACGGCGGCACTGGTAAAATATCCTATGCACGGATCTCCCAAAAAGCTACACGATTTCAAAATTACTGACCCTCAGCGACAGAATCCGCCGTCCGCCCCAGAGAATTTCCGCATTTTCCGGGCGGTTTTCCCCACTGAGCCAGATGTCCAGCTGGAGAGCATCGTCTTCATAGCTGTCATCGATACTCAGACGCAGACGCTCACCGTCCATGCCGGCAGAGGTTATGTAGCCGCTTCGCAGGGTTTTCAGAAAAATCCACGGGGCGCTGACAGGGGTTATCTGATCGTCCGCCATCAGGTCAAACTGCAGTGCTGTATCGTCAAAGGTCAGCTTCCCCCCGGATTCGGATACGCCGCCGGTGATGCCCGCGATGGTCTCCGGGGACGTCACCGCGAAGGTCAGACTGCCCTGGGGATCGCCCTGGCAGTCCATGGAAAAGGCATACACTTTATCCCCGTAGTCCGCTGTAATCTCGCAGGAAAAGCGGCATTCGGACGCTTTCAACAGCTCCGAACGGAGCGCAAGTCCCCGTTCCATTTCCTTTGAAGTACCGGAACAGCCGGTTAAGAACAGCAAAACCGCCGCGGCAGCCGCCAACTTTTTCAAAAGAACCCCGCCTTATTTCAGTAGTCGCGGAAGGGCCGACAGCATGTCCGTCGGGAGCATCCCGTACTGCCCCAGCTCCGACGCGCACAGGTCCCCGGCAGCTCCGTGGAGCCAGGCTCCGCAGGCCGCTGCTTCCAGTGGTGCGATCCCCTGTCCCAGCAGACCGGTGATGATTCCCGCCAGCACATCCCCGCTGCCGCCCACCGCCATACCGGGATTCCCGGTAGGATTGACATAACCTGTCCTTCCGTCGGTGATACAGGTTTCATGACCCTTCAGCAGCATGATGCACCCCAGGTCATTGGCAAGGGAAACGGTGGATGCCATGCGGTTGTCCCCGATAACGCCGCCAAGGCGGGCAAACTCCCCATCGTGAGGCGTCAGAATGGTAGGGTTGGTTCTTCCGCGCAGTAAATTTCTATGCGCGGACAGAACATTTATGCCGTCGGCATCCACGACCACCGGGCACTGCGCATTTTCCAGCACCCCCTTCACAACTGCCAGCGTTCCTTCGGACTGCCCAAGCCCCGGGCCGATAAGCACAGCATCCATCTTGGGAAGTCTTGCAAGAATTTCCGGCACGGCGGCAGCACTGAGCATCCCGCCCTCGTCGGGCAATGGGAATATCACAGGCTCATTGAGCTTCACCGCCTCGATGGCGTAAATGCTCTCGGGGACTCCCAGAAACACCAGCCCCGCCCCGGCCCGCAGGGCACCCATAGCAGCAAAATACGCCGCCCCTGTATAGCCCCGGCTGCCGCACAGCAGCAGGAGCTTTCCAAAATCCCCTTTATGGCCCCAGGAGTCCCGGTCGGGAAGAAGGTTTAATACCGCTTCGTGATTCAACTGTGTCATATCGATTACAGATCGTACAGCTTGGTGTACTTTTCCGTCAGATAGTCCGTGTAGTACTTCGCATCGAACTTTCCGCAGACAGACTCGAACAGCTCACCAGGCTTCTTGAAGCTGGCATAGCGGTGGATATGGCTTCTCAGCCAGCCGGTGACCCTGCTCAGATCACCCTTCGCCACGTCGCCCCAGATGTCCCCGATTTCTTCCTGCATTTTGTACAGCATCTGGGCACCGTAGGCGCTGCCCAGGGCATAGGAGGGGAAGTAGCCGATGCTGCCGCCGCTCCAGTGGCTGTCCTGCAGACAACCCTCCCGGTCATTGGGCACATCTACCCCAAGGTATTCCTTATACAGCCGCTTCCATTCGACAGGGACGTCCCTGACTTCCAGCGTCCCGGCGATGAGCCGTTTCTCGATCTCATAGCGCACCATAATGTGCAGACAGTAGGTCAGCTCGTCAGCCTCCGTGCGAATGAGGGATGGTTCCGCCTTGTTGACGGCGCGGTAGAACCTGTTTTCGTCCACATCGGCCAGCTGTTCCGGGAACAGCTCCCTGAGCTTCGGAAAAATGGCATGGACAAAGGCAGGGCTTCTGCCGATGATGTTCTCATAAAACCGGCTCTGGCTTTCATGGATGCCCATGGACACACCACCGGAGAGAGCGGTGTAATTGTAGCACTCATCCGCCCCCAGCTCATACAGGGCATGACCGCCCTCGTGGATTACGGAGAACATGGAGGAAGCCAGATTGTCTTCGTAATAATGGGTGGTGATGCGGACGTCCTTATTGTTGAAGTTGGTGGTGTAGGGATGCTCCGTCTCGGCAATGCCGCAGTGGGTTCTGTCGATGCCCATGACCTCCATGAGATAATCGGAGAGCTTCCGCTGAATTGGAGCGGGGTAGCGACGGTACAGGAAAGCATCGTCGATTTGCTCCGCTTCCCGGATTTTTCCGATCAGAGGAACGATGGTCTCCCGCAGCCTGGCAAAAAATGCGTCCAGTGTTTCGGTGTTCAGCCCTTCCTCGTACTCGTCCAGCAGGGCGTCATAGGGCGCCATTTCCGGGTGGAAATACCCGGCGAATTTCACATTGTATGCCACGATCTTCTCAAGGTAGGGGGCAAAAGCAGAAAAATCGTCCGCGATTTTCGCCTTCTGCCATACGTTCTGTGCATCGTTCAGCAGCACGGAGTAGGCAACGTATTCTTCCGCCGGGATACGTTGAATCTGGTCATAGCTTTTGCGGATAACCTCTGTCTCCCGCCTTGTCTGAGCGTCCAGTTCATCGGCGTGGGCTTCGAGGTAGGACAGAAGTTCATCGTTCTCACGGTTAACCAGCAAATCATAAGTAACCTGTGACATGACCTCCATGGTTTTGCCCCGCCCTTCCCAGGTGTCGCTGGGCGCGGCAGTTGTGGCATCCAGATAGAGAACGCCCAGGGCATGGTTATAGGCCGCCTGAGTCTGCTGCAGCTTCTTCAGTGCAGAAACTGCTTCAGCAACGGTTTCGTATTTCATCGTGTTCACTCTCCCAAGGTTTTTGATGGTAAAACCATACCACGTCAGGGAAATTTCGTCAAGAGGCGGGGATTCACGGAAAAAAACACTTGCATATTTTGATTGCATATGCTAATATGACGGAGATATGTAAAAAGCGTTGATTGGGCTGCCTTGTGTTGGTTTGCGACCGTAGAGAGAGCGGGATGGTGGGATCCGCTTGCGTGCAACGCCGGGCTTTCTCCCAGGAGCTGCCGCCTGAAAGAAAAGTAGGGACGGACGGGTGACTGCGTTAAAGGTCTTGGATGTGTCTGCATCCGAAAAGCGCGCCGTTTCGGCGAATTGCGGGTGGTACCGCGGAAGCAATGCCTTTCGTCCCGGTTGTCTGGGATGAGAGGTTTTTTATTTGTAGGGCGCCTCTGAAATCTCCACCCAATACCGCAAAAAGCAGTTTTTATACTGATTCTCCATAAAAAACTTTAGTTCGCAAGAATTGAAGTTTTTTGATAGAGAATCATATGAGACGGGATTCTGTGATTTTTCTTTCCCAAAATCACAGAATCGACAACGCCGTAAGGCGGTGTCTTCTTATTAAAAATCAAAGATTTTTAATAAGAAATAGTATCAGAGGTCGCCTGCAGTTAACCTTTTCAGGAGGAATGAACATGAAAGAACAATTAGAGCAGATCAAAGTCAATGCTCTGGCAGCTCTGGACGCTGCCTCCACCCCTGCCGCGCTGGAAGAGCTGCGGGTCAAGCTGCTGGGCAAAAAGGGTGAGCTGACCGCCGTCTTAAAGCAGATGGGTAAGCTCTCTGCCGAAGAGCGTCCCGTCATGGGCCAGTTGGCAAATTCCGTCCGCGCCAGCATCGAGGAAAAGCTGGAAAGCCGCAAGGCCGACATCCATGCCGCCGTGCTGGAAGCCAGACTGGCTGCCGAGGCTGTCGACGTGACCATCCCCGGCAAGGCCGTGTCCATCGGACACCAGCACCCCATGAATCAGGTGCTGCAGACCATTAAGGATATTTTTGTAGGTCTTGGCTATCAGGTTGTGGACGGCCCCGAGGTGGAGTTGGCAAGCTACAACTTTACCCGGCTGAATATCGAGGAAGGCCACCCCTCCCGGGACCGCTCGGATACCTTCTATTTCACCGACGACGATTCCGTCCTGCTGCGCACCCAGACCAGCCCCATGCAGATTCGCTACATGGAAAACCACCAGCCGCCCCTGTGCATGCTTGCTCCCGGCCGGGTGTTCCGTAAGGACGAGGCCGACGCCACCCACTCCCCCATGTTCCATCAGATCGAGGGCCTGGTTGTGGCGGAGAACATCACTATGGGTGACCTGAAGGGCGCGCTGACCACCATTATGCGGAAAATTTACGGTGAGGATGCCGTAATGCGGTTCCGTCCCCACCACTTCCCCTTCACCGAGCCCAGCTGTGAAATGGATATGCAGTGCCACAAGTGCCACGGCACCGGGGAAATTGACGGTCAGGTCTGCTCTACCTGCCACGGCGAGGGCTGGATTGAGTTGCTGGGCGCAGGTATGGTGCACCCCAAGGTTCTGGAAAACTGCGGCATTGACCCCGAGAAGTATTCCGGCTTCGCTTTCGGCATGGGTCTGGAGCGCATGGCTATGGGCCGCATGAAGATCAACGACCTGAGACTGATCTTCGACAACGACATCCGGTTCCTGAACCAGTTCTAAGGAGGGAAAAACAATGAAACTCAACAGAAAATGGCTGAACGAGGAATTCGTGGATTTGTCCAATGTCTCCGATAAGGAATTCGTGGAAACCCTGACCGTATTCGGTCAGAAGGTGGAGACCTGGGAGCGGATGGACGCGGAAATCAAAAACGTAGTCGTGGGCAGGGTACTCTCCATGGTGCGCCATCCCAATTCTGACCATATGTGGATCTGCCAGGTGGATGTGGGCAAGGACGAGCCTCTGCAGATCGTCACCGGCGCTCAGAACGTCCATGAGGGTGATCTGGTACCCACTGCCCTGCACAATTCCTGGCTCCCCGGCGGCGTTCACATCACCAAAGGTAAGCTCCGCGGGGAACTGTCCAACGGTATGCTCTGCTCCTTTGCTGAGCTGGGCCTGACCCAGAACGACCTGCCCGGCGTGTTCGCCGACGGCATCTGGATTCTGAATGACGATGACGCCGCTGTCGGCGAGGACATCAATCTGGTCATCGGAAACGACGACACCATTGTGGATTTTGAGATCACCAACAACCGTCCGGACTGCTACAGCATCATCGGTCTTGCCCGGGAGGCTGCCGCGGCCTTCGGCAAGCCCATGCGCCACCATGAGCCTGTGGTTCACGGCTCCGACGCCGGGGACATCTACAACTATCTGGACGTAGAGGTGCCGGCTGCCGAGCTGTGCAACCGCTACACCTCCCGTATGGTTGCCAACGTGAAGATCGGCCCCTCTCCCAAGTGGCTGCGGCAGCGCCTTCGTGCCAATGGCGTACGTCCCATCAATAACATCGTTGACATCACCAACTACGTCATGCTGGAATACGGCCAGCCCATGCACGCTTTCGACTACCGCTACGTTTCCTCCGGAAAGATTGTGGTGCGGGAAGCTGAGGACGGTGAGACCCTGACCACTCTGGACGGCAACGTCCGCAATCTGAAGGCCGGCATGCTGGTCATTGCCGACGAGAATAAGCCCATCGGCCTTGCTGGCATCATGGGCGGCGAGAATTCCGAGATCATGGATGACACCACCATGGTGGTCTTTGAGTCCGCCAACTTCGACGGCACCTCCATCCGCCAGACCGCGCTGGCGTTGGGAATGCGCACCGAGGCTTCCGGCAAGTTCGAGAAGCGCCTTGATCCCATGATGACTGTCCCCGCCGTGCAGCGTGCCTGCGAGCTGGTGGAAATGCTCCAGTGCGGCGACGTGCTCAGCGGCACCATCGACGTGATCAACTATATTCCTGAGGAAAAAACGCTGCCCCTGGAGCCTGAGAAAATCAACCGCCTGCTGGGCACCGACATTTCCAGAGAGGACATGGTGAAATACCTGAACCGGCTGGAGATCCCCGTGGAGGGTGACACCATTCTGGTTCCCTCCTTCCGTCCTGACCTGAATCTGATGGCGGACATTGCTGAGGAAGTGGGCCGTTCCTACGGCTACAACGAAATCCCCACCACCGCCTTCAAAACCTCCACGCAGGGGGGCTACTCCCCCATGATGAAACTGGAGGCCAAGGCCGGCACCCTCTGCCGCGCCATAGGCTACAGCGAGATCATCACCTATTCGTTTGTCTCCCCTGCCGTTTTTGACCAGATCCGGCTTCCCGCCGATTCTCCTCTTCGCAATGCCATGCGCATCCAGAATCCGCTGGGTGAAGACACCTCCATCATGCGCACCATTGCCCTGCCCTCCATGCTGGAGATCCTGTCCCGGAACAGCGCTTATCACAATAAGGCCGTGAAGCTCTATGAGCTGGCAAAGATTTACCTGCCCGAAGCAGGTCAGGTTCTGCCCCAGGAGCCCAAAATGCTGGTTTTGGGCACCTACGGCGCCGGCGAAACCTTCTTCACCCTGAAGGGCGAGCTGGAAGCAGTCTTTGCCGGTCTGCGGCTGAAAAAGGCCAGCTATACCGCTGTGAAGGACAATCCCAGCTATCACCCCGGCCGCTGCGCTAAGGTCTCCATCGGCGGCGTGGATGTGGGCGTGATGGGTCAGGTGCATCCGCTGGTTGCCGCGAACTACGGCATCGATACCGATGTCTACTGCGCCGAGATCGATTTCACCAAGCTCTTCGAGATGCAGCTGCCCGACGCCACCTATACTCCTCTGCCCAAGTACCCCACCGTGTCCCGTGACCTGAGCCTGATCTGCCCCGAGGAAGTCACCGTTGCCCAGGCGGAAAATGTCATCACTGCTGCCGCCGGAAAGCTGCTGCGGGATGTGAAGCTCTTTGACATCTACCGGGGCACGGGCGTGCCGGCGGGCAAAAAGAGCATGGCCTTCTCTCTGGAGCTGCGCGCCGATGACCGCACCCTCACTGATACGGATTCCGAGACTGTGGTAACGAAGGTTCTGGCAGCTCTGAGAGAAAAGCTGGACGCCACTCTGAGATAATCCTCTTCCTTGCGCAAATCGACCGTCCTGATGGCAGATATTCTGCAAAGATTCACAAAAAATTCCATTATCAGGGCTTTACAGCCAGAAAGATTTCGGTTATAATGACCATACTCCAAAGTTATAAGGAGGCTGAAACCATGACGGAAAAGGACACCTTGAAATTCACTGTACCCAGCGACGACAAAGAGAATATGCGGCGTATTCTCCGGAATGTGTATGAGGCTCTCACCGAAAAAGGCTACAATCCCGTCAACCAGATCGTCGGCTATCTGCTGACCGAGGACCCCACCTACATCACCAACTATAACAACGCCCGGAGCATGATCTGCAAGATCGACCGGGACGAGCTGATGCAGGTGCTGGTGCGCGAATACCTCTTCGACAAGGAAGCCGAAGCCGAATAATTCAAAGGAATCTCTGAATAAATCGTCTGCATCTGAGTGGCGGATCTTTTGCCTCATCCGCGCAGTGTTCAAAACGAGAAATACATCCAGTTTTCCTTCGTTTTTAACACCTTCGTCTGTGACAAAGTCTCTCGCCATCCGCTCTTGCCGATTGAATCAGAGCTTCCCAAATCCAATCATCCCAGGCCAAGGGGCTTTTGCCAAGGCAAAAGCCCCTTGAAATTTGACCGGCAACTCCCGGAAAATGCAAACGGATACGGTCAAAATGCACCTTGACAATCTCATACTTTCTTCCTCCGTCTTTCCGTTTTTCATTGTTTTTTCAGGAAAAGTTATGTTAACGGGGGTGTTTGCCGACAGTTTCCAACAAAAAGGCTTGACATTCTCATTACAATGTGTTACAATCTGATTACATTTTGCACAGGAGGTACCTTTCATGGCTGATGAAAATGCAGTTCTGATGTATAAAGGACGTCCGCTGATGCGGAAGGACAACTTGATTTACTACGGCTCCATGGCTGACAGCCACATTGTCATGCTTCAGGTTCTCGAGACCAAGAAGCTGGGCGAATTGGATGTTGCCACACGGGTGTCCGTGCAGCTCCAGCTGACCGACCCCGCCGCCAGAAGCCGTGACCGAATCGTGAAAAAGAGCGAAAAAGACGGTCTGTACACCGCCCTGGATTTTGGCTGTGTCTGGCTTGAACGCGCGCTGGCGGGCAAGTAAGCCCGCCATTTCCCCGGCATTAATTAGGATGCCGGGACCATCCCCCGCAGTCTGAACCCAGGCTGCCTACCAAAGACGGAGGCAAACGTATGAAGATTAGAAGAATCATCACCCTGGTGCTGGCACTGGTGCTGTGTATCGGCACCTTGTCCATCACCGCATCCGCTGCAGGTGAAATCATGTATGGCATCGGCTTTGTCAATGCCAGTTCCCTGCGGCTTCGCAGTGAACCCAACAGCAATTCCGCAACTCTTTGCTTCGCCCCCCGCAGCGACTGCGTCACAGTCATCAGCAAAACCGGTGAGTGGTACAAGGTCAATTATAATCTGCAGATTGGCTACATGCATGCGGACTTCCTGAACGTGCTGACCCAGGAGAATGCCGAGCTTGGTTACGGTGTTGTATCCGGCAGCGGCGTCAACCTGCGTTCCGGCCCTTCCACCTCCTATGGCAGAGTTGCCACCGCTTCCAGCGGCGACAAATGCTATATCCTCGGCCTGAATGACGGCTGGTACAAAGTCATTTACGGCGGCAGCATCTGCTATATCCGCAGCGACTACCTGGAACTGACGGAAATTCCCTATGAAAATCAGGCTTCCGCCAACAGCCCCAAATTCTACCGGCAGGGCAAGTCCACCGGCATCGCTCCCAGCGCCGCTGCGCTGAACGGCTCCGCTTCTTCCGGAAGCTCTGCCTCCGCCGGCTCCACGCCTGTTACCAATGCCGCACCCTCTGCCACCGGCTCCGACATCGTTGCCGAGGCACAGAAATATCTTGGCACCCCCTATGTATACGGCGGCGCTTCCCCCAGCGGTTTTGACTGCTCCGGCTTCGTGTACTACGTTCTTAAGCAGCTTGGCTACTCTCCCTACCGCACGCCCGCCGACCAGTACAAGCAGGGTACTTACGTAGAAAAGTCCGACCTGCAGCCCGGCGATATCGTATTCTTCGCCAATACATATGCCAGCGGCATCTCCCATGTGGGCATTTATGTCGGCGGCGGACAGTTCATCCATTCCCCCAATTCCCGCTCCACGGTCTCCTACAGCGACCTCACCAGCGGCTACTGGGCACAGCACTACTACGGTGCCCGGAGAATGGGCTAAGAAACCTCTGAATAAATCGCCTGCAGCTGAGTGGCGGATCTTTTGTCACATCCGCGCAGTGTTCAAAACGAGAAATACATCCAGTATTCCTTCGTTTTAATACTATTTCTCAATAAAAATATTTCATTTTTATTGAGAAGGAAACGCCATCCGCTCTTGCCGATTAATCAGAGCTTCCATAAAAAAGAAACACAGCTGGCATCCTATCAGAAGCCAGCTGATTTTTTATCGTTCCAGCCGCAGAAGGCGCTCCGTTGTGCCCTCTTCATACTTCCATATACCGCTGTCCCGGAAGCCGTGGCACTTGTAAAACGCTCTGGCTCCGGGATTTTTTTCCAGAACCCACAGGTTTTGAACACCGAACCGGGTAATGGCAAAATCCAGCAGCTGTCCCCCGATTCCCTGTCCTTCGAAAAAGGAATCCACATACAGTTCCTTTACTTCCTTCCCGGTCACATGAATCAGTCCTTTGACGAAGCCGTCGTCATAGACCCAGATTTCTTTCAGAAGGCCGGGATCGTCAAAAAACGTCTGCGCCACGGTCAGCACCTGCAGTTCCCCGAAGGAATAGTCATCATTGTGAAAAATCGGGCGAAAATTCACACGCTTGGTAAACACCAGAATTTCTGCCATACGGGAGATATCCCTCGTCTCTGCCCGACGGATCAAAGACAGATCATAGGCAATCCTGGGTGATCCGTCCGGCTGATAGATGATTCCACATCGGCGGAATCCCTGTTTTTCCACCGCGCTCTGCATCACTTTGTTATCCTCGTGGGTATCAATGCGCAGGTAGTCGATTCTGCACTTCCCGAATACCACCGCCGCGCCCAGGATCCCGCCGGAGCCGTCTGAGGCAATGCGGTGAATGGTTCCGTAAGGCCGGTCATCATGCCATCCTCCGTCATCGATGCGCGAGTAGGTTGGATCATCACCGATGAAGAAATAAAATACGCCGTGGATTCCTCTGTCATCCGTAATCACATACAGATCGCCCTTTTCAATATCCTGTTCCAGCTGCGCCCTCGGCGGATGGCTCGTCCCCCACTGGTTGGGATTTCCGTGTTCCGCCATAAAGGCTCTGGCGTAGGCGTAGATTTCTCCGATTCTTTCCAAATCTTCCCATTTTGCCCTTCGCACAACATAGTCCATAAGCACCCCTCCTGATTTTTTCTCATTATAATCCCCCTGCATGGTTTTTGCAACCTTGGCGCATAATAGGAAAAAAGAAAAGAAGGTGTTTTCATGGCAAATCAAAAGCGGGGGCGACAGAGCTTTACCCTGCCGACGCCGCCGGTTATTACCCACTGGGCCAGCGTTGCGGGCAAGAAAGAGTCCGAAGGCCCTCTCGCCCATACCTTTGACATTAAATCCCAGGATGCCTATTTCGGGCAGAAAACCTGGGAACAGGGCGAAAAGCAGATGCAGAAGCTGGCCCTTGGGAAGCTGGCGGAAAAGGCCAAAATGAAAATGGAGGACTTTGATCTTGTTTTCTCCGGAGATCTTCTGAACCAGTGCATTGGCTCGTCCTTTACTCTGCGCAACCTGGGCATCCCTCACCTTGGGCTGTACGGCGCGTGCTCCACAATGGCAGAAAGCCTGCTGCTGGCCTCCATGACGGTGGGAGGCGGTTTTGCGGACAACGCGGTTGCCATGACCTCCTCTCACTTCGCCTCCTCCGAACGGCAGTACCGGTTCCCCCTGGGGTACGGCGGACAGAGGACACCCACCGCCCAGTGGACGGTCACCGGCTCCGGGGCGGCACTGGTGCGCAGCGAGGGCCGGGGGCCGCAGATTACCAGCTGTACCATCGGCACCGTCACCGACCTTGGCATTAAGGACGCCAACAATATGGGTGCCGCTATGGCTCCTGTTAATGTTAAACTAAGACCATACCCAATAAAGTGGTTGGCATGGTTCTATCTTTACACACAAAACACAAACAAATATGGAGGAAATACTAGCAATTACATCTATAACCATACCATTATCTTTATTTTTCGTGGTATATGCAAAAGCGATTGAATGAAAAAAAGCACCCGGTTGGGTGCTTTTTTCATATACACTCTTAAGAAAGGAGCCGCGCATTATCCCTCGCCAACCCCCTGAATCGATAGGCAGCATCTACAGCATTCCCATCGACCAACTCCATCCACACCCGGACAATCCCTTCGGTATTCGGGACGACCCTTCCATGCTGGAACTCATTGAAAGCGTGAAAAAACACGGCGTATTGGTTCCTGCCATCGCCAGACCGAAGCCGGATGGCGGCTATGAGCTGGTTGCCGGTCATCGCCGTCAGAGAGCCAGTCAGCTTGCCGGTTTGGATTCCATGCCGGTGATCGTGATGAATCTCGATGACAACGACACCATCATCCAGCTCGTTGACAGCAACATCCAGCGTGAAAACATTCTTCCCTCAGAACGGGCAAAAGCCTATAAACTCCGCATGGAAGCTGTCAAAAAGAAGGCTGGAAGGCCCCAAAAGGAGGAAGATAGAAATTCGCCGAAAA
>JBJDYG010000078.1:0-41533 GCA_051867075.1 Faecousia sp. | reverse complement strand
TCCGCAAGCTGGAACGCATCACCGCCAAAAAGTTTACAGAAAAAGTGGAGGATACCCAATGACAAACACCACGAATTTTGATACAATAGAGCCAACCAATCCTGTACTGACAGTTGCTCCATCGAAGGAGGAAACAGAAATGTTAGGAGCAACCGAAAAAATCACCGCCCTTTATTGCAGACTGTCCCAGGAGGACGAGCGGATGGGTGAATCCCTGTCCATCGAAAATCAGAAATCCATTCTTTTGCAGTATGCCAAAGAGCATCATTTCCCGAATCCGGTATTCTTCGTAGATGACGGTTTCAGCGGCACGAATTATGACCGCCCCGGCTTTCAGAGTATGCTGGAACAGGTGGAATCCGGCAAGGTGGGGATTATCCTCTGCAAAGACCTTTCCAGACTGGGCAGAAACTCCGCACTGACCGGACTGTACACCAACTTCACCTTCCCCCAGAACGGCGTTCGCTTCATCGCCATCAATGACGATTTCGATTCCGCCGATCCCAACAGCGTCAACAATGACTTTGCCGGAATTAAGAACTGGTTCAACGAGTTTTACGCCCGTGACACCAGCCGGAAAATCCGGGCAGTCAACAAGGCAAAGGGCGAACGGGGTGTTCCGCTGACCACCAATGTTCCCTACGGTTATGTGAAAGACCCGGAGAATCCGAAGCACTGGATCGTTGACCCGGAAGCCGCCAAGGTTGTGAAGCACATTTTTGAACTGTGCATGGAAGGTCGAGGCCCATCGCAGATTGCCAACCAGCTGAAAGCAGAAAAGGTGCTGACTCCAACGGCATATCAGAAAAGCCACGGCAGAAATCTTCCCAATGCTATCCCTGAGAATCCATGTGGATGGAACTGCACCACAGTGGTTCACATTCTTGAGCGGAGGGAATATACCGGCTGCATTGTCAACTTCAAAACCTACACGAATTCTGTCTGGGACAAAAAACAGCGACTGAATCCAGAAGAGAAGCAGGCCGTTTTCTATGGCACACATGAAGCAATCATCTCGGAAGAAGTATTCGAGAAGGTTCAGCAGATTCGTGAGCAGCGGCACCGCAAAACAAAAACCGGCAGAACCAGTATGTTCTCCGGCTTGGTATTCTGTTCTGACTGTGGGGAGAAGCTCTACTATGGTGCAACCAACAATTACAAGACGGAAGGTGCCTTCTTCGAGTGTTCTCTGCATTGGAAGCACAAGGAAAAATGCAGTGCCCACTTCATCCGGGAAAAGGTTTTGAACCATCTGGTTCTGCGGCACATTCAGTTGGTCACCGGCTATATTCTGCGGCATCAGCAGCACTTTATCTCCGTCATGGAGCAGCACCTGCGGGTGGAATCCTCTGAGAAAATGAAAATCGCCCGGAAGCAGTTGGAGCGGAATGAGAAGCGGATTGCCGAACTGAAACGGCTGTTCATCAAGATTTACGAGGACAACGCCAAGGGCAAGCTGAGTGACGAACGCTTTGACATGATGAGCCAGACCTACGAAGCAGAACAGAAGCAGCTGGAAGCGGAGGTCATTACTCTTCGTCAGGAAATGGAAGTACAGGAACGACAGAACGAAAACATCGAGAAGTTCATCCAGAAAGCGCACAAGTATGTGGGAATTGAGGAACTTGACCCTTATTCTCTGAGAGAGCTGGTGAAGGCAATCTACGTGGATGCCCCGGTCAAGATCAAAGGCAAGCGCACCCAGCACATCCACATCCAGTATGGCGGTATTGGATTCATCCCTCTGGACGAACTTCTGAAAGAAGAAACGGCGTGACCGAAGCCACGCCGTCTCTCGAAAACCAATGGTTTTCAGATTTTGGAATTTAACTGTCTTACGAACACCCCGGTAATGCCCGTGGGTCTTGTCATTCGTATTACCTTCTGAACCGCAGTCGAACCGCCGTCCATTTTTCGATTTCCATCCGGCGGGACTTTTCGTCCATTCTGTCCGCCGTGTCCGCCATGAGTCTTGCCCATTCCTCTGCTGTCCGGCTGCCGCGGACACGGGTGACGAGATACGGGCACTGATCCAGCTTCCGCCGGCCAAAGGCTCTGGCAAAGGGATTGATGACCCCAAGCGCCAGAGCGTAGGGCGCAAGATTGAAGAAATAGTCCGGGTCGTTGGTCATCAGGCGGCCGACGTCCTCCCGGGGCAGGTGCTTTGCGTAACGCCGAAAGCCCAGCACCTGAGCGGCGACGTGGTGTCCCAGGTCGCTGCGCCTGCCGCCATAGGCGGCAAAATAGCCCAACAGCAGCTCTCCCAGCACGCTGCACAAGGGAATCCAAACCTGTCCGCACAGCAGTCCCAGCGCGATCCAGATGAGGACACACACAAGGCCGATGTATACCGGCACCTTGCCCCGCAGATGGGTGCGGTAGGCCATATCCTGAATCAGCCATGCGGAAACCGCGCCGAAGGCTCCCAGAATGATGGACAGCAGAATCTGCAGCGCCAGTATGGAGGTCATATTCATTGCTACGCAGATGCCGCAGAAGATCTGGGTGCCGCTGCAAAGACCCCGGAAAATCTTCATGTTCCCGCTGACACCCTTGTACATATTCCGCTCGTTGGGAACAATGGAAAGTACCTTGCGGCAAAGCCTGGCATAGGGATATCCGGTGGCATCCACCGTTCGGCGGCTGCCGAAAAGAAGGCCAAAGATCTTATTCTCGAAAAGACTGCGCTCGTTGCCCATGTCCATGCGTTTGTGCAGCAGCACTCTTCCGCTGTCATCTACCTGAATCAGCAGATACCCCAGCTGCGCCCAGGTAAACACCATCATGGTCAGATCGCTGCCGGACAGAGTCAGCCGACAGCCCATCTCTCCCGCGGTGATGCCTTCGGGGGGCGTGATGCTGCGGCTGTGAACAATGGGCTTCGTGCGCAGGAAGATCAGCCAATAGAGCAGCGCCAGTCCGGCGCAGATCAGCATGGGGACGATTTCCGGGTTGCCTTCCCGGATGTAGGTGCTCACAGAGGGGAACATTTTCTGATCCACCAGCATGGTCATGGTGATACCCTCGTGGTCGTTGAGGATCGTTTTGCTGGAGCCGATGATCTGATTGCTGCTGACCGTAAAGCTCAGGTCGGAGGCAATGCTCTCCTGGCGGTAGATGCTGGTGAATTTGGGCTGGCTGGTGATTTCTCCGGGGGGCATGGTAATGACAAAGTCCAGCCGTTCCACCGGCAGCTCGAAGCCGCTGAGCAGCTGGATATCCAGCTGCAGCTTGCGTTCATCGTTGATCTTCACGACCTTGACGGCCTCAGGAATGGTAAAATTAAAGCTCAGGGGAATTTCTCCGGTTACGCCGCTGACCACCCGGCTGATATCCACCCGAATGGCGGAGGATGTCTTGTCGGTGGAGACGGAAGCGCCGTTCAGGGTGATGCCTGTTGCGTTGGCAGGCAGAGGGAAGGTCATTCCGGTGGTGACGGCTTCCAGCCGCAGTGTCACGGTCATGCTCACCAGGCAGTCGCCCTCGGAGTTGACGGTGCAATAGCTGTCCACCCGGGAGGCCGCGCTCTCGGCGGATACCGGAAGAGCCAAAAAGCCCATCAGCAAAACGCAGATAAAAAGCCCGGTCAGCACACGCTTCAAGCAAATCCCCCCTTTTTACAGTTTTGTCATAACATTTTACCATGCGCCTGAGGAAAAAGCAAGTTAATTCGTTAACTTCCGGGATGAGAAAGCTGTGGACGTAAGATTTTCCGGCATATGGGACTCCAAAGAGATCCCATTTTTTATCGACAGGAAAAACCGGATCCTATAATGAAATTCACCCCCGTTTCCTCTGTAATAGGAAACGGGGGCTTTTTATGCGATACTGACAGGAGGACTTCGGAAAAGGATGCTTTCGATAGAGAGATCCTGTGAGACGGCTTCCCCAAATTTTCCATTCCGAACTTGTGAAAATAAGATGTCTGTTAAGGAAGCTCTGATTCAATCGGCAAGAGCTGATGGCAAAAGATCAGCCACTCAGCCGCAGACGATTTATTCAGAGGTTCCTTAAAGATCCAGCAGCTTCAGATCCTCTTCCCGAACATTGCGCAGCTCCTTTTTGTTGAGCAGATCGTAAATGCAGGGAACCACGAACAGCGTCATCAGGGTCGCGTATACAAGACCGCCGATGCATACCACGGCAATGGGCTTCATCAGCGCCGTGCCTGCGCTCTTGCGCACCGCCATGTCAATCAGACCCAGTACCGTGGTGATGGTAGTCATCAGGATAGGACGCATTCTGGTGACGCCGGCTTCCACAATGGCCTCCCGGCGCTCACGGCCCTCCAGGCGGAGCTGGTTGATGTAGTCCACCAGCACAATGCCGTTGTTGACGATGATGCCTGTCAGCATAACGAAGCCGATCAGGGAAATCACGCTGACCTCCATGCCGCAGATCAGCAGCGCCAGAAAGCCGCCGGTAAAGGCCAGGGGGATGGTGAACATGACGATGAAGGGGGATTTCAGGCTCTGGAACTGGGCGACCATCACCAGATACACAAGCAGGATACCCAGCGCCAACATCAGAAGCAGCTGGTTGATGGCCTCCATAATGGTTTCGTTTTCGCCGGTGAAGATGTAGCTGACGCCGCTGCCCAGATCCAAATTCCCCACGACTTCCTGAGCCCGGGCGGTGAGCAGGGTGACGTTGTAGCCCTCTTCCAAAGTGGCGGTGACGGACAGATACCGCCTCTGGTTGATGCGGTTGATGGAACTGAGGCTGGAGGTTTCCCGTACCAGCGCGAAGGCACGCAGGGGAACTTTTTCCACGGTGCCGTCCTGTTTGGTGACCTCAAAAATGTGGTTTCGAAGGGCTTCCCCGTCCAGAACCGCTCCTTCGGGCTTCTTGATGATGACATCTGTGGAGATGCCGTCCAGCTCCAGGGTCGCGGCGGTGGAATTGTCCGCCAGGCCGGAGGCCAGCTCCATGTAGATCTGCGCCACAGTCAGTCCGTGCTTCATGGCAGCGTTGCGGTCAATGGCCACATGCAGGGCAGGAGCGGCGTCCTCCAGACCGTTGGAGACTTCCGCCACGCCCTCAATGCCCTCCAGAGCCTCGCCTATCTTTATGGCGGTGGACTGCAGGAGTTCCATATCGTCACAGTAGATGTTCATGGAAATCCCGCTGCCGGTGAGCATACTCATATCCATCATGGCGGAGGAGGCGGTCACGGTGCAGTCCATATCCGCGCAGAGCTGCTCAATCTGCCTGCCTATGGCAGCGCCGCTGGCGGTGTCGTCACTGAGGGTGATGTAAACCGACACATCGTAGGTTCCCCCATTCGCCCCGCCCAGCAGAGAGGAATTGGAGCCCATCATGGCTCCTACGGTTTCGATGCCGTCAATATTGGAGATCCGGCTGAGCACCTCGTCCGCCAGGGCACTGGCTTGCGCCATATCCGCATTCTCAGGCATGGTGACGGTCACGTTCACGTTGGGCATATCCATTTCCGGCATGAAAATGAAACCCTTGGACAGACTGCCCAGCGCAGTGACGACCAGCAGAACGGCGGCGGCAATGAGAGTCACCGGCTTATGGGCAAGCGCCCACCGAACAGCCTTCTGATACAGGGGCAGCAAATGCGTTTCCAAAAGACCCGGCTTGCTCCGGTGCTCCTTACGCAGCATACCCGAAGCCATGGCGGGTACCAGCGTCAGGGACACGATGAGACTTGCCAGCAGGGCGAAGGACATGGTCAGCGCCAAATCGGTAAACAGCTGCTTGGTAATGCCCGTGACGAACACAATGGGCGCGAATACACACACGGTCGTCAGGGTGGAGGCGGTTACTGCTCCTGCCACCTGCTTCGCGCCGGAGACGGCAGCCTGAATGACGTTGGCGCCCTTGGATCGCAGACGGTAAATGTTTTCGATAACCACCACGGAGTTATCCACCAGCATACCCACCGCTACAGCGAGACCGGACAGGGAGATCATGTTGATGGTAACCCCGGTGAAGTACATCAGCACAATGGCAAAAATTACGCTGATGGGAATGGAGCACAGGGTAATAAAGGTGGGGCGCAGATCCTTCAAGAACAGGAACAGCACCAAAATGGCAAACACCGCACCCAAAAGCAGACTGTTCAGGATGGTGTTGACGATCAGATAGATGTAGTCGCCCTGATTCATCAGGGAAACAAAGGCCAGGCCAGGGTATTCTTCTTCCAGTGCCCGGAAACGGCTGGCGATGTTATTGGTGGTTTCGGCGGTGGCGTAGGTGCTCTGCTTTTCAAAGCTCAGCACGATACCGTCCTGACCGTTGAGCTTGGCGTAGGTTTCGTCACGGTTGTCGGTGAGCATGACCACCGCCACATCCCCCAGACGGACAGGGTCGATGCCGTCAATGCCGGGGTCGAACAGCAGCAGATTCCGGAGCGTTTCCAAATCTGTGATCTCGTCACCCACGGAGACCATGTACTTGATCCCGTCCTGCTCCACGTAGCCCGCCGGCATGGAGAAGTTCTGGGCGGCGAGAATCTGGGTCACCATTTCCATGGTGATGATGCCGTTCAGATCGGCCTTGTCCAGAGCGTCCTCCCTGCTGCTTTCAATGGTGTCAAGGCCATCCTCAATCTGGGCCAGACCCTGGGAAATGGCAGCGCTGCTCACCGCCAGTTTGGCGGCGCCGGTGCTGATTTGCAGCATACCTGCGGTTTTCTGCTGGTTCAGCATCTTCTGGGCTTCCTCAATGGTAATCATGCCGTTTTCCAGCTCTGCCAAGGCGCTTTCCAGCATGCCGATACCTGCGTTCAGCTGATCCAGCTGACTGCTCATCTCCTCCACGGAAGCTGCCAGGCCTGCCCGGTCGGTGTCCTGAGAAGCAAGCAGGGCATCGACCTGCGCCACAGCCCCGTCTGCAGCCTCCGTGGCCGTCCGGGCAATGGCAATCTGGGCCGGCAGCGTCTCTTTTGTAACCCCCGCCTCCGCCATGGCGGCATCGCAGGCACCCGCCTGAACAGCCAGTTCCGCTTCCAGCTCTGCAATTGTCAGCAGGTTGGCGTTGTAGGCGTTCTGTTTTTCCGCCAGCTGTGCTTCCAGAGAGGGTAAGCCCTCGTCGGCGGGATCCATCCCGTCGATTTGCTCCTGAAGGGCGCCGATCTCGGCTGACAGGGTTTCGTTTTCCTGCTTCAGTTCCGCAATCCTGCTGTCCATGGCATCCAGCTGCTGCAATCTGGCGGACAGCGCCTGTAATGTATCCAGATAGGCGTGAGCCTCCTGCTGGGCGGCAACCACATTGTTTACCTGTTCGTTCAGCGCCTTCAGTGCGGCGTATGCGATTTCCAGCTGCCGACGGCCCGACTCCGCCTGATCCAGCTGTTCCTGAAGCTGCTCCTGCATGGCAGTAAGCTCTGTTTTCTTCTCATTCAGCTGCGCTTCTCCCTGAATCAGGGCGTTGGCGCCGGCATTCAGCTGAGACTGGGCGCTTTCCACTTGCTTCTGGGCGTCCTCCAGCTCCTCCTTTTTCTCGCTGAGCTCCGCCGCCGCGTCATCCAGCTCGCCGTTGATGGCGGCGGCAATGCGGCGGTTCAGATCGTCGATCAGATCCTGATCCAGCACCACATGCAGCTCCTGCTCGATGGCGCCGCTGGTCGAGATTCGGGCCACGCCGGGGATGCCCTCCAGCTTATTCATCAAAGTATCGTTCAGAAAATCTGTAAGCTCCATGGTGTCCATGCCCTTCATGGACAGCGCCGCCACTTCCACAGGGAGCATGGAGGGGTTGATTTTCAGCACATAGGGGGTTCCAACCGTGTCCGCCCATTTGGCGGACAGCTGGGAGATCTCCTGCTGGATATCCACACCCACGGTGTCCATATTCACGGAATCCGTGAATTCCAGAATCACCATTCCAACGTTCTCGCTGGAAACGGAGCTGACCTCCTGAATGTGATCCAGGGTGGACATGGCCTGCTCCATGGGCTTGGTAATTTCTTCCTCAACCTTCTCCGGGCTGGCGCCGGGATAGGTGGTCATAATTAGAACATAGGGAAAGTCCATATTGGGAAGCAGGTCGGGGGTCATGCGAAAATAGGCCACCACGCCCAGCACCAGAATGGCGATCACCGCGACGAAAACCGTCAGTGGCTTCTTAACGGAGAATTTGGACATACTGCGCTCCTTACTGCCGATAAAATAGCATTATAATCCGTAACAGCATAGCATTTCCCTGCTTCCAATATCAATAGGAAATGTGTAAATCTTTTGTGAACGCTGATCCCGAAATTATCATTTTTTCCCAAAACAGTAGGGGACGGCAATTTTCCATGGAATGCCGGTTTTTCCAGACACCATAAGTTCCCTCTTTACAGGGTTTGGGTGGTTATGATATTATATCCCGGATGTCCCCGGCTCTGCGGGGAACCGAAATACCTTATGGAGGAAACTGATATGAAAAAAACACTTGCGTTTGTTCTGACGCTGATTATGCTGGCATTTGCGCTGGCTGGCTGTGCCGGTACTACCGTGGTGGTGGGTAACTGTACCTGCCCTACGGGCAGCCATGATACCATTGTGGAGGCCCCACAAGCGCCCGCCACGCAGGCTCCCGTTGTAGAAACTGCCGCCGGCGGGGGCACCCTGAAAACCGGCTTGGCCATTGTTACCAGCCTGTCCGACAGCGCTTCCGCTGATGCGGAAAACGAGGGCAAGGTCAAATATGATGTAACCATCGCAGCCGTCACTCTGGACGAAGACGGCGTCATCCGGGACTGCATCGTGGACTCCGTTCCTGCTGCTGTGGCCTTTGACGCTTCCGGCGCCATCACCTCCGATCTTGCTGCCGAAATCCGGACCAAAAACGAGATGGGTGAGGATTACGGCATGAAAGCCTATGCCGGCTCCCAGTACGAGTGGAACGAGCAGGTTTCCGCCGTAGCCGCCTACGCCGTGGGCAAGACCGTGGAGGAGCTGAAGTCCGGTGCGGTCAACGAAGCCGGTAAGGCCGCCGACGCGGACCTTGCTTCCACTGCTACCATATACATCGGCGGCTACGTCTCTGCAATTGAGGCGGCTGCTGCCAATGCCCGGGATCTGGGCGCGGCTGTGGGTGACAAGCTGAAGCTCGCTTCCATCAGCTCCGTAGGCAAGAGTATCGGTGTCACCGGCGGAGAACCGGGTACGGCGCAGCTGGACTGCAATGTCACTGCCTTGACTATGAACGGCGGCGTCATCACCTCCTGCTATATCGACAGCCTTCAGGCCAAGGTGAATTTTGATGCCAAGGGCGTCATCACCACCGACCTGACTGCTCCCGTTCAGACCAAAACCCAGCTGGGCGAAGCCTACGGTATGAAGGCATGGGGCGGCGCGCAGTACGAGTGGAACGAGCAGGCGGCTTCCTTCGCTGCCTACATTACCGGCAAGACTCCTGCCGAGGTTGCGGGCATCGCCGTGACGGAGACCACTGCCCCGGCGGATGCTGACCTTGCTTCCTCTGTCACCATCTCCATCGGCGGCTTCCAGACGCTGATTGCCAAGGCGGCACAGTAAAATGCTGCGGAGGATTCTTGCGGTTCTCCTGCTTTCCTGCCTGCTCGCCGGCTGCGCCGCCCAGCCGAAAGGGGAGCAGACCGTTTATGAGGCCACGTTTCTGAGTCTCTTCGACACTGTCACCGTCATCCGGGGCCGGGCGGAAAGTCAGGAGGCTTTCACGGAAACTGCCCAGTCCATCCATGATGAACTGCTGCACTACCACCAACTGTTTGATATTTATAATGACTACGACGGCCTGAACAATCTGAAAGCCGTCAACGATCAGGCGGGCATTGCCCCTGTGGAGGTAGAGCCTGCCGTTATCCAGCTGCTGCTGGAATGCCGGGAATTCTACGACGCTACCGGCGGCAGGGTCAACGCCGCCATGGGCGGGGTTCTGACGCTGTGGCACGACGCCCGCACGGAAGGGCTGGACGATCCGGCAAACGCCAGTCTGCCGGACAGGGCGGCGCTGGAAAATGCGGCGGAGCATATGAACTTTGACACCGTCATTATTGATGAGGAGGCCTCCACTGTCTATATTTCCGACCCGGAAACCAAACTGGATGTAGGCGCAGTGGCCAAAGGCTGGTCAGCCCAGCGGGCTGCTACAAACGCGCCGGAAGGGCTGCTGATCAGCGTAGGCGGTAACGTCTGTGCCACCGGCCCAAAAACCGAGAGCGGCGATCCCTGGGTAGTGGGGATTCAAAACCCGGACGGCGGGAATGCGTACCTGCATACCATCTATGTTACCGGCGGCAGCGTAGTCACCAGCGGCGATTACCAGAGAACCTACCTGGTAGAGGGTAAGCTTTACCATCATATCATCGACCCGGAGACGCTGATGCCGTCGGAATACTGGCGCTCCGTCACCGTGGTGTGCGCCGATTCCGGCATCGCCGACGCGCTGTCCACGGCGCTGTTTCTGCTGCCTGAGCAGGAGGGGCAGGCCCTGCTGGATGTGTACGGCGCGGAGGCAATGTGGGTTGATGCCGGAGGGAACGAGTATTTCAGCCCCGGCTTTGAAGAACTGTTACGAACTTAGGAATCTCTGATCAAATCGGCGGCTGCTGCAGCTTAGCCGCCGGCGCCTGCCGGTTTGCTCAGTGCTTCCATTAAAATGAGGTGCTAAATAAATGAAACGCCTGTTTTTTGGGGGCATTCACCCCAAATACAACAAAGAAATGTCCACGGGCGTCACAACCTTCCGCCGGGTCACTCCGGCGCGGGTGGTGATTCCCATGGTGCAGCATATCGGCGCGCCCTGCGCTCCTCTGGTGGCGGTGGGCGATAAGGTGCTGCGGGGACAGAAAATCGGCGACGGCGAGGGACTGTGCGTGCCTGTGCACGCCTCCGTATCCGGCGTTGTGGCGGCTATTGAGCCCCATCCCCATCCCAGCGGACGGCAGGTGCTGTCCGTAGTAATCCAGAACGACTTCCGGGACGAAACTGTCCCTGCCGAACCCTGTGACAAGTGCGTGGAGGAGCTGGACAACGATGACATCCTTCACACCATCCGGGAAGCCGGCATCGTGGGCATGGGCGGCGCAGCCTTTCCCGGCAACGTCAAGGCCTTGTCCGCCATGGGGCATGTGGATACGCTGATTGCCAACGCCTGCGAGTGTGAGCCCTATATCACCGCCGACGATTCCCTGCTTCGTACCAACCCGGAGCAGGTACTGGAGGGTATGCGTATCCTGCGGAAGGTGCTTGCTCCCGAGCGTCTGGTGCTGGCGGTAGAGGATAATAAACAGGAAGCAATCCGCATTCTTCGCACCCTGATGACCTCCTACCCCGAAATCGAGCTGGCGGTGCTGCCTACGCGCTACCCCCAGGGCGCGGAAAAGCAGCTGATCCAGTCCCTCACCGGCCGGGAGGTTGCCCCTGGAAAGCTGCCTGTGAGCGCCGGCTGCGCGGTGTTCAATGTATCCACCTTCGCCGCAATTTACCGGGCGGTGTGTCTGGGTACGCCCCTGACGGAGCGCATCGTTACCATTTCCGGTGAGACGGTCAATGAGCCCCAGAACTTTATCGTCCGCATCGGCACCCCATTCCGGGATCTTATTGCCGAGGCCGGCGGCCTGACCGACGAGACTGAGCGGGTGATCAGCGGCGGCCCCATGATGGGCGTTGCCCAAAGCGACCTGTCCGTCCCTGTGGTGAAAGCAACCAACTCCATCCTGTGCCTGCCGAAGGATCAGAACGGCGCGGCGGAGAATCCCGTGTGTCTGCGCTGCGGCAAGTGCGTGGGGGTATGCCCCATGCGGCTGGAGCCGCTGTACCTGTACCGCTACGCCAGGTGCGGCAGAACCGATGACTTAAACCGGCTGCACGTTTTAGACTGCATTGAGTGCGGCAGCTGCGCCTTTACCTGCCCCGGAAAGCTTCCGCTGGTGGAGTTTATCCGCAAGGGCAAGCAGCTGTCGCGTGCCGCCGCCGAACAAGCAAAGGAGGTTCCGGTAAAATGAATTTGACTGTTGCTTCCTCACCCCATATTCGCGGCGACTTCCGCACCAGCCGGCTGATGCTGGACGTGGTGATTGCACTGATTCCCGCGCTGATTGTGGGGACGGTGGTGCTGGGCTTCCGGGCACTGCTGCTTACCGCCGTCTCTATGGCTTCTGCCGTGGCGGCGGAGTGGCTGTACAGCGTGATTGCCAAAAAGCGCAATACCCTGCCCGATTGTTCTGCTCTGGTTACGGGTATGCTCTTTGCCCTGACCCTTCCGGCTGCCACGCCTTACTGGATCGTGATTCTGGGCAGCGTGTTTGCCATCGTGTTTGTCAAACTGCTGTGCGGCGGTCTGGGACAGAATGTGTTTAATCCCGCCCTGGCGGCAAGAGCCTTTGTGCTGCTGCTGTTCCCGGCGGCGCTGACCCGGTACAGTGTTCCGGGTGTGGACGGCGTAAGCACCGCCACCCCCCTGCACCACATGGTCATGCCCGCCCTGCCGGAACAGAGTGTCCTTGATATGTTCCTTGGAAATTGCCCCGGTTCCATCGGCGAGCTGTCCGCTCTGGCGCTGCTCATCGGCGGCGGATATCTTGTTATCCGCAAGGTGATTTCCGTCCGCATTCCGGCAGCGTATCTCGGCACAGTGGCAGCGCTGACGTTTGTTTTCCACAAGACCGACAGCGCGCTGCTGTGGATGCTCTACAGTTTATTCAGCGGCGGTGTGATGCTGGGCGCTGTTTTCATGGCCACGGACTACGCCACCTCCCCCGTCACTCCGGTGGGACAGATTGTCTACGGCATCGGCTGCGGTGTGCTGACGGTGCTTTTCCGTTACTTCGGCCTGTTCCCGGAAGGCGTTACCTACGCCATTCTGCTGATGAACGCCTGCGCATGGGCCATCGACCGCCTTACCCCGCCGAGGCGTTTCGGCGTGAAGAAAGGAGGAAACCGGGATGCGTAAGACCATCTGGATGCCCATTCTCGCCATCGTGCTGGCGGCGGTTGTTTTGCTGGGGGCCTACAACGGCCTCGCGGGCTTCCGCCAGGCGCGGATGGAATCGGAGCTGAACGCCAAAATGCAGACCATCCTGCCCGGCTCCGCCACCTTCACCCAGGAGGTATATACCGGCAATGACGCCAACATCCGCGCTGTCTATAAGGGCGAAACCGGTTACGTCATCAACACCGTTACCTCCGGCTATGCCGGAGACATTACCATGCTCATCGGTGTCAGCAACGAAGGACGCGTCACCGGACTGCAGATTCGGAACATGTCCGAGACTCCCGGACTGGGCGGAAAGGCTCTGACCGACGCGGATTTCCTGATCCAGTTTCTGAACACCGCCGCAGATGCCGAGGTGGGAAAAAACATTGACGCCCTCACCGGCGCCACTGTGACCTCCCGTGCCATTGCCCGGAGCGTCAATTCGGCGGTAGGCTTTGTCACCGGCGCAGATGCGTCCTCCGGCGCCACTTCCTGGGGAGGCTGAGATGATGAAAAACAATAAATATCTGCTCAATACCCTGCTGGCTGCGGTACTCTTTGCGGCAATGCTGGCAATGCTCATCCTTCGGGCGGTTCAGCCTGCGGCAGTGCTTCCGGTGCTGAACATTCCCAATATGGCGCTGATTTCCCTTTTGACGCTGCTGCTGGAGTTTTATCTGGCTCACGATGAGAAGCGGTGCTATGTGTGCGCAGCGGCGCTGTCCGTGGTCACCTTCGCTCTGCTTCCGCTGATGGCGGGATTTGCCTGTCAGCACACCTTCTGGAAAATCGGGCTGACAGGCGGCGTGGTGTTTACCGTGAATACCTGGCTGTTTGATTCTATTACCAGCCGCCTGACCTCCGGGACAAAGGCTAACGCGGCGCCAGCCCTCAGCGCGCTGGGACTGTATCTGGCAGCACAGTGCTTCGCAGGGATCCTGCTGTAACCGAATGAGAAATCACCCCACGGCTTATGCCGTGGGGTGAAGTCATATATCGCTTATTTCTTCAGGAACGCGTCGATGGCGGCAGCGCCCTTCTTGCCTGCGCCCATGGCGAGGATGACGGTAGCCGCGCCGGTGACGGCGTCGCCGCCGGCGAACACGCCCTCGCGGGTGGTCATTTCGTTCTCATCCACAATCAGACAGCCCTTGCGGTTGGTATCCAGACCGGGAGTGGTGGAGCGGATCAGAGGGTTGGGGCTGGTGCCCAGAGACATAATCACGGTGTCCACATCCAGCACGAACTCGCTGCCCTCCACCGCCATGGGACGGCGGCGTCCGGATGCGTCCGGCTCGCCCAGCTCCATGCGGACGCACTTGATGCCGTTTACCCGGCCATCCTCGCCGCCCAGAATCTCCACGGGGTTGCACAGGGTCTTGAACTCAATGCCCTCTTCCTTGGCGTGGTGCTGCTCTTCCAGACGGGCGGGCATTTCGGCTTCGCCGCGGCGGTAGACAATGTAGACGTGCTCCGCACCCAGACGCATAGCGCACCGGGCGGCGTCCATGGCAACGTTGCCGCCGCCGACGACAGCCACCGCCTTGGACTTGATGACGGGGGTGTCGGCTTCTTCGGTGTAGGCCTTCATCAGGTTGGTACGGGTCAGGTACTCGTTGGCGGACATAACGCCCTTCAGAGCCTCGCCGGGGATGTTCATGAACATGGGCAGACCTGCGCCGGAGCCGACGAACACGGCCTTGTAGCCCATCTCGAACAGCTCGTCGATGGTCAGAACCCGGCCGATGACCATGTTGGTCATGACTTCCACGCCCTGGGCCTGGAGTTTGGTGACCTCGTTGGCAACAATGGCCTTGGGCAGACGGAACTCGGGAATACCGTAAACCAGCACGCCGCCGGCGGTGTGCAGTGCCTCAAACACGGAGACCTGATAGCCCTTCTTGGCAAGGTCGCTGGCGCAGGTCAGACCGGCAGGGCCGGAACCGACAACGGCTACCTTGATGCCGTTGGAGGGAACCTTCTCAGGCATGGCGTTGACGTTCTCCCGGTACCAGTCGGCAACGAAGCGCTCCAGACGGCCGATGGCAACGCTTTCGCCCTTGATGCCCCGGACGCACTTGGACTCACACTGGGTCTCCTGGGGGCAGACACGACCGGAAAGGGCGGGCAGAGCGTTGGTGGAGGTGATGATCTCGTAAGCGGCCTTGAAGTCACCCTCCTGCACCTTCTTGATGAACTCAGGGATGCGGACGTTGACGGGGCAGCCCTCGACACATTTGGGGTTCTTGCAGCTCAAGCACCGCTTGGCTTCCTCAATTGCCATTTCGGCGGTATAGCCAAGGGTGACTTCCTTGAAGTTGTGGGCGCGAACCTGAGGATCCTGCTCAGGCATGGGGGTTTTTACAAGAGTCATGTTAGCCATTTTGCATTACCTCCTTATTTAATCAGGGCTTTGCCCATGGACTCAATGCGGCAGACGTGATGCTCCTTGACGTCGGCCTCACGGTCGCGGTAAGTACCGTTGCGGCTCATCAGCTCGGCAAAGTCCACCTTGTGGCCATCGAACTCGGGGCCGTCCACGCAGGCGAACTTGGTCTCGCCGCCGACGGTGACCCGGCAGCCGCCGCACATGCCGGTGCCGTCCACCATGATGGGGTTCAGGGACACGCTGGTGTGAACGCCGAAGGGCTGCGTGGTCTTGCAGACGAACTTCATCATGGGCACAGGGCCGATGGCGAGAACCTCGTCAAACTGCTCGCCGGCTTCCAGCAGCTCCTGCAGGGGCTGGGTAACCAGACCGTGGCGGCCGTAGCTGCCGTCGTCGGTCATCATGATGAAGTGATCGGCAACCGCCTTGAACTCGTCTTCCAGGATGACAATATCCTTGCTGCGGAAGCCGACAATGACGGTCACTTCCGCACCGGCTTCCTTAAAGCCCTTGGCAGAGGGCAGCGCGATGGCGCAGCCCACGCCGCCGCCGACCACACATACTTTCTTCTTGCCTTCCACAGGGGTGGGCTTGCCCAGGGGACCGACGAAGTCGCGGATGTAGTCGCCTTCCTTCAGCTCACCCAAAGCGTTTGTGGAGAAGCCGACCTTCTGAAAGATAATGGTAACGGTGCCCTTCTCCCGGTCGTAACCGGCGATGGTCAGGGGAACACGCTCGCCCATTTCATCGATGCGGAAAATGATGAACTGACCGGCCTTGGCCTTGCGGGCAACAAAGGGCGCCTCAATCTCCATCAGGGTGACGGAGGGGTTCAGCTCCTGCTTGCGAACGATTTTATACATGTTCTGATCCGTCCTTTTCAGAATTTTTCGATAACCGAGGGCAAAATGCCCATCGGTTTCATTATAAAGCGTCTGGGTTATTTTGTCAAATAAGAATGTACAAATTTTGTGAAAAGTGTAGAAAGAGACGCCGGAATTAGGGAAGCTCTGATGAAATCGGTAAGAGCTGATGGCAAAAGATCCGCCATTCAGCCGCAGACGATTTATTCAGAGGTTCCTTAGCCTGCGAAAGCGAAGTACAGCAGCACTACCACGCCCAGAACGATGCGGTAAACGCCGAAGGCCGAGAACGAGTGGTTCCGCACATACTCCATCAGACCCCGGATCACGGCCAGGCTCACAAGGAAGGACACAACGCATCCGATGACCAGCACGCCGATTTCCGTTCCGGTGGCGCTGACGCCGCTCATCAGGAATTTCAGCCCCTTGATGGCGGAGGCGCCCAGCATGGTGGGAATCGCCATGAAGAAGGAGAACTCCGCGCCGGCGCTGCGTCCCACGCCGATGAGAATGGCGCCCAAAATGGTGGAGCCGGAGCGGGAGGTACCGGGAATCAGACTCAGGCACTGGAAAAGGCCGATTATCAGCGCGGTGCGATAAGTAATGTCATATACATTATCCACGGACTGCTCCTTCAGTTTGGCGACGGTAACGCCATCCTTTGTGGAAATCCGCTGGAATTTGCCCCGGGCATTGCGCCGCTCTACAAGAATAAAGGCGACACCGTAGACAATCAGCGCGATGGAGACCACCATGGCGTTATGCAAATGGGCGTCCATCCAGTCGTCCAAGAGCACACCCACAATGCCCGAGGGGATAATGGCGGCAATGACCTTGAACCAAAGCTGCCAGGTCTGCTTTTTTTCACCCTCCGTTTTTTGGGGGGAGAAGGGATTGAGCTTATGGAAAAACAGAACGATGACCGCGAGAATCGCGCCCAGCTGAATCACCACGTCGAACATGCTCCGGAACGCATCGGAGACGTTCAGGGTGACAAATTCATTGAGCAGGATCAGATGGCCTGTGGAAGAAATGGGCAGCCATTCCGTGACGCCCTCCACAATGCCGAAGAGAATGGCTTTCAGCAGTTCAATCAAAACAAACGCTCCTTTTTTGAAAAGTACTGTGCGCGCCGCCGCGTCTGCGCCGCCGCTTTTTTTCGCGTTCCATGATACCCTGAAACGGAAGAATATGCAAGCACAACTTGTCCGTTCATAAATTGGGGTGGAAGTCTTTACAATTTGTTCACTAGAAAACTGGAATTCGCGCTATAATAGGGGAAAAGGGTAATTATGAAAAAATGGGAGGAAGATTACTATGGCTGTTTCTGTTTTGATTGTGGAGGATGACCGCAATATCGCGGAATTGCTGCAGATGTATCTGGAAAAGGAGGGCTATGCCGTCACCGTGGCCGCCGACGGCGGGCAGGGGCTGGCCAAGTTCCGGGCCATTAAGCCCGATCTGGTGCTGCTGGATGTGATGATGCCCGTCATGGACGGCTGGGCGGTGTGCAAGGCCATCCGTGCCGAGGCACAGACACCCATCATCATGCTCACTGCCAAGGGTGATACCGATTCCAAGGTAATGGGCTTGAAAACCGGTGCCGACGACTACGTCACCAAGCCCTTTGAGATGAAGGAAGTGCTGGCCCGGATCGAGGCGGTGCTCCGCCGCGCTTCCGGCGTTGCTGCAGAGAAAAAAGCACGGCGGCTGGTGTTCGACAAGCTCGTCATCGACATGGATGCCTTTGAGCTCACCGTGGACGGCAAAAAGGTGGATACGCCCCCCAAGGAGATGGAGCTGCTTTATTATCTTGCCTCCTCTCCCAACCGGGTTTACACCCGCAACCAGCTGCTGGATGAAGTATGGGGCTTTGACTATTTCGGCGATTCCCGCACTGTGGATGTCCATGTCAAGCGCCTGCGGGAGAAACTGGAGGGTGTCAGTGACCAGTGGAGTCTGAAAACTGTGTGGGGCGTTGGGTATAAGTTCGAGGTGCTGTAAGCATGAAGAGTACCTTCAGCCGCAGCTTTTCCACCGCTGCCGCGATTTTACTCCTGGCGCTGACCATTCTGGGGGCGTCTTTTCAGCTGCAGGTGAAGAAGTACCTGACAGAGATCACTTTTTCAGACCTGCAGCAGAATGCCAGTGCCATCGCCAATCTGGCTGCCGCCTATTCTCAGAACGGCAGCCTGTCCAACCGGGATTTTTTACTGAATCTCACCATTGCCTCTCAGGTGTCGGGCGCTGACGCGGTAATCTGCGACAACGATGGAAATGTGGTGCTTTGCTCCGACGCGCCTTCGGGCTGCGAACATCAGGGCCTGCAGCTGAACCGGGAATACCTGAAAAAGGTGATTGATAACGGCGGAGATACGGCCACCGGCATGATCAGGGGGCTGTATACCGACCGGCGCTATGTGGTGTCCGTGCCCATTGCCTGCGGCGGCGGTACCAATGGCATTGTGTTGGTCTCCACCCCCACCAACGCGACCACCCAGATTTTGAACCGGATTTCCAATATTTTTCTGACTGCGGCCCTGTTCGTGGTGCTGATTTCCGTGCTGGCGGTCACCGCCTTTGCCCGGCGGGAAAGCCGGCCGCTGAAGGACATGGCGAAAACCGCCACTGCCTTTGGTCACGGGGATTTGGAAGCCCGGGTCAGGCTGGAGGATGATTACTCCGAGGAAATGGAGGAACTGGCGGTGGCTTTCAACAACATGGCGGTGTCTCTGCAAAAGAGCGAGTACCAGCGGCAGGAATTTGTCGCGAACGTCTCCCATGAGCTGAAAACCCCCATGACCACCATTTCCGGCTATGTAGACGGCATCCTGGACGGCACCATCCCGAAGGAAAAGCAGGAGCACTACCTGCGCATCGTTTCCGATGAAACCAAGCGCTTAAGCCGTCTGGTGCGCAGTATGCTGGACATTTCCCAGCTGCAAAAGGAAGAGGGCATTCCCGAGGAAAAGAAGATGCACTTCGATCTGGAGGACTGCGCCGGGCAGGTGCTGATTACCTTCGAGAAAAAGATCAACGACAAGCACCTGAATGTCAATGTAGATATGCCGGAGCATCCGGTGTACACCATGGCGAACCCGGATTACATCACCCAGGTGATCTACAATCTCATTGACAACGCTGTGAAATTCTGCCCCGACGGCGGAAATCTGGGGCTGAGAATCAAGGAAGGGGGCAGCAAGGCCTATGTCTCCGTCTCCAACGACGGTGAGACCATCCCTCCCGACGAGCTGCCTCTGGTATTCGACCGCTTCCATAAGCTGGACAAATCCCGCTCCAAAAACCGGGACGGCTGGGGCCTGGGGCTGTACATCGTCAAGACCATCGTATGCAGCCATGGCGAGGACATTTCCGTCAGCTCCAAGGACGGAAAAACCGAGTTCACTTTCACCATGCCGCTGGTGAATTAGGAAAGCTCTGATGAAATCGGCAAGCGCTGTGGGCGAGAGACTCCGGCCACAGCCGCAGACGATTCATCAGAGACTCCTCAGGGGCTGGGCGTCATTTCGCATTCCGCCTTTGGGCATAGTCTGATCGATAGAAAAGAATCTCAGGAATCTCTGATGAATCGTCTGCGGCTGAGTGGCGGAGCTTTTGCCACATCCATGCAGTGTTCAAAACGAGAAATACATCCAGTATTCCTTCGTTTTTAACACGCTCGTCTGTGACAAAATCGCTCGCCATCCGCTCTTGCCGATTGAATCAGAGTTTCCCGCACCTTTTGTTTGAGGTAATTGTATGGACGAACGCAAACACAATAATCACCCCTGGGATGACAGCGTGTACGGCACGGGACGTACCGAGCCGCCGAAAAGCCACGGCGGCATGGTGGCGCTGCTGCTGATTCTGATTATCTTCCTGTGCGGCATCATCACTGTGCTGGGCATTCTGAACGTACGGCTGTTTCATAAGCTGAACACCCGGGAGGAAAACGACTTGTCCATCTCCTTTGCTACCGGCGCAACGCTGCCTGTGGAAGCAACCACGCTCCCGACCCAGGCACCGCTTTCCTCCTCCGCACAGGAGGAAAACCCCACCATTGACCTGCAGCAGTGTCCCCAGTCCGTGGACAACATTCCCACCGAGGGCGGGCTGTCCCTGCAGGAGATCTACAGCCGGAACATCGACTCCGTGGTGTCCATCACCAGTACTGCCCAGAGCGCCACATCCACCGGTACCGGCGTGATTCTCACAGAGGATGGTTACATCGTCACCAACTGTCATGTGGTGGAAAACGGTGTGTCCATCACGGTTCAGCTTACGGACGGTCAGGTTCTGCCCGCAATGCTGGTGGGCGCCGACGCGGTGTCTGACTTGGCGGTGCTGCACATTGAAGGATCCGGTCTGACTCCGGCGCAGTTTGGGGATTCTGACAGCCTGCGGGTGGGCGATACGGTTGTAGCCATCGGCGACCCGCTTGGGGTCAAGTTCCGGGGCACCTATACCGATGGTATTGTTTCCGGCATCGGCCGGGATATGGATATGAACGGGCGCACCATGACCCTGATTCAGACCAATGCCGCCCTGAATTCCGGAAATTCCGGCGGTCCGCTCATCAACTGCTACGGTCAGGTCGTCGGCATCAACACCATGAAGATCGGCGCGTTTACCGATTCTGCCGGTGTAGAGGGCCTGGGCTTCGCCATTCCCAGCTCCACAGTGAAAGAGGTGGTGGAGCAGTTGATTTCCCAGGGCTACGTCTCCGGCCGGCCTACTCTTGGAATCGAAGGGGAAGCCCTGTCTGCCTTTGACCAGTATTATTACCGCCTCCCCGCCGGTTTGTATATTACCGATATAGACCGGACCAGCGACGCCGCTGCCAAGGGCATCGAGGAGGGAGACATCCTCATCAGCATCGACGGCACCGGCGTAACCACCATGGACGCCCTGAACGGCGTTATCTACAACCGGGAGGTGGGAGATACGGTGGAGGCCGTCATCTACCGCAGCGGCAGGCAGTACCGGGTCAATTTGACGTTAACGGAGGACAAAGGGTGAGGCTTTTCGTCTTTCAGCCGTGAGCACATACTATTACAAGCGGAACAGGAGATCCTATCCGTCAATATCATCATGAAAACTGCTTTTTGCGGTTTTAAGCAAAAGCTCCGGACAAAATCACAAAAGGGCAGTTTTTCGAGGTGCTATCCATTGGAATGCTTGTCGGGGTAAACACAGCAAGCGGCAAATTGCAGTTTGCGGGGATACTCCCCGGGCACCGGCGTGACGAAGCAGGCGTGGCGCTGTTACGCCATTGAGCACCGCCCGATTTGTCATGCGGTTCGAAATTGCAGCTTGGCATCGCAGCTGCAAAGCCTTCCCCTCTGGGGAAGGCTTTGATGCGCTGAACTGCAATTTATGCGGGGCTGTGTCAAACCGATACGCTTTATTGGTCATTCATTCAATTGCTTCGAGGTGTAATTTATGGAACCCATTTTTCAGCAGGACTTTGAGGTCCGGGATATCTGCGTAGACCGCTTTGGGCGCTTAAAGCCCTCTACCATCCTGTATTTTGCCCAGGAGGTGGCGGGACAGCACTGTAATGAGCTGGCGCTGGATTACGACACGCTGGCGCGGCGGCGGCTGTTCTGGGCGGTGACGCGGCACCGGGTGCAGGTCACCCGTCTGCCTGAGCGGGGCGAAACCATCCATATCGAGACATGGCCCATGCCCACCACCCGGGTGGCTTATCCCCGCTCCATGGTGGCTTACGATCAGGCGGGCAATGAATGCTTCCGATCCATCAGCCTGTGGGTACTGATGGATCTGGATACCAGGAATATGATTCTGCCGGGAAAAAGTGGCATCGTTGTATCCGGCACCCTCCGGGGCACAGAGCTGGCGCTGCCCGGCGGCCTGGTGCCCAAGGTGATGGAAAACTGCCGCCGGCGGGACGTGTGCTTCACCGACCTTGACCGCAACGGGCATATGAACAATACCAGATACTTAGACTGGATCGATGACCTGCTGCCCAGCGCCTTCCATGAGGGGCACCCCGTGAAAGAGTTTACCGTCTGCTACCACAGCGAGGCCCGGGAGGGGCAGCGCCTGGAGCTGCACTGGGACTTTGTTGAAGACGGCTGCCTGCGGGTAGATACCCGCAGAAACAACGGAGAAAAAGATGAACTGGTATTCTCCGCCAAAGTGCTGTTTGACTGATTTCCCCTCCTAAAATGATGTTATGTAAATCCGAGATATCTCCACAGTTATGTGCAAAGCTGTGGAGATATTTCTATAAAGCCTGAAAATACCCTGACTTTTCAACACCTTTCCCGGCATAGCCTGTGGAAAAACCTGTGGAAAATGTGGACAACTCGATTTATGTCAACTGTTACAAGGAGTTACAAAATAGATTATGTAAACTAATTTGCCATGTTAAGGCGGCTAACCTGCCCTTTCGGAGCCACTGCAAGGCATGTTTTCTCCGGGAAAAGGATGGGTGCCCTGTCTCCGTGTGTATTACCATGGCTGCAGCCCCGTACCGAAAAAACACGCCCAACCTTGTGGTTGAGCGTGTTTTTTGCGAGGCATCAGCCGAACACGGACAGCAGGAAGCCTGCCGCGATGGCGGAGCCGATGACGCCGGCCACGTTGGGACCCATGGCGTGCATCAGCAGGAAGTTGGCTGGGTTGTTCTTCTGACCCACGGTGTTGGAAACACGGGCGGCCATGGGAACGGCGGAGACGCCGGCGGAGCCGATGAGCGGGTTGACCTTCTTGCCGGTGAGCTTGCACATAATGTTGCCGCCCAGCAGGCCGCCTGCGGTGGAAATACCGAAGGCCACGACGCCCAGCACCACGATCTTCAGGGTATTGGCGGTCAGGAAGGTGGAGCCGACCATGGTAGCACCCACAGCGGTGGACAGCAGAATGGTGACGATGTTCATCAGAGCGTTCTGCACGGTGTCGCTGAGGCGGTCAGTAACGCCGGTCTCTTTCAGCAGGTTGCCCAGCATCAGGCAGCCGATCAGAGGAGCGGTGTCAGGCAGCAGCAGTGCCACGAAGATCACGACTACGATGGGGAAGATGATCTTCTCGGTCTTGGAGACGGTACGGGTCTGCACCATCTTGATCTTCCGATCCTCGGCAGAGGTCAGCAGATTCATGATGGGGGGCTGAATCAGAGGAATCAGCGCCATGTAGGAGTAGGCCGCCACGGCAATAGCGCCCAGCAGATGGGGAGCCAGCTTGGTGGTCAGGAAGATGGCAGTGGGGCCATCCGCGCCGCCGATGATACCGATGGAGGCGGCCTCGGGGCCGGTGAAGCCCAGCAGAATACCGCCGAAGAAAGCGACAAATACGCCCAGCTGAGCAGCAGCGCCCAGCAGCAGGCTCTTGGGGTTAGACAGCAGGGGGCCGAAGTCAGTCATGGCGCCCACGCCCATGAAGATCAGGCAGGGGTACAGGGAAGTCTTGACGCCGATGTAGAAGATATCCAGCAGACCGCCTTCGCGCATAATGGCGCCGTAGCTGTGATACAGCTCGCTGGCAGGATTCATGAAGTTGTCCCACAGCTCCTGATGGTACAGCCCGCCCAGAGGCAGGTTGGAAAGCAGGCAGCCGAAGGCGATGCCCACCAGCAGCAGGGGCTCGAACTTCTTTACAATGCCCAGGTACAGCAGCACGCAGGCGATGATCAGCATCACCAGATTCTGCCAGCCGCCGTCGGCAAAGCCGGCAAAAATGGCGTTGAAGCCGGAACCCTGCCACAGGTTTAACAGAATTTCACCGATATTGATGCTCATGGTCGATCCTCCTTAGCCGAGGACGACCAGAGTAGCGCCGGTGTCGACGGTAGAACCCTTGGAAACCAGAACCTGAGCAACGGTGCCGGCCTTGGGAGCCATGATCTCGTTCTCCATCTTCATGGCCTCCAGCACCACCAGAACGTCGCCTTCCTTCACGGCCTGACCGGCGGTGACGTTCACCTTCAGGATGTTGCCGGGCATGGGGGCGGTGACAGCCTCGCCGGCCACAGGGGCGGGGGCGGCAGCGGGAGCGGGAGCAGCCGCAGGAGCGGCGGCGGGGGCAGGGGCAGCGGCGGGAGCAGCCACGGGAGCGGCGGTGGGGACAATGGCTTCGTACTCATCCAGCAGCATTGCCTTGCCGGCTTCGACCTCCACCTCGTAGGTGCGGCCGTTCAGGGTCACTTTGTATTTCATGATTATTTGACCTCCTTGATGGAAATGAAGCGCAGCTCGTTCAGGGGCTTGCCCATCTTATCGGCCACAATGGCCATGAGCATAGCGGCGGTTTTGGGCTCAACGTCGTACAGTTTCAGCTTGCCCGCGGTGCCGGGAGCAACGGGAGCCTCAGCGACAGGCGCGTCAGCGGAAGCGGCTGCGACGGCAGCCTTGGCAGCGGCGGAGTGGGCGGCGACCTTCTTCTCCTTGGCGATGAAGATCCTGCCCATGATGGTGACGACGCACATCAGCAAAATCAGGCCGAAGAACACTACGGCATAGCCCAGAAGCGCCACAACACCGGCGTCCAGAATGCCCATATTCTCCAGATTGGAAGCTAACACCATAATGTTACCTCCTTAGCACTCCACGATGGAGTAGGTAGCAACGTTCTCTTCCTTGGCCTTCCGGTTCTCCAGGAATTTCTCTGCCAGGTTGGGGAAGGCGATGTAGCTCAGGACATCTTCGTCGGACTTGGCAAGATCGCCCAGCTTCTCACGGGTCTTATCCACAACAGGCTCCAGGGTGTCGGCGTAGCGGACAGTCAGGGGCTGCTCGTCGCCCAGGATCTTCTTCTGAATTTCAGGGTCGATGGGGGCGGGAGTGTGACCGTATTCACCGCGGCAGTAAGCCTTGATCTCTTTGGAGACGGACTTGTAGCGCTGGCCGTCCAGCACGTTGCGCACAGCCTGCACGCCGACCATCTGGGAAGTGGGGGTGACCAGAGGAGGATAACCCATGTCCTTACGAACCTTGGGAGTCTCCACCAGAACCTCGTCGAAGCGGTCCAAAGCGTTGACCTGCTTCAGCTGGCTGAGCAGATTGGACAGCATACCGCCGGGGATCTGATAGGTCAGGCACTGGGTATCGGTCGCCATGGACTTGGGCATCAGAGTGCCGTCCTTGATGAAGTCGTCCCGGACGCCCTTGAAGTAGTCGGCCATCTTCTTGGTCATGGCGTCATCCAGATCAACCTCGTAGCCCAGCTGACGCAGAGCGTAGGCCAGGGTCTCGGTAGCGGGCTGGGAGGTGCCGCCGGAGAAGGGAGAAATGGCGGTGTCGATGATATCCACACCGGCTTCCACAGCCTTCAGGTAGGTCATGAAAGCGAGGCCCGTGGTGGAGTGGGTGTGCAGGTCGATGGGCAGCTCGGGAGCGGCGTCCTTGATGGCGGAAACCAGATCGTAAGCCTCCTGGGGGCCCATGATGCCGGCCATATCCTTAATGCAGATGGTGGAAGCGCCCATTTCCTTCAGCTCCTTCACCATTTCCACATACTTCTTGTGGGTGTGGACGGGAGAGGTGGTGTAGGACAGGGTGCCGGAAGCGATGGCGCCGGCCTTGACGGTGGCCTCCATGGCGACCTTCAGGTTGTTGGTGTCGTTAAGAGCGTCGAAGATGCGGATGATATCGATGCCGTTCTCGACAGCCTTCTGCA
Source organism: Faecousia sp. (assembly GCA_051867075.1). Classification (GTDB taxonomy): domain Bacteria; phylum Bacillota; class Clostridia; order Oscillospirales; family Oscillospiraceae; genus Faecousia. Next base: position 15,727 of record JBJDYG010000078.1, on the reverse strand, counting down.
CGAAGAGCTTGACAAAGTCATCGGGATAGTGGGCGTAACCCAGAACGTTCTGACCCCGTAGCAGCATCTGCAGCTTGGTGTTGGGTACGGCAGCGCGGATCTTGCGCAGACGCTCCCAGGGATCTTCATTCAGGTAGCGCAGGCAGACGTCAAAGGTGGCGCCGCCCCAGCACTCGATGGCGTAGTAGCCAACCTTGTCGATGGTCTCCAGCATGGGAGCAAACTTGTCGAAAGGCAGGCGGGTTGCGATGAGAGACTGGTTCGCGTCACGCAGGACAGTCTCCACAAACTGAACTTTTTGAGCCATTTGTATGTAACCTCCGTAGATGGATTTTAAGTGGACTTGTCAGACAAGTTAGCGCCCGAAAAGTCCGTATATTTTTAGACCAACCGCCGGAATCGGAACGTTGGTTAAAAACACATAGGGAAAGACCGGAGGAAGTCCCAACTTCCACCAAATATATATTAACACAAGGGGGAAACGTTGTAAATACATTTTTTCTCTTTTTTCGGTATCTTTATATCGTTTCTTTACCGGAACGAAAGGGTGTGCACAGTGCGCAGCCGGGGGCATGCCGCCGGAATTGAGGGGAGATAACGGTTCAGCTGCGCCGTATTCCCGAGGGCCGAAGGAGGGCTGCCGGCCGGTTCTTCCGATGCCCGGCAACGCGTTCCGCACCCTCCGCAAGCCAAATTCTTTGCAGTTTCCTATTGATTTTTTTATATCGATAGTGTATGATAGAATCGATAAATATGGGGTGCCAAATCGCGAAACGGGGCGAAATCCGGTTCCGGTCTGGCGGGGCTCTCATATATATAATTCTAATGAAAGAGGTTACTGTATTATGGCAATCGATTTGAAGCGTTATGGCATCACCGGTACCACCGAGATCGTCCACAACCCCTCCTATGAGTCTCTGTTTGAGGCGGAGATGGACCCCACCCTGGAAGGCTACGAAAAGGGTCAGGTCAGCGAGCTGGGTGCCGTCAATGTCATGACCGGCGTTTACACCGGCCGCTCCCCCAAAGATAAGTACATCGTTATGGACGAGAACTCCAAGGACACCGTGTGGTGGACCTCCGATGAGTTCAAGAACGACAACCATCCCATGAGCGAGGATGTCTGGGCCACCGTGAAGGATCTGGCCGTCAAGGAGCTGTCTGACAAGAAGCTGTACGTCGTGGACGCTTTCTGCGGCGCCAATGCCGACACCCGGATGAACGTCCGCTTTATCGTGGAGGTGGCATGGCAGGCTCACTTCATCAAGAACATGTTCATCGTCCCCTCTGAGGAGGAGCTGAAGACCTTTGAGCCTGACTTCGTTGTCTACAACGCTTCCAAGGCCATGGTTGAGAACTACAAAGAGCTGGGCCTGAACTCCAGCACCTGCGTGGCCTTCAACATCACTTCCCGTGAGCAGGTCATCCTGAACACCTGGTACGGCGGCGAGATGAAGAAGGGCATGTTCTCCATGATGAACTACTACCTGCCTCTGAAGGGCATCGCCTCCATGCACTGCTCCGCCAACACCGACAAGGAGGGCAAGAACACCGCTCTGTTCTTCGGCCTGTCCGGCACCGGCAAGACCACCCTGTCCACCGACCCCAAGCGTCTGCTGATCGGCGACGACGAGCACGGCTGGGACGACAACGGCGTGTTCAACTTTGAGGGCGGCTGCTACGCCAAGGTTATCAACCTGGACAAGGATTCCGAGCCCGATATCTACAACGCCATCAAGCGCAACGCTCTGCTGGAGAACGTGACTTTGGATGAAAACGGCAAGTGCGATTTCGCTGACAAGTCCGTCACCGAGAACACCCGTGTGTCCTATCCTATCACCCACATCCAGAACATCGTGCGTCCCGTGTCCGCCGCTCCCGCAGCCAAGAACGTGATCTTCCTGTCTGCCGACGCCTTCGGCGTTCTGCCTCCCGTGTCCATCCTGACTCCCGAGCAGGCTCAGTACTACTTCCTGTCCGGCTTCACCGCCAAGCTGGCCGGCACCGAGCGCGGCATCACCGAGCCCACCCCCACCTTCTCCGCCTGCTTCGGCCAGGCTTTCCTGGAGCTGCATCCCACCAAGTACGGTGAGGAGCTGGTTAAGAAGATGGAGGCCAACGGCGCCAAGGCTTATCTGGTCAACACCGGCTGGAACGGCACCGGCAAGCGTATCACCATCAAGGATACCCGCGGCATTATCGACGCCATCCTGAACGGCGACATTCTGAAGGCCGAGACCAAGAAGATCCCCCTGTTCGATCTGGAGGTTCCCACCAGCCTTCCCGGCGTCAACCCCGCCATTCTGGATCCCCGGGACACCTACGCCAACGTGGAGGACTGGGAAGTCAAGGCCAAGGATCTGGCCGGCCGCTTCGTGAAGAACTTCGTCAAGTACACCGGCAACGATGCCGGCAAGGCTCTGGTCGAGGCTGGCCCCAAGCTGTAAGCGGCTGAAATTTCATACAGAAGTTCCTGGACTATTATGCGGAGTGGCGCAGCGTTAGCTGCGCCACTCCAGTTTTTTGTGCTGTTTTGCGCCGAAATCCCGCACCAGAACAACAAACAGGTTTTAGCATCACAGCGTCGTGAAGTCCAGTCGTTCCTACCTTCGGGAGCGGAAGATATTCGCAGTTACTTGAAGTATTTCACAGCAGCCTCAAACATGCGGATATCGTAATTACCGGGGACATTCCGGTACAGCCCATTGCCGATACGCTCGCTGTGACCCATTTTGCCGAAGACCCGGCCGTCGGGAGAGGTGATGCCCTCGATGGCGTAGAGAGAACCGTTGGGGTTAAAGTGAACGTCGGCGGTGGCTTCGCCGTTCAGATCAACATACTGGGTAGCGATCTGCCCATTTGCCGCCAGCTTCCGAACCAGTTCTTCGGAAGCCAGGAACTTGCCTTCGCCGTGGGAGATAGGTACGTTGTACACGTCGCCTACGTTGGTCAGCGCCAGCCAGGGGGACTTGTTGGAGGCTACCCGGGTGCGGACGATGCGGCTCTGGTGACGGGAAATGTTGTTGAAGGTCAGAGTGGGGCAGGTCTCGTCGGTATCGATGATTTTCCCGTAGGGTACCAATCCCAGCTTGATTAGCGCCTGGAAGCCGTTGCAGATACCGCACATCAGGCCGTCCCGCTTCTCCAGCAGCTCGGTGACGCCCTCCTTTACCGCAGCGTTGCGGAAGAATGCCGTTATGAACTTGCCGGAGCCGTCAGGCTCGTCACCGCCGGAGAAGCCGCCGGGGATAAATACCATTTGGGCGGACTTCAGCGCATCAGCGAAGCGCTCCACACTGCGGGTGATGCCGTCGGCACTCAGGTTGTTGATGACGATGATTTCCGGCTCCGCGCCCGCGTCCCGGACGGCCTTGGCAGAATCGTACTCGCAGTTGGTGCCGGGGAAGGCGGGAATCAGCACCTTGGGCTTCGCAGCCTTGACGGCGGGGGCTTTCCGCTCTGATATCTCATAGGAGAAGGTCTCCATGTTCTGCTTTACGGTGGGGATGTTGCAGGCGTAGACGGATTCCAGCTTGTTTTCGTAGGCGCTGAGAACCTCGTTTTGGCTCAGTGCTTCGTCGCGGCAGGAGAAGCTGCCGTCGGCGGTGGTGACGCCCAGAACCTTACCAACTGTGCCCTCGGTCAGCTCCAGCACGAAGCTGCCGTAAGCGTAGCCGAACAGCTCGTCCAGAGTGACTGCGCCGTCAAAGGCAAGGCCGAAGCCGTTGCCGAAGCCCATCTTCATCACGGCTTCCGCCACACCGCCCATGCCGGGGGTGTAGGCAGCCACGGCCTTGCCGCTGCGCAGCAGATCCGTCACCCGGGTGAAGGTCTCCAGCAGCGAAGCGGTTTCGGGCAGGCCGTTTTCATCGTAAACGGGCTTCAGCAGGCAAACCGTGTGGCCGGCGGCTTTGAACTCGGGGGAGACAACCTCGGAGGTTTTACCGGTTGTGACGGCAAAGGAAACCAGCGTAGGCGGCACATCCAGATTCTCAAAGGAGCCGGACATAGAGTCCTTTCCGCCGATGGCGCCGATGCCCAGATTCATCTGCGCCTTAAATGCGCCCAGCAGCGCCGCCATGGGCTTGCCCCAGCGCTTCGGATCCTTGCCCAGACGCTCAAAATACTCCTGGAAAGTCAGATAGGTATCTTCAAAGCTGGCGCCGCCGGCAATCAGCTTTGCCACGGATTCCACCACTGCCAGATACGCTCCATGGTAGGGAGAAGCGGAGGTAATGAAGGGGTTGTAGCCAAAGGCCATGAAGGAGCAGTCGTCGGTGTGCTTCTTTTCCACAGAGATCTTCTGTACCATGGCCTGAATGGGTGTCAGCTGATGCTTGCCGCCGAAGGGCATCAGTACGGTGCCAGCGCCGATGGTGGAGTCGAAGCGCTCAGACAGTCCCCGCTTGGAACAGGTGTTCAAATCGGAAGCCACGGCGAGGAAGTTTTCGGAAAAGCCGCCGGTGACGGTTTTATCGTAGGATTGGGGCTTGGCAGCGGCGACGTCGATGTGCTTTGCCGCGCCGTTGGAGTTCAGGAAGTCCCGGCTGATGTCGCAGATGGTTTTGCCGTTCCAGTTCATCACCAGGCGGGCCTGCTCCGTCACCACCGCCACGGGAACGGCGTTCAGGTTTTCGGTGGAGGCCAGCTCCAGGAACCGGGCAACATCCTTGCTTTCCACCACCACAGCCATTCGCTCCTGAGATTCGGAAATGGCAAGCTCAGTGCCGTCAAGACCTTCGTACTTCTTGGGCACGGCGTTCAGATCGATGGTCAGACCGTCTGCCAGCTCGCCGATGGCCACGGACACGCCGCCTGCGCCAAAGTCGTTGCAGCGCTTGATGAGACGGGAGGCTTCTGCGTTGCGGAACAGGCGCTGGAGCTTCCGCTCCTCGGGGGCATTGCCCTTCTGCACCTCGGAACCGCAGGTTTCCACGGACTGCATATTGTGGGCCTTGGAGGAGCCGGTGGCGCCGCCGATGCCGTCACGTCCGGTATTGCCGCCCAACAGGATCACCACGTCTCCGGGGTCGGGGCGTTCCCGGCGGACATTTTCCGCAGGAGCCGCCGCGATGACTGCACCGATTTCCATGCGCTTGGCGGCGTAGCCGGGATGGTAGATTTCATCCACAATGCCGGTGGCAAGGCCGATCTGATTGCCATAGGAGGAATAGCCTGCGGCGGCGGTGGTGACGATCTTCCGCTGGGGCAGCTTGCCGGGGATGGTTTCGGAGACGGGCTTTAATGGGTCAGCCGCGCCGGTGACGCGCATGGCACCGTAGACGTAGCTCCGCCCGGACAGGGGATCCCGGATGGCGCCGCCGATGCAGGTGGCCGCACCGCCGAAAGGCTCGATCTCCGTGGGATGGTTATGGGTTTCGTTCTTGAAAAGCAGCAGCCAGGGCTCTGCCACACCGTCAACGGTAACGTCCATCTTTACGGTGCAGGCGTTGATTTCCTCGCTTTCGTCCAGCTTATCCAGCTTACCCACGGAACGCAGGTGCTTCACGGCGATGGTGGCCAGATCCATCAGGCAAATGGGCTTTCCGGTGCGCCCAAGCGCTTCCCGGGTGGCGAGGTACTCTTCATAGGTGCTCTGCAGCAGCTTGTCCTCGAAGGTAACGTGATCCAGAATGGTGCCGAAGGTGGTGTGGCGGCAGTGGTCGGACCAGTAGGTGTCGATCATGCGGATCTCGGTAATGGTGGGGTCACGGCCTTCCTCCACAAAGTAGGACTGGCAGAAGGCAATGTCGTCCAAATCCATGGCAAGGCCGTACTGCCGGATAAAGGCGTCCAGCCCGTCCCTATCCAGCTTCGTAAAACCGGTGAGAGTCGCCACTTCGGTGGGAATGTCATAGCGGATGGCAAGGGTTTCGGGAACCTCCAGCGCCGCTTCCCGGCATTCCACGGGGTTGATGACATACTTTTTGAATTCGGCAATGTCCTTTTCCGTCAGCGCGCCGTACAGGGCGTAGACCTTGGCGGTGCGGATCAGGGGACGCTCTCCCTGAGAGATGATCTGGATGCACTGGGCGGCGGAGTCCGCCCGCTGGTCAAACTGTCCGGGCAGGGCTTCCACGGCAAAAACGGCTGCCCCGGGCAGGTCGATGGAGGCTGTGGCAATGTCCAGCTGAGGCTCGGAGAAAACGGTTTTCACGGCATACTGGAACAGTTCCTCCGTGATGTTTTCCGCGTCGTAGCGGTTAAACAGGCGGACGTTTTTCAGCTTCTCCATGCCCAGCAGGTTTCTGGCTTCGTTCAGGAGACCTTTGGCCTCGTTGTCAAGGCCTTCCTTTTTTTCTACAAATATGCGGTATACCATGGGATGTACCTCCTCTATATCCTCGGGCGGAGTCATGACCCCGCCGGCATGATCTTATACTGATTCTCAATAAAAAACTTTCATTCGCAAGAATTGAGGTTTTTTGTTAGAGAATCATATAAGACGGGATTCTGTGATTTTTCTTTCCTAAAATCACAGAATCGGTAACGCCGTAAGGCGGTGCCTTCTTAATAAAAATCAAAGATTTTTATTAAGAAATAGTATTACTTACCGGCCTGCATGGCCCGTCTGCCGATGTCGCTTCTGCGGTAGGCGTTCTCAAAGCAAACGCCGTCAGCAATGCGGTAGGCTTCCTGAATGGCTTCCGCCAGAGAGTCCGCCACGGCGGTGGTTCCGGTGACCCGTCCGCCGGAGGTGAGGAGCTTCCCGTCTTCCAGCTTCGCCCCTGCCACATAGGTATGGACGGCGGCTTCTTCCGTCATGGTGATTTCGAAGCCCTTCTTGTAGCTGGTGGGGTAGCCGGCGGACGCGGTGATGACGCAGCAGGCATATTTGTCGGAAAACTTCACTTCCGTATCCGCCAAAGTGCCGTTGGTGGTGGCCTGCATGACGGTAAGCAGGTCGCTTTCCAGCAGCGGCAGAACTACCTGGGTCTCGGGATCACCGAAGCGGCAGTTGTACTCAATGACCTTGGGGCCGTCGGGGGTGATCATCAGGCCGAAGTACAGGCAGCCGCGGAAGGTGCGGCCCTCGGCGTTCATAGCGGCGATGGTGGGCAGGAAGATCTCTTCCATGCACCGCCGGGCAACCTCGGGGGTATAGTAGGGGTTGGGGGCAACGGTGCCCATGCCGCCGGTGTTCAGGCCGGTATCGTTGTCGCCTGCCCGTTTGTGGTCCATGGAGGACACCATGGGCTTGACTACTTTGCCGTCGGTAAAGGCCAGCACGGAAACCTCAGGGCCGGTGAGGAACTCCTCAATGACGATGTGATCGCCGGATTTACCGAAAATATGTCCCTCCATCATGTCCCGGACGGCGGCTTTGGCCTCCTGCCTGGTATTCGCGATGATGACGCCCTTGCCCAGTGCCAGACCGTCGGCTTTGATGACAGTGGGGATGGGCGCGGTTGCCAGATAGGAAAGGGCGGCGTCCATGTTGTCAAACACCTCATATCTGGCGGTGGGAATTCCGTACTTCCTCATCAGGTTCTTTGAGAACACCTTGCTGCCCTCGATGATGGCAGCGTTGGCTCTGGGGCCGAAGCAGGGGATCCCCTTCTCTTCCAGGGCGTCCACGCAGCCTAAGACCAGCGGATCGTCGGGAGCCACAACGGCGTAATCAATTCTGTTTTCCACGGCGAAGGCCACGATTTTTCCAATATCGGTTGCGCCGATGTTCACGCACACGGCATCCGCGGCAATACCGCCGTTGCCGGGAAGAGCGTAAATTACCTCCACGGCAGGATTTTTCTTCAAAGAGCGGATAATGGCGTGTTCCCGGCCACCGCCGCCAACGACCAGCAGCTTCATTCAAAAATACCTCCTGTAATAGAGCGTCGTAAGTGGAAAGTGTCAGGTGGGAAGTTGTGGTATTTCCTTCGGAAATCTCTGAAATACATCGCGAAGCGATACCTGAATTTAACTTTCAACTTTCAATTTTCAACTTTTAATGGTGGAACAGTCTCATGCCGGTGAACGCCATGACCATGCCGGTTTTATCGCACTCTTCAATGACCAGGTCGTCCCGGATGGAGCCGCCGGGCTGGGCGATGTACTTGACGCCGGAGGCTCTGGCGCGCTTGATGTTGTCGGAGAAGGGGAAGAACGCGTCGGATCCGAGAGCTACGCCGTCAAAGGCGGCGAGAAATTCCCGCTTGTCTTTCTCGGTCAGGCGCTCAGGCTGGCAGGTGAAATAGTTCTGCCAGATGCCGTCGGCGCATACATCTTCCTCGTTGCCGTTGATATAGCCGTCGATGACGTTGTCCCGGTTGGGCCGGCTCAGGTCGGCGCGGAAGGGCAGACTCAGGGTCTTGGGGTGCTGGCGCAGGAAGAAGGTGTCGGCCTTGGAGCCGGCCAGGCGGGTGCAGTGGATGCGGGACTGTTGTCCTGCGCCTACGCCGATGGCCTGACCGTCATAGGCAAAGCACACGGAGTTGCTCTGGGTATATTTCAGGGTAATCAGCGCCACGATCAGGTCGATTTTGGCGGATTCGGGCAGCTCCTTGTTCTGGGTAACAATGTTCTGCAGCAGGTGCTCGCCGATTTTGAAGTTGTTCCGGCCCTGCTGGAAGGTGATGCCGAAGACCTGCTTGGTCTCCTGCTCAGCGGGCACATAGTCGGGGTCAATAGCTACCACGTTGTAGCTGCCCTTACGCTTGGTTTTCAGAATGGCCAGGGCTTCCTCGGTGTAGCCGGGAGCGATCACACCGTCGGAAACCTCCCGGGCGATGAGCTTGGCGGTGGTCACGTCGCAGACATCGGACAGGGCAACCCAGTCACCGAAGGAGCACATCCGGTCGGTGCCCCGGGCCCGGGCATAGGCGCAGGCCAGGGGGCTGTCATCCAGCTCGGGCACATCGTCCACGAAGCAGGCCTTTTTCAGATTCTTGGGGAGGATCTTGCCCACGGCGGCAGAGGTGGGGGAGACGTGCTTGAAGGAGGTCACGGCGACCAGACCGGTCGCCTCTTTCAGTTCTTTGACCAGCTGCCAGGAGTTCAGCGCGTCCAGAAAGTTGATATAGCCGGGACGTCCGTTGAGAATGGTGAGGGGCAAATCAGAGCCGTCCGCCATGAAAATGCGGGCGGGCTTCTGGTTGGGGTTGCAGCCGTATTTCAGCATGAATTCGTTCATTTTGGTTTCCTCCGTTTTGTATCGCAGCTCATACTATTTCTCGATAAAATGATTCATACCATTTTATCCTGCGCTTATCGCGCAGGCCGCCAGTGGCGGCGAGAAATGTATGGACTACGTTTTTTTCGGCGATGCCGCTGACCGCGAGACCGCGGTCTCATAAAACGGCATTTAACCGTTTTATGGAAAACTAGTATCAAGCGTGCTTATTCAGGATCCGCTGCCGGAATGTCCGGGTCTCCAGATCGGTGTAGCGGACGAACAGGGAAATCTTGTTGCCGGCGTCCAGGCTGTTCCACAGCTCTTCGGTGAAGGCATCCATGTCGGCAGGGATGGATATCCGCTCCGGCTCGCCCTGGAAGGTAGGAATCACGGGGTTGCCGTCGGTAACGTAGGTGTGCAGGAAGTGACCCAGGCCGGGGGTGGCGGGGTACTCGTAGAAGAACCGGGCGCAGGCGGAGCCTTCGGGGTCGGCAGCTTTCAGAATAGACATCTTGTAGCTACCGTCGATCGCCTGCAGTCCGGAAATCCGGGGCGTCCAGTTGGGACCGTCATGCTCAAATTTCCGGGTGCGAAGGGCCGCTTCCCAGCTTTCGCCTTTGGCAAGATACTCCCAGATGGTATCAGTCTGGTCGCCGTTGGTGACGATCAGCCCCTGCCCTATCTCCCGGACGGGATGGTAGATGATCAGGCTGGGATCCACCATTTTGCTGGGATCAAAGGCCTCGGTGCGAATGCCGTCGGGCTCCTGCACAAAGACACGGTTGCGGCTGTTGACGCTGCGGCCCATGATGAAATAGGCGGCGACAGCGGTTTTACCGTCGGGGGTCACACCCAGCACGATGCCCCGTCCGGGGTAGGGATTGCCGGACAGAAGTTCGGCCATGGTCCTGGTCTCATAGACGTTCATAGACAATTCCTCCGATTCTCATTTTTGCAGTCTGGCGCAGACGGATTCCGCCGCCTGGGGCAGCAGAATCCATTCCGCCTGCTCCATGACCCGGCGCTGCAAAATCTCCGGTGTGTCGCCGGGTTCAATATACACGGCCTTCTGGGCGATGATCTCGCCGCCGTCGGGAATCTCATTGACAAAGTGTACCGTAGCGCCGGTGACCTTCACGCCGTAATCCAGTGCCGCCTGATGCACCCGCAGGCCGTAAAAACCTTCGCCGCAGAAACTGGGAATCAGGCTGGGGTGGACGTTCAGGATACGTTTGGGGTAGCAGGCGGTGAAATTCTCTGTGAGAATGGTCATGAAGCCCGCGAGGATAATCACATCGATTCCGTGGGTGGTGAGGACTCCTTTCAGGTGTTCTTCAAAAGCAGCCTGAGAGCCGCACTCTTTTTTGATGATCACAGCGGTTTCAATACCGGCTTTTTTCGCCCGCTCCAGGGCGAAGGCGTCCCGGTTATTGGACACCACCAGCACAATCTCGCCGCTGGTTAAGGTAGTCCCCTGGGCGTCGATCAGCGCCTGCAGATTGGTGCCGCCCCCGGAAACCAGAACCGCGATTTTGGTTTTCACTCCAGAATCACCTTTTCCTCGTTTTTGATGATGTCGCCAATGATGTAGGCGTCCTCGCCGTGGGTGTTCAGGATGTCCAGAGCGGTCTGCGCCTGAGACGCGGGTACCACGATGCTCATGCCCACGCCCATATTGTAGGTGTTGAACATGTCCCGTTCGGGAATATTGCCGGTTTTGGCAATCAGGTCGAAGATGGGCAGAACCTTCACCTTCGCCTTATCGATCCGGGCGCACAGACCGTCGGGGATGGAACGGGGGATGTTCTCGTAAAAGCCGCCGCCGGTGATGTGGCTGATACCCTTGACATTCACCTTTTCCAGCAGCGCCAGAACGGACTTGACGTAGATTCTGGTGGGGGTCAGCAGGGTCTCGGCGATGGTCTTGCCGCCGAGGGCTTCACAGGGCTGATACAGCTCAGCGGGATTTTCATCGATGTGGAACACCTTGCGGATCAGGCTGAAGCCGTTGCTGTGAATGCCGCTGGACGCCAGGGCGATGACCACGTCGCCGGCTTCCATTTTGGTCTTGTCCAGGATTTTCTTCTTGTCCACAATGCCCACGGCAAAGCCGGCAAGGTCGTAATCCTCAACGGGCATCAGGCCGGGGTGCTCCGCGGTCTCGCCGCCGATGAGGGCAGCGCCGGACTGGACGCAGCCCTCCGCCACGCCGCCGACGATTTCCGCGATTTTCTCGGGGATATTCTTGCCGCAGGCGATGTAGTCCAGAAAGAACAGGGGCTTTGCACCCACGCAGATGATGTCGTTGACGCACATGGCCACGGCGTCAATGCCGATGGTGTCGTGCTTGTCCATGAGGATAGCCAGCTTGACTTTGGTGCCGCAGCCGTCGGTGCCGGAGACCAGCACCGGCTCTTCCATCCCGGCAACAGGCAGACCGAAGCAGCCGCCAAAGCCGCCAACGTCGTCGAGACAGCCGGAATTGCGGGTACGGGAGATGTGCTTTTTCATCAGCTCCACGGCCTTGTATCCGGCGGTGATATCCACACCGGCGGCAGCGTAGCTGGCAGACTGAGAGTTCTGGTGATCCATAATATCGCTCCTTTTTTCAGAAGTTGAATTGTTGTGGGAATGCGAAAACAGCAGGGGATGCTTTGCGGACAAAGGGACTTCACCCCGGGGGGATGCTGTCGTTTTGCACCCGGCATTTATTCCTTGCCGTTCCAGCAGTAGGTGCAGACCTTGTCCCTGTCCAGCCCGATGGCTTCCAGCAGGCCGTCCAGAGACTGGTAGCCCAGAGAATCAAAGCCCATTTCCTTGCAGATGGCCTTGAGCATGCATTTGCCCCGCTCTGTGGTGCCGTCAGCGTACTCGTCCAGGTGCTTCTGCCCCTCGTCACCCTCCAGATCCTGGATGGTTTTCCGGGCAATCAGCTCCATTTCGGAGTTGGAGCGGGAGAAATTCAGGTACTTGCAGCCGTACATAATGGGTGGGCAGGCAGAGCGCATATGCACTTCCTTTGCGCCGCTTTCATACAGGAACTCTACCGTCTCCCGCAGCTGGGTGCCCCGGACGATGGAGTCATCCACGAAGAGCAGCTTCTTCTCCTGAATCAGCTCCGGCACGGGAATCTGTTTCATTTTCGCAACCAGGTTGCGCATTTCCTGATTGGCAGGGGTGAAGGAACGGGGCCATGTGGGTGTGTATTTGACAAAGGGACGGGCGAAGGGCTTGTGAGACTGGTTGGCGTAGCCGATGGCGTGAGGCAGGCCGGAGTCCGGCACGCCTGCCACAAAGTCTACGTCCGGCATAGTGCCGCCCGCCATTTCCTCCCGGGCCATGATCTCGCCGTTGCGGTAGCGCATGACCTCCACGTTTTTGCCCTCGTAGTTGGAGTTGGGGTAGCCGTAGTACGTCCACAGGAAGGCGCAGATTTTCATTTTTTCTCCGGGGGCGGCCAGCTGCTCCACACCGCTGTCGGTGATCCGCACGATCTCCCCGGGGCCAAGCTCATAGTAGTCCTGATAGCCCAGCTTGTGATAGGCGAAGGACTCAAAGGAAGCGCAGCAACCGTCGCTGCTTTTTCCAACCAGCACGGGAAGCCGGCCCAGACGGTCCCGGGCGGCGATGATGGAGTCCGCGGTCAAAAGCAGGATGGTGCACGAGCCGTCGATGACCTCCTGCGCGTGACGGATGCCGTCGATCAGATTGTCCCGCTGGTTGATGAGGGCGGCGGTAAGCTCTGTGGTGTTGACCTTACCGGAGGACATGGCCATGAACTGATGACCGGGGCCGGAGAAGGTCTGCTTCACCAGGTCCTCGGCATTATTGATGATGCCCACGGTAGAGATGGCGAACAGGCCCAGATGGGAGCGCACCAGTAGGGGCTGGGGATCGGTGTCGGAAATGCAGCCGATACCGGCGTTGCCGCTGAACTTTGCCATATCATCGTCGAACTTGGTGCGGAAGGGGGTATTTTCAATGCTGTGGATCTGTCGCTGGAAGCCCTTTTCCTTGTCATAGAATACCAGACCTGCCCGACGGGTACCCAGGTGGGAATGGTAGTCCGTGCCGAAAAAGACATCATAAATACAGTTTTTGCGGGAAATTGCTCCAAAGAAACCACCCATATGCCTGTTTCCTCCCTTAAGCGTTCAGCTCCGCCTGCAGTGCGGCGTCTTTTTCCAGAACCCTTGCGGCATCGGCGGCACGCTTGGCGTCCAGTCTGGCAGCCAGCGCCGCGTCCTCCACCGCCAGAATCTGGGCGGACAGCAAAGCGGCATTCACGCCTCCGTTCACAGCTACGGTGGCAACCGGAATACCGGAGGGCATCATAACCGTGGAAAGCAGAGCGTCAATGCCGTCGAGACAGGGCCCTTTGCAGGGAATGCCGATAACCGGCAGGGTGGTGTTCGCCGCGATGGCGCCGGCAAGATGGGCAGCCATGCCGGCAGCGGCGATCATAACGCCGAAGCCGTTTTTTCGGGCGGATGCGGCAAAATCCCGAGCTTCCTCGGGGGTGCGGTGGGCGGAATAGATGTGGCACTCATAGGGAATGTCCAAAGAGGCCAGGGTGTCCATGGTCTTGCGCAGGATGGGCAGATCGCTGTCACTGCCCATGACGATTCCGACTTTTTTCAATGTGTTACCTCCTTGATGGAAACAAAAAAGGGCGCACTTACCCTCAAGCGGGAAAGTGTGCCCAGACGGTCGGCAATGCGGATGAATATGCCCTTACTCCATGTGGTGCTCCACTGATCCGTCAGTCATAAGGGTTCGTTGATTTACCCGAATATTATACCATCCGGGGGCTTTGCAGTCAACTCGCAGAAAGACGATTCCTGCTGCTTTTTGGGGAGATTCCATGTGTATCTTGCCAAATCGATAAAAATGCCCCGAAAGATTTGCACTTTCGGGGTATTTTCGCAAGTCAGCAACAGGATACGCGAAAACCGGATGGAGTGCGGAATTTTCCGGTTTTCGCAGAAAATTTTATGCTGTGAAGAAGTTGTAAAGGCCCAGCACAAAGATCAGTCCGACGATCACAGGCAGCACATAGGTCATGTAAGGCCGCATCCACCGGGCGACCTTCAGTCCCGTGCCCTCGTTGGCTTCTGCCTGGAATTTTTCCCAGCCCCAGCCGTAGCGGGTGGTGCAGAAAAGAATGAACAGCAAACTGCCCAGAGGCAGAAGCAGGTTGCTGACAAGAAAATCCTCGCTGTCCAGCACGTCCCGTCCCGCAATGGGACGGACGCCGCTCCAGAGGTTATAGCCCAGGACACAGGGCAGGCTCAGCAGGAAAATAGCGATACCGCATACAGCGCAGGTCTTTTTCCTGCTCCAGAGCGTAAGCTCACCGGTGCAGGAGATGATGTTTTCAAACACCGCCAGAACAGTGGAGTAGGCAGCGAAGGTCATAAACAGAAAGAACAAGCTGCCCCAAAAGCGCCCCATGGGAAGGTTGTTGAACACATTGGGAAGGGTCATAAAGATCAGGGCGGGGCCGCTCTTCACGTCCACGCCGTAGGCAAAACAGGCGGGGAAGATGATAAGGCCGGAGCACAGCGCCACGGCGGTGTCCAGTGTGCAGACCCTGATGGACTCACCGGCAAGAGCGTGTTCCTTGCCGATGTAGCTGCCGAAAATCGCCATGGAGCCAATGCCGAGGCTCAGTGTGAAGAACGCCTGATTCATGGCGCCTGCGATCACGTTGCCTACACCGATGTCCGCCATACGCCCCAGATCGGGAAGCAGATAGAATTTCAGTCCCTCCGCTCCGCCGGACAGGAACAGGCTGTGTCCGGCCAGCACCAGCATCAGCACGATCAGCGCCAGCATCATCCATTTGGTTACCCGCTCCAGTCCCTTTTGAACGCCGGCGGAGATGATCAGAAAGCCGGAAGCTACAATAATGCCCATGTAAAGTGTCATACTGCCGGGGTTTGACAGCATATCGCCGAAGGCGCTCTCCACGCCGGCGACATCAAGTCCTGCGAATTTCCCGGCGGCGGTGCCGACAAAATACTGCAGCATCCACCCGGCAACGGTGGTGTAGAACATCATCAGCACCACATTGCCGATGAGGCAGACATAGCCGTGCCAGCCCCAACGGCTGCCCGGTTTCAGCGCCTGATACATTTTCAGGGGGCTTCTCTGGGCAGCACGCCCCATGGCAAATTCCATGGTCAGTACGGGGACACCCAGAATCAGAAGAAAGACCAGATAGACCACGACGAACGCACCGCCGCCGTACTGTCCTGCCATCCACGGGAATTTCCAGACATTGCCGATGCCGATGGCGCAGCCGGCGCTGAGCAGAATAAAGCCCAGACGGCTTGCAAGGTGTTCTCTTTGCACGAAGATTCCTCCAAAATGATGTTGTATTGTTGGGTGCGGGGAGAGAAATTGTTATTTGACGGGACATCCGTTTGCGCGCCGTAGGGAATGCATTTATGAATTCCGCCAGTCTTCCGTTTAATACTATTTCTCAATAAAAATGTTTCATTTTTATTGAGAAGGCACCGCCCGATGGCGTTGCCAAATATGTGATTTTCGGGATAGAAAATCACATATTCCCGTCTCATATGATTCTCTAATTAAAATGTTTCATCC
>JBJDYG010000077.1:0-9371 GCA_051867075.1 Faecousia sp. | reverse complement strand
GCACCACCAACTGCCTGGCTCCCATGGCTAAGGCTCTGAACGACGGCTGGAAGATCCAGTCCGGCATTATGTGCACCATCCACGCTTACACCGGCGACCAGATGATCCTGGACGGCCCCCAGCGCAAGGGCGACCTGCGCCGCTCCCGTGCCGGCGCTGTGAACATCGTTCCCAACTCCACCGGCGCTGCCAAGGCCATCGGCCTGGTTATCCCCGAGCTGAACGGCAAGCTGATCGGCGCTGCCCAGCGTGTTCCCACCCCCACCGGCTCCACCACCATCCTGAACGCCGTTGTTGAGGGCAACCCCACCAAGGAAGAGATCAACGCCCAGATGAAGTCCGAGGCCACTGAGTCCTTCGGCTACAACACCGACGAGATCGTCTCCTCCGATATCATCGGCATGCGCTTCGGCTCCCTGTTTGATGCTACCCAGACCATGGTCATCAATCTGGGCAACGGCACCAGCCAGGTTCAGGTCGTTTCCTGGTACGACAACGAGAACTCCTACGTTTCTCAGATGGTTCGTACCATCAAGCACTTCGCTACCCTGCTGTAATTTAAGCCGGATAATTGAATAATCCGCTACCCCGCGGCACGAAAGTGCCGCGGGGTATTTTTACTACAAAATAAACCAACGGCCGGTGGTTCCCATTATAGAAAAAATCAGGGCAGCGCCTACGCGCCGCCCCAATCATATCAGTCCAGCAGTTTTTCAATATCCGCCTTGGGCATATAGCCCACGGCCTTGTCGGCAACCTTGCCGTTTTCCATGACCACGAGGGTGGGAATGCTGGCAACGCCGAACTGCATGGCAAGTTCCATTTCCTCGTCCACGTTAATCTTGCCAACGGCGATATCCTCCCGCTCCTGAGCAATCTCCTCCACAATGGGAGCCACCATCCGGCAGGGGCCGCACCAGGGCGCCCAGAAATCCAGCAGAACGGGCTTGACATTGTTTTTCACCAATTCATCAAAATTGGCTTTCGTAATGTGCATGATGGACATAAATGATCCTCCTTTGCATGTTTTGTTTTCTATAGTATACCCTAATTCAGGGCAGAGCGCAAGAGAAATGTCAAATTGTAATTTGACGGCACAGCACCTTGCCCCCTCGTTTGCGAGGGGGTGCTCCGCACAGCGAATTCTAAGGAACCTCTGATACAATTTCTTATTAAAAATCTTTTATTTTTATAAGAAGACACCGCCTTACGGCGTTGTCGATTCTGTGATTTTGGGAAAGAAAAATCACGCAATCCCGTCTCATAGGATTCTCTAACAAAAACTTCAATTCTCGCGAATGAAAGTTTTTTATTGAGAATCAGTATGAATAAATCGCCTGCGGCTGAGTGGCGGATCTTTTGCCATCTGCTCTTGCAGATTGAATCAGAGTTTCCCTAAATCAGTATAATTGCCGGTGGCAATCATACCTTGATTTTGGCGGCCGAGCAAAGCGAAGGACGGGGGGAGTCCGAAAAAAGTTCTCCGAATTCGCCCATAATATCCGGGAATTTAGGTGACTTCCCGCATACTCCCCCAGTCACGTCTTGCGGCGTGACAGCCCCCTCATAAATGCAGGGACCAAGGCGGCTCCGCCTCGTTCGGGATGACAGCATTTTTCGATTTTCTATGGTTGTGCGTCAAACATATTTTCCTGAGCTGTTCCGGTCGAGGAGCCCAAAGGATGTACGACGACCACCCAAAGTTCGTAACGCATTGCCCGCGGGGGCATCCCCGCAAATTGCAATTTGACATTTCTCCTGCCATCTGTTATGATGCTTTGAGAAAACAAGGAGGATATCCATGGGAAATTGCGATTCCTGCGGCAGCTGCAATGCCTGTTCCGGCTGTGCCCGGGAGCTGGTGCTCACGGAGCCGGAAATTGCCTTTCTGAAACGTCTGGGACAATGCGCGTTTTTGCCGGTGGCCCGGAAAACGGAGGATTCCACCCCCATTTTTCCGGAAGGGTCGGCAGAAACCAGCCTGCTGCTTCAGTGTCTGGAAAAGAAGGGGCTGATCTCCCTGGATTATGATAAGCCTCTGAGAGGCTTTCATGACCCGGTTTACGACGCCTTCCCCATCCGTGGCAGCGTGGCGCTGACAAAACGGGGACAGGACGTTCTGGAGCTGATGGAATATCAGGGCGTCCAACCATAAGAAGAAATCAGGATGATGTTATGAATTGGGATGAATACCGGACAGGCGTCAATCGGGGGCTGCCTGTGGGAATGGGATATTTTTCGGTGAGCTTCGGTTTCGGAGCCATGGCGGTGTCTCAGGGACTGAAGGCGCTGGACGCGGTGCTGATCTCCGCCACCAATCTGACCAGTGCGGGACAGTTCGCGGGACTGACCTTGATCGTAGCTGCCGCGACGCTGTGGGAGATGGTGCTGACCCAGCTGGTCATCAACAGCCGCTACGCCCTTATGAGCCTGGCACTGAGCCAGCGGATGGGGCAGCGCATCGGCCTGCTGCCCCGGCTTTTGATCGCGTTTTTCAATACGGATGAGATTTTCGCTTTGGCCATGGCCCGGGAAACGCCCCTGACGGTGCCGTTTCTGCTGGGACTGGGCACCCTGCCTTTTATCGGCTGGACGCTGGGAACCCTCTGCGGTGCGCTGGCAGGGTCGGTTCTGCCGGTATCTATCCGGGCGGCGCTGGGCGTTATGCTCTACGGTATGTTCATTGCCATTGTGGTGCCTCCGGCGAAGCAGAACCGGAGCATTTTCATTGCTGTGGTTCTGGCGCTGATTTTCAGCAGTCTGTTTTCCTGGATGCCCGGGCTGAAAACCGTCTCCCCGGGGCTGTCCATCGTGATCTGCACTGTAGCGGCAGCCGCTGTCTGCGCGGCGCTGTTCCCGGTGAAGGAAGAACAGGAGGCAGCGGCATGAGCATTTATATGTACATCTTGACCATGGCGCTGACCACCTACCTCATCCGTGTCCTGCCCCTGACCATTTTCCGCAAGCCCATCAAAAGCCGCTTTCTGCGCTCATTTCTATACTACGTTCCCTACTGCTGCCTGACCGCCATGACCTTTCCTTCTATCCTGAGCAGCACCGCCTCCATCCTCAGCGGCGCGGCGGCGTTGATTGTGGCGGTATGCCTGGCCTACCGGGGGAAAAGTCTGATCGTGGTGGCCCTCAGCAGCAGCGCCGCAGTGCTTGTCGTGCAGTGGGTGATATCGCTGGTATAGGCGGCGATTCTCCTTCAGGATGTATTCCGATTTTCCAGAAGGGAATACCCCAATTCATACTATTTCTAGATAAAAATGTTTCATTTTTATCTAGATGGCGCCGCCTTACGGCGTTGCCAAATATGTGATTTTCGGGATAGAAAATCACATATTCCCGTCTCATATGATTCTCTAATGAAAATGTTTAATCCGAATTGATTAAACATTTTAAAAGAGAATCAGTATAAGCATAATTTGCCAGTCTCCGATTTACAAAATGTAAAATAACTGTGTATTCCTCCGCTTCGCCTTGACGAAGGGAGGAATCTTTGTTATAATGCCCCGTGAAGAGGGAGTAGTCGGCGCGTAACGCGGGACTGGATCGACATGCTGGGGAGACCCCGGTTCAGCCTGAAATGACGAGACTTTTGCAGGCCGGCGCAGTCTCTTCGTTTCTTCTGTGCTGACCCGTATTCGGCACGGAGGTTTTTTTATGGGAATTGGAGAACTGTTTTTACTGGCGGTAGGATTGAGCATGGATGCTTTTGCGGTGTCCGTATGCAAGGGTCTTGCCATGAAGAAGGCGACGCTGAAGGCCGAGGTGACCTGCGGTATCTGGTTTGGCGGCTTTCAGGCGCTGATGCCCGTCATCGGCTTTTTCCTTGGCGCACTGTTCTCCGGAGCCATTGAAGCCTTTGACCATTGGGTGGCTTTCGGGCTGCTGGCCATCATCGGCATCAACATGCTGAAAGAAGCGCTGGAAAAGAAGGACGAGCAGTGCACCTGTCAGGGAAAAAACGCGGATATGTCCGTCAAGACCATGTTCCTCATGGCGGTGGCTACGTCCATCGATGCGCTTGCTGTTGGCATTTCCCTTGCCATGGTGGGCAGTGTCAATATTTGCCTGGCGGCGGCATTTATCGGCATGTGCACTTTCTTCCTGTCCGCTCTGGGCGTGAAAATCGGAAATGTATTCGGCAGCCGGTATGAAAAGAAGGCCGAGGCAGCCGGCGGCATCATCCTGATCCTGCTGGGCGTGAAAATTCTGCTGGAGCATCTGGGGGTTTTGGCATGATTCACACAAACCGGCGTCTGCGGCTTTGTACGGCGCTGCTGATCTGCAATTTGGTCTTCATTTGGGGCAATTCTCTGCTGCCGGGAGAGGTTTCCGGGCAGATCAGCGACACTGTGAAAACCTTTCTGGACGCCCTGCTTCCCCCCGGCGCGGCAAGCCCCTCCGGCGGCGGCCTGCTGCGGAAATTTGCCCACTTCACCGAGTTCTGCGCTCTTGGGCTCTGCCTTGGGTGGCTGTTCGGGATGCTGGGAAAGAAAAAAACCTGGCCTTTTCTGTGCGGCGTGACCGCGGCCTGTATGGACGAGACCATCCAGATGTTTGTCCCTGACCGGGGCCCTGGCATCCGGGACGTGTGCATTGACAGCTGCGGCGTGGCTGCCGGTATGCTTTTGCTGTATTTGGGGCATTCTTATTTGAAAAGGAGATCTACCCGAAACAATTTGGAGGATAAATGAAATGAAGAAAATTCTGTCTGTTTTTCTGTCAGCCGCCATGGCGCTGAGCCTGTTTGCCGGCTGCGGTGCGGCAAAGGAAGAGCCCACTACGGCTCCTGCCGCGGAGCCTTCCGTCAGTGTAGAGGGCACCCTGGAGGATCTGTTGAACGGCATCATCACCGAACAGCCTGTGGAATTCATGGGCGGCGTGCTGCCCATCGACCTGACCGACACCAGCGAGGACGGCCTGTGGGCCATTCAGAATAACACCGGCCTTGACAATGCCGATAAAATTACGGAAGCGGCTGTGTTTGAGCCCATGATCGGCTCCATCGCCTTTTCCATGGTCATGGTACGGGTCGCCCCGGGTGAGGACATCCAGGCTGTGGCCGAGGCCATGAAATCCGGCATCGACCCCCGAAAGTGGATCTGTGTGGCAGCCGATGACCTGCTGGTAACGGGCTATGGCGACGTGGTGATGCTGATTATGCTGGACAGCGGCAGCGGCCTGACCGCCCAGTCCTTCGTGGATGCCTTCGGAAAAGTGGTCGGCGAGCCTGCATTCGTGATTTGATTTTGTGATGGTAAAATGGCAGCGATTCACGTCGCTGCCATTTTTTACAAGAGGAAACGGTTATGGTCTTTTCAAGCATTCCCTTTTTATACTATTTTCTCCCGGCGGTTCTTGCAGTATATTTTCTCGTTCCCCGGAAGGGAAAAAACGCGGTGCTGCTCATTGCCAGCCTGTTTTTTTACGGCTGGGGAGAACCGAAGCTGGTTTTTCTCATGGTGTTCACCATCGTGCTGTTCTATGTCTGCGGCCTCGCCATCGCCCGGGCAAAGGACGGACGGTGGAAAAAAACCTGGCTCATCGTGTCCGTCGTCATCAGCGTGGGGCTGCTGGGGATTTTCAAGTACGCAGACTTCTTCATCGGCAGCCTGAATGCTGTCACCGGACTGCGTGTGCCGCTGCTTAAGCTGGCGCTTCCCATTGGCATCAGCTTCTATACCTTCCAGTGTCTGAGCTACACCGTTGACGTATACCGAGGCAGCGTCCCGCCGCAGAAAAACCCCATCAGCTTCGGCGCGTATGTCGCCCTGTTTCCCCAACTCATCGCCGGTCCCATCGTCCGCTATGCAGACATTGCCCGGGAGCTGGAAAGCCGGAAGCACACTTGGGAGGACGCAGCTTCGGGGCTGCGCCGGTTTCTGGTTGGATTGGGAAAAAAGGTTATTCTTGCAGACAATTTCGCCCTGCTGATTCGGATCTTTCGGGAAAGCAATGAAAAAGCCGTCCTGTTTTACTGGATGTACGCCATTGCATTTACCCTGAACATCTACTTTGATTTTTCCGGCTATTCCGACATGGCCATCGGCCTGGGACGGGTGCTGGGATTCCACTTCATCGAAAATTTCAACTACCCGTACCTCTCCAAAAGCGTCACTGAATTCTGGCGGCGGTGGCATATGAGCCTTGGCAGCTGGTTTCGGGACTATGTATATATTCCCCTGGGCGGCAACCGGGTGAGCCGGGGGCGATGGGTGTTCAATATCCTCACTGTCTGGATGCTCACGGGGCTGTGGCATGGCGCGGCATGGAATTTTGTATTGTGGGGACTGCTGTTCGCTGCACTTCTGCTGATGGAAAAGTGGGTTCCCGCCCTGCAGAAGCTGCCTGCCGCCCTGCGGCATGGCTATGTGCTTCTGGCGGTGATGCTCAGCTTTGTACTGTTCAACGCCGAAAGTCTTAAGCAGGCAGGAATCGATTTTGCCAGCATGTTTGGTTTCGGCGGTCTGAAGATGACATCGGCAGAAACGGTGTATTACCTCAAAAGCTATGCCGTACTCTTCGCGCTGGGAATTCTCGGCTGCACCCCCGTGGTCAAAAAAGCAGCGGAGCGCATTGCCCGGACAAAGGTAGGACCGGTGCTGGAGATTGCGATGATGCTCACCCTGCTGATTGTCTGCACAGCCTATCTGGTGGACGGCTCCTTCAGCCCGTTCCTGTATTTTCGGTTCTGAGGGGGTGCGCAGATGAAAAGACAAATTTGTGTCATCGCCGCAGCGGCAGTGTGGACAGTCCTGGCCGTTTGGGCATGGCTGGCGCCGCAGAAGGACGTTTCCGAATCTGAGCGCCGCCCGCTGGCGAAGAAGCCAGCCGTCAGCGCAGAAGCGCTGCTGGACGGCAGCTTTATGGCGGATTTTGAAAAATCCAGTCTGGATCAATTCCCCCTGCGGGACACCTTCCGACAGGTAAAATCCCTGTTCCATTCCTTTGCTCTCAACCAGAGCGACAAGAACGGCATCTATGTAGCAGACGGTTTCGCCGCTGCTCAGGAATATCCCCTGAACGAAACCTCGGTGAAGCATGCGCTGGAGCGGTTCAATCACATTTATGAAGAGTACCTTGCTCACAGCGGTTCCGGGATTTACCTCGCCGTCATCCCCGACAAAGGATACTATCTGGCAGAGGATACCGGACACCTTACCATGGACTATGATCGGCTCTTTGCGCAGATGGCGTCCGGGATGCCCTGGGCAGCGCCCATTGACCTGACGGATTCACTGACCCTTCAGGACTACTACCGTACCGATACCCACTGGCGGCAGGAGAAGCTGTTTGCGGCGGCGCAGACACTGTGTCAGGCCCTGGAAGTGACGCCGCCCCGGCAGGAGGATTATACCGTTACACCCCTGGAGCGTCCCTTCTACGGCGTATATTACGGCCAGGCAGCGTTGCCCATGCCGCCGGAAACCATGTACCTGCTGGAAAGCGGACTTTTGGATGACTGCAGGGTTTACGACTATGAAACCGGAGAAACCACTGCCGTATACGACCGGAGCAAGCTAAGCAGCAAAGATCTCTACGACGTATATCTCTCTGGAGCCCGGAGCCTGCTGACCATCGAGAATCCCAATGCGATAACAGAGCGGGAGCTGATTGTGTTTCGGGATTCCTTCGGCAGCAGCATGGTTCCACTGCTGGTAAGCGACTACGCCAAGGTAACGCTGGTGGATCTTCGGTATATCCGAAGCGACTATCTGGGGCAGTTTCTGGATTTTTCCGGACAGGATGTGCTGTTTCTCTACAGCACGCTGGTGCTGAACAACAGCGCGGCGATAAAATAAGCCACCCTATATGGCGTTTGGGCAGAGGATGAGGGATTCGATAATATTATGGTGTTGCCGCCGTCGAGCCGGCGGCAAGCAACAGTCCACCGGACTGGCACGCGATTTGTCAAGGATGGTTTCCCCATTTGCATCGCACCAAAGCCTCCCCTGTGTAAGGGGAGGTGGGCCGCCGAACGGTGGTTCGGCGGGGTTGACAATCCCTCAGTCAGCTGCGCTGACAGCTCCCTTTACACAAGGGAGCCTTTTCTCTGTCGTCGTCAGATAGCACAACACCACCGGCTTTCGTCGGTGGTGAGTAAGTGCGCACTTAGGCAACCTGTTAGTAAAACTCAAAATCTGCGGCTGAAGCATTGCCGCTCATCGTTTATATCGTAGATCTTAATTTTGTTATCCGCTATGTATCGCCGTTGGTAACTCAGATACAGATCCCGGGCGCTGTAGTAGCGATCACCATTGGGGTTGCCATAAGTCCTCGCCAACTCCTCTACAGGTGGGATGATGGTATAATAGTCATCGTCCAGCTTTTCCAAATATGCTATGGTTTCTCCAAAGGACAGCGCCTCGAAAAAATCTACATTCTCAGGCTGAAGCGTCACCGTCAGCACTCGCTTTTCGGTTACAGGAAAACCGTCACGAAGCCACTGACTTTCGGCTTTGAAGCGGTTCCAATTGATGCGGCGGCGTGCATCATCGCTCAATTTACCGTAATCTTCTACAGAGAACCGAACAGGTTCCAAAAGTCGTCCTCTACCCTCGCCATGGGGAATAAAGCAGACGATTCGATGATTACCATACTGCTTCAGTTGCGTAATCAACGCATCGATCTGATCCACATTTTCGTGGGTTAAGGGAATGCTGAGCGATACATCCAGCCCAACCCTGCTAGCCATCGCCAGGGTGCGCATCATCAGTCGATAGTCTCCCTTGCGGGCAGCAAAACGATCGTGATATTCTTCTGTACCGTAGAAGGTCAAGTCAATCAACTTGATTCCATGGTCTTTCAGTTGGTGAAGCAGGATTTCCAATTCTATGTCGGTGCGAAATTTCATTCCATCGAACTGTAAGAATTCTCCGGAGGCAGAGCCAATGCTCCTGCAAAAATCAATAGCGCTCAGCAATCCGGGATGTTCCATAGAATAACCGAAGCCAAAAAGAAAGGATAGCTCCGGGCGATACTCCCGAAGCCAATCGTAAAACCGTTTGGCATACTGCTCGCTACATCTGTAATCCACACCGTTTGTCTTGCCGTCATAACTCAACAAACAGTATCGACAACGGTTCTCGCAGGGAACACACAAATTCATCACATTGATAGATACAGTTTTCATGTCAAAAAATCCTATTCAAGCATTCGTATAACATTTTGTGCTGTTTTAGTATAATCATTGGTATATAAGGTGTCAAGGGAAACGATCCTTCACAAATCTCGGACTGTTGCATTTAGATGGGTTCAAATCCCTCACAACAGTAAAAACAGCAGATACCCGAATGGGTATCTGCTATTTTTGGCAGAGGATGAGGGATTCGAACCCCCGCAAACGGAGTCAGAGTCCGGTG
>JBJDYG010000076.1:0-1972 GCA_051867075.1 Faecousia sp. | reverse complement strand
AGGACAGCCACACCCACAGTGCTTCCATCGAAACCCAGCAAATGATTATCGCCCAGTTTCTGGAACGAAATCCCGACATTCAGGTGTACGACACCTATATCGACAACGGCACCAGCGGAACCACATTCCACCGGCCCGCCTTCCAGAAGATGCTCTCTGATATTGAATCGGGATTTGTGAACTGTGTCATTGTAAAAGACCTGTCCCGGCTGGGGAGAAACACCATCGACACAGGTTACTACATCGAGCAGTATTTCCGTCTGCGGAACATCCGCTTCATCGCCGTCAACGAAAACTTTGATACCGCCGCCCCAGAGGATGCCCACTCTGGAATTATCATCCCTCTGCGGAACATGATTAACGAAGCCTACGCACTGGATATTGGCAGGAAGATTAAGGCCCAGCAGCGGCAGGCCATGAAGGATGGGAAATTTATCGGGAGCCGCACCCCCTATGGGTATCTGAAAGCCCCGGATGACTGCCACCAGTTGATAATCGACCCCGTTGCCGCTCCCGTGGTACAGAAAATGTTCCAATGGGCATCAGAGGGCATCGGACTGAACACCATAACCGTCCGCCTGAATGAAGCTGGGTATCTTCCTCCCAGCCACTACAAAAACGCCCAGGGCATCATTACCCACGAAAATCTGATGGGCAATGGGAACTGGAACACCCGCACGGTGGCAAGAATCCTTCACGCGCAGGTTTACACCGGCGATCTGGTGCAGGGCCGCACAAAAATTGTAGACCACCAGCAGGTCGAAGTCAGCGAAATGGAGTGGACGGTTGTCCACGACACCCATGAAGCCATCATCAGCCACGAACTGTTTGAAGCCGTTCAGAAAAAACTGGACGAAACCGCCCAGCATTGCAAGGAACGGGAGGTACAGGCTTATAGTCCCAACATCCTAAAGGGAAAAATCTTTTGTGCCCACTGCGGCGGCAGTCTCCACCGGCATCGGAACTTCCGTAAAAAGTCCGCTGATGTCTACCTCTTTTACTGTCTGACCAACAGCAGAATCGCAAAAGAGCGCTGCCCCGGTGTCCTGATTCGGGAGGATGTTCTTTTGAATTCCCTTGCCGATATGCTCCAGAATGCTCTGGATGCGGCCTTGGGAAGCTACTCTCTTTCCTTTTTGGAGCTGCCCCAGCAGGCAGCCGAACGGGCAGAACTGAACGAGAAGATCACCAGCCGCAAGCAGGAGATTCAGCGCCTGCGGGGCCTGATCCGCAGCCTCTACGAGAATCTGATTCAGGATATTCTTTCAAAGGACGAATACATCTCCTACAAAGGGAAGTATGAAGCCAAAATCGAACAGCTTTCTGAGGAAGTATCCCATTTGGAAATGGGATTGAAGGCACTGGATCAGCAGATGGAACAGCACCGGGCGTTGAAGCGGGATTCCGATAGTCTCCGGGAGAACCGGGAGCTGA
This sequence comes from Faecousia sp., assembly GCA_051867075.1. Classification (GTDB taxonomy): domain Bacteria; phylum Bacillota; class Clostridia; order Oscillospirales; family Oscillospiraceae; genus Faecousia. The sequence goes on along the minus strand of JBJDYG010000076.1, from coordinate 538 downwards.
CCGCCGCCCTGATCGACAGGCTGATTGACCGTGTTGAAGTTTCCAAGGACAAGCAGATCACCGTCCGCTACCGCTTTGAAAGCGAATTTGATTCCTGCGAGGAGGTGCTGAATCAATGCAAAAATATGTGATTGCCCTTTACATCCGGCTGTCCATTGAGGACTACAAGTATGACAGCATGAGTATCGAGAACCAGCGCCTTGTTCTGAATGAGTATGCGGCAGCTATGCCGGAAGCCCTCAACTCCGAAGTGCTGGAGTTCGTTGACAACGGCTACAGCGGCACCAATTTTGAGCGTCCCCAGGTGCAGAAGCTGATTGAGATGGTTCGGGAGAACAGGATTGACTGCATCATCGTCAAGGACTTCTCCCGGTTCGGGCGCAACAGCATTGAAACCGGCTATTTCCTTGAACGGGTTTTCCCTCTGTTTCACACCCGGTTTATCTCTGTCAGCGATGATTACGACAGCAACAACTACAAGGGCGATACCGGCGGCATGGATGTGGCCTTCAAGTACCTTATCAGCGAGTATTACAGC
>JBJDYG010000075.1:0-9667 GCA_051867075.1 Faecousia sp. | reverse complement strand
ATGAGCCTGTACAACATCGTGGATGCCCACGAGCAGGGCTATGACGAGAACGTCTATGTGGACTCTGCCACCCGCACCCATATCGAGGAGACCGGCGGCGCCAACGTGATCTTTGTCACGACAGACGGCAAGCTGGTTACACCCAAGTCCGACACCATTCTGCCCTCCATCACCCGCCGCAGCCTGCTGTATGTGGCGAAGGAATATCTGGGCATGGAAGTAGAGGAGCGTCCCGTGGCGCTGGCGGAAATCGGCGAGTTTGCCGAGTGCGGCCTGTGTGGTACCGCGGCGGTCATCTCCCCCGTGGGCACCATTGTGGATCACGACAAGGAGATTCACTATGCCGGTATGGGCCCCACCATCCAGAAGCTCTACGATACCCTCACCGGTATCCAGATGGGCCGTCTGGAAGCCCCCGAAGGCTGGATCAAGGTTATCGAGTAAATGCGAAAAGGACGGCGGCCGGAAGACTGCCGTCCTTTTGGCGAAAGAGCCGCCCCCTTTTTTGAGGCGATATTATTGCACAGATTTTCCTTTGACGATTATCAAAATTTGTAGTTTTCTCCAAAACCGTTCTGCGGCGGCGGACTCTTGTTTTTCATTGCTTGACACCGGCAGGAAGAACTGGTATAATCCATCCAACATACAGCGAAACGCAATGATGAGGAAAAAGCAGCTTTATTCCAGCTATCAGAGAACCGCCGGTTGGTGCGAGGCGGCAGCAGGGGGAGCTGTATACTGGCCTCTGAGCGGCCGGTCTGAAAGCGCAGGTGAGTAGGACGGACGGAGCCCGACCGATACAGCGGGAGACGGTTGTTGGACCGTCATGAGTGGTCGCTTCGGCGGCAAAAAGAGTGGTACCGCAAGGTTTTGAATGCAAAGCCCTGTCTCTTTTTCGTAAAGAGACAGGGCGTTTTTATACCAGAAAGGAAAGAGAATATGGTTACGATCGACAAAATCTTCCACGCTTCCGTGGTGCTCAAGGACATCATCCGCCCCACACCGCTGGCAAAAGCCTACGGCATCGCCCCGGAGTGTGACCTGTACCTGAAGCCGGAAAATCTGCAGAATACCGGTTCATTCAAGCTCCGTGGCTCCGGCTATAAAATCGCCATGCTGTCCGATGAGGAAAAGCGCAGCGGCGTCATCGCCTGCTCCGCCGGAAACCATGCCCAGGGCGTGGCGCTGGCAGCCTCCAAATGCGGTATTTCCTCCCTGATCTGCCTGCCGGACTCTGCGCCCATCTCCAAGGTGGAGGCCACCAAGGCTTACGGCGCCCAGGTCTGCCTGGTACCGGGGGTCTACGACGATGCCTACAGCAAGGCTCTGGAGTTGAAGGAGGAAAAGGGCTATACCTTCGTCCACCCCTTTGACGACGAGTATGTGATTGCGGGACAGGGAACCATCGGTCTTGAAATCATCAATGAAATGAGCGACGTTGACGCGGTGATCGTTCCCATCGGCGGCGGCGGACTGATCTCCGGCGTGGCCTGCGCCATCAAGTCCATCAGCCCCCACGTCAAGGTCTACGGCGTTCAGGCGGCAGGCGCTCCCAGCATGTATAACGCTGTGCACCATGGACAATTGGAAGCCCTCAGCGCCGTCTCTACCATCGCCGACGGCATCGCGGTGAAAAAGCCCGGTGAGCTGACCTTCGAAATGGTCAAACAGTATGTTGACGACATCGCGCTGGTAACCGAGGACGAGATCGCTGCCGCCATTCTGGCGCTGATCGAAAAGCAGAAGATGATCGCCGAGGGCGCAGGCGCCGTCTCCGTGGCGGCGGCCATGTTCCACAAGTTCCCGCTGGAAGGGAAAAAAGTGGTCAGCCTGATCTCCGGCGGCAACATCGACGTTACCAGCCTGTCCCGGGTTATCGAACGGGGCCTGATGAAGTCCGGCAGAACCTCCAGCCTGCTCATTGAACTGGTGGATAAGCCCGGTCAGCTTATGGACGTGTCCCGGATTATTGCCCAGTGCGGCGGCAATGTCACCAGCGTCCACCACGAGCGAAGCTCCAACACCGAATCCATCCACGGCTGCTATCTGCGATTGACGGTGGAGACGAGAAACTACGATCATGTTCAGGAAATCACCCAGGCTCTTCAGAAGGAAGGCTTCAAAATCATTGAAAAGTAAGGAGTATTGATCATGGACACCTCCAAATACAGCATTGGATACTACCCCGCCCCGGGTGCCCATTATAAATGGGTTCAGAAGGATCACATCGAAAAGGCCCCCCAGTGGTGCAGCGTGGATCTGCGGGACGGCAACCAGAGTCTGGTGATCCCCATGAGCCTGGAAGAAAAGCTGGAATTTTATCACCTGCTGCTGCGGGTGGGATTTAAGGAAATCGAGGTGGGTTTCCCTGCTGCCTCCGAGACGGAATACGAGTTTCTGCGCACCCTGATTGAGAACAATATGATTCCGAAGGATGTCTCCGTGCAGGTGCTGACCCAGTGCCGGGAGCACATTATCCGCAAGACCTTCGAGGCCTGCAAGGGTGCGCCCAGCGCCATCATTCACTTCTACAATTCCGTTTCCGTTGCCCAGCGGGAGCAGGTGTTCCGCAAGAGCAAGGAGGAAATCAAGCAGATCGCCGTGGAGGGCGCGAAGCTGGTCAAGAAGCTGGCATCGGAGTATGAAGGCAATTTCCGCTTCGAATATTCCCCGGAGAGCTTTACCGGCACCGAGCCGGAATATGCTCTGGAAGTCTGCAACGCCGTTCTGGATGTACTGCAGCGCAGTGAGGAAAACAACGTCATCATTAACCTGCCGGTAACCGTGGAAATGAGTATGCCCCACATTTATGCCAGCCAGGTGGAATATATCAGCGAAAACCTCAAATACCGGGAACACGTCACATTGTCCCTGCATCCCCACAATGACCGGGGCACCGGCGTGGCGGATACGGAGCTGGCATTGCTTGCCGGCGCTGACCGGGTGGAGGGCACCCTGTTCGGCAACGGTGAGCGCACCGGCAATGTGGACATCGTCACCCTTGCCATGAATATGTATTCCCACGGTGTTGATCCGGAGTTGGACTTCTCCGATATGCCTGCCATCTGCAAAACCTATGAGGAATGCACCCGGATGCATGTCTACGAGCGGACGCCCTACGCAGGCGCGCTGGTGTTCGCCGCCTTCTCCGGTTCCCACCAGGATGCCATCGCCAAGGGTATGACCTGGCGGAAAGAAAAGAACCTCCACAGTTGGACGGTACCCTATCTGCCCGTTGATCCCCGGGATATCAACCGCACCTACGACGCCGACGTTATCCGGGTCAATTCCCAGAGCGGAAAGGGCGGTATCGGGTATCTTCTGGAGCAGAATTACGGTTACATCCTGCCGCCCAAGATGCGCGAGCACCTGAGCTACCAGTGTAAGAGCGTCTCTGACCACGACCACCGGGAGCTGAAGAGCGAGGACGTGCTGGCAATTTTTATGGACTGCTACCTGAATGTGAAAAACCCGCTGGCAATTTCCGATATGTCCTTTACCCAGAAGGCCGGCGGTGTGGACGCGGAGATCACCTTCCTCCGCCATGGACGCAGAACCACCCTCCATTCCAGCGGCAACGGTTCTCTGGATGCGGTGAGCAACGCGCTGAAGGAATATACCGGAACGGAGTACACCCTGAAGGTCTATACCGAGCACAGCGTTCAGGAGCGCAACTCCGGTTCCACCGCCGCGGCCTACATTGGCCTTGAGGATGCCGGCGGCAATATGAGCTGGGGCGCGGGTACGGACACCGACATCATCAAAGCAAGTATCTACGCGCTGGTTGGCGCTTACAACAATATGGCCAGAAAGTAAGGAGGAAACCAAAAATGGGAATGACAATGACACAGAAAATCCTCGCCGCCCATGCGGGTCTGGAATCTGTCACAGCGGGGCAGCTGATCCGGGCGAAGCTGGATATGGTTCTGGGCAACGATATCACCACCCCTGTTGCCATTAACGAGTTTACGAAGAACGGGTTTTCTCAGGTGTTTGACAAGGACAGAATCGCCATCGTCCTTGACCACTTTGTTCCCAACAAGGACATCAAGGCCGCTCAGCAGAGCAAGCAGTGCCGGGAATTTGCCTGCGGCCACTGCGTCAGCCATTTCTATGACGTGGGTAAAATGGGCATCGAGCATGCCCTCCTGCCCGAGCAGGGCGTGGTCACCGCCGGAGACTGCATCATCGGCGCGGACTCTCACACCTGCACCTACGGCGCGCTGGGGGCGTTCTCCACAGGCGTTGGCAGCACCGACATGGCGGCTGGTATGGCTACCGGCACCGCCTGGTTCAAGGTTCCCTCCGCCATCCGCTTTGAACTGACGGGGGCGCTGCCGCCGGCTTGCAGCGGCAAGGACGTGATCCTCACCATCATCGGCATGATCGGCGTGGACGGAGCGCTGTATAAAAGTATGGAGTTTATGGGAGAGGGTGTAAAATCCCTTTCTATGGATGACCGGCTGTGCATCTGCAATATGGCGATTGAAGCCGGTGGAAAAAACGGTATTTTTCCTGTGGATGAGGTTACGGCAAGCTACATGGAGGGCCGCTGCGAGCGGACGCCCAGGGTGTTTACCGCTGACCCTGACGCGGAGTATGAAAAAACCATCCGGATCGACCTGAGCAAAATCGTTCCCACCGTGGCCTGCCCGCATCTTCCTGAGAATACCCGTCCCGCCGCGGAGCTGGGCAATATCCGGATCGATCAGGTGGTCATCGGCAGCTGCACCAACGGACGCATGGAGGATATGGAGGCAGCCTATAACACGTTGAAGGGACAGAAGGTAGCCGACGGCGTGCGCTGCATTATTATCCCCGCCACCATGCAGATTTACCGGGAGTGCGTAGAGCGCGGATATGTGACCGCCTTCATTGACGCGGGTGCAGTTGTCTCTACGCCCACCTGCGGCCCCTGCCTCGGCGGCTACATGGGTATTCTCGCAGCAGGGGAGCGGTGCATCGCCACCACCAACCGCAATTTTGTAGGCCGCATGGGTCATGTGGACAGTGAGGTCTACCTCGCCAGTCCCGCCACCGCCGCGGCTTCCGCCCTCACCGGCTTTATTACCGCTCCTAAGGAGGTCTGAAAAATGAAAACCCAGGGACATGTTTTCAAATACGGCGACAATGTGGATACCGACGTCATCATTCCCGCCCGGTACCTGAACACCGCCGATGCAAACGAGCTCTCCAAACACTGCATGGAGGATATTGACACATCCTTCGTCGAACGGGTCAAGCCCGGCGACATCATGGTGGCGGGCTGGAATTTTGGCTGTGGCTCCTCCCGGGAGCATGCGCCTCTCGTCATCAAGACCTGCCGCACCGGTTGCGTCATCGCGAAGTCCTTTGCCCGGATCTTCTACCGCAACGCCATCAACATCGGCCTGCCCATTTTGGAATGTGAAGCAGCGGCGGAAGAAATCCAGCCGGGGGACAAGGTCAGCGTGGATTTTGACACCGGAATTATTACCGATCTTACCAACGGGAAAACCTATCAGGCGGAGCCCTTCCCGGATTTTATACAAAATATCATCAAAAAAGGCGGACTGCTTGCTTCTTTGAAAGAGGTGTGATAGAATGAACAGAAAAATCGCGGTGATTCGCGGTGATGGCATCGGCCCCGAAATCGTGGGGCAGGCGCTGCGTGTGCTGGACAAAATCGCGGAGCTTTACGGGCACACCTTTGCTTACACCGACGTGGATATGGGCGGCTGCGCCATCGACAAGTGGGGCGACCCTCTGCCGGAGGAAATGCTGCAAAAATGCATCGCCTCCGACAGCGTCCTTCTGGGTGCTGTAGGCGGCCCCAAGTGGAACGACGTTCCCGGGCCTATGCGTCCTGAAAAGGGTCTGCTTCGGCTCCGGGCCGGTATGGGGGTCTACAGCAACAACCGTCCCGCGAAGATCTGGCCCCAGCTGGCTGCCGCGTCGCCCCTGAAACGGGAGATCGTGGACAAGGGCATTGACTTTATCATTGTAAGAGAGCTGATTGGCGGCATCTATTTTGGCTCCCACGACACTTTTTTCGAAAACGGGGAGAAGGTCGCCGTCGACGAGCTTCGATACTCCGAAAGCGAGATCCGCCGCATCGGGCGCATTGGCTTTGAAACTGCCCGGAAGCGAAATAAGAAGCTGTGCAGCGTGGAAAAGAGCAATGTTCTCGATTCCTCCCGGCTGTGGAAAAAGGTCATGCACGAGCTGGCGGAGGAATACCCCGATGTAGCCTTAAGTGATATGCTGGTGGACAACTGCGCCATGCAGATTGTCAAGGATCCCAGTCAGTTTGACGTCATCGTGACGGAGAACATGTTCGGAGACATCCTCTCCGACGAGGCATCCATGATTACCGGCTCTATCGGCATGATCCCGTCCTCTTCTCTTGGTGAAACCGCCTGCGGCCTGTACGAGCCTATCCACGGCTCCGCCCCGGATATCGCGGGCAGGGACATTGCCAACCCCATCGGCACCATTCTGGCAGCCGCCATGATGCTGCGCTACTCCTTTGACATGGCGCAGGAGGCGGACGCCATAGAAAACGCTGTATCCGCCGTTTTGGACGGCGGATACCGTACAGGAGACATTCTTCCCGCTGACCGGGCCGGCTGCAAACAGGTCGGCTGCAGCGGAATGGGAAGTCTGATTATTGAAAACCTGAAGAAAGGATGATGGCATGAAACTTTCCGGTTCTGACATTCTGGTTCGTACGCTGATCGAACAGGGTGCCACAGTGGTATTCGGCTACCCCGGCGGCCAGGTCATCAACATTTACGACTCTCTCTACAAATACCGTGACGAGCTGAAGCACGTCCTGACTGCCCACGAGCAGGGTGCCTCCCACGCCGCTGACGGCTATGCCCGGGCCACCGGCAAGGTGGGCGTGTGCATCGCCACCTCCGGCCCCGGTGCCACCAACCTGGTCACCGGCATCGCAACGGCTTATCTGGACTCCGTCCCTCTGGTTGCCATTACCGGCAACGTGCCCAACACCACCATTGGCACCGACGGCTTTCAGGAAATCGACATTACCGGCGTGACCCTGCCCATTACCAAGCACAATTATTTCGTCGGCTCTGTAGAAAATTTGGCGGACACCATCCGGGACGCATTCCGGCTGGCACAGTCCGGACGTCCCGGCCCGGTGCTCATCGATATTCCCAAGGATGTGCAGGTCGCGCAGTGGGACTACGAACCCCAGATGCCGGTGCGGCCCGACGAAATGTGGGCTGCCAAAGACGTTCGCATTCAGCAGGCGGCACAGTGCATCAACGCCGCCCAGCGTCCCTTCATCTATTTCGGCGGCGGCCTGATTTCCAGCGAAGCCCAGGACGAGCTGCTGCAGATGGCGGAGACCATCGACGCTCCCATCGGCTGCTCTCTGATGGGTATTTCCGCCATTCCCACGGATTACCCCCGGTTCCTGGGGATGCAGGGCATGCACGGACACTACGCAAGCAGCGTTGCCATGCACCATGCCGACTGCATCATTGCCCTGGGCTGCCGGTTCAATGACCGGGTTACCGGCAACCGGGCCAAGTTTGCGCTGGGTGCGAAAATTGTCCACATCGACATTGACGGTGCGGAGCTGGGCAAGACCGTTTCTCCCGCCCACGGCCTCCGGGGCGACGTGAAGAAAACCCTGCAGAAGCTCCTGCCCCTGCTGGAAAAGACGGAGCATCCCGACTGGCAGGCACAGATCGCAACATTGGTGGAAGAGGAAGAAGCGGGGGCGGACAATCGGCCCGGCATGACTCCCCGGAATGTGATTCAGGCACTGAACCGCTTCCTGGGCGAAAATACCCCCGTTGCCACCGATGTGGGTCAGCACCAGATGTGGGCGGCGCAGTATCTGAATCTGAAAACCAGCCGCCGGTTCCTTTCCAGCGGCGGCCTCGGAACGATGGGCTTTGGCATGGGCGCCGCTATGGGTGCGGCAATGGCTACCGGAGAGCGCACCGTTCTGGTCACCGGAGACGGCAGCTTCGGCATGAACCTCAATGAGCTGGCTACTGCCGTGGCAAACCGGATTCCGCTGGTGATTCTGCTGCTGAACAACGGCGTATTGGGCATGGTTCGCCAGTGGCAGACCCTGTTCTTTGACAAGCACTATTCCAACACTACGCTTTCCGCCCGGAAAACCGATTTCGTAAAGCTGGCGGAGGCGTTCGGCGCGGAAGCCAGCCGGGCACTGACGCTCCCTGAGCTGGACGAGGCTCTTGCAAAGGCGTTTGCCTGTGACGGGCCTTATCTCATTGACTGCGCCATTGACGCGGACGAGTTTGTCCTGCCCATGCTGCCCCCCGGCGGTTCCATGGATGACATCATTACAAGGATCGGAGACTGAAATGAAGAAATTTACCATTGCAATTCTGGTGAATAACCAGTTTGGTGTTCTGAACCGGGTCACCAGCATGTTCCGCCGCCGCCAGTTCAACATTACCTCTTTGACGGTGAGTGAGACGGAGTCCGAAGACTTCTCCCGGATCACCGTTCAGTCAGAGGGCGACGAAGTGAAGAAAGAGCAGCTCATCAACCAGCTCTACAAGCTGCCGGATGTCTGCTCCGTTGCCGAGCTGGGAAGTCTCGATACCATCAGCCGGGAGCTGCTGCTCATTAAGGTGCGCAACGACCCCGATTCCCGGGGCGATATCCGCTCCGCTTCCGATGCCTACGAAGGCAAGGTGGTGGATTACACCAAGGAGTCCATCATGATTCAGATGGTGGGCGACAGCCGCAAGATCGACAATTTCATCGACCTGATGCGGGATTTTGAGATCATGGAAATCTGCCGCACCGGCATTGTAACGCTGCAGCGGGGCAGCACTACCATTCGCAGAGTAACCAATTTATAATCTTTTAAGAAAGAGGTACATACTATGAATCGGATTTTTTATCAGCAGGACTGCGACCTTCAGAAGCTGGCGGGCAAAACCGTCGCCATCATCGGTTACGGCTCTCAGGGTCATGCCCACGCTCTGAACCTGAAGGAGAGCGGTGTCAACGTCGTCGTCGGCCTGTACAAGGGCTCCAAGAGCTGGGCCAAGGCCGAGGCCCAGGGGCTGACTGTCATGACCGCCGCCGAGGCTGCCAAGGCCGCTGACATCATCATGATCCTCATCAACGATGAGAAGCAGGCCGCCCTGTATAAGGAGAGCATCGAGCCCAACCTCACCGAGGGCAAGACTCTGGCTTTCGCCCACGGCTTTAACATCCACTTTGGCTGCATCAAGCCCCCCAAGAACGTCAACGTCATCATGATCGCCCCCAAGGGCCCCGGCCACACCGTGCGCAGCGAATACCAGGCCGGTAAGGGCGTTCCCTGCCTGATCGCGGTTGAGCAGGATGCCACCGGCGACGCTCTGGACATCGGTCTTGCCTATGCGCTGGGCATCGGCGGTGCCCGGGCGGGCGTGCTGGAGACCACCTTCCGCACCGAGACCGAGACTGACCTCTTCGGTGAGCAGGCCGTTCTGTGCGGCGGCGTCTGCGCTCTGATGCAGGCTGGCTTTGAGACCCTGGTGGAAGCCGGCTACGATCCCCGGAACGCCTACTTCGAGTGCATCCACGAGATGAAGCTGATCGTTGACCTGATCTACCAGTCCGGCTTCAGCGGCATGCGCTACTCCATCTCCAACACCGCCGAGTACGGCGACTACGTCACCGG
>JBJDYG010000074.1:0-9820 GCA_051867075.1 Faecousia sp. | reverse complement strand
TGATTTTCGGGATAGAAAATCACATATTCCCGTCTCATAGGATTCTCTAATTAAATGTTTCATCAAAATTGATTAAACATTAAACATTTTAAAAGAGAATCAGTGTAAATCGGCAAGAACTGATGGAAAAAGATCCGCCACGCAGCCGCAGGCGATTTATTCAGAGGTTCCCTTGTTCACAGATGTGTAACGAATTTTTCAGACTTCCTTCAGCTGTCAATACTATAATGAACCGGAAAGCATACCGGAAGGAGGATTTGCGTTGATTGAAGTGAAACACCTGACCAAGCGCTACGGCAGCCATACCGCCGTGTCTAACCTGTCCTTCACCGTGGAGCAGGGGCAGATTTACGGCTTCCTCGGCCCGAACGGCGCCGGAAAATCCACCACTATGAACATCATGACAGGCTGCCTCGCCGCTACCTCCGGCGAGGTGAGGATCGGCGGCTTTGACATCTTTGAGGATGCTGAGCAGGCCAAGCGACTCATCGGATACCTTCCCGAGCAGCCGCCGCTGTATCTGGACAGAACTCCACGGGAATATCTGCGCTTTGTGGCCCGGGCCAAGGGCATCCCGGAAAGGAAGATACCCGGCGAGCTGGAGCGTGCCATGACGGTGACCGGGACGCTGGAGGTTGCTGACCGGCTGATGAAGAACCTGTCCAAGGGCTACCGTCAGCGGGTGGGCATTGCCCAGGCAGTGCTGGGTGACCCGGAGGTCATCATTCTGGACGAGCCTACCGTTGGACTGGATCCCCGGCAGATTATGGAGATCCGGGATCTGATCCGCCGGCTCGGCAGGGAGCGTACTGTCATACTCTCCAGCCATATTCTCTCCGAGGTGCAGCAGGTGTGCACAACCATTCTGATTCTCTCCCAGGGGAAACTGGTGGCCTGCGACACCCCGGACAATCTGGAACGGCTTTTTGCGGGGAAGCGCACTGTGGAGCTGACGGTGGAGGCAGGGGAAGAAGAAATCTGCCACATTCTGCGCGGCGTATCCCATATTGTTACCCTGGCGGCGAGAGGGCTGGGGGACGGTACCTGCGCGGTGATGCTGGAACTGGATGTGCCTGCCGGAAATGAAATCTGCCGGGAGATTTTCTTCGCCTTCAGCAGGGCCGGAAAGGCCATCTTGCGCATGACTGCAGCCAAGGCCAGCCTTGAGGATATTTTCATGGAGCTGACCAATTCCGAAAAAGAGGAGGGAGCCAAATGAGAGCGGTATTCCGGCATGAGCTTTCCTCGTACTTTACGAATGTGACGGGGTATGTGTTCAGCGCGTTTGTGCTGCTGTTCACGGGCATTTACACCATGGTCTACAACCTGCAGTCTGCCTCCGTCCATTTTGAGTATGTTCTTGGCAGCATGAGCTTTGTGTTTATCATCATCATACCGATTCTGACCATGCGAACTCTGGCGGAGGAGCGACGGCAGAAAACCGATCAGCTGCTGTATTCTCTGCCGCTGACCATGACCCAGGTGGTACTGGGCAAGTTTGCTGCGATGATTGCGGTCTTTGCCGTGCCGTTGGCAATCATCTGCTTGTATCCGCTGGTTCTCCGGGCCTACGGCAGCGTGTATCTTCCTGCGGCCTACAGCGCCATTGCAGGCTTTTTCTTCCTGGGCGCATCGCTGATTGCCATCGGCATGTATATTTCCTCCGTGACGGAAAGTCAGGCGGTGGCGGCGGGGTTGTGCTTTGCGGTGATGCTGGGAAACTATTTCCTTGTCGACCTGTCCGGCTTTGCCTCCGCAACAGCCTATTCTTCCCTCGCGGCACTGGCGGTGACGGCGCTGGTCATCTGCGGCATCGTGTATTTGATGACCAGAAACAGCTTTGCTGCCCTGGTCCTGGCGGCGGTGCTGGAAGCGGGACTGATTGGGGCGTATCTTTTGGATTCCTCCCGGTTTGAGGGACTGTTCCCACGGATCATGTCCCAGCTGAGCTTGTTTGAGCGGTTTTATACCATTGTCAACGGTGTATTTGATTTGACCGCCGTCGTGTATTATCTGTCGGTGGCGGGGGCATTCCTCTTCTTAAGCGTTCAGTCCCTGGAGAAGCGGAGGTGGAGCGAATGAAGAAACCAAATTTCCGCTGGAAGAGCGTGGCGGATTCCTTCACCACCCGTTCTTTTAAGGCCGGGGGCTACAGTGTGGCTGCGGCGGCCATCGTGCTGGCTATTGCCGTGATGGTTAATGTGTTCGTCTCCGCCCTGCCGGAGCGTGTGACGAAGTTTGACGCAACAGCCAACCGGTTATTCACACTGTCTGAGCAGACGGAAAAGCTGGTAAGCGGGCTCAGAGACGAGGTGACCATCTACTGGATCGTCCGGAGCGGGTATGAAGAAAGCTACGTCGAAACCCTGCTGGGCCGCTATCAGGCCCTGAGCGATCAGATCCGTGTGGTCAAGAAGGACCCGGATGTGTTCCCCACCTTCACTCAGCAATATACCGACAGCTTTACGGAAAACAGCCTGATTGTCCAGTCCGGGGAGCGGTACCGGTATGTGGACTACAATGATATTTTCGTACTGGACTATTACAGCTATTACTACTACGGCACGGAAAGCTGGAGCTTCTGCGGCGAAAGCGAGCTGACCAGTGCCATCGGCTATGTGGTAAGCGAGACTCTGCCGAAGGTGTACCTGCTCACCGGGCATGGGGAGCAGAGTCTTTCCGACACCTTTGCCTCCGCTGTGAAAGCGGAAAACATGGAAACGGCGGAGCTGTCCCTGCTGACGCTGGAATCTGTGCCTGCCGATGCGGACTGCATCCTCATCAACGCCCCTCGGAGCGACATTTCTCTGGACGAGCAGAGCAAGCTCCGGGAATACCTGGGCAACGGCGGCAATCTGTTTCTTATTACCGACCCGCCCAAGAATGGAATGCTCACCAATCTGGAAGCGCTGATGGCCTCCTACGGCGTCAGCACCGTGGACGGTATTGTGGTGGAAGGTGACCAGAACCATTATGTCTGGGGTACGCCCTATTTTCTGCTGCCGGACATGGCTGCCCACGCTATCACAGCGCCGTTGACGGAGGGAGGCTACCGCGTGCTGCTGCCCATCGCCCAGGGTCTGACGGTGAGCGAGGGGCTGCGGGATACGCTGTCCGTAACACGGCTTCTTACCACCTCCGCTTCCGCCTTTGCCAAGGCGGCTGGGTACGATCTGACCACCTATGAAAAGGAGGAGGGGGATGTTGACGGTCCCTTCGCCCTGGCGGTTGCCATCACCGATACTGTGGACGACGGTATTACCAGCGATATTGTATGGATTTCCTCCGCAGCCGTGGTGGACGATCAGACCAACACCCAGGTTTCCGGCGGCAATCAGGATTTTTTCCTCAACGTTCTGGGGTACCTATGTCAGGCGGAGGAGAGCAGCCTGTCCATTCATGCCAAATCCCTGACCAGTGAAAATCTGACCATGGACAGCGCCGCGGTATCCGTCCTCACCGTGGTGCTGGTGGGCGTGATTCCCGTGGCCTGCCTGGCGATGGGTATCGCAGTTTGGATAAGGAGGAAGCGCAGATGAAAAAAGGGAAAAAGCTGCTGCTTCTGCTGCTTACCCTGGTGCTGCTGGTGGGCGCCACGGCGGCAGTAAGCCTGTCCGGTAAAGAAGCGGCATACGAGGAGGATACCGCAGAAACGGTGTTCTCCCTCAATCCGGAAAGCGTCACCAGTCTGGGCTGGGATTACAGTGAAAAGATCTCCTTCACCGCCGGGGAAAACGGCTGGGTCTGCGATCAGGACGGGGCATTTCCTGTAGACGAAACGTACCTTGACGCCATGCTGGATACTCTGACAGAAGTCAAATCCACCAGGACCATTGAGAATCCGGAAAATCTGGACCAATACGGCCTGGAAGTCCCCGTCTGCGTGATTACGGTGACGGCGGGCGAGAGCTACACCCTTTCCATCGGCCTGGAAACCGCCATGGGCTCTCAGCGGTATTTCTCCAACGGCGACGGCAATGTGTATCTGGTGGACGGGGAGATCATTGACTGCTTCCAATACGGTCTGTATGACGTTCTGAAGCATCAGACACTGCCCGCTGTTTCCGATCTCACCGGAATAACCGTCTATGCCCCCGGCGGCAGCTATGCCATTACCCGTCAGGAGAACAGCGGCCTTGCCTATTCCGACGAATATGTCTGGTTCATGGATGGAAAGGCGCTGGACAACGAGCTGACGCAAACGCTTCTCACCCGGGTCACCAACCTGAATCTGAGCCGGTGTGTGGACTACGACGCCGACGACCTGTCCGTCTATGATCTGGACAGCCCTACAGTCACGGTGACCGTTCTGGACGGCGGCGAAGCAGCCTTTACGCTGGAAATCGGCGCCGCTAAAGGAGATGAGTGTTATCTTCGTCTCGGCGGCTCCAAAATGATCTACCAGGTGGATGCCCAGTTCAGCGATACACTGTGCTATACCACCTATGCCGACCTGCAGCCTGATGAAGTGCTGCTGATGGACTGGAACACGGTGAAAAGCGTTGCGGTCACATTGGACGGCAGGGAATACGAGCTGGTCAGAGGTTTAGAGGAAAAGACGGATGACGAAGGGAATGCCACAGAGGAAACAGTCTGGAAGCTGGATGGAACGGAGACGGAATTTGCTTCCGTGCTGGAAAGCCTGACTGCCATGACCTCCAGCGGCTACGCAGGCGGCACCGCTCCGGAGCGGGAACCGGAAATTGCATTCCGGATTTACCGAGACCGGGAGAACTTCTCTGAAGTGGAGCTGGCCTTCTATTCCTACAATTCTGCCTCCTGCCTGGTGACGCTGGACGGCACGCCCACTGTCACCGTGAAACGGGAAACAGTGGCGGATTTGGTGGAAACGGTCAGCAAGCTTCTGAAGATTTAAACCGAAGCAGGCCGGAAAGGGGGAAAACCGTCTTTTCGGCCTTTCCATGTCTTGCATACCGGGCCGGATTATGCTAAAATATCCGTGAAAATTCGGGGAACCCTGACCCAGTCGCCTCCGGCTGCGTCAGAACTTCCGAAAGAAAGAGGCCAGGCCGATGAATCGAATTGTAACCATGGTGCTGAAGAATCTCTGGCTCGTGCCCGGAGCGTGGCTAAAGCTCTGCCGCTACGCAAAGCACGCCGACGAATATCCTGAGGAAGAAATGTACCGCCATATCCAGTTCATCCTGAAACGGGCGGTAAAAAGCGGTAATATTGATCTGCAGGCATCCGGTACCGAGAACATTCCGGAGGAAAACGGTTTCATGCTCTATGCCAACCATCAGGGCATGTTCGATGTGCTTGCCGTGGCGGCTACCTGTGACACCCCTCTGGGGGCGGTGCTGAAAAAGGAGCTGTACGACATTCCGTTCCTGCATCAGGTAGCGGTCTGTACCAAATCCTTCCCCATGGACCGGGAGGATGTCCGCCAGTCTCTGACGGTGATCCAAAGCGTGATCCGGGAGGTAAAGGCTGGCCGGAACTACCTGATTTTCCCGGAGGGCACCCGCAGCAGAGAGGGCAACCGGATGGGGCAGTTCCACAGCGGCAGCTTCCGCTGCGCCACCAAGAGCAAATGCCCCATCATCCCCGTGGCGCTGGTGGACAGCTTCAAGGTGCTGGATCAGAAGGGTAGCAAGCCGGTTGTGGTGCAGATTCACTACCTCAAGCCCATTCCCTGGGAGGAATACAAGGATCTGAACACCACCGAGCTGGCGGCGCTGGTGAAGGGGCGGATTGAGGAAGCAATCGAAGCGCACATTTGATTATCAGAAAAGCATTATATAAGAATGGATGGCGGATCGGGACGCCCTAACCCCCGGCCGTTACTGCTTGCAGTAACGGCCGGGGGTTCTTTCATGAAGCGGGCGGGATCCGGCTGTTAATGCTGATTCTCAATAAAACTTTCATTCGCAATTTACGATTGAAGTTTTTTGTTAGAGAATCATATGAGACGGGATTGCGTGATTTTGCTTTCCTAAAATCACAGAATCGGCAACGCCGTAAGGCGGTGTCTTCTTATTAAAGGAACCTCTGAATAAATCGTCTGCGGCTGAGTGGCAGATCCTTTGCCACGTCCGTGCAGGGTTCAAAACGAGAAATAAATCCAGTATTCCTTCGTTTTTAACACGTTCGTCTGTGGCAAAATTCTCTCGCCATAAGCTCTTGCCAATTGAATCAGCGCTTCCCTAAGCAGGATGCAACGCTGCGCAGCGCCCAAATGCGCGCCGGGAGAGGTTCAGCGCCTCTCCTGTGCCGACTTTTCGGTTCCTTTCTTGTTCGGGTAACACCGCCCCTCCCGCAGCCACTCCCGGCTTCGCATGAACCGAAACACTTGCCGGCTGTTCGGCATTGCGGGAATTCATATATAAAAAAAACGGGCGATTTTGACTGTAGCAGTCGTGAATCACCCGGTTTCTTTTATGTTTGTGCAATTGGGGCGGTGTCCCTTTCTTGTCTCCGAACAAGAAACGAACCGTAACTATTCAGTCGTACCCCCAATTTCTCATATAAATGATGGTTTCGCGAATCAGTTGAAAGTGGAACGCCGAAAGTGGAAAGTCCATGGTATTTCCTTCGGAAATGATTCAAATCAGTCGCAAAGCGACACCTTAACTTTCATTCTTCCACTTTCAACTCACACAAACGCGCTTACAGCAGCCACCGCAGCATGAACGAGCATTCAGGCGAGAGATTCAGGTACGCCTGAATAGTTACCGTTTTTTATTGAATATCAGTGCAAGTCCCCATTACAGCGCAAGGATCCCTGCCAGACCGATGACAAGCAGGAGCAAAGGGTATGCCAGATAGTTAGCCAGTCGGTTTTCCGCTCCCTTTTCCCCATTGTAGAGGTGGACAGCGAGAAAACCCATGGGCGCCGCCAAAAAGAACGGGGAGTACAGACTGCAAACAATGCTTACGGTTGCGCCGGCAAAGTTGCGCATCAGAGGCTTTTTCCGAAATGCCCACAGTACCGCAACCGTCAGCACCACACAGCTGCCGTACTCGATGCCCAGCATCAGCGGCCACAGCAGCGCGGCAATTGTAATCACGACCTTACCAATCGTATATTTCGCGGTTTTTTCTCCATACCTGTCATATAAATACAGCACGATCAGTCCCAGCACCAGACCAAATACCGGATTCCGGGAGGAAAAATCCAGCAGCCGCCCTCCCATGGCCAGATTATAGGGCACCTCGCTTACGACCGCCACGCCGAGAACCCGGAGGATATACTTCCTGAAGCTGGAGGTATGCTGATAGCCTTCCACCAGCAGAAACGCAAAAATCGGTACGGCACAGGTTTCCAGAGCATGCAATACCAGTGCCAGGGTGGCAATGAGCATCGTACCGTCAGATTCCTGCATGGCTTCCAGCAGCGCCTGAGCGGAAATCTGCCCTATCCCCAGCAGCCTGTTTTGCAGAATGCTCTGTCCCACTATACCGAAGGCCGTGAAAAGCATGCCCCAGGCATGCAGAGCGTTGGTGCGGATACCGGAGGGTTTGGTGGTTGGAATTCTCTCCATTTGGGTTCTCCTTTTCCTCTGTGGGCATATGGGTAACATACCCCGCGGAATCTTTTTTCTCCTCCCCGGTTTTCATCGGGGGAAAATATTGGATGTCAGCCTACGCAGCAGGCAAAAGCACCGCCGTTCCGTAGGCGGGCAGGGTCAGACGGGTTCCTTCCATGGTGATAGGCGCGCCATTGGCAGACAGCTTTGCTGCCAATGTCCAGTTTTCATAGGAAGTCAGATCAATCTGTGCCGGAGCCGTATCAATGTTCATGAGGATGATGCATTCCCCCAGATCACAGCTCTTGCGGAACGCACTGACGCATCCAACGTTCAGATTGTTTTCCGCCGTAGTATCCCCGTGGGAAATGGAAGGGACAGCGTTTCGGATGGCGATTGCCTGACGGTAGTAATTGTAGATGGAGGCATCATCCTTCATCTGCTCCTCCAGTGCGCCGAAGGGATAGCTTTCCGGCAGTATACACTCGGGAGGCGGATTCGCGGTGCCACTGTCCCGGGCGGTGTTCCAGTACATAGGCGCCCGTTTCGATGGGTCATTGCCGCTGCCCACCATACCGATCTCCTCGCCGTAGTAGACAAACGCACTGCCGCTCATAAACAGGTTCATGGC
Organism: Faecousia sp.; assembly: GCA_051867075.1. Classification (GTDB taxonomy): domain Bacteria; phylum Bacillota; class Clostridia; order Oscillospirales; family Oscillospiraceae; genus Faecousia. Next base: position 1,699 of record JBJDYG010000074.1, on the reverse strand, counting down.
TCCCGCCAGCTTGGTTTTCAGCACATCGCCTCCGCAGAAGCCCGCAATACGGCCCACATCGTGATTGCTCAGAAACGGAGCATCAATGTAATCGGGATTCGAGCCAGAATAGGCAGCGTTTGCCTTTTCCAGCGCGGCTGCGTAGGTGGTCACCGTACTTGCATTGCCGGCACCGCGCAGGACGGAAATAATCTTACCGCTGGAATCGCCGAAGGGATAGTTGAAAATACTGGTGATGCCGCTTTCGTAGAAGGTGGTGATGGTGCCGAAAGAATCCCACACCTCCGCCACAAGATACGCATCCTCCTTGATAGAGGCGCCTGTTTCCTGAATCCAGGAAAGTACCTCCATATTCTTGGTAGTGGTGCCGGAGTAGAATTCCTTGGCCGCATCCAGGCGGAAGCCCGCCGCCCCCTTGTCCAGCCAAAAGCGCATGATGGCCTTGATCTCAGAGCGGACATCCTCACTGCCCAGGTTCAAGTCAGGCATTTCGGGGCTGAACTGGGACTCATAGTACCAGTCGGTACCAGTCACCTGCGTGTAGCCGCTCTTGGGCTCTTTGGTAAAGCAGTAGTAGTCAAAATAGGGGCACTGCGCGCTATCTGGCTTGGCGTCGCCCAGATTCTGAAGATAGCTGACCGCTTCCCGGAACCACGCATGATCAGAGCCTGTATGGTTTACCACCAGATCCAGTATTACATGGATATCCCGCTTTTCGCACTCAGCCAGGAGGGTCTCAAAATCCTCCATGGTGCCATAGTCCGGATCGATGGCATAATAGTCGGAAACATTGTATTTATGATAAGACGTGCTGGGATGGATGGGCATCAGCCAGATGCCGGTAATGCCCAGACTCTGCAGATAATCCAGCTTGGAAATGACGCCCCGCAGGTCACCAATACCGTCGCCGTTGGAATCGCAGAAGGAATAGACAAAAATTTCGTACCAAGTCCGAAAATTGTCATCGGGACTGTCTCCCAATGCCCTGATTTCGGTAATTGCCTGCTCGGTCAGCACCGGTTCCTGCACTGGACTGTTCTGAAAATCCATAGCCGCCCCCGACAAATCGGGGGCGGTGACGGTTTCTTCAGTTTGCCCTTTGGGGACACAGCCGATCAGAAAAGCGGTGATAAGCAGCAGACACACAATTCGTGTCACGCGCTTCATCGGCATTAACCCTTGACGGAGCCGCTCATGGCTTCCTGATAGAATCTCTGGGTAATCATAAACAGAATGGAGATGGGAATGGATACCAGCACGGCACCGGCGCAGAACCGGACGAACCAGGTATCCACGTACTCCTTCTCCAGCATGCTCCACAGGCCGATGGACACCGTGAAGTACTGGGAGTTGGTACGCACTATGACCTTGGCAAACACAAAGTCCACCCAGGGAGCCATGAAGGAGGTGATGATCTGGTAGACGATCATGGGCTTGCTCAGCGGCAGCGTGATCTTGGTGAAGATCTGCCAGCGAGTGCAGCCATCAATGGCGGCAGCCTCGTCCAGGGCCTTGGGGATGGTATCCATAAAGCCCTTCATGACGTAGAACTGGGTGCCTGCGCCGGAAGAGAAGCAGATGATCAGGGCCAGAGGGATCTTGTTACCCTCGGTCATGCCCAGAGCCTTCAGGATGAAGTACACAGCCACCATGGTCATGAAGCCGGGGAACAGGTTCAGGATCATGGCCATGTTCATGT
>JBJDYG010000073.1:0-2062 GCA_051867075.1 Faecousia sp. | reverse complement strand
AACAAAACGGGTATTGGCTATGCTGCTGTGTTTGATCATGGCACTGAGCCTGCTCCCCATGGTCGCGTCTGCGGCGAGTTCTCCTGTAATTGACACTACCCAAAAAGGTACACTTACGATTCATAAGTTTGAGTATAACGGAACCGACACTCCTGCGGGTAATGGCGTTGAGGGAAGCCAGCGCGTACCCTACGAGGCTGTTGCACTGCAAGGCGTTGAGTTCTCGATTTACAAAATCAAGGATGTCAATGAACTCAAAGAGTATTATAGTGGTGTTCAACTTTGGCGAAGAAGCCGCACAAATTCCCTTGCCACCGGGTGCGGCGGAGAACCTGCTGACAGGGGAAGCGTGCGCTCCCACGGTTTCCATCCCCGCCCGGGATTTCGTCTGGCTGAAACAAGAGGTGTAACCCATGAATCATTATGATGTAACCGCAATCGGAGAACTGCTGATCGACCTGACCCAGAACGGGATCAGCAAGCAGGGCAATCCTGTGCTGGAAGCAAATCCGGGGGGCGCACCCTGCAATGTACTTTCCTTTTTGGCCAAGATGGGACACAGGGTGGGCTTTCTCGGCAAGGTAGGCAGTGACGGCTTTGGCGATCAGCTGGAAGCGGCGCTGGTGGAGACGGGAATCGACACCCGGGGACTATGCCGGGATGAGGCCGTCCACACTACCCTGGCGGTGGTGCACACCAAGCCGGACGGAGACCGAGATTTCAGTTTCTACCGCAACCCCGGCGCGGATGTGATGCTGGCTGAGCAGGAGCTGGACGAATCCATGATCCGCTCCAGCAAAATCCTGCATTTCGGCTCCCTGTCCATGACGGAAGAACCCTGCCGCAGCGCCACCAAACGCGCCATCGCCATTGCGGAAGAAGCCGGAATTCTGCGTTCCTTCGATCCCAATCTGCGGGAACCTCTGTGGGACAGTCTGGATGCGGCAAGGCAGCAGATTCTGTATGGCCTTGCCCACTGCGATATTCTGAAAATCTCCGACAACGAGATCCTCTGGCTCACCGGGAAGCAGGACTATGATGCGGCGGTGGCATGGATTCAAGAGAATTACCATATTCCTCTGATCTTCCTAACGCTGGGAAGAGACGGCAGCCGCGCATATTGCGGAACCGTACGCGCCGAGCAGTCCGGTTTCTGCGTAAAAACCAAGGAAACCACTGGCGCGGGAGATACCTTCATGGGCGCGATGCTTCATCAGATTCTGGAAATGGGCTGGACGCCATACTCCCGGAAAGAACTGGAAAGTATGCTCCGCTTTGCCAATGCGGCGGCAGCTGCCGTCACCACACGGGCAGGAGCACTGCGGGTGATGCCCACTTTGGATGAAATCCAGACCATACTTGTGCCAAATACTAAAATCTGATCAAGGATGTGAGGACAATGCAAAAACGCAAATCCGTGCCGGGACAAATGGTGATCGGCAGTAACGATTCAGATGCCGTTCGTTGGGAGCCGGAAAACGCAGAAAATGAATTGCATCCGATTTGCGCCAAGTCCAAAAGATATCTGAGGAAAACCAACATGGACAAGAGAGAAAACTTAGAAATCGAATCCTTCTGGAAAGAAGCGTTAAAAGCAGAAAGTCTTCTTTGCAGAACATCACCCCCACTGGTGCAACGGAGCATCAGGATGTGGCGGTGACCCTGGCACTGTGCGATACGCTGCTTCAAGGGCATGGTGCATTCCGGGTTCATGGCGGCGGCTTCGCCGGAACGGTCCAGGCCTTTGTGCCTCTGGAGATGCTGGACTCCTTCAAAGAAGGAATTGAGAGGGTTTTGGGCAAAGGAAAATGCCATGTGCTCTCCATCCGGCCCGAGGGCGGTATCCGGGAAGTGTAAGGGGGATTGCAATGAACGTATCTGCTAATATTTCTTCTCTGGTGCAGTATGGCTTGGACTGCGCCTTGATTGATCCTTGCGATACAATTTTTATGACCAACCAGCTCCTGCAGGCCCTTTGCCTGGACAGCTTCGAGCCTGCCGCCCCAGTGGCCCTTCCGCTTGAGGAGATTTTGAAAGGGCTGCTGGACGATGCCGTTGAGCG
>JBJDYG010000072.1:0-10007 GCA_051867075.1 Faecousia sp. | reverse complement strand
TCTGCGCCATGACCGGCGGCTCCGCCATTTACGGCGAGGGCGCCCAGAATGCCGTAGATATGGCTGTTGAGGAAATCAACGCCAGCGACTCCGAATATAAGATTGAAATTGTCAACGGCGGTAAGGTCGCCGACGATGCCAAGGATGCCAAGCAGGCCATGAACGCCTATAACAAGGTCATGGCGGACGGTCCCGAGGCACTGGTTGGCAGCTTCTTCTCCTCCGTTACCCTGCCCATGGCGGAGCAGGCTGCCAAGGACGGCATGCTGCTGCTGGCTACCGGCGCTACCAACTCCGCCGTCACCCTGAAAGGTGACACCATCTTCCGCAACTGCTTCATCGATCCCTATCAGGGCAAGATGGCTGCTCTGTTCGTCAAGGGCAAGGGCCTGAGCAAGGTTGCCGTCATCTACGCCAAGGACGATGATTACTCCAACGGCCTGAAGGACGCTTTCATTGAGAACTGCGAGGCAAGCGGAATCGAAGTTGCCTATGTGGGCGAGTGTATGACCACTGACACCGATTTCAGCTCCCAGACGGCTCAGGCTGTGGCCTCCGGCGCAGAGTTCCTGTACTACCCCTGCTTCCTGGATACGGTGCCTCTGTTTGTTGGCGCTGCCCGTAACGCCGGCTTCACCGGCATCATTATGGGCGGCGACGGCTGGGACGGCTCCGACACCACTGGTCTTGCGGACAAGTTTGAGGGCTGCTACTTCACCAACCACTACTCCAGTGAGGATACCGCTCCCGCGGTTGTGAACTTCGTGGAGAAGTTCACCGCCAAGTACGGCACCGAAAGCCTGAATGCCTGCGCGGCTCTGTACTATGACGCCATGTATATGCTGGTGGAAGCTGCCAAGAACGGCGGCGGCACGGACACCGCCAGCCTGATTGCCGGCATGAAGGGCATGAGCTTCACCGGCGTGGGCGGCGACATCAAGCTGGATGAAAACGGCGACGCCATCAAGAGCATTGTCTTCAACACCTACGTTGACGGCGAGGTCAAGTGGAGCGAGACTCTGGATGCTGACGGCAATCTGGTCTCCAGCGCTCAGTAAACGGCCAGCCGCCGCGCAGCCAAAAAAACAGGAAATAGAAATGTGCGCGGCAGTGATCCGCTGCCGCGCACAGATGTTACAAGGAAGGTGAATGGATTATGACAGCATCCCTATTTGTCCAGGGCCTGATTAACGGTCTGAATCAGGGTGCTATCTACGCGCTGATTGCTTTGGGCTACACCATGGTTTACGGCATCATCCGCATGATCAACTTTGCCCACGGCGATTTCATTATGATCGGCGCTTACACCCTGTTTTATACCATTCCGCTGATGGTGAATGCCGGAATGCCCGCATGGATGGCGGTGATTATTGCCATCGTTGTCTGTGCCCTGGTGGGTGTGCTGGTGGAGATCCTGGCCTACAAGCCGGTGCGCAAAGCCGGTTCCATGTCCGCGCTGATTACAGCGCTGGCTATGAGTATTTTTCTCGAAAACCTGGCCATGGTGCTTTTTGGCGCCAAGCCCCACAACGTGCAGGCAATTTTTTCCCTGCCCACGGTGCGAATCGGCACCGTAGCTCTGCCGCTGAATGTGCTGCTGACCATTTCCATCGGTCTGCTCATTATGCTCATCATGCAGTTCTTTGTGAAGAAAACCAATCTGGGCAAGGCCATGCGGGCCGTGCCTCAGGACAAGGACGCCTCCACTCTGGTAGGCATTAACGTTGACAAGATCATCACACTCACCTTTGCCATCGGCTCCGGCCTGGCGGCGGTTGCGGCGCTCATGTACTGCGCCACCTACCCTCGTGTCACCAACGATATGGGCTCCATGATGGGTATGAAAGCCTTCATCGCGGCGGTGCTGGGCGGCATCGGTGTTATCCCCGGCGCTATGCTGGGGGGCATTTTGGTGGGTCTGATTGAAATATTCGTAAAACTGTTCGCCCCCGGCTGGTACGAGGCCGTCACCTACGGAACCCTGATCGTGATTCTGCTGGTGAAGCCCTCCGGCATTCTGGGTAAGAACGTGGGCGAAAAGGTGTAAGGAGGCAGGAATATGAGCAAGAAAATTCGGGTTTCCTACCTGCTGAACGCCGTAGGTGTCGTACTGGTGTTCGCAGTGCTGAGCATCCTGTTTTCCGCTGGTGTATTCGGAACATCGACGACCTACATTCAGGGCATCTGCACCACCGCCTGTTATACCATTATTATGGTGGCGTCTTTGAATCTGGTGGTGGGCTTTATGGGTGAATTCTCTCTGGGCCACGCGGGCTTTGTGTCCGTGGGTGCCTATGCCTCCGCCATTGTCTCGGGCTTTCTCACCGGCAAGGGATTGCCGGATGTGGGACTGTTTCTGGTGGCACTGCTGGCCGGCGGGCTGGCAGCCGGTATCATGGGTGTGCTGGTGGGCATTCCGGCTCTGCGTCTGCGGGGCGATTACCTCGCCATTGTGACCATGGCCTTCGCCGAGATCATTCGCGTGTGCTTCTGCAACTTCGCCATCACCGGCGGCGGAAAGACTATGAGCGGAATCCTGAAGCTTTCCACCTTCCCCCGGGCCTTCTGGGTCATGGTGGTATGCGTCGCTGTCATGTTCCTGTTTGTCAGAAGCAAGTTCGGGCGCACCATCCGGGCCATCCGGGAGGATTACATCGCAGCCTCCGCCTCCGGCATCAACGTGACCTTCTATAAGGTTATGACCTTCGCCATTTCCGCATTCTTCGCGGGCATCGGCGGCAGCATCTATGCCCACTATATGACGGCTATGATCCCCACCAACTTTAACTTTGCATACTCGGCAGAGCTATTGTCCGAGGTCATCATCGGCGGCACAGGATCCTTAACCGGCTCCGTCATCGGCGCGGCCTTCCTGAGCGTGCTGCCGGAGGCTATGCGGGACTTTGCTACTTACCGAATGCTGGCCTACTCCGTGGTGCTGGTGCTGGTGATGCTGTTCCGGCCCGGCGGAATCTTCGGACGCTGGGAGTTCAGCCTGACCCGGCTGCTGGAAAAGTTCTTTTCTAAGAAAACCGTGAAGGGAGGCGCGTAAGGCTATGGCAGCGGAAACGAAAACCGCCCCCGTCCTGCGGTGCCAGAATCTGGGCATCCAGTTCGGCGGCTTGAAGGCGGTCAGCGACTTCAACATGGAGATTGGGCAGTCGGAGCTGGTGGGCCTGATCGGGCCCAACGGCGCCGGCAAGACCACGGTGTTCAACCTGATTACCGGCGTGTATAAGCCCACGGAAGGCTCTTTCTACCTGAATGGTCAGCGGATGAACGGGAAGAAGACCCATCAAATCGTCCATGCGGGCATCGCCCGTACCTTCCAGAATATTCGGCTCTTCAAGAAAATGACGGTGCTGGAAAATGTCAAGGCTGCCATGCTGGAGGAGCTTCCCTACGGCGTGCCCCAGACCATCTTCCGTACAAAAGCCTACTGGGAACAGGAGGCAGCAGCCACCCAGCGGGCAATGGAACTGCTGGAGGTGGTGCATCTGTCCGGCAAGGAGGATCTGGAAGCGGACAACCTGCCTTACGGCCAGCAGCGCCGGTTGGAAATCGCCCGGGCGCTGGCAACCAACATGAAGCTGCTGCTTCTGGATGAACCTGCTGCCGGCATGAACCCTACGGAAACGGAAGAACTTCTGGAAATCATCAACTACATCCGTAAGGAATTCAAGGTCTCGGTGCTGCTCATCGAGCACGACATGAGTCTTGTCATGAAGATTTGTGAGCGGATTCAGGTGCTGGATTTTGGCACAACCATCGCTTCCGGCACCCCGGAGGAGATTGCCAACAACAAAAAGGTTATCGAGGCCTACCTCGGCAAGGACAAGACGGCACAGGAGGTAGCAAAGAATGCTTGAAGTGAAGGACTTATGTGTGAATTACGGCGCGGTACAGGCCCTTACCGGCATTTCCCTGACGGTGAATGACGGGGAAATCGTCTCCCTGATCGGTGCCAACGGCGCGGGCAAGACTACCACCCTTCGTACTATCACAGGTCTTGAAAAGGCCGCTTCCGGCACAATTGTCTTTGACGGTCACGATCTGACAAAGACCACCCCCAGCAAGATCATCACCCTGAAGCTGGCCCATGTGCCCGAGGGACGCCATATTTTCCCCCAGATGACCGTGGCGGAGAATCTGGAAATGGGAGCCTACGCGGACAAAACCGGCATGGCCCAGACCATGGAGGATGTGTACACCCGTTTTCCCCGCTTAAGGGAACGCCGCCGCCAGCTTGCAGGCACCCTGTCCGGAGGCGAGCAGCAGATGCTGGCCGTCGGCCGGGCGTTGATGGCGAAGCCAAAAATGATTTTGATGGATGAGCCTTCCATGGGCCTGTCGCCCCTGCTGGTGCAGGAGATTTTTGACATCATTCAGGAGGTCAACAAGGCGGGCATTACCATTCTGCTGGTGGAGCAGAACGCGAAAATGGCCCTGTCTATCTCCAACCGGGCCTATGTTCTGGAAACGGGAAAAATCAGCATTGAGGGCGACGCCGCCCGGCTGATGGACGATCCCAGAGTGAAAAAGGCCTATCTCGGAAAGTAAGGAGGAACGCCCATGTCTCAGACAAATTTTGCCATCGCCATTACCCGGACCTGCGGCTCCGGCGGCGGCAGCTATGTCGGAAAAAAATTAGCTGCCGATTACGGCATCGATCTCTATGACCGCAAGCTTCTGCGTCTGGCCTCCGACGACAGTGGAATCAGCGAAGCAGTGTTCGCCCGGGCGGACGAGAACACCCGCAAGACACTATTATATAAGGTATCTCAGAAGATTTACGACGGCAAGCTGATTCCCCCGGAAAGCGGCAACTTCACCAGCGACGAAAACCTGTTCAACTATCAGTCCAAGGTGCTTCGGGAGCTGCTGGACTGCGAAAGCTACGTCTGCGTGGGTCGCGCTGCGGACTTCGTCCTGCGGGATAAGCCCAACGTTCTGACGGTGTACATTGACGCGCCCTACGAGAAGCGGGTTGCCCGGGAGGTGGAGCGCCAGGGCATCAGCCGCTGGGAGGCGGCCCATTACATCGACCGCCTGGACCGCTATCGGGAGAACTACTACAAGTACCATACCGGCCGCCAGTGGAAGGTTGTTTCCAATTACGATCTCTGCCTTGACACCGCCGCGCTGGGGCTGGACAACTGCGTGGAGATTATCAAAAAAGTCGTTGAACTGAGATTCGGCGTGAAAGCGCCCAAATAATACCGGCGCACGCGGCGGCAAGAACCGCGCCCGTCCTTAAAACAGGAGTGTAGAAAAATGGAAGCACTGGCATATTATGACGGAAAAATCGGAACCCCCTCGGAACTGATGGTGCCATTTAACGACCGGGTTCATTTCTTCGGTGACGGCTGCTATGACGCCACCGTTGGCGCAAACGGAAAGGTGTACCTCCTTCAGGATCACCTGGATCGGTTTTACACCAGCGCCAGGCTGCTGGATATCCGCATCCCCATGGAGAAGGAAGCGCTGGGGAAACTGCTGACGCAGCTGCTTGAGAAAGTGGACAGCAAGATTAATTTCGTCTACTGGCAGGTGACCCGGGGTGTGGAGGAGCGAAACCACGTCTATGCCCCGGACATTCCAGGGAAGCTCTGGGTGCTGATCCGCCCCCAGACACTGAATGATCCGGATGTACCCATTGCCATCAATGACGAGGAAGACACCCGGTTCTACCACTGCAACATTAAGACCCTGAACCTGCTGCCCAGTGTTATGACCGCTCAGCGGGCCAAGTGCGCGGGCTACGCCGAAACGGTGTTCCATCGTGGTGAGATCGTGACGGAATGCGCTCACTCCAACGTCTCTGTGCTGAAGGACGGCGTGTTCTACTCCCACCCCAATGACGAGTTCATCCTCCGGGGTATTGCCAAGACCCACATGATTCAGGCCTGCTACCGGCTGGGCATTCCTGTGATGGAAAAGCCCTTCACCTTTGAATTCCTGAAGAACGCGGATGAGATCATCGTGTCCTCGTCCTCCAACTTCTGCCTCCACGCAGGCAGTCTCAACGGTATTCCCGTTGGCGGAAAGGATCCTGCCACCCTAAAGGCCATTCAGGACGAGGTTCTGCGGGAGTTCTACGATTACACCGGCTGCACCAGCCTGGAAGGCTGACATAAAAGCACATACAATTTCATATCATCGGATGACTGGCTCAGGAGAGTTCCGGATGACGGACGCCGAAGGGGAAAGCAGAAACTCTCAGGCAAAAGGACTGTGCCATGACGGTATTCTGTAGAGTGTGGTAAAAACACACACCGAAGGTGCAACCGGGGTGCCCCGGGAATCTCTCAGGTTTTCAGCAGAAGCGCAAAGTGTCACAGACATTTTGCGCTTTTTCTGTTGCCGGAAAGGAGTATCACAACATGATTATTACAAAGAAAAAGCCCCCGGAGGAACTGCTTGCCATGCTGGAAGGTGTGAAAAAAGTGGCGATTGTGGGCTGCGGCAGCTGCGCGACCTCCTGCCAGACCGGCGGTGAAAAAGAAATCGCGGAAATGAAACGGTTTCTGGAAGAAAACGGCATGGAGGTGGCAGCTACAGTGCTGCCGGCAGAGTGCTGCCACAAGCTGCTGGTAAAGAAGGACACCAAGCTGCTGCGGACCTGCGGTGCGGAAGCGATTGTGGGCATGGCCTGCGGCGATGGTGTTCAGACCGTGGCGGACAACATTCCTCTTCCGGTCTACCCGGCAAATAACACCCTGTTCTTAGGACAGGTGGAGCGGGTAGGAATCTTCCACGAATACTGCCGGATGTGCGGCGACTGCGTACTGGGCCATACCGGCGGCATCTGCCCCGTGACCCGCTGCGCCAAAGGACTTACCAACGGCCCCTGCGGCGGTCAGAAAAACGGCAAGTGTGAGGTTAATCCCGAAAATGACTGTGCATGGGTGCTGATTGCCAAACGCCTGACAGAAATTGGTCAGGAGCAGCGGCTGTTTGAATCCCGTCCGGATAAAGGCCACGCCATTACCGCCCATCCGGGACATCTTAACTTAAGGGAGGGAACAAAATGAGTTTGCTGCAAAAGGCATTGGAATCCGGCACCTTCGGGGTGACAGCAGAGATGGCCCCACCCAAGGGTTCTGATTTTTCGGGTGTTCTGGAAACCGCAAAGCTGCTGGCCGGGATGGTGCACGGCATCAATGTAACCGATATGCAGTCCGCCTGTCTGAAAGCATCCTCTTTAGGATTGTGCATACAACTGAAACAGGCAGGCGTGGAGCCAATTTTGCAGGTAACTGGCAGAGACCGGAATCGCATGGCGATTCTGGCGGATATGCTCAGCGCGGCTTCTTTCGGCATTGACACCATGTTGGCCCTGACAGGCGATCACCCGATGGTAGGCGACTGCCAGGAGGCAAAGCCTGTATACGATCTGGATTCCGTCGGCATCCTGCGGATGCTGTCCAGAGTGGAGGAGACCCACTGCGACTGTGGAGGAAACCCACTGGCAAGCCCCTCCCCGAAATTCTTCAAGGGCGCGGCGGTGACCCCGGTTTATGAGCCTATGGTGCTGCAAATTGCCAAGCTTCGGCAGAAGGTTGACGCCGGTGCCCAGTATATCCAGACCCAGGGCATTTTCGACACGGAAAGCCTGAAACGCTTTCTGGACGCCGTCGACAGGGCGGATATCCATGTGCCTGTTATGGCGGGCATTATCCCCCTGAAATCCGCCGGGATGGCAAAGTACATGAATGAAAATGTACCCGGAATCGCCGTCCCACAGTCGCAGATCGATGCGCTGGAAGCAGCTGCCGAGGAGGGAAAACGCTTGGGTGTCAAGGGCCAGCCGGGAAAACTTGGCTGTGAGCTGGCGGCGGAACTGATCGGTAAAATCAAGGAAGAAGGCTTGTGCGCCGGTGTGCATATCATGGCAATCGGCGCGGAGGCAAAGATTCCCGGAATCCTGCAAACTGCCGGAATCGGATAAAAGAAAAGGAGCGATGAACATGAGCGAATTAAAACGAACCCCGCTTTACGATGCCCATGTGGCGGCGGGAGCCACCATGGTGGATTTCGGCGGATGGGAAATGCCCATCCAGTATCCCGAGGGCATTGTGGCTGAGCATCTGTACGACCGAAAGCACTGCGGTATCTTCGATGTGTCCCATATGGGACGGCTGATTGTGGAAGGCCCGGATCGGCTGGCATTTCTGCAGAAGGTTCTGTCCAGCAACGCATCGGCCTTGGTTCCCGGGCGGGCGCAATACTGCATGATTCCCAACGAGACCGGCGGTGCGGTGGACGATGCCTACCTGTATATGTTTACCGAGGACAATTATATGGTGGTGGTCAACGCCTCCAACACCGACAAGGATTTGGAGCATTTTGCCAAGTACCTGCCGGACTATGACTGCCGCGTCACGAACATCACCGACACCTATTCCTCCATTGCCGTACAGGGCCCCGACAGCGAGAAAATTCTCATGGAGCTGTCCGGCAGCGACTTCCTTACCGGCCCCAAAAAGAACGACTTAAACGAACTTACCATGGAGGGCCGCACCGTGCGCATTTCCAGAACCGGCTACACCGGCGACCCCATTGGCTGGGAGCTGTTCATTGACGCCAAGGATGTGGTCTGGCTGTGGAACCGGCTGATCGAGCTAGGGGCGAAGCCCACTGCGCTGGGCGCCCGGGATACGCTCCGGCTGGAAGCGGGACTGCCCCTGTATGGCCACGAGCTGGGCATAGACCGCGATGGCGCGGAAATCCCCATTTTCGCTGTGTCTCTGGCCAAATTCGCAGTCAGCTTCGTGGAGGAAAAGGGGGATTTCGTTGGCAGGGAGCTGCTGCTTGCCCAGAAAGAAGGCGGCACCCAGAAAAAGGTGTTCCCCATCGCCTTGAAAGACCGCGGTGTCATGCGTGGCGGCATGGATGTATACCGGGATGGTGTCCATGTGGGGTGGCTTACCTCCGGCACTATGGTTCCTTACTACAACTTTGATGAAGAAGGCAATATTCTGGATACCACCGGCAAGCGCTCCATCGGCTTTGCCTACCTTTCCGCCGATGTCACGAAGGAGGACACGCTGGAAGTGGATGTCCGCGGCAGGAAGCTGAAAGCCGCAGTTGTTTCCCGTCATATGCGTCAGGATCTGCCGCCTTTCGGCCGTCCTGTACTGTAAATTCAATCAATCATTATTTTGGAGGTAATTCTTATGTTGTATCCTGCTGATCTGAAGTATTCCAAGACCCACGAATGGGTGGACGTGGTAGGCGGTGTCGCTACCGTGGGCATCTCCGATTTTGCACAGGACGCTCTGGGCGATGTAGTGTTTGTGAACCTGCCCGCCGTGGGTGATGAAGTCGTTGCCGGCGAGAGCTTCGGCGACGTGGAATCCGTTAAGGCTGTCTCTGACCTGATCTGCCCGGTCACTGGCATTGTCTGCGCCGTCAACGAGGAACTGGACGATGCCCCCGAGAACCTGAATAAGGACCCCTACGGTGCGTGGATTATCAAGGTTAAGGACATCACCGGAGAAGAAGAATTACTGGATGCCGCCGCCTACGAGGCTTTCTGCGCTGAGGAGGGCTGAGCATGGCAAGCTACGTTCCCTCCACAAAGGAGGAACGGCAGGAGATGCTGTACACCGTGGGTGTCAGCGACTACCGGGATCTGTACCGGGATGTCCCTGCCGAAATGTATCTGGAAAAGGGACTGAATCTGCCCAGCGGCATGAGTGAACTGGAAGTTCGCCGGAAGATGGCCGCCATGGCATCAAAGAACAAGGTGTTCTCCACCGTCCTCCGGGGTGCGGGCGCCTATGATCACTACATTCCCAGCATTGTCAAATACATCCCCGCCAAGGAGGAGTTCCTCACCGCCTACACCCCCTATCAGGCGGAGATGAGTCAGGGTATTTTGCAGTCCATCTTTGAGTATCAGACGGATATCTGCGAGCTGACGGGCATGGACGTGTCCAACGCCTCTGTCTACGACGGCGCCACCGCCGCCGCGGAAGCCGCCGCCATGTGCCGGGACCGGA
>JBJDYG010000071.1:0-43985 GCA_051867075.1 Faecousia sp. | reverse complement strand
AACAAAAAACTTCAATTCTTGCGAATGAAAGTTTTTTATTGAGAATCAGTATGAGCTGTACCGGTCGAGGGCTCCAAAGGATGTACGATGACCACCCAAAGCTCATAACGTCATTGCCCGCGGGGGCATCCCCACCTCGCCGGGGCTGACAGCATTTTGCGGAATTGTAATTGCCTTTTCAGCTATCTTATGATAGACTATAGCCCGGAAGGGGGGCGGCGGATGGAACTGAATGATATCTATGACGAAAACCGGAATCTGACCGGAAAGGTCCATAAACGGGGAACGCCCTGGAACCCCGGAGAATATGGTGTCGTGGTCTGCGTCTGGGTATACGACGGCCGGGGACACCTGCTGCTGACCCGTCGTGCCAAGGGCAAGAGCTTTGCCGGTACCTGGGAGAATTCCGGCGGCGCCGTGAAAGCGGGGGAGACCAGCCGCCAGGCTATTGCCCGGGAGCTGTATGAGGAAACCGGCATCCGGGCGGAGCCGGAGGAATTTGAGTTTCTCGACACCGACAAAGAGCGCAATATGTTCTACGACCATTATTGCCTCTGCCGCAGGGTTCCCCTGAAGAACATCGTTCTGCTGCCCGGAGAGACGGACAATGTGATGTGGGCCAGCTTTGGAAAGGTCGACTGGATGATCCGCACAGGAAAAATCTGCAAGATCATCGGCCACCAGTTTTACAGGCAGGAAAAGGCGCTGCGTTTGCGCAACATGCCCAAGTTTTGCAGATGAATTTTGGCAAGGGCACGGAGGGTTTGCCCTTGCCTTTTTTCATTTATCGGGATATAATGAAAAAAAGCGTTTTTCAGGTGTCCGGCAAAAACGCTTCCGCCGGACATGGGAAAAACGTTTTTTATTTTAACAACTGGAGGTACACCGCTATGATTACATTGATGAACCTGCCCATTCGCCGGGGCAACGCACCGCTTCGCATCGCCCGGGGCCATTTTGCCACAAACCATTCCCATATCAATTATTTTGTGGATATCACCTACCAGAAAACCCGTCTGAGCGAGGCAAAGGACAGCGCCAAGCAGCTGATGGCTCACTTCATCAACGACACCACTGTGGATACCATTCTGTGTCTGGACGGCACCGCTGTGCTGGGGACCTGCCTGGCGGAGGAGCTGACCAGAAGCGGCTTCCGCACCATCAACGCCCACCAGACCATCTACGTCCTGGAGCCGGAGTATAACGCCAACTCCCAGATCATATTCCGGGACAATAACCGCAATATGATTACCGGAAAGCACGTTATGGTGCTGATGGCTTCCGTCACCACCGGCTTCACCGCCAAACGCTCCATTGAGGCCATCGGCTATTACGGCGGACATGTGGCGGGGGTCGCTGCCATTTACAGCGCCGTGGAGGAAGTCGCCGGCTATCCCGTACGCAGCGTTTATACCATCAATGACCTGCCCGGTTATGCCAGCTACGACTACCGGGAGTGCCCCTACTGCAAGGCTGGTCAGAAGCTGGACGCCCTGGTCAACAGCTTCGGCTATTCCGCTCTGTAATTTGCAATCGAAACGCCCCTTCCGGAAGGAAGGGGCGTTTTTTATGAAACCGGGGCATTTTCATACGGATTCTCAATAAAAAACTTTCATTCGCAAGAATTGAAGTTTGTGCTTCTCGGGTTAAGTCAGCAAAAGGAGAATTTACCGAATTAAGCCTTCCCCATAGGGGGAGCCGAGACTTGCCTCTCCCTCTGGGAGAGGTGGCAGCCGTCAGGCTGACGGAGAGGGCTCCCTCTCAGTCACGACCCTTGGTCGTGCCAGCTCCCCCAAAGGGGGAGCCAAGAATGCTTATCCAATTTCTTATTAAAAATCTTAGATTTTTAATAAGAAATTGGATCAAAATCCGGCTGGGTTTACCGGACAATCCGATGCCGGCACATGGCGGTTTTTCCGCAGGCAGGGCAGGTGAGGCGGCGCCTTGTCAGGGTGTGCACGCCCTTTACATAGTCTCCCATGGCTGGAACAAAGAGAGTGCGGCAGCTGGGGCATTCATAATATCCTGCCTTCACCTCCAGCACGGCAGCCGCGCCGATGCCCGAAGCCGCCACTCCAACAGCTAACACGATCAGCGCGCCCCGGATGATCACGGGCAATTCCAAGTAAGCCGCGATCACGACCAGAGAGCAGACCGCGATGATTGTGATGACGCCGCAGATGATGGACAGCGCCATTCTTTTCCTGTTTTCCTGGTTTTCCTTCATTAATTCCATCATGTTTTCCTCCGCTTTCTTTTGATAGTCGATATCGCTGACCCGCTCCCCGGAGAGAAGGTCATTGACGGTAATGCGCAATTTAGCGCACAGGGGGAGCATCAGAGAGATTTCCGGCAGCCCTTTTCCGCACTCCCACTTGGATACGGTCTTGTCGCTGATGCCAAGGGCGTCGGCAAGCTGCCTTTGGGTAAGATTTCGCACTTTTCTGGATTCGGAAATGAATCTGCCAATTTGAATTTGATTCATAGTTTCCCTCCTTTCTGAAGCACATTTTACAATAGGAAAGCGGATAAAAACACACACGGAGCGTAGAGCTTTGCGTATCTGCGGAGCGTAGAGGGGTTTGCTTTCGCGGATAGACCCTGAAAGAGAGGTCGTGTCCCGGTTTTGGCAAAATGGGCGCAAAAAAACGAGGCATGCGCCTCGGAATTGTGGAAATTATTCATTGACAAAGGACACGCAATATGATAAACTAGAAGTCCATACTGTGGTAGTATGCCCATTTGCGCACACCCCTCCCAACATGGTCATTTTATCACAGGATTGGGACGCTGTCAAGTGCTAAGTTCTACAAAATTGACAACTGTCCCAAGCGTATCATGTAAGCAACACACAATTCGAAAGAAAGGCTGTGATGATCCATATGGCAATGGTCAAGGACGTAATGTTCGGCAAGACCATGCGTAAATCCTACGCGAAGTATGAAGAGATCCTGGAGATCCCCAACATGCTGAAAATCCAGAAGGACTCCTATCAGTGGTTCCTGGAAACCGGCCTGCGGGAAGTCTTTAAGGACGTGGGCACCATTACCGACTTCTCCGGCAAGCTGGAGCTTTCCTTCCTGGATTACACCATGGAGGATAAGCCCAAGTACACCATCGAGGAGTGCAAGGAACGGGACGCCACCTATGCCAAGCCCATCAAGGTCCGGGTTCGCCTGCGCAACACCGAAACCGACGAAATCAAAGAGCAGGAAATTTTCATGGGCGATTTCCCCGTGATGACCAACGGCGGCACCTTTGTGATTAACGGCGCCGAGCGTGTCATCATTTCCCAGATCGTCCGCAGCCCCGGCATGTACTACGGCCACGAGGTGGACAAGGCCGACCAGCATACCTACACCGCCACTGTGATTCCCTACCGCGGCGCCTGGCTGGAGTATGAAACCGATAACTCCAATGTATTCTGGGTGCGCATTGATAAGAACCGCAAGCTGCCCATCACCTGCCTGATCCGCGCCCTGGGTGTCCAGACCGACGAGCAGATCAAGGCCATGTTCGGCGAGGATGCCCGGATCCTGGCCACCATTGACAAGGATCCCTGCAAGACCCGGGAAGAGTCCCTGCTGGAAATCTACCGCCGTCTGCGTCCCGGTGAGCCTCCCACGGTGGAGACCGCCACTGCCCATCTGGAAGGACTGCTGTTCGACGCCCACCGCTATGACGTGAGCAAGGTCGGCCGCTACAAGTTCAATAAGAAGATGGACATCTGGAGCCGCCTGTCCGGACAGGAAGCCGCCGAGCCCATCACCGATCCCATGACCGGCGAAATTCTGGTCATGCCCGGCGAATTCATTTCCCGGGCCCAGGCCCACGAGCTGAGCCGCAAGGGCGTCAACGAGGCCGTGGTTAAGGTCGGCGACAACAATGTCAAGGTGTTCTCCAACAACATGGTCTGGATGGATGCCTTTGTGGACTTTGATCCCAAGGAGTACGGTGTCAAGGAAAAGGTGCATTTCCCCGTGCTGAAGGAAATGCTGGAGTCTGTCCCTGCCGACGGCTGGAAGGACGCCATTGCCGAGCGGATCGACGACCTGATTCCCAAGCACATTATCGTGGACGACATCATGGCCTCCATCAACTACCTCAACTGCGTGGCCATGGGCATCGGCACCCCCGATGATATCGACCATCTGGGCAACCGCCGTCTGCGCTGCGTGGGCGAGCTGCTGCAGAACCAGTTCCGCATTGGCTTCTCCCGTCTTGACCGGGTCATCCGGGAGCGTATGACCGTGCAGGATCTGGATGCCGTCACCCCCCAGAGTCTGATTAACATCCGGCCTGTCACCGCCGTCATCAAGGAATTCTTCGGCTCCTCCCCGCTGTCTCAGTTCATGGATCAGAATAACCCCCTGGCAGAGCTGACCCACAAGCGCCGTCTGTCCGCTCTGGGCCCCGGCGGTTTGAGCCGTGACCGGGCTTCTTTCGATGTCCGTGATATTCACTACACCCACTACGGCCGCATGTGCCCCATCGAGACCCCCGAAGGTCCCAACATCGGCCTGATTAACTATCTGGCAACCTTCGCCAAGATCAACGAGTACGGCTTCGTGGAGGCGCCCTACCGCAAGGTGGACAAGGCCACCGGCTTTGTCACCAAGGATGTAGAATATATGACCGCCGATGTGGAGGACGACTACTACATCGGTCAGGCCAATGAGCCTCTGGACGAAAACGGCTGCCTTGCCAACGGGCGCATTACCTGCCGCCACCGCAATGAGATCATCGAAGTGGACCGCGGCATGATCGACTATATCGACGTGTCCCCCCGGATGATGATTTCCATCGCGACTTCTTTCATTCCCTTCCTGCAGAACGACGACGCCAACCGTGCCCTGATGGGCGCCAACATGCAGCGTCAGGCCGTGCCTCTGCTGACCACCGAGCCTCCCGTCGTTGCCACCGGCATCGAGCACAAGGCCGCCGTGGACTCCGAGGTCTGCATCAAGGCGGAAAAGCCCGGTGTTGTCACCGCCGTTTCCGCCACTGACATTTCCGTCAAGTATGACGACGGCGAGTCCGCCACCTACCATCTGACCAAGTTCGCCCGCAGCAATGCCGGCACCTGCATCAACCAGCGTCCCATCGTGACGGTGGGCGAGCGGGTGGATACCCAGCAGATCATTGCCGACGGCCCCAGCTGCTCCGGCGGCGAAGTGGCTCTGGGCAAGAACGTGCTCATCGGCTTCGTCACATGGGAGGGCTACAACTACGAGGACGCCATCCTGCTGAACGAGCGTCTGGTGCGGGAGGACGTGTTTACCTCCATCCACATTGAGGAGCACGAGACCGAAGCCCGGGACACCAAGCTGGGTCCCGAGGAAATCACCCGGGACATCCCCAACGTGGGCGAGGACACCCTGAAGGATCTGGACGAGAACGGCATCATCCGGGTGGGCGCGGAGGTTCATTCCGGCGATTATCTGGTGGGCAAGGTCACCCCCAAGGGCGAGACCGAGCTGACCCCCGAGGAGCGGCTGCTGAGAGCCATCTTCGGCGAGAAGGCCAGAGAAGTCCGGGATACCTCTTTGAAGGTGCCCCACGGCGAAAGCGGCATCGTTGTGGATGTGAAGGTCTTTACCAAGGAAAACTCCGATGAGCTGGCCCCCGGCGTCACCAAGTCCGTTCGGGTCTACATCGCCCAGAAGCGGAAAATCTCTGTGGGCGATAAGATGGCCGGCCGTCACGGCAACAAGGGCGTCGTTTCCAGAGTCCTGCCCGAGGAGGATATGCCCTTCCTGCCCGACGGCACCCCCTTGGATGTGGTGCTGAACCCCCTGGGCGTGCCTTCCCGTATGAACATCGGTCAGGTGCTGGAGGTTCATCTGGGCTACGCTGCCAAGGCGCTGGGCTGGCATGTTGCCACCCCCGTGTTTGACGGCGCCAACGAGAAGGATATCCGGGACACCCTGAAGCTGGCAGGTCTGCGGGAGGACGGCAAGACCGTTCTGTACGACGGCCGTACCGGCGAACCCTTCGACAATCTGGTCACCGTTGGCTATCCCTACTATCTGAAGCTGCACCATCTGGTTGACGATAAGATCCACGCCCGTTCCACCGGTCCCTATGCTCTGGTTACCCAGCAGCCTCTGGGCGGCAAGGCTCAGTTCGGCGGTCAGCGTTTCGGCGAAATGGAAGTCTGGGCGCTGGAGGCTTACGGCGCCGCCTATACCCTGCAGGAAATCCTCACCGTCAAGTCCGACGATGTCACCGGCCGTGTCAAGACCTACGAGGCCATTGTCAAGGGCGCCAACATTCCCAAGCCCGGCGTTCCCGAATCCTTTAAGGTTCTGGTCAAGGAGCTGCAGGCACTGTGTCTGGACATCCGGGTTCTCGACGAGAACGGCAACGAGATCGAGCTGAAGGATGAGGACGATGACGATGATGTGGTCTACAGCGCCGACACCGACAGCGAAAACGATGTGGTAGTCGGCTCCACCGATGAGGTGCTGGAGGCGGGCTTCGTCATTGACGAGGACGGTCCGGAGGATATTATGGACGTGTTCGGCGACGCGGAGGACTCCGACGCCGACAGCTATGAAGATTAAGGAGGCTCGAACATGGCAGACGCCACCTTTGATGCCATTAAAATCGGCATTGCTTCGCCGGAGATGATCCGGCAGTGGTCCTATGGCGAAGTGAAGAAGCCTGAGACCATCAACTATCGTACCCTGAAACCCGAGCGGGACGGCCTGTACTGCGAGCGGATCTTCGGACCCACCAAGGACTGGGAGTGCCACTGCGGTAAATATAAGAAAATCAAGTATAAGGGCAAGATCTGCGATCGCTGCGGCGTGGAAGTCACCAAGGCCAAGGTGCGCCGGGAGCGCATGGGCCACATCGAGTTGGCAGCCCCCTGCAGCCATATCTGGTATTTCAAGGGAATCCCCTCCCGGATGGGTCTGATTCTGGACATTTCCCCCAAGGTTCTTGAGAAGGTGCTGTACTTCGCCGCCTATATCGTCACCGATCCCGGCGACGCGCCTCTGGCACTGAACCAGGTGCTCACCGAGAAGGAATACCGGGATATGCGGGAGAAGTACGAGGACGACTTCAAGGCCGGCATGGGCGCCGAGGCCGTCAAGGCCCTCCTGGAGCAGATTGACCTGGATCAGCTGAGCAGCCAGCTCCGGGAAGAGCTGAAAACCGCCTCCGCTCAGAAGAAGCTGCGCATTGTCAAGCGTCTGGAGGTTGTGGAAGCCTTCCGGGAGTCCGGCAATAAGCCCAGCTGGATGGTTATGGATGTGCTGCCCGTCATTCCCCCGGACATCCGTCCCATGATTCAGCTGGACGGCGGCCGGTTCGCCACCTCTGACTTAAATGACCTGTACCGCCGGGTCATCAACCGGAACAACCGCTTAAAGCGGCTGGTGCAGCTCCACGCCCCCGACATCATCATCCGCAACGAAAAGCGGATGCTGCAGGAGGCTGTGGATGCCCTCATCGACAACGGCCGCCGGGGCCGCGCCGTCACCGGCGCCAACAACCGGGCGCTGAAGTCCCTCTCCGATATGCTCAAGGGCAAGCAGGGCCGGTTCCGTCAGAACCTGCTTGGCAAGCGTGTTGACTATTCCGGCCGAAGCGTTATCGTCGTCGGCCCTGAGCTGAAGCTGTATCAGTGCGGCGTGCCCAAGGAAATGGCCATCGAGCTGTTCCGGCCCTTCGTTATGAAGAAGCTGGTTTCCGACGGCCTTGCCAACAACATCAAGTCCGCCAAGAAGATGATCGACAAGGGCAAGACCGAGGTCTGGGACGCTCTGGATGAGATCATCAAGGACCGCCCTGTCATGCTGAACCGTGCGCCTACGCTGCACCGTCTGGGCATTCAGGCCTTTGAGCCGATTCTGGTGGAGGGCCGTGCCCTGAAGCTGCATCCTCTTTGCTGCACCGCCTTCAACGCCGACTTCGACGGCGACCAGATGGCCATTCACGTTCCCCTGTCCCCCGAGGCACAGGCGGAAGCGAGAATGCTGATGCTGTCCGCCAACAACCTGCTGCGTCCTCAGGACGGCAAGCCTGTTACCGTGCCTACGCAGGATATGATTCTGGGTGCGTACTATCTGACCTACACCAGACTCGGCAAGGCCGAGAAGGGCGCGGAGACCGTATTCGTCACCGATGCCGGCGACACGAATCTCCCCGTGAACGAAATCGTGGATGCCGACGAGTTTGTGGCTGCCAACAAGGCCGCCAAGGCCGAGGGCAAGGCCATCGCCAAGTTCCGTCCCATCCACAACTACTCCTCCGTTGAGGAGGCCATCGCCGCCTATGCCGACGGCGCCGTGGGCCTGCACGCGCCAATCCGGGTGCGCTACGGCAAGGAAATCGACGGTGTTATGCAGTACCGCATCATCGATGCTACCGTGGGCCGCCTGATCTACAACGAACCCATTCCTCAGGATCTGGGCTTTGTGGATCGCAGTGTGCCCGGTCACGAGTTTGATCTGGAAGTCAGCTTCCTGGTCGGCAAGAAGCAGCTGGGCAAGATCATCGACAAGTGCATCCGCCGCCACGGCTTCACCATCGCCACCGAAATGCTGGACCGTATCAAGGCTCTGGGCTACAAGTACTCCACCAAGGGCGCTATTTCCGTGTCCATCGCGGACATGGTGGTTCCTGCCGTGAAGTACGAAATGGTGTCGAACGCGGAAAAGAAGGTCGTGGAGATCGAGCAGTTCTACCGCAAGGGCTTCATCACCAACGACGAACGCTACCGTCTGGTGGTTCAGCAGTGGGAAAAGACTACGGCAGATGTGACGGGCGCCCTGCAGGGCAGCATGGATGAGTTCAACCCCATCTACATGATGGCAGACTCCGGCGCCCGTGGCTCCATGGCTCAGATTCGTCAGCTGGCGGGCATGCGCGGCCTGATGGCGGATACCGCCGGCCGTACCATTGAGATCCCCGTCAAGGCCAACTTCCGTGAGGGCTTGTCTGTTCTGGAGTACTTCATCTCCAGTCGAGGCGCCCGTAAGGGCATGACCGATACCGCCCTTCGTACCGCTGACTCCGGTTACCTGACCCGCCGAATGGTGGATGTTTCCCAGGATGTCATCATCCGGGAGCACAACTGCGGCACCGAAAATGGCATCTGGGTGGGCGCTGTGTACGACAAGAACGGTGATGTCATCGATACCTTCGGCAACCGCATCCGTGGCCGTTACCCTGTCCACGATGTTCTGGATCCCAAGACCGGCGAGCTGCTCCACTCCAGAGATGTCATGATGATGCCCGAGGATGCCGAGAAGTTTGAGAAGGCCGGCATCAATAGGATCTATATCCGCACCATTCTGGGCTGCCGCGCCCGGGTGGGTGTGTGCGCCAAGTGCTACGGTATGAACCTGGCCACCTCCAAGGAGGTTGACCTGGGTGAGGCCGTCGGCATCATCGCCGCCCAGTCCATCGGCGAACCCGGTACCCAGCTGACCATGCGTACCTTCCACTCCGGCGGTGTCGCGGGTGACGATATCACCCAGGGTCTGCCCCGAGTCGAAGAGCTGTTTGAGGCCCGCCGTCCCAAGAAGATGGCCCAGATCTCCGAGATCACCGGTGTGGTGAGCATCGACGATACCCACCGCACCGCCCTGCGTAACATCACCGTCACCGCCGACGATGGCGAGGTGAAGGTTTACCAGGTGCCCTACTCCGTAGGTCTGAAGGTTGCCCATGGCAAGGTTGTGGAAAAGGGTCAGCCCATCACCGACGGCGCCCTGTATCCTCAGGATGTTCTGCGGATTTCCGGTGTGGAGGCTGTGCAGGATTATCTGGTGCAGTCCGTTCAGGCGGTGTACCGCCAGCAGGGTGTTGAGATCAACGACAAGCACATTGAGGTTATCATCCGTCAGATGATGCGCAAGGTGCGTGTGGAAGATCCCGGCGACACCGCTCTGCTCACCGGCAGCGCCATTGACACCTTCGAGTTCGAGGATGCCAACGCCGAGATCCAGCGCCGCATTGACGCAGGGGAGACGGAGCTTCGCAAGGCAACCGCCAGCGCCATGCTGCTGGGCATCACCAAGGCAGCTCTGGCTACCGACTCCTTCCTGTCCGCCGCCTCCTTCCAGGAGACCACCAAGGTGCTTACCGACGCCGCCATCAAGGGCAAGGTGGACCATCTGGTGGGTCTGAAGGAGAACGTGCTCATCGGCAAGCTGATCCCTGCCGGTTCCGGCCTGATGGCCTACCGGGACTACCAGCCCGGCGCCACCCCCGAAGCCAGAATCCCCGAGGAAATGATCGAAAACGCGCTCAACTAATACTGTTTCTCAATAAAATGTTTCATTTTTATTGAGAAGGCACCGCCTGATGGCGCTGCCAAATATGTGATTTTCGGGATAGAAAATCACATATTCCCGTCGCATAGGATTCTCTAATGAAAATGTTTAATCAAAATTGATGAAACATTTTAAAAGAGAATCAGTATAAATCCAAATGGCCGCTGCCAAAAAGGCAGCGGCCATTTTATGGTGTTATTTCATACGGATTCAGGTCACTTTGCCAGCTTTTCCGCAATTTCCAATACTTCCGCGCTGGTGCGATCCCATGTGAAGCGCTCACATAACCGCTGATAGGCCCTTTCGGCGGCGGCAGTGCGATAGACGCTGTCTGAGGCGGCACGGGCGATGGCGTTGGCAATTTCCGCAGCGGTGTTGCTTTCCAGGATGGAGCCGAAGCTCTCGTCGGAGATCAGTTCTTTTGAACCGCCCCGGGTGGTGGTGACGATATAGCAGCGGCAGGCGGCGGCTTCCAGAACGGAGGTGGGAAATCCCTCCGGGTAGTCCGTTGGCAGACAGAAAATATCGGTGTCCTTCAAAAGCGCTATAACATGATCAAAATCCAGCTTCCCAAGAAAGGTGATGTCCGGATGCTGCCGGGCTTTCAGATTTTCCAGCAGGGGGCCGTCCCCGGCAACCAGCAGTTTTACCGGTACACCGGCATGGTGGAGCCGATCCATAGCTTCGACAAGCTTTCGGATCCCTTTTTCCGGCACCAGCCGCCCGGCGTAGGAGACAATCACGGACTCCCCCAGATGAAGCGCTTCCCGGTAGCTTTCCGTGGATGCGGAGAGCTTTTCCTGAATTTCACAGGGATTGACGGAATTGTACAGCTTTCCCTCGGCGTGGATGTGGAAATGGGACAGCCAGTCGCAGCACGCCTGGGAAACCCCGTAAAAATGATGACAGGAGCGGCTTACGAGGAAGGAAATCCCGTGCTCATACACCTGCCCGATCCAATCCAGCGCCGGGCTGCCCACCGTAAAGTGGTTGGTGCCGTGCTCAATGGCAATTGACGGGATACCCTGTCGCCTGGCAAACCCGGCGCCGAAGGCGGACAGAAGGTAAAACCGGGTCTGAATCACGGCAAGATCAAAGTGATCCGCTTCCAGCTGACGGATCAGCCGCCGGAACGCTTTCCCATATCGGGGCACCGGAAACCGTCCTCCCAGCAGGCGAAAGCCCGGGAGACGGATTACGCGGATGCCGTCGGCGGTCTCAGTCTCCGGCTGACCGTCCACCTGAGAGGTGACCACGGTGACCCGGTTTCCTGCACAGACCAGCTTCCTTGCCAGATTATCAGTATATCGCTCCACGCCGCCCATGGTGGGCAGGTATTGGGCGGAGAAAAATAAAAAGGATTTTCCCATGGCATTCGTCCCCTGAAATGTTTTTTTCATCATACACCACTTTCCGGGAAAACGCAACGATAGTTTGGATGATTTGGTACTAGCTTTTTCAGCAAATATCGATTATAATACCTAGAATAAGGAAATCGAATCCCGCCGTTTTCCACGCAAAACGGGATTTGTCTGAAAGAGGAGATATCCTGCTTATGAGATTGCTTGTAATTATTCCTGCCTATAATGAGGAAGAGAGCATTTTGAGTACGGTGTCCGAGCTGCGCCGGGTCTGCCCGGAGTATGACTATCTGGTGGTCAACGACGGAAGCGTGGATGCGACCGCTGCGGTTTGCAGGCAGAACGGCCTGCACCTCCTGAATCTGCCGGTGAATCTGGGACTGGCCGGCGCGGTTCAGGCGGGGATGAAGTATGCTTTCGCCCATCACTACGATGCGGCAGTCCAGTTCGACGCCGATGGCCAGCACCGCCCGGAATATCTTCCCCGGATGCTGGAAAAAATTCAGGAGGGCTACGATATCGTCATCGGCAGCCGCTTCGTGGAAAAGAAGAAACCCCGCTCCGCCCGGATGTTTGGCAGCGCGCTGATTTCCTTCGCGATTTTCCTCACAACTGGAAGGTGGCTGGGGGATCCCACCAGCGGGATGCGGATGTTCAGTGCCAGGATCATCGGATTGTTTGCCAGTCAGCTGAACATTGAACCGGAGCCGGATACCATCGCTTACCTGATCCAGAGCGGAGCGAACACCGTTGAGGTGCAGGTGGAGATGCGCGAGCGCGTGGCAGGACAGAGCTATCTGAACCCCATTCGTAGCGCTGCATACATGGTTCAGATGGGCGTTTCCATTTTGTTCTTCCAGAAATTCCGGCGGAATCTGAAGCTGAATTGATTATGTGAGGGAAAAAGTATGCCGTTTAGTCAAAGAATTGTTCTGATCCTGGGCTGCCTGGTGACATTGCTGTATTTCGTCAGCGGAATCCGCAAGAACCGGTTGAAAATCAACCATTCCATCTTCTGGATGGTGTTCGGACTGGTGCTTCTGCTGCTGGCGTGCATCCCAAGCGCCCTCTTCCGGCTTTCTGCCGCGCTGGGATTCCAGTCACCGTCGAATCTGGTGTATGTGGTCGTCATTTTTCTGCTGGTGCTTAAGCTGTTTACCACAACGGCCCGTCTGTCCAAGCTCAATGAGCAGGTTACGACGCTGACCCAGATGCTGGCAATCCACCAGCTGGAGACGGAGGAAAATCAGCGCGGCGCGGAGGAGGAAAAAGAGCCTTCCGCCGTTTAATGTGAGCATCAGGGTGTGGATATATGGTTTTTACGGATAAATTCAATGCTTTCCGGGGAAAACTCGGTACATTTTTCGTTGAAAAACGAAAGCGGATTCTTCTGTGGCTGTTTGTTGCGCTTGTCTGCGGCTGTGGCTGCTGCCTGACATGGTTTATGGGTCATTACAACCTGCCCTGGAGCAGCTCGGTGCAGTATTATCATGCCACATGGAATCCCCATGTCAGTATCCCCGAGACGCTGACGTTGGAGCCGGGGCAGACGGCGGAGCAGACCTTCCGGGCGATGGGAAATGTCGTGGGAAGCTGCAATGAACTGTATCTGGAAGTTGAAGAAGAACAGCAGACGCCGTTTCACCTGTCGGTGTGTCTGAGCAACGCGGACACGGGGGAAATAATCATGCAGACCCAGACGGTGATCCGGCAGGCACCGGAAGAGGGAACCGTCGCAGTCGCCTTTCCGGAGCCGGTGATTCTTTCCAGCGGAAAAGACTATTGCCTGAGAATCACCAACAGCGGAGAAACGGGGAATGTATTGCTCTGCGCCGACGGCGCTGTGGAAAGCGGCACACTGGAGCTCGGCGGTGAAAGAATCGACGCCATGCTGGATTTTGGGGTGTTTCGCACTTCCATGTACACGCCCTCCAGGCTGCTTCCGCTGATGCTTGTGCTTACCTGCCTGACCGTGCTGGGCGGACTGGCCCTGGTGCTGTTCACCAATGTGAAGGAACATATTCTGTATCTGGTTCTGGCGATGGGCTTTGGCATTGTCACCCTCTTCGATTTGACACCGCTGTACGGCTTCGACATGCGCTTCCAGTTTGACGGCGTCTATGTGGTCTCCAACGAGCTGATGGGTATGGAGGGCGTCATTTATGCCCCGTCCAAGGAGGATCCGGAAAAGGACGTGGTGCATTATTACCGCCGGGCCTGCGATGACTACACCCAGTTCCAGTTCTACCATGACACCTGCGTTTCGGACAACTATGTGGACACTGCGGCGGGACTTCGAAGCCCGAGAGCGGATCAGGCGGATCAGGAGCTGGTTCTTGTGGAGGCCAATCAGGGCATTGTCAGCGAGCAGCTGTACGTTCTGAATTTGCCTCAGGCAATCGGGTTTACCATTGCCAGACTGCTGGGGTTGGGCTTTATCCCCATGGTACAGATGGGGCGGATCGTATCCTATGGGGTGTTCGTACTGCTGATGTTTTTCGCGATCCGCATGGTGCCCTTTGGGAAAAGAATGTTCCTGATCCTTGCGCTGACTCCGGCAGTGCTGACCCAGACCGTCTCTATTACCCGGGACGCCGTGATTTTCGGCCTGAGCTTCTTCCTGATCGCCAAGGTGCTGCAGACGGCCTATTCGGAACGGAAGCCAAGCGTGTGGGATTGGCTGGTTATCCTGCTGTTTTCTGTGCTGCTGGCACCCTGCAAGGCGGTATATCTGCCGGTCAGCTTTTTCTGTCTGTTGGTGGTGTACCGGCAATATATCCGGGGACAGAAGGTGCGCTGGGGACGGATCCTGCTCGTCGGTGTGTGCGCTCTGATTCTGATTCTGTTCGTTCTGGACAGGTTTTCCGGCCTCTTCTGGATGCTGGAAAACGCGTTTGCGCAGGCACGGGACGGCTCCGGCGTGCCGGAGGTGTACACGATTGCCTATACGCTGACCCATCCTTCGCTGACGGTCATGGTTTTCCTGAACACCATGCGCACCCAGCTTGGCTCCCTGCTGGTGAACGGCATCCAGCTGTTTGACATCAATCTGGGAAGCAGCGATACTATGACGATTCTGATTCTGTTCCTGCTTTTGATTGAATGCTGGCATGAGGCGGAAAAGCGGGATTTCCTGCGCCCAGGAGAGCGTGTGTTCTGCTTTCTGGTGGCGTTTGCGGTACTGGTGAGCACGGCGCTGGCTGCTTTGACGTGGACGGATACAGACAGCTATGTCATCATGGGCATCCAGGGTCGGTACCTGACCCCGGTGTTCCCGCTGCTGTGCGTCTGCCTGATGAACAACCACCGCCTGCGTATCCGGGGAAACCATCAGACGCTGGTAAAAGCCGGCTGCTGTATCTTCCCGGCGATTTATCTGATGAACATGTATCTGTGGACCATTCTGCAGTAGTCCGGAAAAAGTACGAGCCGGCTGCCTCCGTGAAAGGGGCAGCCGGCTCTGCCGACAATGTATCGTTTGGCTGAGTGAACTCAATCAGCATTCATGGCAACATTACAAAAAATATTCTCCGAAATTTGTTGACAATTTTGAAAAAATGCGTATAATATCATCTTGTATGGATACAAAAAAGAAAAGTAAAATACCCAAGTGCGGCAATGTGCCCGATCTGACCGGCGTCAGGACGGTGGTCGGTGCGAAGCAGCTGAAAAAGGCTGTGAATGCAGGCCGCGCCAGGTATGTTTTTCTGGCTGAAAATGCCGACCCCGCTGTCACGGAGCCCCTTGCGCTGCTGTGCCAGTCTCATCAGATCCAGACCGCCTGGGTGCGCACCATGGCCGAGCTCGGCCGGGCCTGCGGCATTGAGGTGGGTGCGGCGGCAGCCGCTGTCGTCGATTGACCCCGGTTCTACCGGATGATTGTCCGTAGAATATATACCCGCCAGTACGGCGAGAACAAAAGAAAGGAGAAAATTGATGCCTACTTTTAATCAGCTCGTTAGAAATGGCCGCCAGCAGGCTACCTACAAGTCCACCGCTCCTGCTCTGCAGAGAGGTCTGAACACTCTGGAGAACAAGGCTACGAATCTGCCTTCCCCCCAGAAGCGCGGCGTGTGCACTGCTGTCCGTACCACCACCCCCAAGAAGCCCAACTCCGCACTGCGTAAGATCGCCCGTGTGCGTCTGACCAACGGTATGGAAGTTTCCGCTTATATCCCCGGTGTCGGCCATAATCTGCAGGAGCACTCCGTGGTGCTGATCCGCGGCGGCCGTGTCAAGGACCTGCCCGGTGTTCGTTACCACATCATCCGCGGCACTCTGGATACCCAGGGCGTGCAGAACCGGATGCAGTCCCGCTCCAAGTACGGCGCGAAGCGTCCCAAGGCCGGTAAGAAGAAGTAATTCTTCCCGGTAAGAACCAATTTTGACTTTTTCCAAGCCCTTTCGCAAGGCTTCGCCTTGCCAAGACGGTTTTCTATATATATTATATTTATGTATGAAACCTCTGGCCAGGCACAACGAAAGTCACACTTTCGAGTACCGATGAAATCATTATATTATGAAGGAGGGAAGCAAAGTGCCCAGAAGAGGTAATGTTCCCAAGAGAGAGGTCCTGCCGGATCCCAATTACAATTCCGTTCTGGTTACCAAGCTCGTTAACAGCATCATGCTGGACGGCAAGAAGGGTGTTGCCCAGAAGGTCGTTTATGGTGCATTTGAAATTGTCGAGAACAAGACCGGCAAGAATGGCCTGGAAGTGTTCCAGCAGGCAATGGAAAACATTATGCCCGCCGTGGAGCTGAAGGCCCGCCGTGTGGGCGGCGCCACCTATCAGGTGCCTATCGAAGTCCGGCCCGACCGTCGTCAGACCCTGGGTCTGCGTTGGATCACCAACTACAGCCGCGCCCGCAGCGAGAACACCATGCGTGAACGTCTGGCTGCCGAGATCATGGACGCCGCCAACAACACCGGCGCATCCGTGAAGAAGCGCGAGGATGTCCACAAGATGGCCGATGCCAACAAGGCTTTCGCGCATTTCCGCTGGTAATAAAGGAGAAAACCAATGCCTAGACAGTATTCTCTGGAGAATACCAGAAACTTCGGCATCATGGCTCACATCGATGCCGGTAAAACCACCACCACCGAGCGTATCCTGTTCTACACCGGTAAGAACTACAAGATCGGTGAGACCCACGACGGCTCCGCCACCATGGACTGGATGGCTCAGGAGCAGGAGCGCGGTATCACCATCACCTCCGCCGCTACCACCTGCTTCTGGAAGGGCTGCCGGCTGAACATCATCGACACCCCGGGCCACGTTGACTTCACCGTTGAGGTCGAGCGTTCCCTGCGTGTTCTTGACGGCGCCGTCACCGTTCTGTGCGCCAA
This sequence comes from Faecousia sp., assembly GCA_051867075.1. GTDB lineage: Bacteria > Bacillota > Clostridia > Oscillospirales > Oscillospiraceae > Faecousia. The sequence goes on along the minus strand of JBJDYG010000071.1, from coordinate 26,983 downwards.
GGGCGGCGTGGAGCCCCAGACCGAGACCGTCTGGCGTCAGGCCGACGAGTACAAGGTTCCCCGCATGATCTACGTCAACAAGATGGACATCATGGGCGCCGACTTCTACCGCGTTCTGGAAATGATCCACGAGCGTCTGAAGTGCAATGCCGTGCCCATCCAGCTGCCCATCGGCTCCGAAGCCTTCTTTAAGGGCAACGTGGATCTGCTCACCATGAAGGCCAACGTGTTCTATGATGAGCTGGGCAAGGACGTGCGGATTGAGGATATCCCCGAGGATATGGTGGATATCTGCGAAGAGTACCACGAGAAGCTGATGGATGCCGTCACCGCTCTGGATGACGATCTGGCCATGATGTATCTGGAAGGCGAGGAGATCCCCGTCGACATGATCAAGGCCGTTATCCGGAAGGCCACCATCGCCAACGAAATGGTGCCCGTCGTCTGCGGTACTTCCTACAAGAACAAGGGCGTTCAGGAGCTGCTGGATGCCGTGGTGGATTTCATGCCCAGCCCCCTGGACAAGAAGGGCATCAGAGGCGTCAATCCCGAGACCGAGGAAGAGGACTTCCGTCCCGCTTCCGATGAGGCTCCCTTCTCCGCGCTGGCCTTTAAGATCGCCACTGACCCCTACGTCGGCAAGCTGTGCTACTTCCGCGTGTACTCCGGTACTCTGGAGAAGGGCACCACCGTGCTGAACTGCACCAAGGGTGTCAACGAGCGTATGGGCCGCATCCTGCAGATGCACGCCAACCACCGTGAGGATATTGACAAGGTCTATGCCGGCGACATCGCCGCCGTGGTCGGCGTCAAGAACACCACCACCGGCGATACCTTCTGCGACGAGAATCATCCCATCATTCTGGAGTCCATGGTATTCCCTGAGCCTGTTATCGAGGTCGCCATCGAGCCCAAGACCAAGGCCGGTCAGGAAAAGATGGGCATTGCCCTTTCGAAGCTGGCTGAAGAGGATCCCACCTTCCGCACCTACACCAACAAGGAAACCGGTCAGACCATCATCGCCGGTATGGGCGAGCTGCACCTGGAGATCATTGTTGACCGTCTGCTGCGGGAGTTCAAGGTGGAAGCCAACGTGGGCGCTCCCCAGGTTTCCTACAAGGAGACCATCCGCAAGAGCGTCGAGCAGGACACCAAGTATGCCCGTCAGTCCGGCGGTAAGGGCCAGTATGGTCACGTCAAGATCCGTGTGGAGCCCAACGAGCCCGGCAAGGGTTACGAGTTCATCAACGCCGTTGTGGGCGGCGCCATTCCCAAGGAGTATATCCCCGCTGTCGACGCCGGTATTCAGGGCGCGATGGAGGCTGGCGTTCTGGCCGGCTACCCCGTGGTTGACGTGAAGGTCACCCTGTTCGACGGCTCCTACCACGAGGTCGACTCCTCTGAAATGGCCTTTAAGATCGCCGGTTCCATGGCGTTCAAGGAAGCCTGCAAGAAGGCAAGCCCTGTTATTCTGGAGCCCATCATGAAGGTGTCCGTCAACGTGCCCGATGAATACATGGGCACCGTCATCGGCGACATCACCGCCCGCCGCGGCAACATTCTGGGCCAGATCACCCGTACCGGTGCTGTCCAGGTGGATGCCAACGTGCCTCTGGCCGAGATGTTCGGCTACGCCACCGACCTGCGTTCCAAGACCCAGGGCCGCGGCAACTACTCCATGGAGCCCAGCCACAACGCCGAGCTGCCCAAGTCCAAGACCGAAGAGATTGTCAAATCCCGGGGTAAGGACTAATTTCCCCACAGTTTGACGCAAATTTTCAAAAATTTTTCTTGTGTTTCCCCGCAAAGTGTAGTATGATGTATATGATGTGCGGAAGCACTCTGACCTTAGTTGTTTATTAAATTCAATCAACAATTATAACAGGAGGAATATTTCAAATGGCAAAGCAGAAGTTTGAAAGAAATAAGCCCCACGTTAACATTGGCACCATCGGCCACGTTGACCACGGCAAGACCACTCTGACCGCCGCTATCACCAAGTATCTGGCCATGAAGGGTCAGGCCCAGTTCGAGGACTACGCTTCCATCGATAAGGCTCCCGAAGAGAAGGCTCGTGGTATCACGATCAACACCGCTCACGTTGAGTACGAGACCGACAAGCGTCACTACGCTCACGTTGACTGCCCGGGTCACGCTGACTATATCAAGAACATGATCACCGGTGCTGCTCAGATGGACGGCGCTATCCTGGTTATCGCTGCTACCGACGGCCCCATGGCTCAGACCCGTGAGCACCTGCTGCTGGCCCGTCAGGTCGGCGTGCCCTATATCGTTGTGTTCCTGAACAAGTGCGATCAGGTTGACGACGAGGAGCTGCTGGAGCTGGTCGAGATGGAAGTCCGCGAGACCCTGTCCGAGTACGAGTTCCCCGGCGACGACACCCCCATCATCAAGGGCTCCGCTCTGAACGCTCTGGTTTCCGAGTCCAAGGATCCCGGCGCTCCCGAGTATGCCTGCATCAAGGAGCTGATGGACGCTGTTGACGACTATATCCCCACTCCCGACCGTAAGGCTGACCAGCCCTTCCTGATGCCCGTTGAGGACGTCTTCACCATCTCCGGCCGTGGTACCGTTGCTACCGGCCGTGTGGAGCGTGGCGTTGTCAAGAAGAACGAGCCCGTCGAGATCGTTGGCCTGCGTGAGGACAAGCTGTCCACCGTCGTTACCGACATCGAGATGTTCCACAAGCTGCTGGACTACGCTGAAGCCGGCGACAACATCGGCGCTCTGCTGCGTGGTATCGACAAGAAGAACATCGAGAGAGGCCAGGTTCTCTGCAAGCCCAACTCCATCCACCCCCACACCAAGTTCAAGGGCCAGGTTTACGTCCTGTCCAAGGAAGAGGGCGGCCGTCATACCCCCTTCTTCAACAACTACCGTCCTCAGTTCTACTTCCGTACCACCGACGTGACCGGCATCATCTCCCTGCCCGAAGGCACTGAGATGTGCATGCCCGGCGACAACGTTGTTATGAGCGTTGAGCTGATCACCCCCATCGCTATCGAGAAGGGCCTGCGTTTCGCTATCCGTGAAGGCGGCCGTACCGTTGGTTCCGGCGTCGTTACCGAGATCGACGAGTAATCTATAGCCAATATGGATTTATCCCCCAGCCGGAAACGGCTGGGGGATTTCTCACTGGGGCTTTCGCAGCAAAAAAGCCGCAGCGCCGAAAGAAGCGCTGCGGCATTTGGCGACACAGGTCTGTAAGCCGGGTTCTGTCTTGACAGCCATCTATCTAGTCCCGGGATTGCTCCCGGGATCCAGCCGCCTCCTCGGAACGGTCGGGCAGACCATTTGTTCCTCCACGGCGTTGCTCCGGATAGAGTTTACATCGTAAAACTTATGTCTCCATAAGCCGGGTGGGCTCTTACCCCACCTTTTCACCATCACCGGCACGGGGCCGGCAGAATCTCTCTGTTGCACTTGTCCTGAGATCACTCTCGGCGGGCGTTACCCGTTATCCTTGCCCTGTGGAGCCCGGACTTTCCTCATCCGCCGCCTTTCGGCATGCGTCCGCGGCTGTCCGACCTGGTCGCGGAGATATTGTAACCCATCCGGACAGAATTGTCAAATGTCTTGCAAATTCTTTTCGGAGGGGATATACTATCATTAACTGTGGCTTGCGTGAACGTCTCCGCCGATGCTGGCATCCCGAGCGAGGCGGAAGCCGAGTCGAGGAACCCTGGCACCGATTTCTGCATGGTGCAGAACGAAATGTGAAGATCCTTCGACTCGCACGGCTGGCTCAGGATGACAGCGCTGTTGGTTATTTTGGCATCGGAGTAACAATTTTGCACCATGTACAGAATCGAGCGTTACCCAATGGCATAATGACAATACGAAAGGGGCGTCACGTCATTGGCCGCGGGTCGTCCCCGCAAATAACAATTTACATAGTCACATCTTTCCGGAAATGAGGAGAACACAATGGTTTCTGCGTTTGAACAATATTTTGCTTCGCTGAAAGACAAGAAGATCGCCGTTCTTGGTCTGGGGGTCAGCAACCGGCCGCTGGTTCGGCTGCTGCTGGAATATGGCTGCGAGGTAGTGGGCTGCGACCGTACACCCCGGGAAAAGCTGGACAGGGAAGTGCTGGAGCTGGAGAGCCTTGGCTGTAAGCTCCATGTGGGAGACGGGTATTTGGACGGCGTGGAGGCGGATATCCTTTTCCGTACCCCCGGTATGCATCCCAATAACCCTGCCATTGAAGCCCTGCGCAGCCGGGGCGCTGAGGTGACCTCTGAGATGGAGGTATTCTTCGAAATCTGCCCCTGTCCCATCATTGCGGTCACCGGCTCCGACGGCAAAACCACCACCACGACTCTGATCTCCGAAATGCTGAAGGCCGAGGGGAAAACTGTCTGGCTGGGGGGCAACATCGGAACGCCTCTGCTGCCTCTGGCGCGGCAGATGAAGGAAACGGATTTTGCCGTGGTGGAGCTCAGTTCCTTCCAGCTGATGGATATGAAGCGCAGTCCCCGGCGGGCGGTGGTCACCAATCTGGCGCCCAACCATCTGGACATCCACAGGGATATGCAGGAGTATGTGGATGCCAAGAAGAACATCTTCCGCTATCAGGGGGGGAAGGATCTTCTGGTGCTCAACGCCGACAATGCAATCACCGGTTCCTTCCGGGGCAACGGTGTCACCCATTTCTTCTCCCGGAAGGGCAGCGCCTATGTCTGCATCGGGGACGGCGTTATCTGCCGGAACGGCGAAAAGGTGCTGGATACCAAAGACATTCTGATTCCCGGCGTCCATAACGTGGAAAATTACATGGCGGCCATTGCCGCGGTGGAGGGTCTTGTGTCCGATGAGACCATCCGCCAGGTTGCCAAGACCTTCGGCGGCGTGGAGCACCGCATTGAGCTGGTTCGGGTCAAGGACGGCGTGCGCTTCTATAACGACTCCATCGCCTCCAGCCCCAGCCGCACCATTGCGGGTCTGCGCAGCTTCCCGGAAAAGGTACTTCTCATCGCCGGCGGCTACGACAAGCACATTCCCTATGATGTTCTTGGCCCGGAGATCTGCGAGCATGTAAAGAAGCTGTTTCTTGGCGGCGCTACCGGCCCCAAAATCCGGGCCGCCGTGGAAGCCTGTCCGGAATATGACCCGAAAATCCTGGAAATTGTGGACTGCGGCAGCTTTGAGCCTGCCGTCCGGGCTGCGGCTGCCGCCGCCGGGGAGGGAGACGTGGTGCTGATGAGCCCCGCCAGCGCCGCCTTCGACCAGTTCAAGAATTTCATGGTGCGGGGAGAATTTTACAAAAAACTGGTAAAGGAGCTGTAAGCCGTGGACATTACCAAGGTAACCCGCCCTGCCCGGAAGCTGCTGAAGCTGAAATACTGTGGCGCGGTCATTGTGGCGGCGGGCAGCGCATCCCGGATGGGCGGCATCGATAAGGTCATGGCGGAGCTGGGCGGCGAGCCTATGATCGCCCGGACGGCAAGGCAGTTTCAGGACTGCGACGCCATCTCGGAAATCGTCATTGTCACCCGGGAGGATCTGATTCTGCCCATTACGGGGCTTTGCAAGGGAATGGATAAGGTGATCGCCGTGGTTGCCGGAGGCAAAAGCCGGCAGGAGTCGGTGAGTCTCGGCCTGAATGCCCTGTCGGACAAGGTCAAGCTGGCGGCGGTACACGACGGCGCCCGGCCTTTGGTCTCGTGGCAGCTGATCGACCGGGTGGTGCGGGCCGCCAATACCTACGGCGCTGCCGCTCCTGCGGTTCCCGTGAAGGACACCATCAAGGTGGTGGAAGGGCGGATTGTGAAGGCCACCCCCGACCGGGCGTCCCTATTTGCCGTCCAGACCCCGCAGGTGTTCGATTTTGACCTGCTGCGGGGGGCGTTGGCAAAGGCCGGGCAGGACAATGCCCAGGTTACCGACGACTGCTCCGCCGTGGAGCGGATGGGTATGTCTGTGAAAATCGTGGAGGGGGATGAGCGGAACCTGAAGGTCACGACCCCCATGGACTTAAAAATCGCGGCGCTTTTGCTGGAGGAAATGCAATGAGAATTGGGCACGGATATGACGTACACCGGCTGACGGAAGGCCGGGATCTGATTTTGGGCGGTGTGAAGATCGACTATGAAAAAGGTCTTGACGGCCACTCTGACGCCGACGTGCTGCTCCACGCCGTTTCCGACGCCCTGCTGGGGGCGGCGGGACTGGGGGATATCGGCCGTCATTTTCCCGATACCGACCCCAAATACAAGGGCGCGGATTCTCTGATGCTGCTGAAAATTGTGGCGGAAAAGGTAACCGCCGCCGGGTACCGGGTGAGCAACATCGACGTGACCATGATCGCCCAGCGCCCGAAGCTGAAAGACCGCATCCCCCAAATGGAGCGCAACATTGCTGCCGCAGTGGGGATTGACCCAAGCCGGGTGAATGTGAAGGCCACCACCGAGGAAAAGCTGGGCTTCACAGGCGCCGGCGAGGGTATGGCCTGCCACGCGGTGTGCCTGCTGGAGGAATAGAAATGAAGGGGCTGTCACAAAAGGCAGCCCCATTTCTGTGATTTTCGGAATGACCACCCAGAGCCCGCATTGCCCGCGGGGGCATCCCCGCCAAACACAATTTTCTGAGCTGTACCGGTCGAGGGGCCCATAGGATGTACGACGATCACCCAGAGCTCGTAACGCATTGCCCGCGGGGGCATCCCCGTACCGGTCGAGGGGCCCAAAGGATGTACGATGATCACCCAAAGCCCGTAACGCATTGCCCGCGGGGGCATCCCCGCCGAGGGCATCCCCGCCGGAATGCGCACCGTTTCGACTTCCCGGGCATAGATTGTGCCGGGAGGTTTTGCGTTATGAGAATCTTTATTATTACCTTTCGCTCGGTGACCTTCGCCCAGCGGGGGGAGAAACTGCTGAATCAGAACGGACACCGCTGCACCCTCCAGCGGACACCGAAATGGATGGAGCAGCAGGGCTGCGGCTACAGTCTGCGTTTCAGAACCCAGGATATTATCCCCGCCGTGGATCTTCTGCGGGAAAACCAGATACCCATGCGTAAGGTTTACGCCCAGCGCGCCGACGGACAGCTGGAGGAGCTGACGGTATGATCTATCTGGACAACGGCGCCACCTCCTTCCGCAAGCCACCGGGGGTGTACCGGGCGGTGGAGAAGGCCATGCACACCTGCGCCAATCCCGGCCGGGGGGGCTACCGGGCGGCTATGGAAGCGTCGGAAACGGTTTACGCCTGCAGGGAAGCGGCGGGGCAGCTGTTTGACTGCAATCCCGAGCAGGTAATTTTAACCACAAGCTGCACCCATGGACTGAATATCGCCATTCGTTCCCTTGTAAAACCCGGGGGACGGGTAATTGTGTCGGGCTTTGAGCACAACGCGGTGACCCGCCCTCTCCACGCCCTGGGGGCGGAGATCCAAGTCGCGGGGCGAAAGCTGTTTGACTGGGACGATACGCTGTCCTGCTTTGACCGAGAGCTGAGGCTGGGGGCGGACGCGGTGATCTTCACCCACGTCTCCAACGTGTTCGGCTATATTCTGCCGGCACAGCAGCTGGCGCAGCTGTGCCGGGAACGGGGCGTACCGTTTATCATCGATGCTGCCCAGTCTGCCGGGGGACTGCCGCTGAATTTCCGGGAACTGGGGGCAGATTTCATCGCCATGCCGGGGCATAAGGGACTGCTGGGGCCTCAGGGTACCGGGCTGCTGCTGTGCGGCGGCGATGCCCAGCCGCTGCTTTTCGGGGGTACGGGCAGTGACTCCGTTAACCAGGCCATGCCGGATTATCTGCCTGACCGGCTGGAAGCGGGGACATTGAACGTTCCCGGCTACGCGGGATTGACGGAGGGGCTGCGGTTTCTGCGCAGGGCAGGGGTGGAGAATATCTCCTGCCGGGAGCACCGGCAGCTGGAGCGCTGCGTTTCCGGGCTGCGGAAGCTGGGAATGCGGGTGTTCGCCGGGGAGCATCAGGCATCTGCGGTGTCCTTCCTGTCAGGAATGGACTGCGAGGAAGCGGCTGCGTTTCTCGCCGGGCAGGGCATTGCCGTTCGGGCGGGGCTGCATTGCGCCCCCTTTGCCCACGAGAGCGCGGGAACACTGGAGTCGGGAACCGTGCGGGTCAGCTTCGGTCATGACGCGGCGGATTTCCAGACCGATGCCTTTCTCCGGGCAGCGTCCAAACTTCCCGCGGATTAGTCTCAAATTTTTTACAGATTGGCTATTGCCATCAGCGCAGGGATTCGCTATAATAGAACGGATAATAGAGAAGTATACGATAGCGTAGTATGCGCTTTACAAAAGTTGACATAAAAGGGGTTAGAACACTTATGGAGAGCATTCAGAATTTGCTTCAGCAGCTGGCGCGAATGCAGTGGTCAGACTATCTGGACATCGCTGTTGTCGCGTTTCTGATTTATAAGGTTCTGCCGCTTATCAGGACACCCAGCACTACCCGGGTCGCCAAGGCTGTGGTGGCGGTTCTTGTAATCGCGTGGCTGACGGATGTACTGCACCTGTACACGGTGAGCTTTATCCTGAACCAGTTCCTGTCGATCGGACTGCTGGCGCTGGTTATCCTGTTCCAGCCGGAGCTGCGGCGGATGCTGGACCATCTGGGCAGCGTGAAGCTGAGCAGCTTTTTTGGCGTCAGCAAGCCCCTGCAGGAGATGGACGCGGTGATTACCCAGACTGTCATGGCCTGCGAGGTCATGAGCAGGGAACGGGTGGGCGCGCTGATCGTCTTTGCCCGGGAGCAGCGGCTGGAGGAATATTTCAAAACCGGCACCCAGATTGACGGTCAGGTTTCCGATCAGTTAATCCGAAATGTTTTCTTTAAAAATTCGCCGCTGCACGACGGCGCCACGATTATCCGGGACGGCAGGATCGCCGCCGCCGGCTGCGTGCTGCCGCTGTCGGACAGCAGCAGACTCAGTGCGGACCTGGGCACCCGGCACCGGGCCGGCGTGGGTATGAGCGAGGCTTCCGACGCGGTGGTGGTGATCGTCTCTGAGGAGACCGGCACCATTTCCGTGGCGGTGGGGGGAATGCTCAAGCGCCACCTAGCGCCCCAGACGCTGGACAAGCTGCTGCACAATGAGCTTTGCCCCGCTGAGACGGCGGAGGAGAAGCTGGATCTGACGCTGCGGCTGAAGCAGAAGCTGAACCAACACAAAAAAGGAGACTGACGGCTATGAAAAATAAGCTTGTATCCATTCTGCTGTCGGTTGCCATCGCCTTCGGCTTTTGGCTGTACGTCATTACCTACATCAGCCCGGATTCCGAGGATACCTATTACAATATCCCTGTGGTTCTGGAGGGTGAAAGTGTCCTGAATGAACGGGGGCTGATGTGCACCTCTACCTCCTCCTCCACGGTGTCGCTGCAGCTGGCAGGTGCCAGAAGCGATTTGATTAAGGTCAATTCCGGCAACATAACCGTGAAGGCCGACCTGTCCAAGATTTTGGAGCCGGGACAGAAAATTGACCTGCGGTATACCATTTCGTACCCTGGCGGCGTTCCGCAGAATGCCTTTGAGGTGCTGTCCCAGAGTGATTTTTATGTCAATGTGGAATACCGTCGGATCAAGGATGTGCCGGTGGTGGTTCAGTATGTGGGAACCCGGTCGGAGGACTACCTGTATGATACAGAAAATGTCCTGCTGGATTACTCCACAGTGAATATCATCGGTCCTGCTTCCTCTGCGGATCAAATAGAGCAGGCGGTGATTGAGGTGGATTTGACGGATCGGGTGGAATCCCTCAGCGAAAGCTACCGCTATACCCTCTGCGACGCCGATGGCAATCCGGTGGATGCGGCGGAGATTACAACCGATGTGGAAGAGATTCGCCTGGACATGAAGATTCAGCGGATAAAGGAGCTGCCGCTGGTTGCCAAGGTTACCTACGGCGGCGGCGCAACGGAGCAAAATACCACGGTAACCGTCACGCCGGCAGCGATCCGTGTCACCGGCAGCGATGCCGCTCTGGCGGAGCTGGGGGACAGCTTCACCATTGCCGAGATCGATTTGAGAACCGTTGAGAAATCCCAGGAGCTGAGCTATGCCATCAGCCTGCCGGAGGGCATTACCAACCAGACCGGCGTAAGCGAGGTTACGGTGAATATCCAGTACTCCGGACTGAGCATCCGGGAATTTACCGTGTCGAAGCTTCAGGCAATCAACGTGCCTGAGGGCATGGAGGCGGAGATCATCAACGCCAACCTGACGGTGAAGGTGCGCGGCCCTGCCGGACAGATCAGCCAGCTGACCGGGGAGGATATCACCGCAGTGGTGGACTTTTCCAACGCTGTGGCAGGTACTGCCACCTATAAGGCGAGCATCAGCTTCAGCGAGGAATTTTCCGCCGTGGGAGCGGTCATGGGGCCGTATTCCGTATCGGCCACGGTTCAGAGTACGGAAGGGTGACGCCATGGAACAGCTTGTCCGGGTGAAGGAAGCCTATGACAACGGCACGGCGCTGGTGTTCCGGATCCGGGAAAGCGCCTGCTCCGGCGACTGCCACAAGTGCTCCGGCTGCGGCGCGGCCAAAGAAACGGTGTCTTTCACCGCGAAAAACCCCATCGGCGCCTGCCGGGGAGATCTGGTGAAGGTGCAGTCCGAAACCGCTCCGGTGCTGAAGGCGGCTATGGTGCTGTATATAGCTCCGCTGGTGCTGTTCTTCCTGGGGTACTATCTGGGATTCCTGCTGGGTGGCTTCGGCGCCCTGTGCGGGGGGCTGGGTTTCGTGCTTGGCATCGGGCTGGTGGTGGTCTATGACCGCAAAGTGGTGAAAAAATCCGATATTGACTATACAATCACAGCTTTCGCCGGGAAATCCTGAGGGGAAGCCATGAAAAAAGGGGATAATGATCTTGGTTAAGAGTATGACCGGCTATGGCCGCGCAGTGGAAACCGTGAATGGAAGAGAATTTACGGTGGAGCTGCGCTCCGTCAACAACCGTTATCTGGACTGCACCGTGAAGCTGCCCCGCAGCCTGTCCTTTGGCGAGGACGCGGTGAAGCAGACGGTAAAAAACGTTATTTCCCGGGGAAAGGTGGACGTATTTATTTCCGTCCGCTCCGAGGGAGCCGCCGATGTGAAGATCACCCTGAACGAGGCCATGGCGGCAGGGTATCTGGCGGCCATGAAGCAGATGGCGGAAAGCTGCGGCGTGAAAGATGATATCAGCGTATCGGTCATCTCCCGGATGCCGGATGTGTTCACTGTGGAGAAGCCGGAGGTGGACGAGGAGCAGCTCCTTGCCGACCTGCTGGGCGTTGTGAACAAGGCGCTGGCGAGCTTTGACGCCATGCGTACTGCGGAAGGCAAAGCTCTGGAAAACGACCTGCGCAGCCGGGGCGGCACCATTCTGGCGCTGGTTGCTCAGGTGGAGGCCGGCAGTGCCCAGACCGTCCTCGATTACCGCACCCGGCTGGAAAACAAGATCAAAGAGGTTCTGGCCAGCACCACCATTGACGAAAGCCGCATTCTGACCGAGGCAGCCATTTTTGCCGACAAGGTGGCGGTGGACGAGGAAACCGTCCGGCTGAGAAGCCATTTGGAGCAGATGAACAGCATGCTCACCTCCGGCGGCGCCATCGGACGGAAGCTGGACTTTTTGCTGCAGGAGATGAACCGGGAGGCCAATACCATCGGCTCCAAATGCTCCGACGTGCGCCTGGCCAGGATTGTGGTGGATATTAAGGCCGAGCTGGAAAAGATCCGGGAGCAGACCCAGAACATTGAGTAAGGAGCGGCTATGAAACTTGTGAACATCGGCTTTGGCAACATGGTTGCCGCAGGCAGGCTGCTTGCCATTGTGGCGCCGGACTCCGCCCCCATCAAGCGGGTGATTCAGGAGGCCAGGGATCGGGGCATGCTCATCGATGCGTCCTACGGGCGCAAGACCAAAGCCGTTCTTTTGATGGACACCGACCACGTGATTCTCTCCGCGATCCCCACTGAGACCCTTTACGCCCGGTGGATGGACAGACCGGAGGAAGAGAGAAAGGAAGAAGAGCCTTGAGCAAGGGAAAACTGTTTGTGGTCTCCGGCGCTTCCGGCGTGGGCAAAAGCACCGTGCTGAAGCAGGTGATGCATGCCCGGGACGATTTGAAGTTCTCCGTCTCCGCCACCACCCGGCCGCCCCGCCCTGGGGAAGAGGATGGCGTGCACTACTTTTTTGTGACCAAGGAACGCTTCGAGGAAATGATTCGGGAGAATGCGTTTTTGGAATATGACGCCCACGCGGACAATTATTACGGTACCCCCCGGGCGCAGGCGGAGGAAAAAATGGAGCAGGGACTGCTCCTGCTGGATATCGAGCCTATGGGCGCAAAACAGGTGAAGCAGGCTGCTCCCGATGCGACCCTGATTTTCATCATGCCTCCTTCGAAGCAGGAGCTGGAGCGCCGCCTGCGCAGCCGGGGTGATACCTCGGAGGAACAGATCCGGATGCGCCTGGAGCGTGCTTCCTGGGAAATGGAGCAGCGAAGCTGGTACGATTACATCGTGGTCAACGACGACGCGAAGCGCTGCGCCGATGAAATACTGACAATCATTGCCAATTTGGCTGACTGATATTATTTTGGAGGAACGAAAATATGCTTTACCCCCCTGTTGCAGATTTGCTGAAGAAAGTGGACAGCCGCTACCTGCTGGTGAATGTGGTGGCGCACCGTGCCCGTCAGATTGCCGCCGAGGCCGAGGCCTTTCAGGAAGACCTGCCGGAAAAGCCTGTGACCATGGCGATTCAGGAAGTGGCAGACGGCAAGCTGTCCGCCGCGGTGAAGGACGAATACAGGAATTGATGCGGGCGTTGACCCGGGCTGAAAGGATGGGGCGGCTGCATGATCGCGAAAATTGCGGTGTCCGCGGCGAATTTTGCCATTGACAAGCCCTACTCCTACCGGATTCCTGAGGGAATGACCCTTTTGCCGGGGCAGCGGGTTCAGCTGCCCTTCGGTCGTGCCAACAAGCGCACCGAGGGCGTTGTGCTCACCGTGGAGGAGGGCAGCGAAGAAAAGCTGAAAGCCGTGGAGCGGTGTCTGGACGAAGAACCCATTCTCTCGGAGGGTCAGCTTCGGCTGGCGGCATTCTTAAGGGAACGGTATTTCTGCACCTTTTATGAGTGCCTGCGGGCCATGCTCCCGGCGGGACTCTGGTTTCAGGCCCGGGAGCGCTTTTCTCTGACTTTGGATCGCTCCTGGAAGGAAAAGAACATCCGCAAGGAAGGCGCGCTGGAGGTGCTGCGGCTGCTGGAAAGCATGGGCGGTCAGGCGGACGAGTCTGCCCTGCGCAATCTCATCGGCGACGAAGGGACCCTTTCCGACGTGGTTTCTTACCTGGCGCGGAAAAAGTGGATTTCCGCCGAGACGGATTATCTGCGCCGAACCGGCGATAAAACCGAGAAAATTGCCGCGCTGGCATCCTCCCCCGAGGAGGCCATGGAGTATGCTTCCCACCGCCCCAGTTCCGCCGCCATGCAGAAAAGTGTGCTGGAGCTGATGTGCAGCGTGGGCAGCGTGTCCGTCAAGGAGCTGTGCTATTTTACCGGCGCTTCTGTGGCGACGGTGAACCGGCTGGAAAAGCTGGGGTATCTGCACTTAAGTGAGCGCCCGGTGCTTCGCTGCCGGGAGATTCGCCCGGCAAAGCTGGACGGCCCGCTGATTCTGAGCGATGACCAACAGCGCTGCTTCGAGGGTCTCGCCGGACAAATGGCGGAAAAGGACCCGGGGGTTGCGCTACTGCGGGGCGTTACCGGCTCCGGCAAAACCGCTGTCTATATCAAACTCATTCAGTCTTGCTTGGAAACAGGCAAAAGCGCCCTGCTTCTGGTGCCGGAAATCGCCCTGACGCCCCAGCTTCTGGGACTGATGGCGGCTTATTTCGGTACTCAGGTTGCGGTGCTTCACAGCAGCCTTGGGGCGGGGGAGCGCTACGACCAGTGGAAGCGGGTTCGAAGCGGCGACGCCAAAGTGGTGGTGGGTACCCGCTCGGCGGTATTCGCGCCCTGCGAGCCAGGACTGATTATTCTGGACGAGGAGCAGGAGCATTCCTACAAATCCGAGAATTCTCCCCGCTACAGCGCCAAAGAGGTTGCCATCTGGCGGGGTGCGAAGGAAGGGGCGCTGGTGCTGCTTGGCTCCGCGACGCCCTCCATTGAAAGCATGTACCGGGCGAAAACCGGGTTTTACCGCCTGTATACATTAAAAGAACGCTTCGGCGGACGAAGTCTGCCATCGGTGGACATTGTGGACATGCGGGAGGAGCTGAAGCTGGGAAACGACCTGTCGCTGAGCATTCCTCTGCGGGAGGCACTGTCCGACAACCGGGATCTGGGAAAGCAGACCATTCTGCTGCTGAACCGACGGGGCAACAGCCGGGCACTGGTGTGCGTGGACTGCCGGAAAGCGCCGGAATGTCCCCGGTGCAGCGTCCGGCTGACCTACCACAGCGCCAACAACCGGCTGATGTGCCACTACTGCGGCTTTTCCCAGCCGGTGCCGGAGCGCTGTCCGGACTGCGGCGGGCCGCTGAAAACCATCGGCACCGGCACCCAGAAGGTGCAGGAGGAATTGGAATTTCTCTTCCCCGACATGGAAACCGACCGGATGGACGCCGACACGGTCAGCGCCGTGAATACCCACGAAAAAATACTGGAACACTTCCAGAAGGAAAATGTGCCTGTTTTGATCGGCACCCAGATGGTTGCCAAGGGTCTGAACCTGCCGAACGTCACGCTGGTGGGCGTATTGGACGCCGATCTCAGCCTCTACACCGGCGGCTACCGGGCGGGGGAGACCACCTTTAATATGCTTACCCAGGTGGTGGGGCGGGCAGGCCGGGGAGATACCCCCGGCAAGGCCATGATTCAGACGCTGGTTCCCGAGCATCAGGTCATCCGCCTTGCGGCAAAGCAGGACTATGACGGGTTTTATGATTTGGAAATTCAGCTGCGGCGGGTACAAAACGCGCCGCCCTTCGGAGACATCGCAGCTGTGACCTTTACAGGCCAGGAAGAGACGGCGGTGCTTCGGGGCGCAGCAAAGTTCCGCGACAGCCTGAACGCGTGCCTGCACCAGGACGGATACCGGGAAGAGCAGTGCACAGTACTGGGACCGGCGCCCTGCGTCGTGCCCAAGATCAACTACCATTTCCGCTACCAGCTGACCCTGCGCTGCCGGCTGACCAAACCCCTGCGGCAGCTGCTTGCGTACCTGCTCCGGGAGTTTGGCAAGGATAAGGGGAACCGGGGCGTCAGCGCGTTTATCGACGTAAACGGATTCGATTAGAGAAGCGAGGTATTTTATGGGACTGCGTAAAATTCTGACAGACAAAGATCCGGCGCTGCACAAGGTGTGCCGTCCGGTGGAAAAATTTGACTGGCGGCTGCACAGGCTGCTGGACGACATGGCCGATACCCTTGCCGAGGCCAACGGCGTGGGTTTGGCCGCACCCCAGGTGGGCATTCTGCGCCGGGTGGTGATTGTGGATGTGGGCGACGACATTCTGGAGCTGGTGAATCCGGAGCTGTTGGAGACCGGCGGCGAGCAGACCGGAGCCGAGGGCTGCCTCAGCGTTCCCGGCAAGTACGGCCTGGTGACCCGGCCCAACTACGCCAAGGTTCGGGCTCAGAACCGCGATGGCGAGTGGTTTGAAGCCGAAGGCGAGGAGCTGATTGCCCGCTGCTTCTGCCATGAGCTGGATCATCTGGACGGTATCGTCTACACCGAGGTCATGGAGCGGTTTCTGACGGACGAAGAACTGGAAAGAGACGAAGAATAACGGAGGGAGAATCCTTGCGTGTTGTGTTTATGGGTACGCCGGATATCGCGGCGACCTGCCTGAAAAAAATTCTGGCCGACGGCTTCGATGTGGTGGGGGTCTACACCCAGCCGGACCGCCCAAAGGGACGGGGCATGAAGCTGGTAGCTTCCCCGGTAAAGGAAGTGGCTGCAGCCGCAGGCATCCCCGTTTTCCAGCCGGAGAGCTTCCGGGAGGAGCAGACGGTGGAGCAGCTGGGAAGGCTGCAGCCTGACGTCTGCGCCGTGGTTGCTTATGGGCGCATCCTGCCCCAGAAGGTGCTGGATGTACCGGCACTGGGGTGCGTCAATATCCACGCCAGCATATTGCCGAAGTACCGCGGCTCCGCGCCCTATCAGTGGGCGGTTCTGGACGGCCTGTCGGAGACCGGTGTGACGGCGCAGTTCATGAGCCGGGGCGTGGATGAGGGCGATGTCATCGATGTTGCCAGGACACCCATCGGTGAGAATGAAACTGCCGGCGAGCTGTTGGACCGGCTGGCGGTGCTGGGCGCGGAGCTGCTGAGCAGGACCCTGACCCGGTTTCAAAACGGGACGGTGACGGCTACCCCCCAGAACCCGGCAGAGGCGACCTTTGCCCCCATGCTGGATAAGTCCATGTGCCCCATCGACTGGACGAAAACGGCACAGCAGGTGCACAATCAGGTACGGGGACTGCATCCCTGGCCGGTGGCGACCATGGTTCTGCAGGGCAGGACCTTCAAGGTTCACGCGACCCGGGTCGTAGATGGCACCGGTAAGCCCGGTGAAATTCTGGGCCTGACGAAAACCGGCCTGCGGATTGCCTGCGGTGAGGGCGCGGTGGAAGTGATTTCCCTTCAGGCTGAGGGCGGAAAACGCATGGCGGCTCCCGATTACTTCCGGGGGCACCCGCTGGAGCGCTGATGGGCGCGAGAGAAACGGCGCTGAATGCGCTGATTGCCTGCCGCAAAAGCGGCGCGTGGTCCAACGGCGTCCTGAAGGAGTATATTTCCCGGGACCGCCTGGATCCCCGGGACGGGGCGCTGGCTGCCCGGCTGTGCTACGGCGTCCTGCAAAACAGAAGCAAACTGGACTTTTACCTGAAACAGCTCCTGACCGGGAAGCTGAAGGATCTGCACCCCGTGGTGCGGGACATTCTCCATCTGGGGCTGTATCAGATCTATGAGTTGGACAAAATTCCCGAAAGCGCCGCCGTCAACGAATCGGTGTCGCTGGCGAAGAAATACAGTAAAAACCCGAAAGCCGGTGCATTGGTCAACGGCATTTTAAGAAATGCGGTGCGCACCAAAGGCAAGCTGGCGGAGCCGGTATCCTACGCCGACCGCTACAGCCACCCGGACGCTCTGATTTCTCTTCTGAAGGCCAACCTGCCCAAGGGGAAGCTGGAACCCATGCTGATTGCCGACAATGCCGCACCCCAGACGGTGGTGCAGGTGAATACCCTCCGGATTTCCCCGGCGGAGCTGGCGGAGCGGCTGGAGCGGGAGCATGTCACTGTCCGGCTCCACGGCTGGATGGAAGATTCACTGGTGCTCTCCGGCACCGGGAGTCTGGAACAGCTTCCTTCTTTTCGGGAGGGGTTGTTCTACGTTCAGGATCCGGCGGCAAGGCTCAGCGTCCTGTGCGCCGGGCTGCCGGAAACGGGGGCGAAGGTGCTGGACTGCTGCGCCGCCCCCGGCGGCAAGAGCTTTGCGGCCTCTATTGCCATGGGCGGACAGGGACAGATCCTTTCCTGTGACGTCCACCCTCATAAAACCGCCCTCATTGAAAACGGAGCTGCCCGGCTGGGATTGACGAACATCACCGCAAGGCAGCAGGACGCCACGCAGCCTGTGCCCGAATGGGTGGGCGCCATGGATACGGTGATTGCCGACGTACCCTGCTCCGGCCTTGGCATTATCCGGAAAAAGCCGGATATCCGATATAAAAACCTGGAAGAGCTGGCGGCTTTGCCTGCGTTACAGCTAAGCATACTGCAGACCCAGGCTTCCTACGTCAAACCCGGCGGCACGCTGCTGTATTCCACCTGCACGGTGCTGAAACGGGAAAATGAGGATATTGTTTCGGCGTTTCTCGCCGGACACAGCGAATTTACCCCGGAACCGCTGGAACTGCCCGGGATTTTCCCCAAAAACGAAACCGGGATGCTTACCCTGATCCCCGGGGAATACGACACCGACGGCTTCTTCATCTGCCGTCTGCGGAGGAAAGCATGAACCTGAAATCCCTGACCCTGCCGGAGCTGGCGGATATATTCAAAGAATGGAACCAGCCCGCGTTTCGGGCCAAACAGGTTTATACCTGGCTGCACAAGGGCGTCCGCGCCTATGACGAGATGACCAACATCCCCAAATCTCTGCGGGACACCCTGGCGCAGCAGTATCCCATCTGTGCGCCGAAGGTGGTGCGCAGGCAGGAATCCGCCCGGGACGGC
Organism: Faecousia sp.; assembly: GCA_051867075.1. GTDB lineage: Bacteria > Bacillota > Clostridia > Oscillospirales > Oscillospiraceae > Faecousia. Next base: position 8,747 of record JBJDYG010000071.1, on the reverse strand, counting down.
ACCATCAAATACCTCTGGGAGCTGTCGGACGGCAACTGCGTGGAGACGGTACTCATGCGCTATCACTACGGCAACACCGTGTGTATCTCCACGGAGGTGGGCTGCCGCATGGGCTGCGCCTTCTGCGCCTCCACCATCGGCGGTCTGGTGCGGCGGCTGGAGCCGTACGAGATGCTGGATGAGGTGCTTTTTACCCAGGTGGACTCCGGTTTGCCGGTTTCCCACATCGTGCTCATGGGCATTGGCGAGCCGCTGGATAATTTTGACAACGTCATGCGCTTTCTGGAGCTGGTAAACAGCCCGGAGGGCATGAATATCTCCATGCGGCACATCAGCCTCAGCACCTGCGGCCTAGTGCCGAAAATCGATGAGCTGGCGAAACGGAAATTGCAGCTGACTTTGTCCGTTTCCCTTCACGCACCCAACGACGAGGTGCGAAATACAATCATGCCGGTGAATAAGGCTTATCCCAGCGAGGAGCTGCTCAGCGCCTGCCGCCGGTATTATCAGGCGACTTCCCGCCGCATCTCCTTTGAATACGCCATGATCGACGGAGTCAACGACCGTCCGGAGGACGCGAAAGAGCTGCTGCGGCGGCTGAAGGGGCTGCCGGCCCACTTTAACCTGATTCCTCTGAACCATGTGGAGGAAAGTCCCCTGAAACCCAGCACCCGCTCTGCGGTGGCGGCGTTCCAGAAAATACTGGAAGACGGCGGCGTTACCGCCACTGTCCGCAGAACTCTGGGCGGCGACATCGACGCCTCCTGCGGCCAGCTGCGCCGTAAATATACCAGGCAGCAGAAAAAGTAGAGCGGGAATAAGCGCACACCCTGCCATGACCCGTTTCAAAATAGAAAACCGAGAGGAGCCACGCCTATGCAGAGCTGGGGATTGACCGATCCTGGCTGTGTCCGAAAACAGAATCAGGACGCTTACAGAATTGAACAGCTTGACCGGGGCAATTTACTGTGTATTGTCTGTGACGGAATGGGCGGCGCCAAATCCGGAAACATTGCCAGCTCTCTGGCGGTGGATGTGTTCGTGGAGGAAGTCCGCCGCTGCTGGAAGCCTGTGATGGAGCAGGATAAAGTGGATCAGATGCTCCGCAGCGCCGTGAAGCTGGCGAATTTCACCGTGTACGATCAGTCCCGGCAGTTTGAGGAATTTGACGGCATGGGCACCACCCTGGTAGCCGTGATGGTGCGGGGCCGGAAGGCCACCGTGGTCAACGTAGGCGACAGCCGCGCGTACCATGTGAGCAAAAGCGGCATCCGTCAGGTGACCAAGGACCATTCTCTGGTGCAGATGATGGTGGACCGGGGCGACCTGACGCCGGAGGTGGCGAAAAGCTATCCCGGTAAGAATTTTATCACCCGGGCCATCGGGACCGAGTCCACAGTGCTGTGCGATATTTTCCATTTGGATGTCAGCAGGGGAGATTACCTGCTGCTGTGCAGCGACGGACTGAGTAATTTGATGGACGATCAGGAGATTCTCTTTGAGGTCGTTCACGGCGTATACAAGCAGAACTGCTGCAAGCGTCTGCTGAACATCGCGAAGAACCGGGGCGCGCCGGACAATGTGACCAGTGTGCTGGTCGTGATTTAACCAGTCGCAGCGAAAGGAGCTTTTTCGGAATATGGATCAATATATTGGACGGCTCTTGGATGACCGGTACGAGATTCTGGAAGTCATCGGTACCGGCGGCATGGCCGTTGTCTATAAAGCCCGCTGCCACCGGCTGAACCGACTGGTAGCCATTAAAATCCTTAAGGATGAATTTGCCCGGGATGAGGAATTCCGCCGCCGGTTCCGTGCTGAGGGTGAGGCCGTGGCCATGCTGAGCCACCCCAACATCGTGCAGGTCTACGACGTTTCCTCCTCCGACAGCGCCAATTATATCGTCATGGAGCTGATCGACGGCATTTCCCTCAAGCAGTACATGGAGAAAAAGGGCGTGCTCAATTGGAAGGAGACGCTGCATTTCGCCATGCAGATTGCCAAGGGCCTGGAGCATGCCCACAGCCGCGGCATCATTCACCGGGACATCAAGCCCCACAACGTGATGGTGCTGAAAAACGGCTCCGTCAAGGTCATGGACTTCGGCATTGCCCGGGTCATGAGCAAAAGCAATACCCTGACCAAGGAAGCCCTCGGCAGCGTCCACTACATCTCTCCCGAGCAGGCCAAGGGCGGTCACACCGACAACCGCTCCGATATCTATTCTCTGGGCGTCGTCATGTATGAAATGATGACCGGCAGGCCCCCTTATGACGGGGAGTCCCCTGTGGCGGTGGCAATTCAGCACATCAACGGCGGCGCGCCCTTGCCCTCCACCCTGAATCCCAACATCCCCCGGGGGCTGGAGCAGATCATCATGAAGAGCATGGCGCTGGAGGTTAACGACCGCTATACTTCCGCCACGGAAATGCTGCAGGATATGGAGGAATTCCGGAAAAACCCGGATATGACCTTCCACTATCACTCCATGGTGGATGATGCTACCCGGATCATACCCAATATTACCCGGGCCATGACCACGGCGGAAAAGAAGGTGCAGGCAAAAACCGGCGTGCCGCCGGTTCGGACATCCCCGGACAGCATCCGGCTGCATCAGAGCAGCGGGAGCTACGGGACGGGAATCGGGAAAAGCCAATCCTCCCCTGTGGCGGGGCGGGACAACGAGTCTATCCGCCGGGCCCAGCAGCGCCGTCAGGCTCAGCAGCAGCAGCGCAAGGACGAGCGCAGCCGTGTTGCCACGACTGCCATCGTAGTCTGCAGCGCTGTGGCTGTAATTGCCATCTTCATTTTCCTCATTGCCCTGTTCAACGGCGCTTTGCTGAGCAAGGAAAAAGCGCTGGTGGAGGTTCCCTATCTGGAGGGAGATCTCTACAGCGAAAATCTGGCGTTTCAGTATCCGGATTTTGAAATCAAGCTGCGTCAGGAATACAACGACGATTATGCCGAAGGACAGATTATCCATACGGAACCCACCGGCGGCAGCAAGGTGGTAAAGGGCTCGGAGCTTTGGATCACCGTCAGTCTGGGTCAGGGGCCGGAAGCCAAGATCATGGACGATTTTGTGGGCACCAGTGCGGAAGAGGCCAAATCCATCCTGGTGGGGCAGGGCTTTAAACCCATTACCCGAAACGAAATCAGCTATGTCTACGATGCGGGTCAGGTTGTCCGTACGGAACCCTCTGCCGGTGCCGAGATGACCGCGGGACAGACCGTGTATATCTACGTCAGCACCGGGCCGGATATTGTCACGGCGAAGATGCTCAACGTGATGGGGCTGGATGTGTCCCGGGCCATAGAACTGCTGGGACAGTCTGGCTTTAACAATGTCAAAACTGACGAAGTGGAAAGCCTGAAACCGAAGGGCGAGGTGATCCACCAGTCTGTGATGAAAAATGAGGAAATCGACGTGACTACGGAGATTGTCCTTCAGGTATCCAAGGGGCCGGAGGAAACCACCGCTCCCACGGAAACCGACCCACCCAGCTATCCCCAGGAGCCGGTAACCGTTGGGGTACAGTTCTCCCTGCCGGACAAGGAGGAAGCGTACATTCTGAGCATTTTCCTGAACGGCAAGGAGGTCATCGAATCTCAGGAGATTCTGCCGGGAACCTCCAGCTTTGTCTGCAACCTGACGGGCAACGGCAAGCAGACCTACGACGTGTACATCGACGGAGAATACTATCAATCCAAGGATGTGAATTTTAACTGAGCATGGGGCAGAAGCAAACCGGGCGGATTATCCGCTCCATCAGCGGATTTTATGATGTGCAGACGGGGCAGCAGGTCATCAGCTGCCGCGCCAGAGGCATTCTGCGCAAAGAGGGCTGCACGCCTCTCACCGGAGACATGGTGGAGATCACTGTGGAGCGGGGAAAAGGCATGGTGGAAAAGGTGCTTCCCCGGCGCAACAGCTTTGTCCGCCCTGCCGTTGCCAACGTGGATGCGCTGGTGATTTTCGCGGCCAACGTCAATCCCGTGACGGAGCCTTTTCTCATTGACCGGGTAGCGGCCATCGCTGGGGACCAGGAGGTGCCGGTTTACCTGTGCGTCAACAAGTGCGATCTGGATCCGGCGGCCGACCTTGTGCGGATCTATGAGCACGCGGGGTTTCCTGTGATCTGCACCAGCGCAGAGACAGGCGACGGTGTGGAAAAGCTGCGGGAACTGATTCGGGGCAAGCTGGTTGCGTTCACCGGTAACTCCGGCGTGGGAAAGAGCAGCATTCTCAACCGGCTGGCGCCTCAGCTGAACCTTGCCACCGGGGAGGTTTCTGAAAAGCTGGGACGGGGCCGGCATACCACCCGTCATGTGGAGCTGTACAGTTTGGGGGAGGATACCTTTGTAGCCGATACGCCCGGGTTTTCCTCCTTCGACACCGACCAGATGGACGTGATTCTTAAGGAGAATCTGCAATATTCCTTCCCGGACTTTGGAAAATATCTCGGTGCCTGCCGCTTTGATGACTGTACCCACCGCAAGGAACCCGACTGTGCTGTTCGGGGAGCCTGCCAGCGGGGAGAGATCGAAAAAACCCGCTATGAAAGCTATTTGAAGCTGTATGAGAAGGCAAGTCAGGTCAAGGTGTGGGAACTGAAATAACGGTAAAGCGCTCCTTCGGGAGCGCTTTTTTGCGGGACAGGTGATCTGGGTTGTACGAAGCCGGCAGGAGGAGGTGTTCCTTTCTTGTCTCCAAACAAGAAAGGAACACCTCCCCCATTGTACAAACATAAAAGAAACCGGGTGATGCACGACTGCTGCAGTCAAAATCACTCGGCTTCTTTCTTTTTATTCATTTCTGCTTCAATGGCATCGCAGATAAAACGGTTCAGGCTTTTACCCTGACTGGCGGCGAAGTCCTTGATGATCTGCCGCTGTCCTTTGTGGACGATAACATTGATTCGGTCATACGCTTTTTTGTTGTAACGCGCGGTGGCTTCCTTCTGGGCGTCGGAATACTTCAAAATCATCACCTCCTTCATATACTAACGTAAGTATATGCAAAAGCGTATAATTACTCATGTATATTTTTGGAGGATTTGCCGATTGATATAATTGAGTAATACTATTCCTTATTAGAAATCTTTGATTTTTAATAAAGAAAAGAATAGTATCAGGCTTGCAATGCTGCTTATCAGTGCTGCGGAAATCAGATGGAGGAACGGCTGAATTGCGCTGCGAGTAAAAGAATTCTCCATTTTCACCGAAAATAAACAGAAAACTTCGTGAAAAATTCTGAAAAAGTTCTTGACAAACGGGGAAATCAATGGTATCATAATCGGGCGCGTGTAGGGGAATTCTGCGCGTGCACTGCGATGATGCGGGAGATTGCGTTGAAAAACGGTAACTTCCGCGGAGTATGTCCGGTCATCGGGCGGCTGAACTGCTTCTGTCAAGCGCTGGCGTATATCGCCGGGCGGGAAGAAGGGTCGGCCTCGGTCGGCCATTTTTCATGGCTCGGAATGATACGCACGGCGGCGCGGACAACAACAGTTCGACCGTACCCAGACACTACGCAAACTGAGTACGTAATTCAAGGAGGAAAACAAACCATGGCAAACCAGATGATCCGCATTCGGCTGAAGGCTTATGATCACCAGCTGATCGACTCCAGCGCTGCAAAGATCGTGGAGACCGCAAAGCGCAACGGCGCTCAGGTTTCCGGCCCCATCCCGCTGCCCACCAAGAAGGAAGTTGTTACCATCCTTCGCGCTGTCCACAAGTACAAGGACTCCCGTGAGCAGTTCGAGCGCAGAACCCACAAGAGACTGATCGATATCCTCAACCCCAACCAGAAGACCATCGAGGCCCTGATGAGCCTGGACCTTCCCGCTGGTGTTGAGATTGAGATAAAGCTGTAATTATACGTAACAACGCAATTACAGCAGCCCGCACTGTCTGGCATCGGGCGGACGGGTCATGTCGGTAACCGTCCCAATGCGGTAAGCCGACCAATAACCTATTAAAAAGGAGAACCAAACATGCAGAAAGCAATCATCGGCAAAAAAGTGGGTATGACCCAGATCTTCGATGAGAGCGGCAAGGTGATCCCTGTTACCGTCGTGGAAGCAGGCCCCTGCGTCGTCACTCAGAAGAAGACCGTTGAAACCGACGGCTACACTGCCGTCCAGCTGGGCTTCGGCGACGTCGCCGAGAAGAAGCTCAGCAAGCCTGAGGCAGGCCACCTGAAGAAGGCTGGCGTTGCCCCCAAGAAGTACCTGAAGGAGTTCAAGCTGGATGCCGCTGCCGACATGAACGTCGGCGACGAGATCAAGGCTGACACCTTCGCTGCCGGCGACAAGATCGACGTTACCGGCATCAGCAAGGGCCATGGCTACCAGGGCGTTGTCAAGCGCCACGGCGCCGGCCGGACCCCCATGACCCACGGCGGCGGCCCTGTGCACCGTCACGCCGGTTCCATGGGCGCTTCCTCTCATCAGTCCCGCATCTTCCCCGGCAAGATCGGCGCCGGTCAGATGGGCAATGAGCAGGTCACCATTGAGAATCTGGATGTTGTTAAGGTGGATGCAGAGCTGAACATGATCGTCATCCGCGGCGCCATTCCCGGCCCCAAGGGCGGTCTGGTCTACATCCGCAACACCGTCAAGAACAACAAGGTCAAGAATGTGGAGACCGGCATCAGCAAGAACCCGCAGAAGGCTTCCGGCAGAAATCCCCAGAAGGCTTCCGCAAGAGGCTAAGGAAAGGAGATCTTAAATCATGCTTAAGACGAATGTTTATGATATGTCCGGCAAGCTGGTTGGCGAGATCGAACTCTCCGAAGCAGTTTTCGGCATCACCCCCAATGAGGCTGTTGTCCATGACGCGGTCAAGAACCATCTGGCCAACAAGCGTCAGGGCACTCAGAGCGCTCTGACCCGCGCTGAGGTTTCCGGCGGCGGCCGCAAGCCCTGGCGTCAGAAGGGCACCGGCCGGGCCCGTCAGGGCAGCACCCGTGCTCCCCAGTGGACCCACGGCGGCATCGTGTTCGCCCCCAAGCCCCGCTCCTACAGCTACACCCTGAATAAGAAGGCCAAGCGCCTGGCTCTGAAGAGCGTCCTGAGCGCCAAGGCTGCCGAGGCCAACATCGTGGTGATCGACGCCATCAAGATGGATGCCCCCAAGACTTCCGAGTTTGCCAAGTTCCTGAAGGCTGTCGGCTGCGAGGGTAAGACCCTGGTCGTCACCGCTGCCGCCGATCAGAACGTGGTGAAGTCCGGCCGCAACATCCCCGGCTGCGAAGTCACCTTCGCGGGCGTGCTGAATGTTTACGACGTGCTGAACGCCAGCAAGCTGGTTGTTGACAAGGCCGCTCTGACCACGATTGAGGAGGTATTCGCATAATGAACGCTTACGATATCATCAGAAGACCTGTCATCACCGAGCAGTCCATGGAGGCTGTCGCTGACAAGAAGTATGTTTTCATGGTGGACGTCAATGCCAACAAGACCGAAATCAAGGCTGCCATTGAGCAGATCTTCGGTGTCAAGGTCGCGAAGGTCAACACCGTCCGCATGCAGGGCAAGGTCAAGCGCACCGGCGCTTATCCCGCCGGCAAGCAGCCTGCCTACAAGAAGGCTGTTGTCACCCTGACTCCCGACTCCAAGACCATCGAGTTCTTCGAGGGTATGGTCTAAACCAATCTCAATAAAGGAGAGAAACGCAAATGGCTATTAAAACTTTTAAGCCTTACACCCCCGCCCGCCGCAACATGACTGTTTCCGGCTTCGACGGCGTGGACAAGAAGGCAAAACCTGAGCGTAGCCTGGTTGAGACCCTCAAGAAGAACGCAGGTCGCAACAGCTACGGTCACATTACCGTCCGCCATCGCGGCGGCGGCAACAAGCGCAAGTACCGCGTCATCGACTTCAAGCGTCTGAAGACCGACATGACCGCTACCGTGCAGCGCATTGAGTACGATCCCAACCGCTCCGCTTTCATCGCGCTGATCAAGTACGAGGACGGCACCCTGAGCTACATCCTGGCTCCCTACGGCCTGAATGCCGGCGATCAGGTTGTCTCCTCCGCCAACGCGGATATCAAGCCCGGCAACTGCCTGCCCATCGCCAACATCCCTGTGGGTACTGTGATCCACAACGTGGAGCTGCAGCCCGGCCACGGCGCCCAGCTGGTCCGTTCCGCTGGTGCCGCCGCCCAGCTGATGGCCAAGGAAGGCGAGCTGGCTCAGATCCGTCTGCCCTCCGGCGAAGTCCGCTACGTCCGTACCAACTGCACTGCCTGCATCGGTCAGGTGGGCAACCTGGATCACGAGAACGTGCACATCGGTAAGGCCGGCCGTACCCGCCACATGGGTATCCGTCCCACCGTCCGCGGCTCCGTTATGAACCCCAACGACCATCCTCACGGTGGCGGCGAGGGCCGCGCCCCTGTTGGCCGTCCCGGCCCTGTGACTCCCTGGGGCAAGCCCGCTATGGGTTACAAGACTCGTAAGACGAAGAACCCCACCAACAAGTTCATCGTCAAGCGCAGAAACAGCAAGTAAGGAGGAAATGAAATGAGCAGAAGCATCAAGAAGGGCCCTTTCGTAGCTCCTGAGCTGTACAAGCGCGTGGAGGAGCTGAACAAGGCCGGTGACAAGAAGGTTCTGAAGACCTGGTCCAGATCTTCCACCATCTTCCCCTCCTTCGTCGGTCACACCATCGCCGTCCACGATGGCCGCAAGCATGTTCCCGTCTATATCACTGAGGATATGGTCGGCCACAAGCTGG
>JBJDYG010000070.1:0-132249 GCA_051867075.1 Faecousia sp. | reverse complement strand
GTTGGCGCTGTAGGTATTTTTTGAAAAGTCGGTATAACACGAAAGTCGGGATAACTACTATCATTAGTTTAGCCCAAAACCGGTGGAGAGAAATTCGCCTAAATTTTCGGCGGATTTTAGAAACAACCATTGCCACCCTACCGCATTCTTGCATTTCATAGCTAAATGCGACATAATGTGATAAGCAGAGTTTAAGAAATCATCAACATTACAATAGCAAACTTTGTAACGAAATGCGTTTTCGCAAGTCATATAGGTAAAGGGAGGTGAAACAGTGGAAGATTATCAGGAAATATATACCCTTTATTTTCAGGATGTCTTTAAATATGTATTAGCCTTGAGTCGTGATCCATGCCTTGCCGAAGAAATCACCCAAGAAACTTTCTTCAAAGCATTGAAATCACTAGATTCTTTTCAAGGACAATGCAAGCTCTATGTATGGCTTTGCCAAATTGCAAAAAACACTTACCTATCCTACCTTAAAAAGCATAAGGAGCCAGAGAAAGAGGAGACTCTCACCAGTTCTTTAGAGGAAATGATGCTAGATAAAGAATCCGCCTTTCTGATTCACCAAGCGCTTCATAACCTGCCGGAACCGTATAAAGAGGTGTTTTCACTACGAGTACTCGGAGAATTATCCTTCCGGCAGATCGGTTTATTATTTGGAAAAACAGAAAATTGGGCACGGGTGACTTATCATCGTGCAAGGTTGACAATTAAGGAGGGGCTCAAATGAATTATCCCTGTGGCATAATCCGTGATCTGCTTCCGCTGTATCACGATGATGTATGTAGTGCCGAGACCCGCAATGCAGTGGAAAAGCACTGTGCTGGTTGTGCAGATTGCAGAAAAATACTGAATGATCTTGGTTCAATGCCAGAACCTTATGAAATGGCAAAAGAAGTAGAACCTCTGCGTCCTATTCAGAAAAAATGGAACCATGAGAGAAAAAAATCTTTATGGATTGGACTCGGCGTTGCATTCTTTCTCATACTGATTCTCATAGCAAACACTGTTTTGAGAGAATGGAAATGCGTTCCGATGGGGAAAGATGATGTCGTTGTGATGGCTGTATTTCAGACTTCTGATGGCATGATTCATATTACCTACGACGATTTGTATGATTTGAATTATTTTAGCTCATCAGTAGAAGTCGGAAGCGATGGTAACGGCTATATTTCAACCTACAGACCTATTCTGGCAAAGAAAACAAATATCCCACATAGGATCGGCACAGGCGGCATCGGCTTTGATCCCGAAAGTGCATTTGCATGGTTGAATGATGAATCATGTGTTCCTGTAACAAGAATATATCTCGGGATCAAAGATGATCCAGAGAACTCAATTCTTGTTTGGGAAAAAGGCATGGAAGTCCGTGCCGCCACCGTAGAGGAAGAAGCCCTCTACGGGGCCCATTGATAGCTCGATAAATCAAGAAACCGCTCACAGAGACACATAATAGGTTTATATACACAGAATAGTTTGATTAACCCAACGATATGAAGGAAACTCACATGAACAACGAACAAGACGGAGCTCAATGGGTTTACTGCCCGATTTGCGGCAGCAAGACCCGAACCAAAGTATACGAGGATACAGTGGTGCGTAATTTCCCACTGTACTGCCCCAAATGCAAAACAGAAGTCCGGGTCGATATTTCACAACTGAAAATGACCGTAAGCAAATGAGCCAGACGTAGAACGCAGAGCCTGCTTTCCTGTGAAATCGCATCACAGGGTAAGCAGGCTCACTTCTTTCAGGCGCACTATACAGATCTTATCTACATCATAATGCTGATTGCATCTGCCCAGCGGCAGAAAAGAAAAAAAGCCGCTGCTGGGCAGTCACTTCTCATGCCCAAATACATTTCTCACGGCGGCTTTGATTTTCAGAGCCGCCGTTTTTATGCTCTCGGCGGCAGATAGGAGGAAGCCGCCTTGATTGCAGACCGCTGCCGTAGAAGGAAAGGATCACACCTTTCAAAAAAAGCCTGGTCCCCGTACAGGACTTCTGCGGCAACAAACATGAACTATACGATGTAGTTAATCATCACATTCATTCACCTTTCGCCCATCCGGTATGCCGGTTGGGCGTTTTTCTGCGCCTTCCTCGCTGCCGCTCTCCGCCGCTTCCGTTCAGATTCTCTCAAAAAATCTGAACGGAGGAAATAATGATGGAAATAACCATCCATGATAACGGGCGAATGGTGTCCGTGGAGGTCACAGAAGAAGTATATGAATTTCTGAATTATGCTGACCATAAGGAGAAAAACCTCGCACATGAACAGCGCCGGCACTGGGATGGTCGGGAATTTGATGAGTACATAATCCTGACAGAAGGATGTATCCATTACACACAGTCTCCGGAGCAATATCTATGCCACAAGGAAACCATGCAGGAGATCCAGTCAGCACTGGCGCTCTGCACCGCGATTCAGCGTCGTCGATTCCTGCTCTATGCTCTGGAGGATTTGAGCTATGCCGAAATCGGACGGCTCTGCGGCTGTGCCAAGGTTACCGTCTACGAAAGCATCGAGACTGTAAGAAAAAAGTGCAGACAATTTTTGACTGGATACCCTAACGATCAGCGATTTTCGGGCTAACCAGTGAAGGGAACTTTCCCTATCACATTACCAGAGGGGGCAAGCAGTATCGGCTGCTTGCCCTTTCTGCGTTAGGAGGCTTGCCCATGCAGCGTATCAATTTGAAGAAGTTTTACTACCCGCTCTATGATGAGGACATTTTCATAGAGGTATCGGACGAGGTTGCGGTTGCCATTTTGGAGGAGCATCGTCGTGATGATAACACTCGGCGAAATCTGTGGATCCACACTTATTCTCTGGACGAATCTCCGGAGATAGAGAATCACTTTCCGGAGCAAATCTGTTCTGCTGAGGAGATTCTGCTCCAACGAGAAGAAAACCTGTACCGGGAGTTTCTGCTGGGAAAGTTGGGTGAGGCACTTGCCACACTTACTCCCAAGCAGCTTCGTCGTTTGAAAGCCCGCTTTGTGGATGGAATGAAGTATCGGGAAATAGCTGAGATAGAGGGTATTGATACTTCCATTGCTCATCACAGCGTCCGGGCTGCCATCCGTAGATTGCAGCGTTACTACGTGAGACACGGCTTCATGGAGGCAGCAGTTCTTGAAAAACAGTAAATTCATTCCGGTGATGGACTACCAGCAGTATCGAAAGATGCGTCGGCTGGTACACAAATGCTGCAACTACGACGACGGCTTTTGTATTGCCCTGGACGATGGGGGGAAATGTGTCTGCGTCCAGAGTATTTCCTACTCGCTGATCTGCAAGTGGTTTCGTGCTGCAGTACTGCCAATGGATCAGGAACTGGAAGCCGCTCTCTTTCCCCACCTCGGCACCAAGCAGTGTGCAGTGTGCGGGAAACGGTTCCTTCCCGGTTCTAACCGTGCGAAATACTGCCCGGATTGCACAGCAACTATGAAGCGCCACAACGCCGCCAAACGCAAGCGGAGGCAAAGGTCTAAGCGTCACGCTTTAGAGGGTGAAAAGTCCTTGTAAATTAAGCACTTTTTCATACAGCTCAACACGGGTGTGGTATATGGGTATTCCCTACCCTATTCCCCGGAACTGTCAATATCAGGAGCCCATACGCATACAGTAGTAGCACATTCGGGCACACAGCCCACGCCAAATGGCCAGGTTAATTGAAAGAGGTGACAGCGTATTCGAAAATCCGCACCGATCAATGTGATCGTACACTACCCCAAGACCGACGCAGGCAAAGAAGAACTGGCTCGCCGGGTCGCAACTGTACATGCTGAATCTGTTATCGCCAAGATTAACCGGCTGAACTGCCCCACAAAGCAGAAGCTGGAACTGGTGGATGCAGTGATTGATACCGTTAAACGCAAGCAAAAGGAGCAGGCCAGATGAGCCTGCTCCCCTTCTACTAGTCTTCTGCTTCCTTGATAATTTCTGGTACTAAATACAACCTGTCACTAAACTGTGAGACAGATATCTCACCATTCTGTAGTCTTTCAAAGTCTTGAGAATAATCAACATTCTTACAATTAGCAATTACTTTTCCCGAAAAGCCTGCCAAACCACGATATGGTATCAGTGCAGCGTTTATTGTATCTAGTAAATAGTCAAATATTCTTTTCCTTAAACCTCTGAATTTTGCTTCACGCCACACTAGATAAAAGCTGTCCATATACTGATTACTGCTGTTCCTACCGTACCAATGTATTCCTTTCGTATTCTTTAGCAGTTGATAGTCTGCACTTTCTACATACTTCGTAAAATCAAATTCCAGATTCTTATTGAACGTGAAATCGCTAACTATTGTTATGTCCCGCTTGTTAATTCTTTTTAGTATTCTGGTGAAAAACTGGCGGGAATAACCTAAATCATGTAGATCAAAAACAATGAGCCTCTTATGCTCAATTCTATACAAGCAGAATTTTTTACTATATTGCCTTGAGATGAAGAATGTCTTATGTATGCCAGTGATTGAAATAATGGGTTTTAGCGGTTGAAATGATATACCTTTGATACTGCCATCGTTATCTTTCCAGATAATTATCTCTACATGTGCTTTTCCGTGTTCAATGAGAATTCTTGTTATTTCGGAGAGAAAACGATCAAGAATGCGGTCCAAATCCCATGGTTCTTGTAGTGTTAGTATATTATTTAGTGGGTCACCAGACGGCTCAATATCATAAAAATGACGATCATGCCAATTGGGTGAAAAGAACACAGAATAACTTCCACAAAAATCCTCTAGCAACATATGGGTATACATTCCCGACATATCCCGGGGGCTCTCCCAGATTTCTCCAGATGGACTAATTTGAGAGGAAGAATATTGCTTTGGTTTAGCTTTCATAATCTCTCTCCCATCCTGACCTGCTTCGATATTTTTGATCATCAGGCAGATACTTATTTACAGATACAATCATATAGACATCTTCAGAATCATGTAGCTTTACAGAACTATGAAACAAGATTGATCCGCAGAATTTTGATAATAGTTTGCTGTTGGTCTTCAGTCTTTCACTGAAGTGATCATACTCAATCTCAAATCTTGGACTTTCAGATATAGAATGCTCAATTCGCTGAGTCCATCCAGTTTGCAAACTATCTCTGTTTCCAATTCCAAGAATATCTCGTTGTCGTGCCTGTAATTGTTGCGCGAAGATCTGCAAGATTCTCTTGTTGCCCTCGTCCTGTTCTAAAAATCTTTGTAGAACACTATCCACTAAGTCTTTCCAGCAATTATCTCCGTTAAATTCACCCCAAATAATTGCAAGGCCACTTATCAGAGCATATTCCGCGAACGGAGCAGTCGCAACATGAAATACAATTCCTGCCATATGCGCTTCCTTGTGCTTTATTACATCTGTCCGGACATACTCTTGGTACAAAAGTACTAAGCCAAGATAGTTTTTATATATTTCTTGAAATTTTCGAAAATCATCTCTTTCGATGGAACGAATCAGTGCCTCAGAGATATGATTGTAACAAAGGCCCAGGAAATCTGGACTGTCTTCCCTATCTTTCCAGTGGTCTATAGCATAGTGCCCACTGCACTTTATGAGAATAGCGGGTAGTTTCTCTTCTATCTGCTTTATCTCTTTACGCAGCAACTCAGTGGACACTTCTTCCCAAATAATGGAGTTTTCTATGTGTTTATCCTTCAAACGAGGGAGCATTTCCTCAATATAGCGAATTGAGATCCGACATTTATTAAGTATTTCAAAAACGTGAGAAAAGGCGGTTGCCGCTGCTTGTACGTGTTTTTCATTTTGTAGCTGTTGTCCAATATCAAATACGCTTTTTATCGCAGCAGTAATCGTATCAATAATTGTGCCAATACTTTTGTATATTTCAGCCGCAACAGTCTGTTTAATAAACCAGTCAGGCGTGATTCGGATTTTTTCAATTGATATTTCTGCGCTAATTTGAATATATAGTTTTCTGCAGGCCTCTGAGTTTAGGTAGGGAATACGCTGAATATCACATTGATTCCAATCAGAATATGTCGTACACAATTGTAACAACTCTTCAATATCAATTTTGGCAAGGCGCTTATTTATTCCCACGATCATACTAATATAATTGGAGCATAGTATGTCGACTGCCGATAATGCGGTTTCTTGATCTATATCGTCATTCGATAAGTGCCTACAAATCACTGGTTTAGATATAGCTTCAACACTCTTCAAATAATGAATCCAGTACAAATCTTGGTTCCATTCACCTGCTGTTTGAGAGATAGTGCAGAGATTTATTAAATATCTTTGCACCATTGATACATCATCGTCTTTGAGAAATTTTTCAATGCACTCTTGATTAATTTTAAGCAATTCTTCTTCAAACCAATGGGTGTGCTTTCTTTCTTTAGGCTGAATTGGTGTACCTGTATTCAGCGCGATCCTAATTTCTGAATCCGACGCAAGATGCCACTGCTGATACTGTGCTTTCTTATCAAACCAAAGCGAATCAAACGATATTTTGCTCTTATTCTCCCAATACAATCCTACAAGAGCGAGTATTTTCTCCATAAACAAACGCATTGTTCCATTTTGGTTCCTGGGGATACTCATGTTGTATTGTCCGATTTCACGCAGAATAGATATATCGTTTGCTGCTACTTTTCTGTAGTGATTTTGGAAACTCTGATCTGTGGTAAACAAATCGTGTTTTGATGCCTTTTCCACAGTATTGTAAAGATCACTGAATTTGATATCTGCTATAGAAAAAGTATCCGAAAGCACATATGACCGATTTCCAGCCAGACTGAATGTTACTACTACACGGATAGTAAGAAAGAGCAGACCAATCATAGTTGCCAAATATAAATTCAGGGCCACAGCACATTCCAACAGTATTATTGTACAAAAAACAATATATCCAACAATCTGCTTGATACAACTATTGGTTACAATATCTTGTTGAAACAGCCTTGCCAAATTTTGATGGACATTTGAGTATTTTGCAGAAAAAATCGATGCAATATTGGCGCAATATAGACCAAGAATTACACCAGAAATTCCCATACCGCCTATAGTAATGTCTTTAACTATATCTGGTAATAATGGTTTTGAATTAAACCTATCCATCAAGAACCCATCACATTTTGCAAGAAGAAATGCTAAAAGTAGGCTGCTACAAATTTGCCATATCATTGTTTTCATAATTTTTACTTGAACTTGAGCAAAATTATGATGCAGTTCTATTTTCTCGCGAATGGTATAGGTAAGGCGTTTAATATAAAAAACACATTTATGCCAATATTTTCTTATAATCCAATATAGTTTTCTGTTCACAGCAATCCCTTCTTTCGATATTATTAATATTATACTGCTAATCTGTCGGCATAACAATATTTTTTGCATATAAATAGCATATGGAGATTATTCTGTACCTGATATCATTACGCTTCCCCTTTATAGTACATCTTCCACACTTGAAACGAACCTCTTTCTGCCCATCATCCCAGTCGTGCAGGCTGGGCAGCGGAATCCTTGTGAATCTACAAACGAATTCCGGCCAACACCCAGCTTCTTACGGTAGTCTTTGATCCACTGGGCTTGTCTATCGAAAAGGAACTGATTATACTCGCTCAGGAAGTCGGAAATTGGAACCTCGTAGAGCTAGGGCAAGTTCTGAATCAGACACCCCGCGATATGCTGAATGATACCACACTCAATTTCAATATACACGCTACGGCTGATAATGGCAATCTGAACTTTTCCCGTTGTATCAACTATTTGCTGTGTCTGAACCACTGGAGCCTGTCCGGGATGGCGGTGGATAGGTTTGTTTCATCACGGTAGCTTCAAGAATATTGTGGCGGGCGCATACTCCCACCTCCTTCCTTCTTTTCCATAAATATAATTTGTTAGACATTACGGTAATTCTGTGCTACAATTCCTATATAATTGATAGTGAAAAATCACATTATTGACCGTCAATAATCTCTCCAGATTCTATTTGACAAATAGAAGTGTACAATCTAGCAGGAGGAACACTTATGGAGGACGAACTAAAAAGGCTGTCTGCCCAAGTAGAGCAGCTTCAATCGGAAAACGCCTACCTAAAGCGTCTTTTGGATGAAGCAGGGATTCCATATACATTTCACCAAGCAATAATCCCTATGGAAATCACCAGGCAGCTTGCCCGTCGGTTTTATTCCTACTTCTGGGGTCGGACAGATATTTACAGCAAGCGTAGTGTCAACAAATCTACAGGAAGGACTGGTTATTACCCGCAATGTGAAAACCTGTGGAAGGACGGACTGTGCCCGAAGAAAGCCGGAAAGAAAGTCAAATGTGGGGACTGTACGAATCGGAAATGGCGAAAGCTGGAAGCAGAGCAGATCATGGCCCATCTACGGGGAGAAAAGCCGGATGGTTCCGATGTGATTGGCATTTACCCTCTGTTTCCGGATGGAACCTGTCGGTTTCTGGTGTTTGATTTTGACAATCATGAAAAGGGAGCCGAAGCACTGGACTTTGGAAACGCAGATAACAGCTGGATGGAAGAAGTGGATGCATTGCATCAGGTGTGCACCACGAATGGTATTCCCTGCCTGGTGGAGCGTTCCCGGTCTGGGCGTGGCGGACATCTGTGGATCTTCTTTGATCGTTCCATGGAAGCCGGACTGGTTCGCCAGTTTGGAATGGCACTGTTGGAAAAAGGCGCGGAAACGGTGAACCTGAAATCATTCCGATTTTATGACCGAATGCTTCCTGCTCAAACGAGCATCGGAGATGGGGAACTGGGTTATCTGATTGCACTCCCATTACAGGGACAGGCGTTGAAGAACGGCAATAGCGCCTTTGTGGATGAGTGTTGGGAACCCTTTGCAGATCAATGGGGTGCATTGTTTGCAACGCAGAGATTATCCGCAGAGACGATCGATGACTGTATCAAAAAATGGAATGTTGCGGAGTCTTCACAGGATTCCTTCCTGCCGGAAGAAACAAAGCCCTGGGAGCGTACCAGGAAATTCCACAAAGAAGATGCAGACGGACAACTGCGCCTGACACTTGCAAACCGGATTTACATTGAAACGGCCAATCTGAAACCCCGACTGCAAAACCAGATTCGCCGGATGGCCGCCATTCAAAATCCCATGTTCTATCGCAATCAAGCGCTGGGCTTGTCTAATTTTTCAAATTCCCGGTTCTTATATCTGGGCGAAGACGACGGAGACTTTCTCTGCATTCCCAGAGGTCTCTGGGATGAGTTGTTGGAACGATGCAAGGAGGCAGAAATCCCGGTTCAGACTGAGGACAAACGAGCCGTCGGCAAGACACTAAATGTGCACTTTCAAGGCGAATTGCGGGATAACCAGAAAGAAGCTGTCCGAGCTATTTTGCAATGGGACTGTGGAATTCTCAGCGCCGCCACAGCATTTGGAAAGACAGTTGTTTGCAGCCGCTTGATTGCAGAACGAAAAGTCAGTACGCTCATTTTGCTGGAATCTTCAGCGTTGATCGAACAATGGCAAAAGGCATTGGATCGGTTTCTGGAATTCCAGGAAGAATTACCGGTATATGAAACGAAAACCGGCAGAAAGAAGCACAGAAAGAGTGTTGTTGGTATCATCCACGGTCCCAAAGACACATCTACCGGCATTGTGGACATTGCCATGGCGGGTTCCCTATGCAAAAAGGGCGAATTCCACCCCCGGCTCCGGGAATACGGTATGGTGCTGGTGGATGAATGCCATCACAGTGCTTCGGAAACACTGCGTTCCGTATTGCAGGAAGTTCACGCCTGTTATGTCTATGGTGTGACCGCCACGCCCTTCCGTGGGGATGGTCTGGAGAAAATCAACGAGATGCTATTGGGCCCGGTTCGGTTTCAATACTCCGCAAAAGAGAAAGCCGCTGAGCAGGGTATCGGGCATTATATCATCCCCAGATTCACCAGAACAGTTCTCCCTTACTACAAAGAGAAAATCCATGTAATGGAAGCCTATGATCATCTGCGGAAAAATGAAAGCCGCAACAATCTGATTGCTACGGATGTGAAGAAAGCGTTGAGCGAGGGTAGAACGCCGGTGATTCTAACTCGCTTTACGGATCAGGCGGCAGCACTTTACGAAATACTGAAACCATTTGCGCAAAAGCCCTTCCTTCTCACAGGGGATATGCCAAAGAAAGACCGGGAAGCAACGATAAAAGCCATGGCGCAGGTGCGGTCGGACGAATCCATGTTCCTGGCCGCAACTGGTCAGCTCATCGGAGAGGGCTTCGACTATCCCAGGTTGGATACGCTATTTCTGGCAACACCTGTCTCCTGGAAGGGTGTCGTGGAGCAATACGCCGGACGACTGCATCGGGAATATCCTGGAAAGAAGAATGTGTATATTTTCGACTACGTGGATACCCATATTCCAGTATTTGACAAGATGTACGCCAAGCGTCTGAGAACCTATAAACGTATCGGCTATTCACTCCATACATCAGATGCCCCGGAAAAACAGACTGCCAATGCAATCTATGATTCCGATACTTACCGACCTGTCTTTGAACAGGACATTCGGGAAGCAGTGAAAAGCGTGGTGATCTCCAGCCCTACCCTGAGTCGGAAGCGAGTAGAGCAGTTGATTGCGCTTTTGCAGCCCGGGCAGGAAAATGGCTTGAAGGTTACGGTTATCACCTGGCACCCGGATGTTTACCGCTATGGAAAGGATGAACATCGTTTCGGTTTACTGGAAAGCCTGCGGACAGTTGGATGTGAAATACACTTGGTTCAGGACAGCTGCCAGCATTTTGCTGTGATCGATGAAAGGATCGTCTGGTATGGCAGCATGAATCTGCTTTCCCGGGATGATGTGGAGGACAATATCATGCGTCTGGAAAGCCAAGAGGTGGCAGAAGAACTGCTCGGCATGACATTGAAATAGAATGCACGAATAAGGGGCAGTCTCAACCCTTCTGAGACTGCCCCTAAATTCTTAACCGTGATAGAACCCGTTTTCACTATACTGGGCCCATTTTTCATACATCTTTTCGTAGTTCTCTTTGATGAACTCCTGTATCTTACTGATTTCCCGATCTGTCAGAATGCCTCTGTTTTGCAGAACGCTGTCGCCGTTTCCTTGCACGAAGAACTTGGCAGAGCCTGCTTCCGTCAGCTTTCTGTCGCTGGCGTGGACGTGCATACATTCCACAACACAAAACGAGGTGAAATACAGATAGTACCCGGCGACCTTAAATTCATAATATTTCGGCATCTTACGCCTCCATATATTTCAGGCTGGCACTTAAATGTTTAGAAGCAATATGAAGCTCAATGTCATTCATCGTTGTTTCCAGGACAGAGCCATCTGCCGCAAACACAGCCGCCTTGTCCGGGGCGTTCAGATTCAAGACCCGATAACCGCCCTCAAATTTTGAGAATGCGTATCCATCAATGATGACTTCCGCTTCGTCCGCAACCTGCTTGATATCAACCATTGGCAATCGCAACCCCCTTGATTGGTTTCAAAAACTCCTGTCCATTGATATACAGTCCATTCAAAATCGGCAGCAAATCAATATATTCTTCTTCCGGCTGTGGATTGTGGCTGTATTTTGCCATGACCACAAGGTATCCATTGTCCCACTCTTTCACGGAAGTATAGCGTTCCAGGGAATAGGGTGCCTTAAATCGAATTACCCGATTTCCATAGGAAAAAACACTGAATCCGCCTTCATTCCCCAAAGTTGCAATATCACTCATGTGATCACCTTCTTTCGTAATTATCATACCATAGTTTCTGCATAAATGCAACGAGAATCCAGGGGAATCCAGTTCATGCCCTCCCCTTAAAGTACATCTCCCAGCACTTGAAACTGACCTCCTTATTACCCTCCTCCCAACCTCTTAAGCTGGACAGCGGAATGCCGGTAAATCTACAGAACGGCTTTCTTCCCATCCCCAGCTTCTTCCGGTAAGCCCGGATTCGCTTGGCTTGTCCATCGTAAAGGAACTGGTTGTATTCATCCAGGAAGTCGGAAACCGGAACCCCGTAAAACTGGGAGAGGTTCAGAATCAGACACCCCGGCAGGCGTCTTGTGATGCCACGCTCGATTTCGATATACACGCTGCGGCTGACACCGGCGATCTGGGCTGCTTCCCGCTGCATAAGCCCTTTACTATGTCTGAGCCAGCGGAGCCTGTCCGGGATGGCGGTGATTTCCTCATAGGAACGGTAAGTCTGCTTCATCATGGTGGCTTCGAGAATCTTGTGCGGGGCGCACAACCGGAAACTATGGATATATAAGGGAGCGAACCTCACATGGCTATCCAAAGTGGCACAGAGGACATACATTCTGTCGGAAACCCTGGCAATCACCCGCCACTTGGGGCTTTTGGGGGTTCTGGTTTCCGGCTTCTCCTCAATGAACGCATCTGTGATAGGATAGCATTTTCCACACATCTGGCAGCATAGGTAGCAAGTCTCGCCCCCTTGGCGGGGTCAAATGTGGTGATTCCTTTAATCAACCCAATGGTTCCAATGGAAATCAGATCCTCCTGATCGGAAGTTTGGGCGTAGTATTTTTTAGACGGTTGATGCTCGTGGGTAGGCTCCCAGGCGAGTAAATCGCCTCATATTGCTGTCCCAACTTCAGGTATATCTCCAGATGAATTTCCTCCTTAGTACTCCCCTTTTTCACAACAATTTTCTCCAAAATCGTTGTAAGAAGTGCCGAGTTTGGCTCCCCCTCGAAGCTCAATTCCCGCTCAAGAACCCGCCGGATTTCGGCTTCATTCAGCTTGTTATCGACCGCCCTCTCTTCTTCCTGCCGGATGGCGGAAAGCTGGCTTTCACACTCCCGAAGCCGGATATTCAGGGCATCGTTTCGCTTTTTGAACTCGGGTGCATCCAGCGCCCCGGCTATGCTCAAATCCAGCAGACGATCCTTCTTTTTCTCAATCTCGTCCATTTCCTCCTGCACCCGGCTGCGGAGCCTGTCGTAATCTACTTCCTTAGGAACGCAGGTAATCACCTTTACCAAGGAATCGATGATGGCCTGCTTATCCTTCATCAGTTCCTTGAAGATTTCCGTGAGAATTGCATCCACCTCACAGCTGCGGATTTGGGGGGCAGAGCACCCGGAGCGTCCGTGGCTGCGGTATACCTTGCACTGCCAGACCTCCTGCTTCCCCTTTTTATTTTCCAGCACCTGCCGGTGGAAGGTGGTGTTGTGCTCCTCACAGATGATCTTTGCGCTGTAGGGATACCGATTTTGGAAACTGACGCCGCTGCTGTGACTCATGGTTTCTTCTCTCCTTTTCTTGTACAGGGCATTCGCCCGGTTCCATAACTCTTCCGGGACAATGGCAGGAATGGACGGGTCTGGGTACATGACCCATTCACTTTCATCCAGAAATGCTTTTTTCTTGGTGCGGTAGTCAAGGCTGGAGGTCTTGTTGCCACAGTACCAGCCCTTGTATTTGGGATTCTCCAAAATGTGGCGTATAGTCAGGGTATTAAAAGCATTACCTTCACGGCTGGTGTAGCCCATCTCCGTCAGTTTTTTGGAGATACTCCGGGTGCCCAACTTCTGGTTGGCGTAGAGGTCGAAGATAATGCGGATAATCTCCGCTTCCTCCGGATTTGTGGTCAGAACGCAGTCCTTTTTGTCGTAGCCGTAGAGCTTATCGTTGCCCAGCACATGACCGTTTTTGATGGCCTGCCGGAAACCGAATTTCAGTCGTTCGGACAGCTTGCGGATTTCATCCTGTGCAACACCTGCCATGATGACCAGCCGGAACTCGCTGTCCGTGTCCAGTGTGTTGATATTATCATTTTGGAACAGCACACCTACATTGTTCTCCAACAATTCCTGCGTATATTTGATGCTGTCCAGGATGGAGCGGGAAAACCGGGAGATTTCCTTTGTGATGATGAAATCAAACATCCCGGCTTTCGCGTCCCGAATCATGCGGTTGAAATCATCCCGCTTTTTCGTGGTGCCGCCGGAAATGCCCTCATCGATGTACCCCGGCACAAAGCGCCAGTTGGGCTTGCTCTGAATCAGTTCCGTGTAATACTGCACCTGATTTTCAAGGCTGTTGATCTGCTCATCCTGATCTGTGGACACCCGGGCGTAGAATGTTACCCGGAGGGGCAGGTCGTAAATCGACCTGCCCATTCTCAGCTCAGCACGGATCTTTCTCACATCCATGTGCATCCTCCTTTCGTGCTTCAGTATCGCAGAAAAAGTCCGGCAAGTCCAATGTGCCAAGAATTTTGTTCCGGGATTTGTCGTGAATATCCTGCGTAATCAGTTCCTTATCCAAAAGCGTCTGCAATAAGACGCACATAATATCCTGCTGTACCTCATTCATGCCCGCTCACCTCGTAACACCCTATGCGTATTCTTTTTCATCATGCCGCACCTCACCGTTCCTGCGCCCGCTGCCGCTTGCGGCAGTCCGCTTCCAGCAGCTTCAAAATCCGCTCCTGAATCCGGGCGGCGCTATAACTCTTGGGGAAGAATTTCCGCAAATCCTCCACCCGGAAGCTGATCTTTTCCTGCTGGTTGGCCTTGGGTTCCCGGAGAATTTCAAAAATTCTATCCATGTTCAATTCCCCGGACTGGCTCAGCTTTTTCATCTGGACGGCTTGGGAGAGAGACGGAGTGCAGTCCTCGCTTTCCATGGTTTCCAGTAGGTCACACTGTTCCTGTTGGGTCAGATAGGACAGCTCCACCGCCGGGGTCAGGGCGATTTTTCCGGCATCCACCATGCTGAGAACCTCGGGGATTAGTTCCGTGAGACGGATGTACCGCAGAACTTGGTTCTTACTGTCACCGCCGTCAAGACCGATCTTTTCGACGGTCAGTAACTTCTCCCCAACTTGGGGAGAAGTCTTTCCCTGATGGTTCAGCGCATCTCTTTTCAGCTTATAGGCAAACGCTTTCTCGCTGGGCAAAATCTTCTCCCGGTGGAGGTTGCTGTCCACCAGAGCAATGGCAGCGGCATCCCGGTCGAGGGCATAAATTAAGGCAGGAACCGTTTTGATTCCTGCCTTTTGACATGCATAAAGTCTCCGATGCCCGGAGATCACTTCATATTCGTCATTTTCCAGAGGACGGACAACCAGCGGGGTCAGAATGCCCTGTGTCAGGACACTCCACACCAGCTGATTCATTTCATCATCGTCCTTCACCTGGAAGGGGTGATTTTCAAAGGGGCGCAGCTTTTGAATCGGCAGCTGCATGGCCTGTACTTCTTTGGTATTATTCAAGGGCAATGGTTTCCTCTCTCTCAGATTCTGTATTGCAATATCGTGTGTTCTCCATTAGCTTTGCACAAAGACTTCCAGCGCTTTCTGGTGGACATAGAGATCTTTGTTGACCGGATTGCGGACATGCGTATCAATGACATGAACGCAATTCTGGAAGCCTCCCGGCGGCAGGTGATGGAGAAACATAATCCCGGTGAAAACGATCTGTATATGCGCACTTTGGAGCTGGCACAGGTCAGTGAGGAAAACTACTTTGCCCATGTGGTTCACAAGGATATCGACGGCATCATGCAAGATATCCGCAAATCCCACAAGACAGATTCTACCACCGCCGATACGGAATCTCCCGTGAAAGAGATTCAAAAGCAGATGGAAACCGCCATGCACTACGAGGGTACCGAGGAAGAAAAGAAGGCCCGTCTGTTCCTTTCCACGCTGGGTATTGACTACGATAAGCTGTCTCAGGAGGAATTTGTTACTCTGATCGGTATTTTGAAGAAGTCCGCTCATATGAAAAGTCCCAATAACATGCGGGGGAAAGTAGTTCCGTATCAGGTACATGGGAAGGGAAATCGAAAAAAGCATAAGTGACGGAAAATAGAAAAGACATCTGTTTTTCAGGTATCGCAGACTGAGTAACCGTTTTGGCAAGCAGTGTCTGGGTGCTACCCAGCCGCATTTTCGCTTGTTGGGGTAAGTCCCCCAATCCCCCAGATCAGCACTGCATGCTGGCTACGCATTTTTCAAATGCTGATTTGGCAATCCTGATAGATGCACAATTTCGTCTATGGGAAGCAGAAAACACCTCACGAAAACTATCAAGGGTGGCGTGTTTCACGCCTCCCTTACAGAGATGTATAGCAAAATATACGGATAGAAATCCCAAATCTCTCTTTCCCATTTCGCAATTCTGGTGTATAATATCCTCATTGAAAACTGGTCACGAGCCGGAAAGGAGTCAGTATGAATTACATCTTAAAACATTTTGATACGCCGCTGATTACCTTTTCTGCCCAGAGCGGTGCAGAGCCGGATATTCAGATTCTGTCCGTGAACGAATCCTGCCGGGAACTTTTCCCTCTGGATTTGGCGCAGGTTAGCCCTGCCGGTCTGGAGTCCTGGATTCGCCACCGAACCATTCCCCGTAACCGGGCGTATGTTGACAATCTTCTCAGCACCATGGGACTGAGTCTGAATCGCCCGGTGGATGTTCTGAAGGTCTCCAAAGGACTGAGCCTGAACGATTGCTACTGGGTGACGGAAGAAGATTTCTCCGGCAGCTTTGAGAAATTCAATCTCTATGACAACCGGTTCAGCCGTGTATTGGGACAGATCGCCTTTACCGGCTTCGGAAGCTCCGGCTCCATCCTGTCCTCCAGCCCGGAATTTACAACGGGCGGTATGCTGCCCAAATGCTGGCGCAGAGAAGGGGGCATCATTCGACTGTACAAGGGCGGTACCCAGGGTGCATCCAATACTGGGTATGAACCCTACTCCGAGTTTTATGCTGCTCAGATTGCCAGAATTCTGGAAGTCAACGCCATCGACTATTCCATTTCCCGCTGGAAAGAAACCCTGTGTTCCACCTGTGAGCTGTTTACCAGCAAAGATATTTCCTTCGTGCCCGTGGGGAGAATTGTCCGCAGCGGTGGCATGAAAGCCGTTCGGGCGTTCTACGAATCACAGGGCGAGGAATATGTCAAGGCACTGGATGACATGATCGTGTTTGATGCCGTCATCTTCAATACCGACCGGCACTACGGGAATTTCGGTTTCCTCGTGGACAGCCACACCAATCAGATCATTGCACCGGCTCCGCTGTTTGACCACGGCAATGCGCTGCTGAATCTGGCAGGCGCCGAAGCCCTGAAGAGCAAGGAAAACATTCTGAAGTATGCCAAAACCCAGATGCCATGCGTGTACGATGATTTCGTAGGGGAAGCCAAAAAGGTCATAACCCACGAACACAGAAACCATCTGCGCAGGCTCCTGGACTTCCGATTCAAGCGGCACAGCCGATACAACCTGAGCCCTGAACGTCTGGCTCTCGTGGAGTTTGCCGTGCAAAGCAGAGTAAAGGAGCTGTTGGAAGAATAACAAATCCCACCGCATTGTGTGTACCTGCCACAGTGCGGTGGGATTGATTTATTTACACATAAAGCAGTGCACGGATTACTTGCTGATATCCTTGACCGAGTCACGAATAACCAATTCGGCATCCAAGCGGATATTATGAACAGGGATGTTCTCGTTGTTGATCAGACGCAACACCTGAGCAACCGCAGTTCGTCCCTTTTCACTTGGATTCTGACGCATCGTTGTCAGCCGGGGTCTTGTGTTTCTGGCAAAAATGTTATCATCGAACCCCACCACGGAGATATCCTCCGGCACCTGGATTCCTCTGTCGTAGAAGTAATTGACAGCAAAAGACGCATAATAGTCAGATGCAAAGAAGAGTGCTGTAAACTCATTCATTCTCTGACATACGATATCATAGGTCTTAATGATCCCCGCAGTACCAAAACCGATTTGAAAGAACTCATTTTTCGGAACCGGAATGTGATGTTCCTCCAATGCCTCACGGTATCCTTGCCAGCGCTCATAATCGACACCCACGCAATTGTCTGCAAGAAAGGCAATCTTTTTGTGTCCCATTCCGATTAAATACTCCGTGATTCGTTTTGCACATTCCCTGTCTTTTAATCCCACGTTCGTATAGGATTCATCATCATCTTGAAAATAGCAGTCAATAAAAACAAGCGGAATCTTCAAGTTTTCTTTCATCTTCCTGCACTCGGCGGCATTCAAACCCAGGGAAATAATGCCGTCAACATTCCAGGTAATTGCCATTTTCTGAATCTCATCTGCTTTATCCGATGCGTACAGCATCAGAAAATAACCGAGCTTCCGCACTTCATTCTCAACAACGCCAATCAACTCACTGTTGAAAGGATCCTGCACCACATTCTTTCCTTCCATGGTGGGATACCGGATAATCAGGCCAATAATCTTTGAGGAGCTTCGTGCAAGAGACCTTGCATTCATATTCGGAATGTACTGAAGTTCTTCGATTTTCTCACGCACACGCTGAATGGTTTGCGGTGATACTTCTTTTGTGTTGCCGTGTATCACATTGGACACTGTCGTCGGACTAACATCCAGTTCTGCTGCTATCTGCTTAATTGTCACCATCTTAAATACACCACTTTCCGAATCATTAGCCGCACATATCTCCATAAATGTTAATCTGAACAGCGTTTCTCTTACTATTATACCGTGATTGCGGGAAAGTTCAACTGTTTTTTTAGGATTGCCGGATTTGATGCGAACCCAGATCGTGGTGCGATCCTGTTGCTTGGGGATTGTTCAAAATATACAAAATAGATAAATTAAACTGTGCAAATTAAACCTTTTGCGCAAAAGGTATTGACAAGTGCAAAGTATCACGTTATAATAACCGCGTAAATACCTTTTGCGCCAAAGCTACAAATCACAAGAGTTATTTACGGGCTCTATTGTTGAATCTGGCATTGGTGCAAAGGAAAATTATTGATCGAAAGGAAAGGAAAACAGTATGAAAAAAAGAGTATTGGCTTTGCTGCTGGTCATCGTGATGATCGCAGGTCTGGCAGTGGGATGCGGAAAGAGCCCTGCGGCCACCAATGACGCACCCGCAAACAGCAATGCACCCGCAAACAACAATGAACCCCAGGCAGCCGCCAGCGGCGAAAAGCTGGAAGGAACGCTGAACATTTTCCAGTTCAAGGTCGAAATCAACGACGCTCTGATCGCGGCGACTAAGCGGTACATGGAACTCAACCCCGGCGTTAAGGTTAACCTGGAGACCGTTGGCGGCGGCGATGACTACGGCGCAGCACTGAGAACCAAGATGCAGAGCAGCGATCAGCCGGCGATTTACAACATTGGCGGCCCCCAGGATGTCATTGACTGGGCAGCAAATCTGGAGGACCTGGCAGCAGAACCCTGGGTTGCAAATACGGTGAGCGGCCTGCTGGACGATGTGTCCAAGGACGGCAAAGTCTACGGCATGCCTATGGCAATCGAGGGCTACGGCTTCGTATACAACAAGGAAATCTTTGAAGCAGCAGGCATTGACGCAGCTTCTCTGAAGACCTTTGATCAGATTGATGCGGCTTTTGCTGAGCTGCAGACCAAGATCGACAACGGCGAACTGAAGGACAAGTTCCCTGCTCTGGAAGCGGTTATCGAGTATCCCGCCAAGGAAAAGTGGGTAACCGGTATGCACACTTCCAATGTTGCTCTGGGACAGGAGTTCGCAAACTGCACCGAGGCGTTTAACGCCAAGGAAGTTCAGTTCACCTACGGCGCGCAGCTGAAGGATCTGATCGACCTTCAGGTGAAGTACACCACCAATGCTGATAACCCCTCCGCTCTGAACGCGGTGGATTACTCCATGCAGGCCGGCGGCGGTATCGCCATTGAGAGAGTCGCCGTGATCCAGCAGGGCAACTGGGTGTACCCGGTTATCAATGAGGTTGATCCCGAAGTCGCACAGAAGCTGGACATCATTCCTCTGCCGCTGAAGGGCGTTTCTGAAGGCAATACTCCCGTGGGCGTTCCCATGTATTGGGCTGTGAACAGCCAGTGCGATGATAATTCCAAGAAGATTGCGAAGGACTTCCTGAATTGGCTGTATCAGTCTGAAGAAGGCATGAAGATCGTTGTGAATGATTTCGGCTTCATTCCCCCCTTCACCAACTATGGTGATAACCTGCCCTCCGATCCTCTCGGACAGGCTGTGAGCAGAGCCGCCAACGCTGGCACGGTAGCTCCCTGGGTGTTCAACGGATGCCCCACCAGCTGGGCTGAAAATGTTCTGGGTGCAGAAATCCAGGCCTACCTCGCAGGTCAGAAAACCTGGGATGATGTGGTTGCCACTGCACAGCAGACTTGGGCTGACGCTCGTAAGTAATGGTAGTCAATTCAGATGATTGGAAGTCTCTGAAGATTACTTTCTGAAGCGTTGAGCACGTAGTTCTGAAGAAACCCGTGAAAAAACCATAAAGGCCCTGCCTTTATGGTTTTTTCCCATTCCGTTCAAGGAGGAGCAATTTGAAAAAATCGAACATAGGCTTTTGGGCGTTCGTGCTGCCATCCTTTGTATTTTTTGTATTAGTTGTCATAATTCCGGCCGTATGGGGTTTGGGGTATTCCTTAACAGACTGGAATGGCATCAGCAAAGAGGTACATTTTGTTGGCATCCAAAACTACGTGAAAATTTTCACGCAGGATAAGGATTTCTTCCACGCATTTACATTTACCGCAGTATTCGCCCTTGCGGCAGTCATCGGGGTTAACGTCATTGGTTTTCTGCTTGCCCTGCTGGTGACATCCAAAGCAAAGTGCACAACCTTTATGCGCGGCGCATTCTTCATGCCAAATCTGATCGGCGGCATTCTTCTCGGCTTTACCTGGCAGTTTATTTTTGTCCAGGCCTTTGGCGCAATCGCCAACGCCACCGGTTGGAAATTCTTCGCAAACTGGCTTTCCGACACGAAAACCAGCTTTTGGGGATTGCTGATTCTTGTCATATGGCAGCTGGCTGGCTATATGATGGTCATTTATATCGCACAGATTCAGAACATTCCGGACAGCATTATTGAGGCTGCGGAGATCGATGGAGCAAGCTATTTCCAGCGTCTGAAACATATCGTGCTCCCCTTGGTTGCCCCGGCATTCACAATCGGTCTGTTCCTGTCGCTGACAACGTGCTTTAAGCTGTATGATCAGAACCTTGCCCTGACAAACGGCGGGCCCTTCAACAGTACGGAAATGCTGGCTCTGAATATCTACAATTCTGCGTTCAAATACAATGAGCTTGGCCTGGCACAGGCGAAGGCTGTCATCTTCCTGGTGACCGTAGCAGCCATTGGTTTGACACAGCTTTATTTCAGCAAGAAGCGGGAGGTTGAGATGTAATGAAGAAAAAGAATGGTATTTCTACGGCAATCTTAACGATTATTGGCATCGTTCTTTCCGTACTCTTTCTGTCACCCATTCTGATCCTGCTGAGCAATTCCTTTAAGTCTCTGAAAAATATCTACTTGAATGTTCTGGCACTTCCCAATGCGGACACATTTACACTGAAGAATTACCCGGAGGCTTTTGTGAAGCTGGATTTCATCCGTTCTCTGCTGAACTCTCTTGGAATCACGGTGGCTTCCACGGTTCTTCTGTTGCTGTTCTGTTCCATGGCGGCATGGGTTCTTGTGCGCCACAAAACAAAGCTGAGCAATACCATTTTTATGATTTACGCCGCGGCGACCTTGATCCCGTTCCAGTGTGTTATGCTCCCGCTGGTCCGCCTGATGGATACGCTGCACATGATGAACCGGTGGGGACTGGTTCTCATGTATCTGGGCTTCGGTTCCAGCCTGTCCGTAATCCTGTTCCACGGCTTCATCAAAAGCGTCCCGGTGGAGCTGGAAGAGGCCGCCAGGATTGACGGCTGCAATATGTTTCAGACATTCTTCCTGATTGTCCTGCCTCTGCTGAAACCGATTATGGTCACGGTTGCGATTCTGAATTCCATGTGGATCTGGAACGATTTCCTGCTGCCCCAGCTGATGATTAATAAGCCCGGCTGGCAGACGCTTCCGTTAAAAACCTTCCTGTTCTTCGGACAGTTCTCCAAGAAGTGGGATCTTGCTACTGCCGGCCTTGTGATGTGCATGCTGCCCATTATTATTTTCTATCTGGTGAGCCAGAAGCACATTGTCAAGGGTGTCGCAGAAGGCGCGATAAAGGGTTGATACTATGAATATTTGTAAAAATTGGTGGAAAGAAGCGGTTGTGTATCAGATCTACGTCCGAAGCTTCAAAGACAGCAATGGCGACGGAATCGGAGACCTGAGGGGAATTGTTGAAAAGCTGGATTATCTGAAATATCTGGGTGTGGACGTATTGTGGCTTACCCCGGTGTATCAGTCACCCAACTGTGACAACGGATACGACATTTCCGATTACCGGAGCATCATGAAAGAATTCGGAACCATGGAGGATTTTGATCTCCTGCTGGAGGAAAGCCATAAGCGGGGCATCAAAATCATCATGGATCTTGTGGTGAATCATACGTCGGATGAACATGAATGGTTTGTCAAAAGCCGGTCCCCGGAGTCCAATCCATACTGGGATTATTATATCTGGCGGGATGGACGGGATGGAAAGGCGCCAAACAACTGGGGTTCCTGGTTCAGCGGTCCTGCCTGGACGTATGACGAAAACAGAAAGCAGTATTATCTGCACATTTTCGCGCCCAAGCAGCCGGATCTGAACTGGGATAATCCGCAGGTGCGTGAGGAAGTGTATTCCATGATGCGGTGGTGGCTGGACAAGGGGATCGACGGCTTCCGAATGGATGTCATCGACATGATTTCCAAGACGGAAGCTTTCCCGGATGGAGAAATCAACGGACTCTACGGGGATCTTGCGCCCTACTGCATCCATGGCCCTCATGCGCATGACTATCTGCGGGAGATGAATGAAAAAGTCCTGAGCTGTTATGACATCATGACGGTGGGAGAGACGCCCTGCGTGACACTGGAGGAAGCCAGAAAATACGCCGGGTACGACCGTCATGAGCTGGGAATGGTATTTCAGTTCGAACACGTTGAATTAGTGAAGGGAAAGTACGGAAAATGGAGCGATGAACGCTTTAACGTAAAAAAGCTGAAAGAAGTTTTGGACAAATGGCAGACCGGAATGCAAGGGTATGGCTGGAATTCTCTGTTCTGGAGCAACCATGACCAGCCCCGTGCCGTTTCCCGGTTCGGAGACGACGGAACGTATCAGGTAGAATCGGCAAAGATGCTGGGAACCTGCCTTCACATGCTTCAGGGAACACCCTATATCTATCAGGGCGAGGAACTGGGCATGACAAATGCCTATTTCGAGAACCTGAGCGATTACAGGGATGTAGAATCTCTCAATGCCTACCATGAGCTGGTAGAGGAATTGGGAGAAAGCCATGCGGATATGATGCGCTATTTGAAGGCAATCAGCCGGGATAACGCAAGAACCCCGGTGCAGTGGAATGACGGGGAAAATGCCGGCTTTACCGACGGCACGCCCTGGATTGCTGTAAACCGCAATTACCGCACAATCAACGCGGAAGCACAAATTCGGGACGAGAACTCCGTCTTGAATTATTATAAGAGGCTGATCGCGCTGCGGCACGAAAAGCCTGTGATCGTCTATGGTGACTATCATATGCTGTTAAAAGAAGATCCGGATGTATTTGCATATGAGCGAACCCTTGACGGTGCCAAGCTCACTGTGATCTGCAATTTTGCGGATCACGAAGTGGAGTGCCCGCTGTTGTCAAACGACGCGGAGATTTTGATTTCCAATTATCAAGATCGTGCCCAGAATGTCCTCAGGCCCTTTGAGGCGGTCGTATATGAGACGGTAGGATAAGTTGGGAAAATAACCGGCAATATGGGCGGCGTGATCGAAATGATTACGCCGCCTTTCTTCATGTCCCCAATCCAGGAATGTTTCTCTTAGGCATACAGGGGTCGTAGTGCTGCTTCTTAAAACTGTCTGCCATCTGAGCATCTATAACGTCTATCTATAATTTTCGTTCGTCCATAATATCCAGCATCATCCTGGCTCCCAGGCGGAAGCTATTCTGGAACAGCAAGCATTCTGCCATATCCTGAAATTCCCGTACACTGTCCGCATATCGAGAAAACAATTCTTTCTGTGCATCCGTCATGGTGGCCTGGAGATTCTCTTCGTTCCGGCTAATCAACTGAAGGGCTTCCCTGTACTCCGCACAGGGAAATGTGTTATATTCCGTTGGCTCGATATTACCGTACCAAAATTCTTCAAGAATCCTCATTTTGTATTCTCCCCGTAGATTAGCTCCTGGAGTATGATTTCCTCTGCCCTGTTCCGGATGTTATTCATGGCACCAACCCAAGCCATCGGGTCGCTTGCTTTCAAGGCTTCTGTGATTCCATCGGCGGCTTTCATCTGATCAATGATTCGTTCCAACCTGTCCTGCGCCTGCTCATTCAGATCAGCAAGATATGTCCACAGTTCACCAGACAGAAGCAGGCAGTTGTACTGAATCGGCTTGTACTCTCTCAGATAGTCCCGGTGCATCCGCCCCCACTTGCCGATGGAGCGGGGTTCTTCCGGCAGTTCCAGGTCAGGAATGAAATAATCGCCCACTCGAATGTATTGAATTTCCATAGTCATGCCTCCTTTACTACGGTACGGTTATTTTACCGAAAGATCGAGATGCAGTCGAATGTGCCGCCTTACAAAGTTTATTACATTGATGTAACAAACTTGAACATTTTACGACTTTATTACATGTCAGCAGCTATCAATACAGCGTTCAAGCCCGGCAAGTGTCAACACAAACCGGGCTTGTCCCTACTCACATCAGCACCGCATTCCAGCGGATTTTCACGCTTCTACCATAGTACGCAGACAAAATCATGCCGTTTGTCCTCCACAGAAAGTTTCCTTGCGCATTATCCCTTATTCATAATATGCGCCACCAGACGCAGGTTTCGTTCAATGAGGATGTTTCTCGCCTCGAGGTCGCCCTTACCCGCCAGTTCCAGATAGTACCGTTCCTCTTCCTCCGTCAGGGGACGGGGGAAGCTTCCTGAGGACAGCTGCAATGAATAAAACAATGCGCTCAGCATCAGCCAGGCCGCTGCCAGCATTTTCGTCACCTCCAATGCCACTGTATTCTCTATTGCCCGTCCTTTTTCCAACAAAATACCGCCGGGGCAGAAATACCCCGGCGGATGGGATTGGCTATCAGGCACTGCGGAAGCGGGAGAGAAAATCCCGGGTTTCC
Source organism: Faecousia sp. (assembly GCA_051867075.1). GTDB lineage: Bacteria > Bacillota > Clostridia > Oscillospirales > Oscillospiraceae > Faecousia. Next base: position 107,148 of record JBJDYG010000070.1, on the reverse strand, counting down.
TGCTTTTGCGGGTTTCCGAACACCTCTGCGGGTGTGCCCTCCTCGCAGATGACCCCCTGGTTCATATACACCACATGGTTGCTCACATCCCGGGCAAAGCCCATCTCGTGGGTAACCACCAACATCGTCACGCCTTCCCGGGCCAGGGAACGCATGACGTTCAGAACCTCGCCCACCATTTCCGGATCCAGGGCAGAGGTGGGTTCGTCAAACAAAAGCACCTCCGGATCCATAGCCAGCGCCCGGGCAATGGCCACGCGCTGCTTCTGACCTCCGGAAATCTGCCGGGGTTTGGCGTTGATGTAGGGCGCCATGCCCACTTTTTCCAGATAGGCCATAGCGTGGGTGCGGGCTTCCTCCCGGTTTCGCTTCAGAACCTTCACCTGACCGACCATGCAGTTTTCCAGCACCGTCATGTTATGAAACAGGTTGAAGGACTGGAACACCATGCCCACATGGGAACGGTACGCCGGGGCGTTGAACCCCCGCCCCACCACGTTCTGTCCGTGGTAGAGAATCTCTCCGGAGGTGGGCGTCTCCAGCAGATTGATGCACCGCAGCAGCGTGCTCTTGCCGGAGCCGGAGGCGCCGATGATGGAGGTCACATCGCCCTTGCTTACGGTAAAGTCAATGTCCCGCAGAACCTCGTGATTGCCGAAGGACTTGGAAAGGTGGTTGACCTGTAAAATCTTGTCTCCCATATCAGCGTACTCCTTTCCCTCTGGTTTTTCTCTGCTGCTCCTGATACTCCCGGCTCCGCTCGTCAAAGGGCGTCCCCCGGTCCGGGTGGCTGTAAGTACCGGCGGTCATGGTAAGCTGATCCTCCTGAACCAGCTCGTAATTGCTGCTGCCGTCCATTTTCTTCTCCACCCAGCGCAGCAGGAAGGAAGCAAGCAATGTCATGGTGAGATACCCCACCATTTCCACCGTGGCAGAGGGGAAATACAGGTAACTCGCACCCACCGCCGCCCGATGGGCCGCGAAGAAATCCGGAAAACCGATGATGAACATCACGGAAGTGTCCTTCACGTTGATGATGAAGTTGTTGCCGATCTGGGGCATGATGTTCCGAAGCGCCTGGGGCAGAATCACGGAGGTCATGGTCTGCACATGGGTCATGCCAATGGCCTTGGCGCCCTCGGTCTGGCCGGGGTCAACGGAAATGATACCGCCCCGGACGGACTCTGCCATGTAAGCGCCGGTGTTAATGGAAACAACCACGATGGCCGCCACCCAGATGTTGGTGAACTTCAGGGCATTGTCCGTAAAATAGGGCAGTCCGTAGTATAGGAACACCGCCTGCAGCACCATAGGCGTGCCGCGGAACACTTCCACATAAACCCGGACAATCCCCCGGATCAGCTTCAGGAGAAACCGTTTGGGCAGCGGGTCGTTGGGGGCATAGGGGATGGTATTGAGCACACCGCAGGCAAAACCGATGAGGCAGCCAATGGCGGTGCCCACCAACGCCAGAATCAGGGTGTTGCCAATGCCGGTGAGATAGGAGCCGCCGTATTTCGTCCAAAGTCTGGCGATGTCAGCGGCTAATTGGATGAATTTTTCCATAGCTCGGGTTCCTTTCCGGGTTTTCAGCACCGCAAGGCGGGAGAATGCTCTCCCGCCTTGCGCAGCTTCTTCATTACTCGCTCAGGGGCTGGATGGAAATGGCCTGGGCCATCATGGCGTTGAAGTCCTCCGCGGTCAGCGTGGAAAGGTACGCGTCGATGGCTTCCTTCAAAACGGTATTGCCCTTCATAACGGACACGCCGATGTTGACATTTTCCGCCCGCACTTCCTCAGAGAACTGGAAGTCACCATCGGTGCCGGAGAAGTCCAGAATCGTCATGTCGGGGTAGGCCGCCACGGCGCCCTGGGCGGTGGGCATATCGGTGCAGATGAAGTCCACCGTGTCGGTCTCCAGCGCCATCAGCATGGCGGGAGCGGTCTCGGCAGCGGTCATAATGTTGGCGCCCGCAATCTGGGGCAGGCACTGGTCATACCAGATGGTGGCAATCTGAGCCGTGCAGGAGCCCCCGGCAAGGTCGGCAATGGAGGTGGCTCCCGCGTAGGGACTGTCGGCCTTGGTGACGCAGACGATGGTGGCGTAGAAGTAGGGGCCGGCAAAATCCACCTGCTGGGCGCGCTCGGCGGTCATGGACTGACCGGCGATGACCGCATCAAAGGTGCCGGTCTGAACGCCGGGCACCAGGGAATCCCAGTCGGACTGGATCACTTCCAGCTCCCAGCCGTTGGCCTCAGCGATGGCCTTGCCGATCATCACATCGTAGCCGTTGGCGTAGGAGCCGGGGACGTTGGAGATGGGCACAGCGCCGTTGGAATCGTCGCTCTGGGTCCAGTTATAGGGGGCGTAGGCGCACTCCATGGCGATGGTCAGCACGCCGTCCTCCACACCTGAGGGGACGCTGCCGGAGCTGCCGCAGGCAGTCAGGGACAGGAGCATAAGGACGGACATGATGATGGATACGAGCTTCTTCATTTTGGATCAACCTCTTTTTCAGTAATAAAAAATGAACCGCTTTGGTAAGCGGTCCATGGGAATGCGGATAACCTCAAAAGAGCGATCCGAACAGCCAATGATAGCGCTTCACAAAGTATTTTGTGACAGTCCGGCAGATATTCTCTGCCGACCCAGCATGAAAAACCCGGGCAGATTTCCCACACTTCGGCGGTGATCCCTTTCCCCACCGGCGGCTGCACGACCTTGCCGGGGGTACTGATGAGTACCGCGCCTCTATCAAGCGATTCAATTTTGCCTGTATCCTACCACGCTGTTTCGCGGTTGTCAATGGGTTGTCAGGCGTTTCCACTTTTTTCGTGCAATCCACCAAATATGCGTCCGTTCACACAGGATTTTTGGTCAAAAAAGGGGGTCTGTCGCCAGGTGCGCAGCGAATGTTTCCGGCAAGCGGACAAAAGTCACGCCTCACCTTCTTGACTTTTCCTCCGAATCCCGTTACACTGAGATAATAAAGACATCCACAGAAGACATTTACCGGGAGGGAACGGTCATGAATCACGCAGATCAGGCAGCGGAATTGTTTTTGTCAGGCAGCAACTGTGCTCAGGCAGTCGTAGTGGCATTTTGCGACGTGACTGGGCTGGAGAAGGATTTCGCGGCGAAGCTCGCCTCCTCCTTCGGCGGCGGCATGGGCCGGCTGCGGGAGGTCTGCGGCGCGGTAAGCGGTATGCTGATGGTGGCGGGGCTGCTCTACGGCTATGACGATCCCGGCGAAAAGGACGTCAACAAAAAGGCGCACTATCAGCTGGTTCAGGCGCTGACCGGAAAATTCCGGGAGGAAATCGGCAGTATTGTCTGCCGGGAAATTCTGAAAAATCCCCCCACTGACCCCAATCCCACGCCACGGACGGTGGAATTCTACAAAACCCGCCCCTGCGCCCGGATGGTGATGACGTCGGCCCGGATTCTGGACGAATACATCGCGGAGCATCCTGTGGAGAACCGCACATGAACGATTTTATTTTCAACCAGCACGATATTCCCAAAGAGCAGTACCGCTATGGTCTGCGCGCTTCGGCGGACGTGGGCTGCGGCTGGATCGCCACTTACAACGCCCTGCGGCTGCTGGGCTACCGCACAGACATCGAAGCGCTGATCCGATACTACGAATGGCAGCTGCCTCTGATCCACGGCAACGTCGGCACCTCCTTCTGGGCCCCGGCTGTGTGCTTCCGTCAGTGGGGCTTTCCGGTCAGGGTGGTGGTGAACCCCGGGCGCTTTGACGCGGAAGCAAAGTCGGCAGACGCGTGCATCCTGTTTTACCGCTGGCGGAGAAAATGCAGGCTTGGCGCCCACTTTATCGCCCTGCATCACACGTCCGGGGGATTTGTTGGCTACAACACCTACCGCAATTCCACCGGCCCGGATCATTACGGAGAAAGCCTCAATGGTTTTCTCCGGCGTCAGGGCTATTTCGGCGCAGTCCTCATTGCCATCCGGGATAGGGAGCAGTCCCTGTAAATTCGCAGAATCTGTGTGGACATCTCCGCCGATGCTGTCATCCTGAGCCAGCCGTGCGAGTCGAAGAATCTGGGCATTTCGTTTCCATTTGCAGTTCATTCAGTGCCAGGATCCCTCGACGCGCTTCACTTGCCCGGGATGACAGTATTTTCCGATTTGTTATGGTTGTGCGTCAAACACAATTTCCTGAGCTGTACCGGTCGAGGGACCCAAAGGATGTACGACGACCACCCAAAGCCCGTAACGCATTGGCCGCGGGGGGCATCAGCGCAAATTACAATTTGTGTAAACGTCTCCACGGATGCTGTCGGTTGTTTTGGCATCGGAGCAACAGTTTAGGGAAGCTCTGATTCAATCGGCAAGCGCTGCGGGCGAGAGCTTGTGTCACAGACGAACGTGTTAAAAACGAAGGAATACTGGATGTATTTCTCGTTTTGAACACTGCTCGGATGTGGCAAAAGATCCGCCACTCAGCCACAGACGATTTATTCAGAGGTTCCTTAGATTCTCGCCACGCCGGATTTCCGTGCGGCTTCCGCCACCGCACCCGCGACAGCGGGGCCGACTCTGGGGTCGAAAGCGGCGGGGATGATGTAGTTTTCGTTCAGCTCCTCATCGGAGATCAGACCCGCCAGCGCGTTGGCGGCAGCCATCTTCATTTCTTCGTTGATGTCGCTGGCACGAACGTCAAAGGCGCCCCGGAAGATGCCGGGGAAAGCCAGAACGTTGTTGATCTGGTTGGGAAAGTCGCTGCGCCCGGTGGAAACCACCTTCGCGCCGCCGGCTTTGGCCTCGTCGGGGAAAATCTCCGGCGTGGGGTTGGCGCAGGCGAAGATAATGGCGTCGCGGTTCATGGTCTGCACCATTTCCTTCGTCACCATACCGGGAGCGGACACGCCGATGAACACGTCGGCGCCCACCAGCATATCCGCAAGAGAACCGGCCTTGTGCTCCGGATTGGTAACCTGAGCCATCTCCTCCTTGATCCAGTTCAGACCGTCCCGTCCGGCGTAAATCGCGCCCTTACGGTCGCACATGGTGATGTTTTTGAAACCGGCAGACAGAAGCAGCTTGACAATAGCGATAGCGGCAGCGCCCGCACCGGAGGTGACGATCTTCACGTCCTCCTTTTTCTTGCGCACAACCTTCAGGGCGTTGGTCAGGCCGGCAAGGGTGATGACGGCGGTGCCGTGCTGGTCATCGTGGAAGATGGGGATGTCGCACTTCTCCTTCAGCTTCCGCTCGATCTCAAAGCACCGGGGAGCGGCGATATCCTCCAGATTGACGCCGCCGAAGGAGCCGGAGATCAGATACACCGCGTTGACGAACTCGTCCACATCCTTGGTTTTGACGCACAGGGGGAAGGCATCCACATCGGCAAAGGCTTTGAACAGGGCGCACTTGCCCTCCATGACGGGCATACCCGCCTCAGGGCCGATGTCTCCCAGTCCCAGCACGGCGGAGCCGTCGGTGATGACCGCGCACAGGTTATGGCGGCGGGTCAGATCGTAGGACTTATTCACGTCCTTCTGAATTTCCAGACAGGGCTGTGCGACGCCGGGGGTGTAGGCCAGGGACAGCTCGTCCTTGGTAGAAACCGGCACTGTGGCGACAACTTCGATTTTTCCCTTCCACTCCCCATGGAGCCGCAGGGATTCTTTCGCGTAATCCATCGTTGGAACCTCCTGAAATTGTGTAAAATTCTTTCGCCACCCATGTTACAACATTTTTCGCTGTTTGGGAAGTGCCTGAAAAGAAATATTTCTCTTTTCCCGGACATTGGCCCAGCAGGGATCGGAAAGACTTGCTTGCATTCGGTGGAAATGTGTGGTATTCTGGTCAGGAAAGGGAGATGAGCCGAATGACTGTCCGGGAATCCGGGGAAATGTATCTGGAAGCCATACTGGTATTGGAAAAGCAAACCGGTTTTGTCCGTTCCATTGATGTCAGTGAATATCTGGGGTATTCCAAGCCCAGCGTGTCCCGCGCCATGGGCATCCTGCGTCAGGGCGGGTACATCACCATGGAAAAGGACGGCGCCATCATCCTGACGGATTCCGGCAGGGCGCTGGCGGAAATGATCTACGAGCGGCACATGGTGCTGTCCAAGCTGCTGACGCATCTGGGGGTTCGGGAAGAAACCGCCACCGCCGACGCCTGCAGAATTGAGCACGCCATCAGCGACGAATCCTTTCAGGCCATCAAGCGGTATTACACGCAGCTTCAGAAACCATAACCACCGGCTGGCGGTTAGGATCATGCACAGAATGCTTATCTGCACGATCCCGCAGGAGGGCAAATCGCAGTTTGCGGGGGTGCCCGTTTGCGCGCCGTAAGGAATGCATTTATGCATCCCGTCATTCTTCTGTCCACCACCGCAGTGTAGGGAACGGATAAATCCGTTCCCTACAGTTGTTTGCGGTTGGTGTTTCGCGGTGCGGCCATCAGACTGCAGTTTATCGTACAGATTCATAGGAAACTCTGATTAAATCCCCATGCGATACAATTGCGCCACAAACCATGAAAGCGGTTAGCGCATGGGGATTTATATGCATCAGTATCGGTTGCCCCGTAAGGGGCAACCGATGCTGGTATTAGTTTGAAATTTTACTGTGAATGCGGAGCTTTCACAGTAAATCGGCAAGAGCGGATGGCGGGAGATTTTGTCACAGACGAAAGTGTTAAAAACGAGGGAATACTGGATGTATTTCTCGTTTTTAACACTGCACGGATGTGGCAAAAGATCCGCCACTCAGCCGCAGACGATTTATTCAGAGGTTCCATAGTATGAAAAGCAGGCATTTCACCCAAATGCCTGCTTTTCATTTATTCTGACATCTGTCGGAAGGGAAACGGTTCTGCCTGTCATAGGGTTCTGCGTGTGCAGTGAAGCTGTTCCGGAGTGATCTCCAAAACAGCGTATTCCCGCCGCAGGGCTGCGCCGATGCTGCCGGGATTGACAAGCAGCAGCCCCGGCTCCGGTTCCCGGCACAAAGCGGTATGGGTATGGCCGAACAGGCAGACCCGGACGGCCTGTTTCCTGGCGTAAGCGATCAGCACGTCAAGTCCGGATTTTACCTGATGGCTGTGTCCGTGGCACAGCAGAATCCTGTGCCCTTCAATCAGCAGCAGCCGTTCGGCGGGAGCGATGTTTTTCCGGTCAAAGGTGTCACAGTTGCCGCTGACATTGTCCAGAGGGATTTGGGGAAAAAGCCGCGCCAGAGCTGCGGCATCCCGGGTATAGTCTCCCAAGTGAAAAATCCGGTCAGGCTGCGTCTTTCGGACGGCAGTCTGCAGGCTGTCCAGATCGCCATGAGAATCAGAAACCACAAGAATCCGCATCCCGGATACTCCTTTCGGTAAAAATGCCGTACTGACAGGCAGCTTACAGAAGCATTCCTCCGCGCGCCCTTTGGCGTGCGGAGGAATGCTTTATGCATCTGCGTACAGCACCTGAACGCCCAGGGATTCATACTTTGCCGCTTCCGCCTGAGGAAGTCCCGGATCGGTAATAAAGACATCCACTTCATCCACGCTGGCAATGCGGGTGAAAGCGGTGTGGCCAAACTTGGAGGAATCCGCCATGCAAACTACCTGGTCTGCGGCGGCCATGAAGGCCCGCTTGGTGGAACGGTCTCCATAATAGAAAATCATGAGACCGTTTTCGATGTCGATGGTGCTGGCGCCCAGAAAGACCTTGCTGACCCGGTATTTCTTGACGAACTGAATCGAATCCTCCCCGTTGATGACGAAGGACTCCCCGTCCCGCTTCAATGAGCCGCCGATGACATACAGTGACACATTGACCTTGTACATCAGCTCGTTGATGATGAAAATATCGTTGGTCAGCACCGTGATCTTGAAGTCCCCCAGCAGCTTGGCCAGCTCCAGAGAGGTGCTGCCGTCATCCAGCAGGATCACATCGTTCTCCCGGAGCAGGGAGTATGCCTTTCTGGCAATCATGGCCTTCTCGTCAATCCGCTTCTGCCGGTGGGAAGCCACCGGGAAGGAAGCGGGCTGCTGGGCGGACAGAACAGCGCCCCCGTGAACCCGCTGCAGCAGGTTGGATTTTTCCAGCTTTTCCAGATCCAGCCGGATGGTCTTGGGTGTAACCTTCAGCAGCTCGCTGAGCTGGTTTACATCCACGATCTTCTCCCGCTGCAGGACATCCATAATGTACTCAAGTCGTTTGTTTTTCAGCATGAGGAACCCCTTACCAGGGAACCTCTGAATAAATCGTCTGCGGCTGAGTGGCGGATCTAGCCATCAGCTCTTGCCTATTGAATCAGAGTTTCCCTGTATTTGTAAGTTTTTCTATTTATATCCAAACTATATCATACAATGTTCCAAAATGCAATAAAGAAGGATCAAAAAAGAACATTTTTTCGTCAAACTGAATAAATGCTACTTTTTACGAACAAGTCTTTCTTTTTTTGTATACTTTTGGTTTATTTAGACAAAAATAGCAAAAAAATGCTTGACGAATGGCAAGAAGTAGGGTATCATAAAAACAGAAACAAACAAATGCAAACATATTTGCCCGAAATATGAACAAGAAATGCTGCGTGTCGGAAATAAAAAACGCATATCGACCCGGCAAAAAGCAGCTTCTGCGAACATATCACCAGTGCTGTCATCCCGAGCAAATGCGGCGCTGCCGGTTTCTTAAGCTGCTGAACCAAAGTTTTCCCTTGGCTGAGTTGAGCCGATAAGCATTTAACAAAATATGTTGTAAAGGAGAATGCCGCAATGAATGGATTTATTGACGAAGTAAGGACACAGGGCCAGCTGCTGAAAACTGTTGCCGCGTACTACCGGGGAGAAGGCGCCTCACTGATCCAAAAGGTGGCAGAGGAGTTCCGGGACAAGAAACTGGAACGGATCATCCTGTCCGGCATGGGGAGTTCCCTGTACGCCATGGACTCGGTTCTGAGCTATCTGACCGCCCACGGCATCCGCGCCTGTTCCTACAGCGCCTTTGCCCTGTCCCGGTTCCAGTTTGGCCAGATCGATGACAAAGCCCTGGTCATTGCCGTTTCCCAGTCCGGCAACTCCGCCGAGGTGGTGGAACTGGTGGAGAAGGCCAAGCAGGTCACCACTGTGGTAGGCATCTACAACAATGCCGGCAGCAAACTCCATGAGATGGCCCATTTCCCCCTTCCTATCTGCGCAGGCAAAGAGGTATCCATCACCAGCAAGACCTTTGAGCTGACCATGCTGATTCTGAACATCCTCGCCCACACCCTGACCGGTGAACTGGACGAAGGCTTCTGGGCAGAAGCAGACAAAGCAGCCCAGTGGGCCTGTGACTGGCTGGAGCATTGGGAAGAGAACTCCCGCCCCATGTTTGAATTTGCCCAGGGTGTTGAGCTGTTCGATCTTCTGGCCAACGATACCTCTTTGGCAACGGCCCGGCAGCTGTCCCTTGCCTACCGGGAGGGTCTGCATAACTGCACGGCAGTCTGGGAATGCGCCGACTATGCCCATGGCCAGTATCACAGCGCCAAGATGGCGGACAAGTACCTGGCCCAGATGTTCTTCCCCTCTTTCTGTGAGGGCACAAAGGAAATGAAAATGTTCCACTTCATTCTGGACCACGGCGGGCGGGTCATGCTCTACACTGCGGAGGAAACCGTTCCCCAGGGGGAGAATGTATTTGCGGTAAGGCTGCCCCGGGTTCGCAATTCCCTGATGCCCCTGATCGAAAGCATCGCCGCGGAGACCATGCTGGGCATGCTCTTCGGTCCCACCTGGCGCAAGGATCACTAAGGAGGCGTTTCACTTGATTATTGACGTATCCAATATCATCGGCAGGCACAAGTTCCGGCCTGAAATTACGGCAGAATCCCTGCTGCAGCAGATGGACGAGGCGGGCATCACCAAAGCAGTTATCAGCTGCTATGCCGAAAGCCTGGACAATGAATCCGTCTATCGTGCCATCACCCGGTATCCCGACCGATTCATCGGTTTGTATACCGTGAATCCCTGGGATGACGGCGCCCCTGCGGAGTTGGAAGACGCCCTGGCGAACAAGGGCTTCCGGGGCCTGTACATGAATCCCCTGCGCCACGGCTATATGCTGTGCGAGCATCCGGTGTTCTATCCCCTGCTGGATGTGTGCCGGAAGTACAAAGCCGTGGTCTGGTGCTACGGCGCGGCAGAGGTTTTCTGTTCCCCCGTGTTCTTTGGCCCCATCGCAGAGGACTATCCGGATGTGAACATCATCATGGGCCGCATGGGCCTGCAGTATGACAACGCCAGTGCGGTGGTAGTGGCAAAGAACCATAAGAACATCTATCTGGAAACATCCTCCAGCATGGATTTCAACACCCACCGGGCGATCAAAACCGCGGGTATCGACAAGGTGCTGCTGGGCACCGGCACCCCGGAGGCAGGCTACTATCCCCTGGAGCTTCTGAAGGTACGCAACGCGGCAAAGGGCTTCCCCGACGGAGAAGAGAAGGTTCTGTGGAAAAATGCCGCCCGGATCTTCGGTCTGGAATGAGAGGTGTCACATGATTATTGATATGCTTGCCCACATCGGCATCAAGAAGGGTGAAAACTATAAAGTGGAATCTCTGCTGGAGATCATGAAGGAGTCGGGGGTTGACCGCTGCATGATCTGCTCCCAGCTGGAAACCATCGACAATGGGTACATTCACGAGTGCTGCCAAAAGTATCCGGACAAGACTCTGGGCTTTGCGGTAATCAATCCCTGGGACATTGACGGCGAGGAAGAGCTGGAGCACTGCTTCCGGGATTACCACTTCTACGGTCTGAAGATGAACGCCATCCGTTTCGGCTACAGCGCAGACCGGCACAGTGTGCTGGATCCCTATTTCGAGCTGTGCAAAAAGTATCACAAATGCGTGGTCGTCCACGGCCAGTCGGATATGTTTTCCACGCCGGACAAGTGGGCACAGATGGCCAGGGCCTTCCCAGAGGTTCCCGTGGTGCTTTTCCATCTGGGCGTACCGCTGATGTATGAGCGTGCCTGCGAGCTGGCACGGGACATCCCCAATTTCTACCTCAGCACCTGCGGCAGCTACGTGCCGGTCATCCGCATGGCTTACGAAATTGCCGGCCCCGAAAAAATCCTGTATTCCTCTGACGCGCCCTTCGGAGACCAGGCTCAGGAGATTGAGAAGATCCGCTACATCTGCAAGGATCCCGCCCATCTGGAAATGATGCTGGGAGGCAACGCGGCGAAGCTTCTGGGGCTGTAAGGAGATGCGCGGTGAAACAGAAAAGCATCATGTGGGAGTATATCGCCCAAGAGCAGCCGGTGCTGACCGGCATTCTGGATGACCCGCAGATGAATGCCCTGGCAGAAGCGGTGGGGCCGGATCTGGAGGCGCTGTACTTCGTGGCACATGGCAGTTCCTACAATGCGGCTATGACAGTCAGCGATTTTCTGTCCCGGAACGCAGGGCTGCGGGTCTATGTGTATACGCCCGCCAATTTCCTTTATAACGCATCCTCCCTGCGCCGGGAGGACCCGGGCCGTACCATGGTGGCGGCCATCAGCCAGACCGGAACCAGCAGCGGCGCCATCGACGCTCTGCGGTTTTCTGGAACTCTGGGACTGCGAACCCTGGGCATCACCGACGCGGCGGATTCCCCCATTGCCCGGGAATCGGACCACACTCTGATTCTGGGCTGCGGCGAGGAGGACAGCAACGCGAAAACAAAGGGCTACAGTGCGACGCTGATGGTGTTGATGCAGCTGGCTGTTCAGCTGGGACGGGTTCGGCAGGTTCTCAGCCAGGGGCAGATTGCCGACATCCGGGATGAGTTGGACGGACAGATCCGGCAGCTCCCCGGGATAATACAGCAGACACTGGCCTGGTGCCGTGCCCATGACTTTGGAAGCACGGTGAAGGATCTGTATGTGCTGGGCTTCGGCATGAACTTCGGAACGGCCATGGAAGGCCAGCTGAAGCTGATGGAAACCATGTGCATCCCTACCATGTTCAATGATATCGGGGAATTCTCCCACGGAATGCACCGATCCATCACGCCGGACAGCACGGTTGTTCTGCTCTGCACACCCCACCCCCTGCAGGAGCTGACAGAGAAGACCGCTTCCTATCTGCAGTCGGTCGGGGCACACACGCTTCTGCTGGATGCCACAGGCCGGGGTCAGACAGGCGATGGCTGCATCGCCGTACCGGGCTGGCCGCTGACCCAGTCCGTACTTCTGCTGACGACCGTGATTCAGGTGCTTTCCGTATTCGCTCCGGAGTATCTGGGTGACGATCCCAACAGGGATGCCCATAATGATTTTACACAAACGGTACACACCCGTGTGTAACGGCAATTTGTATTCCATACCGGAGGATCACAAAATCACGGTAAAATAAAAAGGAGGAAGCTATTATGAAAACCAGCAAGTTTGAAGCCTTGATGGACAAATGGGGCGCATGGATTGAGCAGTATATTGCGCCGCCTCTTGTCAAAATGGGCAACCAGCGTCATTTTGCGGCCATCCGCGCAGCGCTGATCCGCACGATTCCCCTCATCATCGTCGGCGCCTTGCCTTTGATTCTGACCAGCCTTCCCGTGGAGTCCTGGGCAGCAGCCATGGCACCCTACGCCGGCAAGCTCAACATCCTGTACACCATGACCATGAACTTTATGACCCTCTACCTGGCAATCTCCCTGGGCTCGGAGCTGGCCAGAATGTATGAGGAGCAGGATCCCACAATCGTATCCATCGTTACCGTCGCCTGCTATCTGATTACCGTCGCACCTGCAGATCTTGCCACCAGCACCATCAGTACCGTAGGCCTGTCTGCCAAGGGCATGTTTACGCTGTTCGTCGTGGCCATTGTGGTTGTGGAATTTATGCACTTCGCATATAAGCACAACATTGTCATCCGCATGCCCAAGTCCGTCCCCAGCGGCATCGCCCAGAGCTTTGCATCCCTGCTGCCTATGGCAATTCTGCTGGTGTTCTTCTGGCTGCTGCGTGTGGTTCTGAACTTCGACCTGAACGCAGTCCTGAACGCCGTGATCACACCCCTACTGTCCGTTTCCGATACCTGGTACGCCGCATTCATCTGCGCTCTGCTGCTGCAGCTGCTGTGGTTCGTCGGTATCCACGGCGGTTCTTTCACCGTCTGGGGCGTCATGTACCCCTTCCTGCTGACCAACATCGCAGAGAACGCTGCCGCCCAAGCCGCAGGTCAGGCTCTGCCCCACATCATCACCGAGCCCTTCTTCTACAGCTGGACCATGATCGGCGGCGTGGGCATGACCCTGTCTCTGCTGTTCATCTGGCTCCGCTCCAAGTCCGCTCACCTGCGTGAGGTTGCCCGGCTGTCCATCATCCCCGGCATCTTCTGCGTCAACGAGCCTGTGATGTTCGGCACCCCCATTGTGCTGAACCCCCTGATGTTTGTCCCCTTCGTGTTCCTGACCTCTCTGCTGGGCACCATGTACGGCTATGTGCTGACCGCCATCGGCCTGATCAGCCCTGCCTACGTACAGATCCCCTGGACCACGCCTCCTCTGCTGCAGCCCTATCTGTCCACCGGTGGTGACTGGCGCAATGTCGTGGCACAGGCTGTGCTGATCATCCTGATGGTAATCATCTGGTATCCCTTCGCAAAGCTCTACGAAAAGCGCTGCGTGGCGGAGGAAAAAGCAAACGCTGCCGCGGAAGAAGGAAGCGCTGCCGCAGAATAAGGGAAATTCTGATGGAATCGGCAAGAGCGGATGGCGAGAGATTTTGTCACAGACGAAGGTGTTAAAAGCGGAGGAATACTGGCTGTATTCCCGTTTTGAATACTGCACGGATGCGGCAAAAGATCCGCCACTCAGCCGCAGACGATTTATTCAGAGGTTCCTAGGGAAAGGCTTGAAAGCTTCTGCATTTTCCGATATACTAAGGCTGTAACAACCGCGGTCCGTCCGGCAGCGGACGGACCGCACCGTCTTTTGGGAGGTAAATATGAGAAAAGTATCTTCGGTCATCCTGTGCGCATCCGCCATGTCATCCAGCATCATCGTGGATGCGCTGCGCAAGGCCGCACCCGCCAAGGGTATCGATCTGACGGTGAACTGCTATGCCAGTCTGCGCTACCGCACCTTTGATTTCGGGAGCGTAGACATTGTTCTGCTGGCGCCTCAGGTAAAGGGCCAGCTGACGGACATTCAAAAGTACGCTGCGGAAAAAGGCCACGGCAATATTCCCTTCATGGTGATCCCCATGCGGGAATACGGACTTGCCAAGGGCGAGGCCATTCTGAATATGATTCTTGAGACGCTGGACAAGTAACCTCCATCACCGCCTGCGCCCAAAGCAGGGCGCCAAAAGGAGAACCCCATGAAAATGACAATGGACGAACTGAGCAATGCCTGCATGGAAATGATCTGCAACGCCGGCGAAGGCAGAAGCAAGGTCTATGAAGCTCTGAACGATGTAATCGCCGAAAACTATCAGGCGGCAGATGCCAAGCTGCTGGAAGCGCAGGCACTTCTGGCGGAGGCTCACAAGGTTCAGTTTGAGCAGCTGATGGCGCCCCAGCTTAACGGAACGGAGATTCCGTTTTCCATGCTGCTGCTCCATGCCATGGATATCAGCATGGTGTCCACCTCGGAGCACGATCTTCTTCGCGCCGTGGTGTCCGCACGCCTAAGCAAAGACAATTGATCCGCCCTGCACGAACCCTCTTCCTGCCCGGGCAGTGGAGTCACGCCGGAAAGGGTCAGTCCAGGCAGCAGATAATACCATTCCCTGATAGAATGCTTGGAACCATTTTATCATACGATTGACATCGTATGCCGCCGATGGCGGCAATATAATACTGATTCTCGTTTAAAATGTTTATTCAATTCGGTTTAAACACTTTCATTAGAGAATCATATGAGACGGGAATATGTGATTTTCTATCCCGAAAATCACATATTCGGCAGCGCCGTAAGGCGGTGCCTTCTTGATAAAAATGAAGCATTTTTATCAAGAAATAGCATAAGAGCGGCCCAAACGGCAGAGCCGTTTGGTCGCTTTCTTCATAAACAAGGACATTCCCGCAGGCGGTTACAGGAGGGATCGGGATGGAAAGCACACAGATAGAAATGGCCGTTCTGGATGTGGATGGCACCATGGTGGATTCTCCCGTAAACCGCACTCCGTCTGCGGAATTATGCCGCGCGGTAAGGCAGGTGGCGGAACGGGGTGTGCGGATCGGCCTTGCCTCCGGGCGCAACTACGGTCACATCATGTCCCAGATGCGTTCCATCGGCTTTAACGGTCCCATTATCTCCAACAACGGAGCCTATGTCGTCATGGAAGACACCATGCTCTTTGAAAGGCTGCTGGACGGATGTGTAACCGATACCGTTATCCGACAGTCCGGACAGCTGCACTACATGGTGGAGTTTTCCGGCCGCAATGTGATGTACACCTATAAGCCGCCGGGCTACACCGGCCCTGTGTTCCCAAAGGAGGGAACAGACGATTACCTGGCGGAGCTGGACGGCAGCCCGGAAGGCTTTGCCCGGATGCGGGCCGACCGGATCAGCAAGATCACCATGCTGGTGGATAACCGGGAAAAAGCCGGCACGGTTACGGCATTTTGGGCGAACGGTCCGCTGAAGGACCGCGTCTGCCTGAGCAGCTCCTTCTGGTACTGCCTGGAGCTGACAGCCCCGGGAGTGTCCAAGGGACACTCCCTGAAAAGCGTCGCCGGCAGGCTGGGGATCCCGCTGTCCCATGTTATGGCCATCGGCGACGGGGACAATGATGTGCAGCTGCTGGAAGTGGCAGGGATCTCCTTTGCCATGGCCAACGGCTCGGAAAGGGCGCTGCAGGCAGGGAAATACCGCGCCCCCAGCGTGCGGGAGGACGGTGCCCGGCAGGTTCTGGAGCGGTATATCCTGAAGGGTGAACCGCTGCCGCCTCCGATATCTTCCGCGGATATTGCTGTCAATCAGCAGAATACATATTGACAAATATCAATTTATTGTCTATCATATCATTAATTTCAACAGGAGGTGTGCCATGGACCAGCGAAGGACGGCTTTGATTTTCAAGGCATTCTGCGATGAAAACCGTATTCGTATCATGAGGCTGCTTTGCGGTGGTGAAAAATGCGCCTGCAAGCTGCTGGAGGAAATGAGCATCAGTCAGCCCACCCTTTCCCACCACATGAAAATCCTGTGTGATTCCGGGATTGTCGTGGGGCGCAAGGAGGGAAAGTGGATGCACTACCGCATCTGCCCGGAGGGCGTCCGGATTGCCAAGGATTACCTGACTGGATTAACTGATTGTAATCCCGCCTGTGAAAGCGAGTCGTGCTGTGAATCGTAAATCCATACTTCCGGCACGGCTTATACAGCATGTTAAAGATCGATAAATTTCGATTTACCGATATGAAAGGGGTTTTTTATGAATGTACTGACATCAATATGGGATTTCTTCCAGAACGAAATTCTTGGCATGAAGTGGCTGAATGCCGTCATCGGCAGGGGATTATCTGCCCTGGGGCTGGATACGGCATCCCGCTGGGGCGGCAGCATCCGGTTTTTTCTCTACGATGTGATTAAGATTACGGTGCTGCTCTGCTTTCTGGTTTTTGTGATCTCCTACATTCAGAGCTATTTCCCACCGGAGCGGAGCAAACGAATCCTCGGAGGTTTCAAAGGCATCTGGGCAAATATCATTGCCGCCCTGCTGGGCACGGTGACACCCTTCTGCTCCTGCTCCTCCATTCCGCTGTTTATCGGCTTTACCAGCGCCGGTCTGCCCCTTGGGGTGACCTTCTCCTTTTTGATTTCCTCCCCCATGGTGGATTTAGGAAGCCTCGTGCTTCTCATGAGCATTTTCGGGGCCAAAATCGCCGTCGTTTATGTAATCGTCGGTCTGGTCATTGCGGTCGCAGGCGGTACAATGATCGAAAAGCTTCACATGGAGAACCATGTGGAAGAATTCATCCGCAGAGCCAAAGGCAGTGTGGACATCGCTGCTCCCGACCTGACGGCGAGGGACCGGTTGGTCTATGCAAAAGAACAGGTGGTCGGCACCTTCAAAAAAGTATTTCCCTATATTCTCATTGGCGTGGGCGTCGGAGCGGTGATTCACAACTGGATTCCGGAAAGCTGGATTCAGAATATTCTCGGCAGCAGCAATCCCCTTGGTGTGATTCTGGCGGTACTGGTGGGCGTTCCCATGTACGCGGATATTTTCGGCACCATTCCCGTTGCGGAAGCCTTGCTTGCCAAGGGCGCCCAGCTGGGAACGATCCTCAGCTTTATGATGGCGGTTACAACGTTGAGCCTGCCGTCCATCATTATGCTGCGCAAGGCGGTAAAGCCCAAGCTGCTTATGGTGTTTGTGGCAATCTGCGTCATTGGTATTATTATAGTTGGTTATTTCTTCAACGCAATCCAAATATTTATCATCTAATGGAGGTATGATCATGGCACTGTTCAATTTTGGAAAAAAGAAGGAAGAAGAAAAGAAGGCCTGCTGCTGCGGCAGCGCGGAACCTCAGGCCGAAGAAGCCGCTGGATGCTGCTGCGGATCTGCTCCCAAGGCGGAAAAAACCGGTTCCTGCTGCTGCGGAAACACCGCAAACGGCATCACCACCATCAAGGTTTTGGGCGCGGGCTGCAAGTCCTGTCATGAGCAGTACGAGAACGCGAAAGCGGCTGTGGCGGCTCTGGGGCTGAACATTGAGGTGGCGTACGTCACTGACATGGAAAAGGTCATGGAATACGGCGTCATGTCCATGCCCGCCATCGTGGTCAATGATCAGGTTGTTTCCATGGGCAAGGTGCTGAAAGCCGCCGATGTGGAGAAGCTGCTGCACAAGCTGGGGTGAGTGTATGCAGAAGGTAGCATTCATCTGTGTCCACAATTCCTGCCGCAGCCAGATTGCGGAGGCCCTGGGGCGGCATCTGGCATCAGACGTATTTGAAAGCTATTCCGCGGGAACGGAGCGGAAAGACCATATTAACCCCGATGCCGTTCGCCTGATGAAGCAGCTCCATCACATCGATATGGAGGCCGAGGGCCAGCACAGTAAGCTTCTGTCCGACCTGCCGCCGGTGGATGTGGTCATCACCATGGGATGCAATGTTCAGTGCCCCTTTCTGCCCTGTAAGTGGCGAGAGGATTGGGGGCTGGAGGATCCAACCGGGAAACCGGATGAAGCATTCTTGCAAACCATCCGGCGCATTGAGGAAAAGATACTCAGCCTGAAGGTGAGGTTAAGTTGAAAACCATATCTCATACTATTTCTTATTAAATCCCCATGCTGAGTACAGCGCCACCAAAAATGAAATTCATCAAAAATGTTTGAATTTTACCATTGTTTTTGAGACTTTCATAATAAACGTAGCTATTCAGTCGTGCCTATATTTATGTGGTAAATGATCGTTTAGCGGGCAAGGCCCGCGGCAAATGCGTTACGCACTTTGGGTGGTAGACGCACATCCTTTGGGCCCCTCGACCGCAGGTGCAGTGCTATGGTAAATGATCGTTTAGCGCAGCAATGTACGTTGGTTGCTGTGGCGCGGGAGCGCCCAAGGCTCCCTTGTGCAAAGGGAGCCTTGGGTGGGCGTCCCACTCTGGTGGAACCAACGGACATTGCTGCGCTAAACGATCATTTACACGAAAGTCATCGCTACCACTGAATCGTTACATAAAAGCTTCAATTCTTGCGAATGAAAGTATGTAATTGAGAATTAGGGCGTATCTGAAAACTGGCAATATGACCAACAGCGAGGGATTTTTTCGCTATGCAAGCCATTTTCCCGCAGGAATACCTGGTGTATTGCAAGGAAAAAAGGTGCGGCATAGCGGAAAAAGACCCGCTGTTTGGGCGTTTTGACAGTTTTCAGATACGCCCCAGTATGAAAACTACCCTTTTGCCAGCTGTTTGTCAAAGCCCATGGCGACCAGGTGATGGAAGGCCTCCCACGCCTCCGGCGGAATGTACTGGGGTGTTTGATAGCCTTTTCTTGCGTAGAGGTCAATGCGCTGAAAGTCGCCCACAATCACGCTGACGGCGGCATTTTCTGTAATGCCCTGCCGCTTTGCATCCGCCAGGTATTCGGGAATGGTGACCTGTGGAGACGTGACCCGGAAGATCTGTTCCGGCCAGTAGATCCCCATGGCGGCAGTGATGCGTCGCTCCATAAAGGGCTGGTGAACCCCCAGGATCCGGTCATGGGGAATGCCCCGCTCCTCCAGCAGGCGACGGGTAAAGAGAATATTTTCCGCAGTGTTGGTGGATTCCGGCTCCAGTATGATCACCTTTTCCGGCACGCCGCACGCCATAGCCACCTGCGCAAAACGGACGGCCTCCGGCTCAGGAAGCAACCCCTCCGTGTTGCGGCCCAGACCGCCAGTAAACAGGACTGCCGGAGCCAGCTCCTGACGGTACAGCTCTGCCGCCCGCCGGGCGATATTTGTGTTAAAATTGCCGAAGCCAACAATCAAGTCGGCTTTTTCCGGGGTCTGGTGCATCCCCAAATAATCCCAGATCACTTGCAGAGGCTGGATAAAGTCCATAGTTTCTCCTTTGATACGGGTATAAAACTGCCGGGGCGGGACCCCGGCAGTTTTACTGTGAACGCTCCGCATTCACGATAAATATTTCATTCAAGCGCCAGCGCCTCGCCCCTGGCGGGGCAACGGTTGCTGATGCACATAGCTCCCCATGCATAAACTGCTTTCATGCTTTGCGGCGCAGCGGTTCCGCATGGGGATTTATTCAGCAGTACTTGGCGACAGCAGCCTGAATCATGGCAACGCACTCGCCGACAATGGGGTAATCGCTTTCGACCAGCTCGGCCAGAGGTGCGCGGACGCTGCCGCAGTCGGTGCAGCCCATCCTGCGCAGGGCTTCTTTGATCATGCCGTACATATTGCCATGTCCGGAACACAGCTTGTAGATGATCCGGCAGCAGTCGTTCTGGATCTCCAGCGCCGTGGCCAGATCGCCGGACTTGACGCACTCGTAGAGCTTGAGGTACAGCTCAGGCATGGCGCCGTAGGTGCCTCCGATGCCGCCAACCGCACCCATAACCAGGCCGGAGATCAGCTGCTCATCGGGACCGTTGAACACGATGGCGCCCTCGTCGCGCCACATCTGGATGTCCTGCGTGGGCATGGAGGAATTCTTGACACCGACGCAGCGAGGGTTCTTCAGCATTTCCTTCAGCAGGGGCACGTTCAGCGCCACGCCTGCCAGCTGGGGGATGTTGTAGATGATAAAATCCGTGTTGGGGGCCGCGTCGGAAATGTCATTCCAGTACTTTGCGATGGCGTGGGGAGGCAGGTGGAAGTAGATGGGGGGAATGGAGGCGATGGCGTCTACGCCAAGGCTTTCCGCGTGGGCTGCCAGCTCCTGAGAGTCGGCGGTGTTGTTGCAGGCAACATGGGCGATCACGGTCAGCTTGCCCTTGGCCTCCGCCATGACGTTCTCCAGAACGATCTTGCGTTCTTCCTTGCTCTGGTAGATGCACTCACCGGAGGAGCCGCCGACATAGACGCCCTTAACCCCCTTCCCGATGAACCAGCGGGTCAGTTCCCGGACGGCTTTGGGGCTGATATTGCCTGCGGCGTCATAGCAAGCATAGAACGCAGGAAAGATTCCCTCATATTTTGCGATATCCTTCATGTTGATTATCTCCTTATCTGTGGATCTTCACATTGAACTGTCACCGTTTCCGGTGTGCTTAGCATCATTTTGATCTTGTTGGCATCGTCAGGAAGGGCCGCCAGCCTCCCCAGGAGGACAGCGCCGGCTTGTGCGGTACCGGGCATAGAAGCCGTTTCGTTTCTTGCAAGAATCTTTGTCTGCGACTTATCCCTTCACGGCGCCCATGGTAATGCCCTTGGTGAAGTACTTCTGGAAGATCAGGAACACAATGATGATGGGCACAGAGGCCAGGGCACAGCCCGCCATCAGAAGGCCAAAGTCCGTGGAGTTCTCACCCTGCATGGTGGCGATACCCAGGGAAATCGTCAGATTCTTGGTAGATGTCAGCATAATCAGCTGCATGAAGTAGTCGTTCCAGGAGTTGATGAAGGTGAAGATAGCGCAGGCACCGACACCGGGTTTGATCATAGGGAACATAACATCGGTGAAGGTGCGCCACTCGCTGGCACCGTCGATGCGGCAGGCCTCCACCATTTCCGTGGGGATGCCCTCCGCAAACTGCTTCAGGAGGAACACGCCGAAGGGCCAGCCCACGATGGGGAAGATCACTGCCCAGATGGTATCATACATTTTCAGCGCAGACATTTCCCGGAGCATGGGGATCAGGATGACCTGCTTGGGCAGCGCCATGGCGCAGACGATCAGGCTGAACAGTATGGTTCTGCCATAGAAGCGCTTTTTTGCCAGAGCGTAGCCTGCCATTGCGGAGGTCAGGCAGGTGATCAGCATGGAAGCTACGGACATGAACACCGTATTGACCAGCCACCGGATGGCAGCGGGGACGGTGGGTCCGGCAATGAGGTAGCCGAAAAGCTTCAGATCAAACAGGGGTGCGCTTCGCTTGCCCATCAGGTTCTGAAAGTTCACGGTGACCCATTCCGTGGGGAACCAGACGGGTGTAGTGGACATGATTTCCTTTTTGGTCTTGAATGCGCCTGTGATGATCCAGTACAGGGGGAATGTAAACAGGAAAGCGAGGATGGCGACAACGACAAAGGAGAAAATGTAATACGCTTTGCCCCGGCGCGCAGTGTTGTCCAGACGATTTTGCTTACTCATATCCTCACTCCTCCCTTACTTTTCTTTGCCCAGTCTGAACTGGACAGCGGACAGGATGGCAATGATAAAGGCCAGTACGACACCCATCGCGTTGCCGTAGCCGTAGCGGTACAGCTTAAAGGCATTGTGATAAATGTAGTACATGATGGTCATGGTAGAGTTGTTGGGGCCGCCGGAGGTCAGCAGCTGAATCAGCGCGAAGCACTGGAAGGAATTGATGGTGGTGATGACCAGAATGTACAGGGTGGTGGGCATCATCTGCGGCCATTTGATTTTCCAGAAAGCCTGCAGCTGGTTAGCGCCGTCCACCTCTGCGGCTTCCACCAGAGACTTGTCCACGTTATCCAGGGCGGAGACATACAGGACGATGGGCTGACCGACAGAGGTGGTCAGCAGGATCAGAATGATGCAGCCCAGTGCGTACCTGGGGTCACCCAGCCAGTTAATAGGCTTTTCCAGCAAGCCGGTGCTGGTGCCGATGTAGTTAAAGATACCATAGTAGTTATTGTACATCCACTTCCACACCATGGTAACGGCAACGGAGCCGGTGACCACTGGCAGGTAGAAAATGCAGCGGAACGCGGAGGTCGCGGCCACGGGCATCTTGCTGATCGCGGACGCAACCCACAGGGAAAATACGCAGGTGACGGGAACGGACACCAATACAATGATCAGGGTGTTCCACAGAGCTTTCCAGAATACCGGGTCATGAAACAGCTCAACATAGTTGCCAAGTCCAAGGAAAATATCTTCACGGTTGCCCATGGTCGCATCAAAGAAGCTGGTGTACACACACATGACCATGGGGTACAGTACGAATCCCGCGAAGAAAACCAGGAAGGGAAGCAAAAACAGGTATGCGGCAATGTTTTCCTGAATTACCAAATGACGGGTATTTTTATTCAGTCGAACGCTTGTTTTTTCCAAGGAGGTCCTCCTTTCAATCTACACGGCAGGAGAATGGGAACTGGTACTGTGGTGCATATTGCTGCCCGGCAGACGGCCTGCCCATTCACACTTTCCATGTTCTCCCGGAAGAAACGTCCCTCCCCTCGGAAGGGGAGGGACGTTCATCAAATTCCGATTCTCTTATGGTTTGGGATTAGCCCAGCAGAGCGTTTGCGTTGTTGGTGAAGGTGGTCAGGGCCTCGGTCACATCGGTGCCGGTGCCGATTGCCTGCAGGGTCTCAGCCCACATGGTGCGAGCCTCGGTCCAGCCGGTCATGACGTTGTAGTAATCACCCATGCTGGGCAGGAAGGACTCGTACAGCTTGATGGTGTCGATGTTCTCAGCGCCGGCGTAAATGTCGGTCTGGGACAGACGGGGGGAGGAGAAGCCGGAAGCCTTGACGGAAGCCACAGCATTGTCCTCGGTCATGAACTTCACGAAGGTCTTGGCAGCCTCGATGCGGGCAGCGTCGCCGTTGTCAAAGATGCCGAGGCCCCAGATACCGCCGCACAGCTCAGCAACGCCGTCGTCGGAGGGGAAGGCCATGGGCAGAACCTCAAAGTCGATGACATCCGTTCTCTGGTTGTAGTTGGACAGGTTCCAGCAGGTAGCCATCTTCAGAACGCCCTGGGCGAACAGGTCGGCCTCACCGCCACCGTTGATGGAGGGATCAAACTGAATGCCTTCCAGATCGACCAGCAGCTGCAGAGCCTTGACGATTTCTTCGGAATCGGTGGTCCATGCGGTATGATCAGCAGTGGTGAAGTGGCCGGAGTACAGGTTGGAGATGAGAGCGCGGTTGCCCTGGTCGCCGCCGGCACCGTTGCAGAACACAGCGCCAACAGTAGAGCCAGTGTAGTCATAAACAGCATTGACAGCGTTGATGAAGCCTTCGGTGGTCCAGGTGTGGTTCTCTTCGTCGATGTACTGCATCGCGCCGGCTTCTTCAAAGACGGTTTTGTTGATGGCCATGCAGTGTGCGGTCATACAGACGGGGAACTCGTAGTAGACGCCGTCGTTGTTCCGGCATGCAGCCTCAACAGCGGGAACCATGTCAGCCTTGACCTCGTCGGTCCACAGGTCGGTCAGATCCGCCATGACGCCTCTGGCGCCCCAGCCGGTAACCAGACGCTCGGGGCCTTCAAAGACCAGGTCAGGGGCCTGGCCGCCTTCAATGGCAGCGTCGATCTTGGCATCGCCGTCGCCGCCGTATGCCAGATACTCAACCTTCACGGTGATGTTGGGGTAAGCGGCATTGAAGTCAGCCAACAGAGCGTTGACGGTAGCCTCGTCGCCCCACTTACCAACAGGGAAGGTCCACAGGCTGATCTCTACGGGAGCAGCAGGGGTCTCGGCGGGAGCTGCGCCCTCGGTCGCGGCGGGAGCGGCAGCCTGGGTCTCAGCGGGCTTGGCGGGCTCTTCCTTCTGAACGGAGCAGGCGGCCAGAGACAGGATCATAACCGCAGCCAATGCCAGAGCAATCAACTTTTTCATTGTGTTTCCTCCTAATATATATTGATACGATATGCGCTTCACGGCTTGTGCCGCAGAGGCTGGTTTCGGGTAGGGCATACCCCTTGACGTTTTGTGGTATTCCCTACAATTCCCAGCCTTATCCTACAACATCGATTCAGCAAAGTCAACAACTATTTGAAAATAATTTTCGAAAAACCATATTTAACAAAATAATTTCCATTTTGAACAAGAAAACGTTTCCAATTACAGCACAATGACGAAACTGTTCTGCCGCCCTTGACGCGGGCTGAAAACGTGGTATTCTGTTACATAAGAGAGGAGTCGCATGCCCATGAAAAAGCACATACTCTGCTTTGGAGATTCCAATACCCACGGTTACTGCGCCGATCCCGGCGACTGCGAGGACGGCGGCATTCGCTTTACGGAAGACCAGCGCTGGACCCGGCTGCTGCAAAAGGCAATGGGATCGGGTTATCTGGTGATTGAAGAGGGGCTTTCCGGCCGCACCACCTGTTTTGATGATCCCATTCACGAGGGTCTGAACGCGCTGGACTATATTTATCCCTGCCTGAAAAGTCACGAGGTGATTGACCTGCTGATCATCATGCTGGGAACCAACGACACCAAGGACCGGTTCTATGCCAGCGCCGCCTGCATCGGACTCGGTATGGCCCGGCTGGTAAACAAAGCAAAGAGCACTGACTGCTGGGGCGGGAAGCTTCCCAATATTCTGGTGATCGCTCCTCCCCCCATCGGAGAGGGGATGCTTACCAGCCCTGTTGCCCAGACCATGGGCCGGCTGTGCGTAGAAAAATCCCGGCAGCTTGGAGAATGCTACCGGGAGCAGTGTGAACTTCTTGGGGTATCCTTCCTGGACGCCGGAGAACTGGGATGCGAGTTTAATACCGTGGACTATATGCACCTGACCAGTCGGGGACATGCCCGGCTCGCGGAAAGGCTGGCGGCGATTGTTCCGGAACTGCTGAAGTAAACCCTCAGGATTCCGTATTCAAAAAGGGGCGAAACATGGGCTCCACTACAAGGGTGGACGCCAGCGCCGTCAGCGCAGGCAGGAAGAACAGGGGAAACACATACCGGGCGCACAGAAGCAGGGCTGCCGTGTTGAAAAAGCCCAGCAGGATCATCCGGGGCAGATTGGCCAGTGCCAGCAGCAGCGTGTTTTTCAGAAGCCCCATGAGGCCGTTTTCAAACCGGGACAGCACAGGGAATGTCAGGCTCAGAATACCCAGCGCCGTGATGCCGAGAAATGCCGCCCCAGAAAACAACATCCAGGAGATACTGCCTGTGGCCGCAGCATTCCAGACGGTAATCACCGCCTTTACCAGCAGGGAAAACAGTATGAGGAACAGCACGGTTGGCACAAGCCCCGCCTTCCAGTTTTCCCGGTAAACCTGCCAGAACCGCTGCCAGGGGCGCTTGTCTCCCTGACGTAAGCCACGGTAAACAGCATCATACAGTGCGGCGCAGGATGTACCGATGGTCACCACCGGCAGACAGCCCACAATCCAGAACAGACTCAGGAAAATGCAGTCCGTGATCTGGGTCATGGTGATCATCAGTCCGCTGTCCGGACGCAGAAGATTACGAAGCATTGCGATTCCCTCCTTTTTCGGATATTGTAGCACAGGTTTTCCAGTCTGTCACTATCGGACGGGAAAGGAATGCTTCAAAAGAAAAATTATTTTCTTTTATGTTTTGATTGAAATCATTTTTACTCAGTGGTATGATGGTATTATAAACCGACAATTTCTAGGAGGTATTCCATATGAATCGTGAAAAATTTATGGCCCAGCGTCAGTGGATCCGGGATCAGCTAGCGAATGTTGCGGACTTTTGGCTGAAAAACGGTATGGATGCCGAGCATGGCGGCATTTATACCTGCCTTGACCGCAAGGGCAACATTTATTCCACCGACAAGAGCGTGTGGATGCAGGGCCGATGCGGCTGGACCTATGCCTACCTGTGCCATATCTACGGCGTAAAGCCGGAGTGGCTGGCAGCCTCCAAGAGCTGCATTGACTTTTTGGAGAAGTACTGCGTCAATCATGATGCCGGCGGACGGCTGTACTTCACCGTCACCGGTGACGGCAAGCCCCTGCGTCAGCGCCGCTACTGCTTCAGTGAGGCCTTCTATTGTATTGCCAACGCCGAATACTACGGTATCACCGGAGAAAAGGAGCATCTGGACCGCGCCCGCCGGGCCTACGACCTGTACTGGAATCTGAACCACGGCATGCCCGACCCCACCGGCATGGAGCCTAAGACCATTCCCGAGACCCGCACCGGCCGCAGCCTGGGCACTCCCATGATCATCCTCAATGCCACTGACGTGATGAAGCGGGTCGACCCGGACAACACGGCGCTTTACGATGCCCGCGCAAAGGAGTGCATCCACGATATTTTTGCCTACCATGTCAAGCCCGATTTGAAGTGCACCCTGGAGAATGTAGCGCCTGACGGCACGCCCCGTCTGGATATCACAGAGGGCAGAATAGTCAACCCTGGCCACGACATCGAGTGCAGCTGGTTCCTGATGGACTATGCCAACCAGATTGGCGACAAGGAACTGCATGAAAAAGCCGTCAATGTCTTCGACATGGCCTTCAGCATGGGCTGGGATCAGGAGTATGGCGGCATCCTGTATTTCAAGGATTGCCTGGGCAATCCTCCCGAGGCATATGAGCACGATATGAAGCTGTGGTGGCCCCATAATGAGGCGCTGATCGCGGCCATGATGATTTATCGGGATACCCGGGATGAGAAGTATCTGGAAATCTTCGACCGAATTCTGGACTACTGCAAGACTTACTTTGCCGACGAGTATGGCGAGTGGTACGGCTATCTGCGCCGGGACGGCAAGCCCACCCAGCCTGCCTGTAAGGGCTCTACCTTTAAGGGTCCCTTCCACGTACCCCGCTGCCTGATCCTGGTGGATCAGATGATGACGGAGATCCTGGGCGAATAACACTGAATATTCAGGAGGCACGATTATGGACGAGCAGAATATGGATATTCTGGAGCGCATACGTGCCTCCTACTATCAGCTGACTGCCGCTGAGCGGCGTGTAGCGGACTTTGTACTGGCCAGCTATGCGCAGGTGCAGTTCATGTCCATCACCCAGCTGGCAGATGAGTGCGGCACCGCGGAGGCTACCGTTTCCCGGTTCTGCCGGAGTATGAAGCTGAAGGGCTTCAACGCCTTCAAAATCGAGCTTGCCCGGCATTCCGCGCCGGGTTTGGCACATCGGAATAAACAGGTTTCCACGGATACCCTGGCAGGACGGGTGCGGGAATCCGGGCGGCTGACCATTGACGCCGTCCATCAGACCATGGAACTGATGGATCTGAACCAGATCGGCCGTGCGGTGGAGATGATCGAGCAGGCGCCCACAGTGCTTTGTATCGGTTCCGGCGGCTCTATGATTATGGCGAGTGAGTGTGCTCACCTGTTTTCTACCGTTACGGGAAAATTTTTCGCGATTTCCGACGCCCATACGCAGATTTCCGCCGTGGCAACCATGGACCCCAGGGGTGTGATTTTCCTGTTTTCCTATTCCGGCGCCACCACCGGCGGCCTTCAGATCCTGGAGCTGGCGCGGCAGCGGGGCATTCGGACGATTCTGATAACCCGGTTCCAGAAATCCCCGGCAGCAAAGCTGTCGGATGTGGTTCTGCGCTGCGGCTCCAATGAAAGTCCCTTCCAGTTCGGTTCTGTTCCGGCAAGAGTAGCCCAGTTGGTGGTGGTAGACGCGATATTTCAGGAATACTGCCTGCGCAACCGGGAAAGCTGTGAGGAAAACATTCAGTCTATTGCTTCCGCGTTATCCGTAATGCACGTTTAACAAAAAAAGCGGCACCGTATCATTCACCGGATTTTCCGGGGAATCCTACGGTGCCGTTCTGTTTTCCGATACGATTTCTTAGGAAGCTCTGATTAATTAGAAGACACCGCCTTACGGCGTTGCCGATTCTGTAATTTTGGGAAAGAAAAATCACGCAGTCCCGTCTCATATGATTCTCTAACAAAAAAAGCTTCAATTCTATGCAGGCACATTGAATATCCGTATAAAAATCAGGATATCATCTGTACTGATTGTATCGAGTCGTGAAGGAGGTGTGCTCAGCATACTCTCTGCGGATCATGCGTTAGCAGAAAACGACGAGGTGCAGCGTAAACCTCACCTCGCCGTGAGCGATGTTAATTTCTTTGAGAATTACTGCTTCTTATACCCGCACTTCGGGCATACGCCTTTTTCATTCAGAGCAATGCCGCACAGGGGGCAGCGATCCAAAGTGCCTTCCGGCTTGTACTCCTGGGACGCAGCATTCACGCCGCTGGTGAAAGTCAGCTTGGCGATATTCAGCTTGTCCTTCAGAAGTTCATAGACGATCTTGATCATGCCCTCAACGGTCATGGTCTCTTTCGTTACGACCAGGCGGCAATCAGGATATGCGGTAGCGAGTTCGGTCTTAAATGCAGGGCCCTTCATCTTGTTGCTCGGGGCGCCATCCTTGATCCCCTGCTCTTCATAGACCTTCAGAATTGCAGGCAGCAGCGGATCATCCTCCCGCAGAATTAGAGCATGATCGAAGTTCTTCAGAACCTCCCATGCCGTCTTCTGAATCTCGTTACAGGGGAATACCATATTCACGCCCGATTCGACGGTGTCCTCGACTTCAATGGTCAGAACGCCGGTATGTCCATGCAGATACTGGGCCTCCCCTTTGAAGCCATAAAAACGGTGTGCATACTGCAGGTCTAATTTCGTAATGCTTCGCATGATAATCCTCCTAAAAATATGATTTATGAAAACGCTCGTTTCCGCGCCTTTTCCAAAGTAAATCTATTCCTGAACGGAATCCTGCTGTTTCTTGCATTCCGGGCAGACACCATGAAAGATGATGTCATAACCCGTGAAGTCAAATCCACGGGTATCTTTGATCCCATTCTCAAGGCCAGTGACAAAATCCATGTCCACATCAAAAACTCGCCCGCAAACTTCACATTTCACGTGGCAGTGGTTGCGGCTGATATGATCGAAACGGTCAGCACTCCCCGGAACCTCAAGCCGTCGGATTTCCCCCATTTCAGATAGCAGTTTCAGATTTCGATATACAGTTGCCTTGCTGATCGTTGGGTGCTCCTTGATGACTTCTTCATAAACCTCATCTGCTGTGGCATGGCAATGCAATTTGTTCACTGCCTCAAAGACCAGGGAGCGTTGGATCGTGTTACGTCGTGCCATGGGCTCACCTTATTGATATAAATTTCTTATTGATATTCTATATTATTATGATCGAAAAGTCAAGGGGTTTTTAGCTTCGAAAATGACCCATAGGAGATGCCAGCTTTATTTTCATTGATTTAGGAAAACTCTGATTCAATCGGCAAGCGCTTATGGCGAGAGATTTTGTTACAGACGAACGTGTTAAAAACGAAGGAATACTGGATGTATTTCTCGTTTTGAACACTGCACGGATGTGGCAAAAGATCCGCCACTCAGCCGCAGACGATTGCTTCAGAGGTTCCCTAATAAAATCCCCATGCAATACAATCGCGCCACAAGCCATGAAAGCAGTTCGTGCATGGGGATTTTATATGCATCAGCGCTGGTTGCCCCTCCAGGGGCGAGGAGCTGGCACTTGAATCCGTTTTTACTATGAATGCGGAGCTTTCACAGTAAAAAACGCCAATTCTTGTGAATGAACGTTTGTTATTGAGAATCAGTATCATAATGATCTCCATATAAATGCCTGTGTTGGCGATGAACAGTATTCGGCAGAAAATCCGGGTGTGACCGAATTGTTTCGAAAAAATAACGCATTTTTATCGACTTTTAGCCCCCTTCCATGATATAATACGAAAAGATATCCATGGGAGGGGGCCTTTTCTGTGCCGGAACAAGTGAAAAAGCAGCCATGCAGCATCGATCTGCTGGCCCATGTGTGAGCGGGCAGAGGAGCACCACACATAATAAACACGTCCCCGGTCCAAAAACCGGGGATTTATCATACCTTGCGGAAGTAAAACGATTTCAGCGGTCAAAAATACCACCATATGCTGCGACTTCACTCGATAAGAAGGCGCGGCATATGGTGGTTGATTTTCAAATTTCAGCTTTGCAGCCGTATTCAGAGCCCGAAAAGAGGAAGGCTTCCCCAGATGGAGTTTCTCTGACTCACCACCGTTTACGAGTCGCGGTATCCTGGAAACTGAAATACTCCGGGTGATGGCGGGATTGGGTGTATTCAAACATGATACCATCCGAATTAAAGGTGTTGCTGGTGACCACCGCCAGACAGTCGTAACCCTCCAGGTCCAGGCACTCCCTGTCAAAAGTGTTTGCCCGTTCTACTGTAATGCGGCGCTTGCTGGTGACGATCTGCATTCCCAGCTGCTTCTCCAGATAGGCGTAAATGGAATCCTGGGCAATTTCCGGAGTCAGGCCAGGCACCAGTTCCTCCAGAAAATAGTTGATGTCCAGGATCAGGCTTTTGCCGTCAATCTCTCGTACACGATGGATCATCAGCAGACGACTTCCCAGAGGGAAGCCGCTTTCTCTGGCCAGCGCTTCATCCGCAGACAGCGTCTGGAACCGAACCACTCGTGTAATTGGGCAAAGCTTGTTCCGTCGTGCGGTTTCCTGAAAGGACTCGATGCCGCCAACCGTGAAAGCGGTTTTGTCATCGATTGGCTGATAGATCACCTGAACACCCTTACCGTGAACGGACTGAACATATCCACCTTCCACTAGTCCGGACAGCGCCCGGCGGATGGTATTGCGGGAGCAATCGTAAACACCAATCAGTGTGTTTTCAGAGGGCAGCAACTCTCTATATAGAAAGTCACCATTCTCTACTTTCTCTTTCAAATCCCGGTATATCTCTTCAAACTTGGATTTTGGCATAAACCACACCCCTTTTACTTGCCTGAACATTTTGAGTATACTAAAATTATTACCAAATTGCAAGTGTGGAAGCCGTGATTCACCAGAGACACTTTTTCAAAATGCTGTTGCTGCTTTGGGAATTATGAACAAAGTACAAACTGCCCGTTTGTTTGTTCTGCTGAAAATCAAATAGATGGTGATCTTCTCACTTTTTCGCTATTGACTTGTTTGAACAAGTGTGGTATAACCCTATCAGAACAACTTGTTCAAACAAGTTAAAAACAGATTAGAAAAACAGGAGGAACATTATCATGGGTAAGTACCAACAGGATGCCGCTGAGCTGCTGAAGCTGGTGGGCGGCAAAGAAAACATCGCGGCAGTCAGCCACTGCATGACCCGTATGCGCTTCGTTCTGAATGATCCTGCCAAGGCAGACGTGCAAGCCATCGAGGCTCTGAAATCTGTCAAGGGCAGCTTCACCCAGGCCGGCCAGTTCCAGGTCATCATCGGCAACACCGTAGCCGACTTCTACAACGACTTCACCGCCGTCTCCGGCATCGAAGGCGTCAGCAAGGACGAGGCCAAAGCCGCGGCCAAGCAGAACCAGAATCCTCTGCAGCGGATCATGACTGCTCTGGCAGAAGTCTTCGCACCCCTGATCCCCGCCATCATCACCGGCGGTTTGATTCTGGGCTTCCGCAATGTTATTGACAGCCTGTACATCTTCGAGAACGGCACCGCCACTCTGGTTCAGCTGAGCCAGTTCTGGGCAGGCGTTGACCACTTCCTGTGGCTCATCGGTGAAGCCGTATTCCACATGCTGCCTGTCGGTATCTGCTGGTCCATTACCAAGAAGATGGGCACAAACCAGATGCTGGGTATCGTTCTGGGTCTGACCCTGTGCTCCGGCCAGCTGCTGAACGCCTACGGTGTAGCAGGCGCTACCGAGATTCCTGTTTGGGACTTTGGCTTTGTCCAGGTGGAGATGATCGGCTATCAGGCCCAGGTCATCCCCGCTATGCTGGCTGGCTTTACTCTGGTTTATCTGGAAAAGTTCTTCCGCAAGGTGACTCCCGCAGTGATCTCCATGATCGTGGTTCCCTTCTGCAGCCTGCTGTTGGCTGTTATGGCTGCCCACTTTGTGCTGGGCCCCATCGGCTGGGCAATCGGTTCTGCAATTTCCAGCTTTGTCTATGCCGGTATTACCGGTTCTCTGCGTCTGCTGTTTGGCGCTATTTTCGGCTTCTTCTATGCGCCTCTGGTCATCACTGGTCTGCACCATATGTCCAATGCCATCGATACCCAGCTGTGCGCTGACTTTGGCGGTACCATGCTGTGGCCCATGATTGCTCTGTCCAATATTGCGCAGGGCTCCGCGGTTCTGGGTATGATCTATCTGCAGCGCAAGAACGCCAGCGCTCAGGAAGTAAACGTTCCCTCCTGCATTTCCTGCTATCTGGGTGTTACCGAGCCTGCCATGTTCGGCGTGAATCTGAAGTATAATTTCCCCTTCATCTGTGCGATGATCGGTTCCTGCCTGGCTGGCATGTTCAGCGTGGCAACCTCCTCCACCGCAAACTCCATTGGTGTTGGCGGTCTGCCCGGCATTCTGTCCATGCAGCCCCAGTCCATGGGCACCTTTGCAATCGCCATGCTGATTGCCGTTGTGGTTCCCTTTGTGCTGACCGTTATCATCGGCAAGCGCAAGAACATCGCGTAACTCATCTTTTCCGCATCGTTTTGGGGGAAGGGCAGCCTTCCCCCAAAACCCATACAAAGGAGCATTTCCAATGGACAATTTCAAGAATAAAGTGGTTTACCAGATCTACCCCAAAAGCTTCTGCGACTCCAACGGAGACGGCGTAGGCGACCTGAAGGGCATTACCTCCAAGCTGGACTACCTGCAGGACCTGGGCGTGGAGCTTCTGTGGAGTACCCCTTTCTTCCCCAGTCCACAGCGGGACAACGGCTATGACGTTTCCGATTACTGCGCCGTGGATCCACGGTTCGGCACCATGGAGGATTTGGAGGAGCTAATCGCGGAGGCGGACAAGCGAGGCATCGGCCTGATGTTCGACATGGTTTTTAACCACACCTCCACCCAGCACCCATGGTTTCAGAAAGCGCTGGCTGGCGAAAAGAAATATCAGGATTATTATATCTTCAAGGATGGTACTCCTGACAAAACTCCCACCAACTGGGTCAGTAAGTTTGGCGGCCCTGCCTGGGAGTATGTCCCCAGACTTGGCAAATGGTATCTGCACCTGTTCGACGTGACTCAGGCCGACCTGAACTGGGAGAACCCGGAGGTTCGGGAAGAGCTGAAAAATGTTCTGCGATTTTGGAAGGCCAAAGGTATCCAGGGTTTTCGCTTTGACGTGGTGAACCTGATCTCCAAGCCGGAGGTCTACGAAAATGATGACATCGGCGACGGCCGCCGTTTCTATACTGACGGACATCACGTCCATGGGTTTCTGAAAGAGCTGGTGGCAGATGCGGAAATCGGCGATATGGTAACCGTAGGCGAGATGTCCTCTACCAGCCTCGACAATTGTATCCGCTACACCGCTCCCAAAGAAAAAGAACTGACCATGTGCTTCAGCTTCCATCACCTGAAGGTGGACTATCAGGATGGTGACAAGTGGAGCCTGATGAAGCCCGACCTAAGGAGACTGAAGGAGCTGTTTATCACCTGGCAGGAGGGGATGCAGGCGCAGGACGGCTGGAACGCCCTATTCTGGTGCAACCATGACCAGCCCCGTGCGGTCAGCCGTTTCGGTGACGAGGGCAAATACTGGGCCGAATCCGCCAAAATGCTGGCAGCTGCCATCCATCTGATGCGGGGCACCCCCTACATCTATCAGGGGGAAGAACTGGGCATGACTAACCACCACTATACCTCCATTGACCAGTACCGGGATGTGGAAAGCCTGAACTACTATCGGATTCTCCTGGATAACGGAAAGACTTCTGAGGAAGCTCTGGAAATTCTGGCTTCTCGGAGCCGGGACAATGGCCGCACCCCCATGCAGTGGGACGACAGCCACGCCGCAGGCTTCACCACAGGAACCCCCTGGCTGGCTCCTCCGGAAAACTATCGGAGAATCAACGCAAAGGCCCAGATGGGGGATGAGACCTCCATCCGCGCCTTCTATCAGAAGCTGGTGGCCCTGCGCAAAGCGCTTCCTGTGATCTCCGAGGGTACGATCGAATTTATCCTCCGGGACGATCCCCAGGTTCTGGGCTACCGCCGGTATACAGACAATTCCCAAATGTTGGTCCTGTGCAACCTGACCGGCGAAAACGCGGAAGTGACCCTGCCCGAAGGCTGGAAAGATGCGGAAATTCTGCTAACCAACTGGTCTCGTGATGCCGTCTTTAACAAAATGAATCTGAAGCCTTACGAATGCCTGGCCCTGATAAAATAACAACCGATTCCTATACACAGAAAGAGAGGAAAATAATGGTTTTTTTCAGCAAGCTGTTTACAAAAAACGAGGAAACTGTCAACCCCAATCAGATTTTCGCCCCTATGGCAGGTCAGACAGTGCCTGTTACTGAAGTGCCTGATCCTACGTTTGCCGAAGGTATGCTGGGCGAAGGCATCGCAATCCTCCCCACCGACGGCAAGGTCTGCGCACCCTGCAACGGCACTGTGGAGACCATGTTCGACACTGGTCACGCTGTCACCATTGTTGCGGAAAACGGTGCTGAAATTCTGATCCATGTAGGTCTGGAAACCGTGGGTCTGGGTGGCAAATGCTTCAAGGTTTACGTCAAAAACGGACAGAAGGTCAAAAAAGGACAGTTGCTGTTCGAAGCAGATCTGGCAGGTATTGAGGCAGCAGGGCTGAATACCATCACCCCTGTGCTGGTGTGCAATCCCGATGACTTTTCCGCGTTTCATGTGACTACCGGCAGGAATGTCACCAACAATGATGTTGTGATCAATCTGAACAAATAATTCTGGTAAAAAAAGACTATGGTATACCATTCACAAGATGGCATACCGCTTTTTTCGGAAAAACAACTTTTCTCTATCGACTTTCAGCCCCCTCCCGTGGTATAATATTTCATATTATCCACGGAAGGGGGATTTTCTGTGTCAGAACAGCCGATCAAGCCGCCATGCTGTACGGCTCTATTAGCCCATGTGTGCGCAGGCAGATGAGCACAGCGTTTTTCAGCCATGAGAAATTGGATTTTCTCATGGCTGTTGACTTTTTATGCGGATTCTCTTTAGTAATGTTTAATCAATCCGGATCAAACATTTTTATTAGAAAATCATATTCGGAAACGCGGCAAGGCGGTGCCTTCTTGATAAAAAGGAAACATTTTCTCAAGAAATAGTATCAGATGATCTCCCGGGCAGCCCGAATGACCTGCTCGATCTGCGCATCCGTGTGCGCTGCCGAAAGGAACATGGCCTCAAACTGGCTGGGAGCCGCATAGATGCCCCGCTGCAGCAGACCCAGATACCAGTGCTTGAAACGCTCCAGATCGGAAGACTTCGCCTGCTCATAGCCTGTGACGGGCTGCTCCGTGAAAAACACCGTCAGAATGGAGCCCACACGGTTTACCTGGGCCGGGAGCCCGGACAGGGCATCCTGTAGGCCTTCCTGCAGCATGGCGCTCCGGCGCTCCAGTTCCGTATAAATTTCCGGGGTGCTGCTCAGTATTTTCAGTTGGGCAAGGCCCGCGGCCATGGCTACGGGGTTGCCGGACAGGGTGCCGGCCTGATACACCGGTCCCAGAGGAGCCACCAGCTCCATGAGCTTACGGCTGCCGCCGTAGGCGCCCACAGGCATACCGCCGCCGATAATTTTACCATAAGTGACCAGATCAGCCCGTACGCCAAAGTACGCCTGCGCGCCGCCGGGCGCCAGACGGAAGCCCGTGATAACCTCGTCGAAGATCAGCAGGCCGCCAAACTCGTCACACAAAGCCCGCAGCCCCTCCAGGAACCCGGGTTCGGGCGGCACCACGCCCATATTAGCCGCCACCGGCTCCACAATGACTGCCGCCACCTGGCCGGGATTGGCCTCAAACAGGCGGCGCACGCTCTGAAGATCGTTATACGTCGCGGTCAGGGTATCTCCCGCCATCTCCGCCGGAACGCCGGCAGAATCCGGCGCGCCGCCGGTCAACGCGCCGGAACCAGCCTTTACCAGCATGGAATCGGAATGACCGTGATAGCATCCGGCAAATTTGATGATCTTGCCGCGACCCGTAGCGCCTCTGGCCAGACGCAGAGCCGACATGACTGCCTCTGTACCGGAGTTGACCATGCGAACCATCTCGATACCTGTCATACGGCATACCAGTTCAGCCATCTCCACCTCGATAGCCGTGGGTGCGCCGAAGCTCAGACCCTTCTTGATAGCCTCCTGCACGGCGTGTTCCACGGCTTCGTTGCAGTGGCCCAGGATCAGCGGGCCCCAGGAGCAGATCAGGTCGATATATTCCTGGCCGTCCGCGTCCCATACATGGCTGCCCAGTCCCCTTTCCAGGAAACGGGGATACGTTCCAACAGCGCGGCAGGCCCTCACCGGAGAGTTGACGCCGCCGGGCAGAACCCGCTGCGCCGCCTCAAATAATGCTTCCGATCTCGTCATTATCCCAGCTCCCCTCTTTGCATGGCTCTAGCCAGCTCCTTGGCAAAATAAGTAATCAAAATATCCGCGCCGGCCCGATAGATGGACAGAGCGCTTTCGCACATCACCCGGTGTTCATCAATGAGACCCGCCGCACCTGCTGCCTTGATCATGGCATACTCGCCGCTGACAGAGTAGGCCGCCATGGGCAGGTCGAAGGAATCGGAGCACTCCCGGATGATGTCCAAATAGCTCAGAGCCGGTTTCACCATGAGAATGTCCGCACCCTCCTCCACATCCAGCGCGCATTCCTTAATGGCTTCCTTCCGGTTGTGGGGATCCATCTGATAGCCCCGGCGGTCGCCAAAGGCAGGCGCCGATCCGGCGGCTTCCCGGAAGGGGCCATAGAAGGCAGAGGCGTACTTTGCGGAGTAAGACATGATAGGTGTTGTCTCAAAGCCGTTTTCATCCAGAACCCTCCGAATGGCAGCGACCCGGCCGTCCATCATATCGGAGGGCGCCACCATATCGGCGCCGGCCTGGACATGGGACAGCGCCGTCCTGGCCAGAACCTCCAGGGTCTTGTCGTTGTCCACCGTATGGTCGTGAAGAATGCCGCAGTGGCCGTGGTCGGTATACTCACACATACACACATCTGTAATCACATAGCAATCGGGATATGCCGCTTTGATGGCCCGGATGCCCTGCTGTACCACGCCGTTGGCATCCCAGGCGGAGGAGCCACAGGCATCCTTGTGAGCCGGAATGCCAAACAGCAGCACCCGGTTGACGCCGGCTTCCACACAGGCCGCGATTTCCTCACAGACCCGGTCAGGAGAATAGCGGAACTGCCCGTCCAGAGAGGGGATCGGTTCCTTGATGTTTTCCCCTTCCACCAAAAACAACGGATAAATCAGGCTGTCGGTCGAGACCCGGGTTTCCCGCACCATACGGCGCAGGCTGTCACAAGTCCGCAATCTGCGGGGGCGAATGGTAAGATCCATAGTGCTACACTTCCTTTATGCATTCAATGAGAGATTCCACAGTGGCTTCCTTGGCTGTTACCACGGAAATACCGTACTTCTTTGCTTCCGCCGCCGTCTGAGGACCGATGCAGCAGCCTACCACATGGGATAAATCCACACCGGGAAGGCTTTCCACAAAGCCCCGCACGGTGGATGCACTGGTGAAGCTCACAAGTACAGGCTTGTCCAGAAGGACACGCACCGATGACGGATCGGGGTTTTCATATACCGTATCATAGCACGGAATATCGGCAAAGGGAATGCCGTTTTTCGCAAAAATCTCCGGCAAGGCGTTGCTTCCCCGGCTGGCCCTGCATAGAAGGACCGGTCCTTCCACCCGGGCCATGGCGACCGCCAAATGCTCGGAATCATAGACTTCCGGCACCAGATCCGCCATAACTCCATACCGTTCCAGCTCAAACGCCGTCTTGGGACCGATGGCCGCCAGCTTCAGGTCTGCGAGCGTTCTGGCATCCTTTCCGGCTGACCGCAGGCGGTCAAAGAAAATCCCAGGGCCAGCAGGACTGGTGAACACCAGCCATTGGTACTGGGTCAAATTCTCAATGGCCTGATCGAGCTCGGGACTGGGCTGCCTTGCAACTGTGCGAATGCAGGGATACTCCGTCACATCGGCACCAAGTTTGCGAAGCTGCTCGGCAAGGGTGCCGATGCGATCTGCCGGACGGGTAACCACCACATTCTTTCCCTTCAAGGGCAGGCGGTCGAACCAGTCGAAGCGATCCGACAGGCCGCAGACCTTGCCCACCACGATGATGGCCGGACTCTTGACGCGCGCATCCCGGGCTTTTTCGGGCAGCTTCTCCAAGGTGGACACCACCTTTCGCTGGCTTGAAAGGGTTCCGCTTTCCACCACAGCTGCCGGTATGGACGGCTCCATTCCCGCTTCCAGCAGTCCCTGGCAAATCTTCGGCAGGGAACCGACCCCCATCAGAAACACCAGTGTTCCTCCGGTGCGGCGCAATGCGTCAAAATCGATGTGCAGTTCCGAACCAGCCTTTGCGTGGCCGGTGATGATATGCAATGACGAGCAGAAATCCCGGTGGGTCACAGGAATCCCCGCATAAGCCGGCACGGACAGAGCCGATGTCACGCCGGGAACCACCTGAAAGTCAATCCCCTGTTCCGCCAGAAGCTCCAGCTCTTCACCGCCGCGTCCGAACAAAAAGGGGTCGCCGCCCTTGAGCCGTACCACCCGCTTGCCCTCCAAGGCTTTTTCCAGCAGAATCCGGTTGATCTGATCCTGGGGTACCAGATGGTGGCTGGACTCCTTGCCCACGTCGATGGCCTCCGCTCCGGGCGGAATCAGTGCCAGAACGGCGGGGCTTACCAGACGGTCAAAGACCACCACCTGAGCCTGTTCCAGAGCCTCACGGCCCTTTTGCGTCAGCAGTCCCGGATCCCCGGGGCCTGCACCCACCAATATTACGTTGCCTTTCATGGGCGTCACAATCCTTTCTTCAGCGTGGCGGCCAGAGCAACTCCCAAAGCCTGGGCCTGGGATTTTTCTCCGATTTTCACGCCCCGACGCACAACTGTCTCATCCGCACTCACATACAAGCCTGTCAGGGTCAGCCGCTCACCCGCCACTACGGCGTAGGCCGCCACAGGAGAGCTGCATCCGCCGTCCAGGGCTCGGACGAAGGCACGCTCCGCCAGTGCGCAGCAGGCAGCGTCCGCATCCTGTACACCCGCCAGGCAAGCGGTATCCATTCCTTTTCTGGTCTGCACGGCCAGGATGCCCTGCCCCGCCGCCGGCAGAAGTTCCTCCGGAGAGAAATACCGGCTGACGCGCGTCTCCAGTCCCAGGCGTTTCAGCCCCGCCGCTGCAAGTACCAGGGCGGAGAATTCGCCGTCCTGGAGTTTTTTCAGCCGGGTCTGCACGTTGCCCCGGACGGGCTTGATCTCCATTTCGGGGTACAGTGCCTTCAACTGCAGCTGCCGCCGCCGGGACGAACAGCCGATGGGCTTAGACGGATCCATCTGCGATACGCCCTCAGGCAGCACCAGCACGTCCCGTGGGTCCTCCCGTCGGGAAAAGGCCGCCAGGGGCAAGTCTTCCGGAACATCCATGGGCATATCCTTCAAAGAATGGACAGTAAAATCCACCCGTCCGTCCCGCAAGGCCTGATCCAGTTCTTTGACAAACAGGCCTTTTCCACCGATCTGATCCAGGGTCTTATCCAGAATCCGGTCGCCGGTGGTCTTCATGGTCACCAGCTCCAAAACCGCATCGGGAACCGCCTGCCGGATGGCCTCCATCACCATTTTGCTCTGGATCACCGCCAGAGCGCTCTCCCGGCTGCCAACTCTGATCTTCATTCCAGTTCCTCCAATACCCTGCGGATCTCCCGAGCCGCGCGGGCAGTTTTGTGGTGATCCTTTCCGGAGGATACTACCCCTGCCACCAAGTCATCCCCGGTACAAATGGCCGGGAAATAGAAGCTGCATTCCGCCTCGCAGTCAGCCACGGATACGGGAATGCCCAGACGGCGGGCTTCCTCGCCCACCTGATGATTTACCTGCCGGTTGTCCGTGGCGGCGATGGCCAGAAACGCCCCTTCCAGATCACCGGGGGCATACGCTCTGGGAAGCCAGGTGATACCGTCAGCCTTACTCTTAAGCGAAGGGGCAATAACTACGATTTCACAACCGAAGAGCCGCAGAGTGCCGATTCTTCTGGCGGCAATGGTTCCGCCGCCCACCAACACCACTTTCTTTCCGGTCAAATCCAGAAACAGAGGGAACTTTGGCGGCCGCTCCGGCGCAACCTGCCGCCGCTGCCACTGGAGGAATTTCTCCAATTCCTCCCCGGCAATGGCCTGCATGGCTGCCAATTCCTCCGGGCTGCCGAAATCACCTGCTCCCAAAGCGTCAGTGTCGTAGCAGCGCAGCATCCTGGCGCAGGCGGGATCAATGTCTCTCGGTACCGCCAGATCCACCGCCACAGCAGGTGGACGCTGTACGCTCTGAAGCTGCTCCAGAGTCAGCGTATAGTGGGGGCTGGCTGTGGCGGAAACCAAGGCGTCCACGCCATCCATAGCGGAAAATCGATCCTCGTAGGGAACTGTACCGCAGCCGGCAGGCACCACGGTCTGTCCGTGGCGGTACGTACGCAGGGTAACCTGCACGCTGGCTCCGGCATTGTGCAGCAGCTCCGCCGCCAAGCGGCCCATCTGCCCGTTGCCGATCACAAGAATTTTCTTTCCCTCCAGGGTGCCCAGCTCCTGGCGCAGGATATCCCGGCAGCGGGTTCCCATGGAAGGAACGCCCCGGGTCACGGCAACCTCCGTTCTGGCCCGTTTCCCCGCGGTCACCGCCCGGCGGAACAGCGCCGCCAACACCGGGTCCGCGGTTCTTTCCTCCTGGGCCAGCTCCATAGCGGTACGAACCTGGGTAATAATTTGAT
Organism: Faecousia sp.; assembly: GCA_051867075.1. Classification (GTDB taxonomy): domain Bacteria; phylum Bacillota; class Clostridia; order Oscillospirales; family Oscillospiraceae; genus Faecousia. The sequence continues at coordinate 66,030 of JBJDYG010000070.1, read as the reverse complement.
CCTCTCCCAAAATCTGAGAGTGAAGCCCGCAGGCCACCTCCATCAGGTGCCTGGCGGCATCGGTACCGGTGCGGGTGGTAAAATAGGGTGAAAGCTCCGCCTCCGGCACACCGACGCCCCGGCACAGCAGCCGCCAGGGCGTTTCCGCCTCACCGCTGAGATACAGCTCCGTCCGGTTGCAGGTGCACAGCAGCACGCAGCCCTCCACCCCCGGCTGCTGGCGAAGCCACACCAGCAGCGTCTGCACCTGCTGCCGGGAAAACGCCAGCCGCTCCCGCAGAGCGATGGACGCCCGATGGCAGTCCAGGCCCGACATTACGATGCTCATACGTTTCCTCCTTTGGCAACGACCAGGGAGAAATAGCCGGAAGGCTCCTTAAGCTGGGAGAAATCGGGATATATCCGCTCATTTTCCATGCTGCAGTTTTCCACCATGGAAGCGCCGTCCAGCATTCCCCGATCACGCAGGGTCTGCTGCAGCTCCAGGATAGATTTCCCTGCCTTCATAAATACCTTATTGGCCGGCACCTCCAGCAAAGCCTCTTGATTGTGGGAAGCCGGGATAATCAAAAGCGGTTCGGACCCCTGACACAGGGAGATATTCAGCCGTGCAGCCGCCGCACAGAAGGAGGTCACGCCGGGAACAACTTCCACCGCATGGCCCTGCCGCTGCACCTTTTCGTGGATATACATGTAGGTGGAGTAGACCGTGGGGTCTCCCAGGGTCAGAAACGCCACCTGCTTTCCCTGGTTCAGCAGGTCGCCGATCTGCCGGGCGGCGGCCTCATGGGCTGCGTCCAGCACGTGTTTGTCCCGCACCATGGGGGTCTTGACGAAGATCAGCTCCTTGCCGTTCAGATAGTTCCTCGCGATATTCAAAGCCGTTTTTTCCGAACCGCTTGTATCCGGTACCATGACCACATCAGCTTCCCGCAGAACCCGCACGGCCTTCATGGTCAGAAGCTCCGGGTCACCGGGGCCGACACCCACGCCCCACAGCTTTCCGCCCCGGGGCAGAGCCTGCACAGCTTCACGGCAGTGCTCCACAAACAGCGTCCGGATCGCCGGGCACTGGCCAAGGCCCTGCAGCACGCAACGTACCTCATAGCCATCAGATTCCAGCTCCGCTTTCCAGGATTCCTCGCCGCCTGCCATATCGTTGCGGGCATGATCCCCCGCCACCAGCATAAACGGCGCCAAAATCACCTTCCGGATGGCAGGATTTTTCGCCAGCTGATGCCTGACGCTATCTAGGGTGGGATAGCCCTCCACCGTAGCAACCAGGATCCGCTCGCATTTTGCCTGGAGCATATGCTCCATCTGGGCGTAGGCGGAGTTGGCGAAATGGGTCGTGCCGTGACCCATCAGAACCAGCGCCTCACCCGCCTGGGGTTGGGGCAGCCACTCGAAGAGCGCATCGGCCACGGCGGTATAGTCTGACTCCGCGTGAAGCAGCGGCATACCCACGCTCACCTGCATCCGCAGACGGTAGGGCTCCAACTGCGCCAGCATCTTTTCGTATTCATCTCCATGCATCACATGGGTGGACTGCACTGCCACATGGGTGAAGCCCTCTGCCTCCAGCCGGCTCATAGCCTGGGCTACATTGTCGATCAGCAGGCCGTCACGCTGACAGAGTTTCCGGATAATCATGCCGCTGGTAAAGGCCCGGCGGACCTCCCAATCCGGAAATGAGGCAGCCAAAGCACGCTCCGTGGCGGCAATGGTCTTCTCCAGCGTATCGAGATAAGAGGTGCCGAAGGACACCGCTAAAATCGCTTGTTTCATAGGGTCACTCTCTTTCGTTCCGGGATGCGATGTACAGCAGGGCGTTGCAGATGGCAGCTGCCAGATTGCTGCCGCCCTTTCTCCCTCTGGCCACAATCCAGGGGCAGTCCATCCGCATGGTCAGCTCCTTGGCCTCCACCACGTTAACAAAGCCCACGGGTACGCCGACAATCAGCGCCGGAGTCGGCAGCGTGCCGTCGCACCACATTTCATAGAGCCGCACCAGCGCCGTAGGCGCATTGCCGATGGCATAGACCAGAGGTTTTCCCATGGCAGCCGCCCGCTCCATACTGACTGCTGCCCGGGTAATTCCCCGATCCCTGGCCTCGGAGGCCACATCGTCGTCTGCGATATAATTATAGACCTGTCCTCCGAATTTCGCCAGCACCCGCTTGTTGATACCGGACATGGCCATGGTAGTATCGGTCACAATGTCCGCGCCGGCGAGCAGGGCTTCCACACCCCGCTGTACCGCGTTGGGAGAGAAACTGAGGTTTTCCGCGTAATCAAAATCCGCCGTGGTATGAATGGCCCGCAGGATAACCGCCTCGTTTTCAGGCGGAAGGGGTTGCTTCAGCTCCGAGCGGATGATTTCCATACTTCTGGCTTCAATCTGTGCAGGGGCTACCTGCTGCAGCTCTATATGCATATGCCTTCCTCCAGGATTCTGTAGATTTTTTCCATATCCATGGACTGCCGGACACCGTCAGCCAGCAGATCATACTGCCGCTGCTTGTAGTCCTCCCAGTCCTCCACGCCCCGTGCCGGGTCCAGCCCCTTGGCTCGCAGCAGGCAGGAAACAAACGCCCAGGCAAACTCCCCTTGATCAAAAATTCCGTGGACATAGCTGCCCCAGACATTCTCCTGAGCCATGCCGTCGGTCTTGATTCTACCATTCTGCTCCAGTCGGGACAGGTTCGTCTGTCCGGAGGTCTGTCCCATATGAATCTCATAGCCGGTGAAGGGCACTCCGTTCAACTCCCGGAAGACGCCGCAGGCGTGTTCCATTCGGCCGCTGACCCGGGTTCGCTCCTTTTCCCCCAGAAATACCGTGTCCGCTTCCAGCAGACCCATGCCCCGCATATCCCCGCCGGCCTCTACACCTTCGGGGTCGGAGATGGTTCGGCACAACATCTGATAGCCGCCGCAAATCCCCACCACGGCACCGCCGGCGGCGGCATGCTTCAAAATCGCCGCTTCCAGCCCGCTCTGCCGGAGCCAACGTAAATCCTCCATGGTGTTCTTCGTCCCCGGCAGGATCACTACGTCAGGGCTTCCCAACTGGGACGCCGACTTAACATAGCGCAGGGATACCTCCGGCATCCGGGACAGGGAGTTGAAATCTGTAAAGTTGGAAATTCTGGGCAGGCGCACCACGGCAATGTCTACAAGTCCCCTGCCGCCGCTTCGGTCAAGCCGCTCCGTCAGAGAGTCCTCGTCGTCCAGATCCACCTGCAGATGGGGAACGACGCCGACCACGGGTATTCCCGTCAGTTCCTCGAGCATCTTCACGCCGGGATCCAGTATGGTCTTGTCGCCCCGGAAATTATTGATAATCAGGCCCTTGATCCTGGCACGCTCTTCCGGCTCCAGCAAGGCCACGGTGCCGTAGAGAGAGGCAAAGACGCCTCCCTTGTCAATGTCGGCACACAGCAGCACCGGCGCGCCGGCCATGCGGGCCATGCCCATGTTGACGATATCCTCCTGCTTCAGGTTGATCTCGGCAGGGCTTCCCGCACCTTCCAGCACAATGATCTCATGCCGGTCTGCCAGCGTTTGGTAGGCCTGCATCACGTCGGGAATCAGTTGCTTTTTGAAAGCAAAATACTCCCGGGCGCTCATGACGCCACGGACTTGACCGTTGACAATGACCTGAGAGCCGGTATCATTGGTAGGCTTGAGCAAAATGGGATTCATCTGCACTGTGGGAGCGATTCCGGCAGCCTCCGCCTGCATCACCTGCGCCCGTCCCATCTCCAGACCATCAGCCGTAATAAAGGAGTTCAGCGCCATGTTCTGCGATTTAAAGGGGGCTACCGTGTGACCATCCTGTCTGAAAATGCGGCACAACGCTGCCGCCAGAAAGCTTTTCCCGGCATTGGATGTGGTGCCCTGCACCATAATCGACTTTGCCATCGTCATTCCTCCAATTCCGCACCCATGATGCGAAGAAATCGATTATTATCATCTTCTGACCGAACCGCCACCCGGTACCAATCCGGGCCGAGCCCCCGGTAATTGGCACAGCTTCGCACCAGCACGCCCCGCAGCAGCAGCCGTTCTTTCAGATCGGGGACGCCCGGCAGTCGGAACAACAGATAGTTTGCCTGGCTGGGAACCACCTGGCATCCAAGTTTTTCCAACCCCTGCTTCAGTAGCGGCCGCTGACACTCCAGCAGCTCTCTGCCCTTTTCCGGCCACTGGGGCAGCGCGCAGCAAGCCAGTCCCGCCGCCTGGGCAATACCGGACACATTCCAGCAGGGTCCCCAGGCCATCAGACGTTCAATGCGTTCCGGCGCGCCCAGTCCATAGCCCAGCCGCAGGCTGGGAATGGCGTAGGTTTTTGTAAAGGCCCGCAGCAAAAACAGCTCCGGGTACTGCGCCAGATACGGCGCCATTCCACGACCCTCCCGGGCCAACGGCAGGAAGCACTCGTCCACCATCAGCGCGGCTCCGATCTCCCGGCAGCGCTTTAGGATCTGTAGCAAAAGTTCCTCTGAAATCATCCGGCCCGTGGGGTTATTGGGACTGCACAGAACCACCAGCTCCACAGGCCGTTGGATATCCTCCAGAATGTCCTGTGTCACATCAAAATTATTTTCCCGCCGGAGCACATGAAACCGGCAATGGCAGCCCGTCTGCACCAGCGCCCCCTCATACTCCGCAAAGGTGGGGGCAGTCAGCAGCGCCGCCTTGGGCTGCAGGGTCAAAGCAAGGCGGAAGATTACCTCGGCCGCGCCGTTGCCGCAGAAAATCTGCTCCGGAGAAACGCCGTCCTTTTGGGCAATGGCCTGCCGCAATTCACGACACAGAGGGTCTGGATACGCCGTCACCTGCTCCAGGGCATCCCAGGCAGCCCGCACAACCTGCGCCGGCGGGCCCAAGGGATTGATATTGACCGAAAGGTCCAGAATCTCTCCGGAATAGTTTTTTCGGACAGAGACCAGATCTCCGCCATGTTCAAAAGTCATAGCAGCCTCCTAAAAAAGTATCAACAGCAGAGGCACTACATCAAACAGCACCAGAGCCAGTACCGCCGTCAGCAGAGCCAGGTCATTGGCCCGCTTCACATCCGCCCGGCAAATGGGACGTATAGCATCTCCAATGGTGGGCTTTTCTACAGCTTTGCCAAAGTACAGATGGGTTCCGCCCAGTTGTACGCCCAGGGCTCCGGCGCAGGCAGCCTCCGTGTGGGCGGAGTTCGGCGACTTGTGGTTTTTCCGGTCACGGAAAAAAATGCGAAAGGCACCGGTACCGTCAAAACCGAAGTAAGCTGCCACACACATGAGCAGCCCTGAAATCCGGGCAGGCAGGAAGTTGCAGACATCATCCGACAGCGCGGCGGCCCGGCCAAAGTTCAAATACCGCTCATTCTGATAGCCCACCATGGAGTCCATGGTGTTGATCGCCTTGTAGCACATCCCGCCCACCGGGCCGAGAACCACTGCCCACAGCAGCGGCGCCAGGATACCGTCGGCAGCGTTTTCCGCCACGGTCTCCACGGCGGCTGCCAGCACCTCTTCCTCCGTCAATTGGTCCGTGTCCCGGCCCACTACCATGCTGACCGCCCGGCGTCCGTCCGCCAGAGAGCCGCATTCCAGGGCATGAACCACCTTCATGGTCTCCGTCCGCAGGGATTTCGTGGCCAAAATCTGCCAGCAGATGACAACCTCCAGCAGGCCTTGCACCATCGGGTGGATCAGGCCCGCGCCCCACAGAATCAGGCCTGTGACCATTCCCGTCAGACCTACCACCAGCATTACCAGACAGATGCCCGCATGAATTTCTCCCCGCTGGGTTTTCGGAAAAACGGTCCGCAGAGGCGGCTCCAGCTTTGTAATCAGCCAGCCCATTCCCTGAACAGGGTGGGGCAACCAGTGGGGATCTCCCAGAATCAAATCCACGCAAAATCCCAGCAAAAGGGCAAATAAGTGATTCATCGCATTTCTACACTCCAATCAGGCATCCTGTTTTTTTCCGTAGGCTGACGCCGCTTCCACAAACCGTCTTGCAGCCTCGGGCTTTGCGGCAAAATGAAAATGCGGAAAGCCCGCATACAGGCTGTCCGTGGCCACGCCTGCCATCCAGTGCCGCTCCGACTTGGGCTTGCGCGCGGTGAAATCCGCTCCGGGCTGTGTACTGTCCCAGTAGTGGAACTCATGGGCCGGCATGGTCTCTCCCCGGCGGAACAGAAGGCTGTCTGTTTCCGCCGTCAGTGTCACATAGCCAAAACGGCTCAGTTTTCCGGTGGGATAGCCATCCGCGTCCAGAACCCCGGCCATGGGCCAGGACGTCCCCGCTTCATCTTGCAGCGTCCGGTGCAGATACAAAAAACCACCGCACTCAGCCACCGTGGGCATACCGTCGGTCACGGCGTCGTGAATGGACCGGCGCATGGTCTCGTTTTCCGCCAACTCCCTGGCGTAAAGCTCCGGATAGCCGCCGCCTAAATACAATCCCCGGCTCTGCTGCGGAAGCCTTTCGTCCCGAATCGGAGAGAACTCCACCAGCTCTGCCCCCAGCTCCCGCAACAGCTGCAAGGATGCCTCATAATAGAAGCAGAAGGCCTTGTCCCTGGCCACCGCGATGCGCGGTCTGTCCGGCACCACCGGCAGGGACATGGGGCTTTTTTCCAGCTCCGGCGCTGTCCGGGCCAGAGCCAGCAGTCCGTCCAGATCCACTGTTTTCTCGGCCTGCTGGGCCATTTGGTCCAGCTTTTGCTGTAAATCGGTAATCTCCGCCGCCGTCACCAGTCCCAGATGGCGGCTTTCAATGGCGCAGTCTTCCATCACCGGCAGAAAGCCAAAAACCGGCAGTCCCGTCTCCCGGGTGATGGTTTCAGCCAGCCGGGGATACACCATGGGAGACACTCGGTTGACAATCACACCGGCAATCCCGCTGGGCTGCCGGAAGCTCTGAAACCCCAGAACCTCAGCGGCTGCCGACAAGGCTCTTCCTCTGCCGTCCACAACCAGAACCGCAGGCGTTTGCGTCGCAGCTGCCAGGGCATAGGCCGATGCATCCGCGCCCATGGCGATCCCGTCGTAATAGCCCATCGCACCCTCCAGCACCGTCACATCCGCTTTCTCCGCGCACCGGGCCAGCAGGCTTCTGGCCGTAGCTTGATCAAAAAAGAACAAATCCAGATTGCGGCTCTGGGTTCCCAGAACCCGGCTGTGGAACATGGGATCGATATAATCCGGCCCCGATTTACAGGCCATGGGTCGCAGTCCCCGCCGCAGCAGCGCCCGCAGAACGGCGCAGGTCACCGTGGTCTTGCCGCTGCCGGAGGCAGGTGCGCAGAACATCAGCCGGGGCGTCATACCTGTCCCTCCCCGGAAAGAATCCATACAGGGTTCTGACCCATCATCATATGGTACCGGCCCAGGGTCTTGGCCTGCGCCGCTGAAATCTGCGTTACATCCACTTTGGTTAAACCGAAACGCTTCATACAATCCAAACCGTCAGTAAGGCTTTCCAGACTGACTGCGGTCAGGCAGATGCGGGCAGCAGGGTTTTTCTCCAGCGCCACTTGAAAAATCCCGTCCATAGAGCCGGAAGAACCGCCAATGAACACACAGTCCGGCTTGGGCAGCTTCGCCAGCGCACCGGGCGCCTCCCCCGGGACAATGTGCAGATTGCTCAGAGCCAGAGCCTGTTTGTTTTGACCGATCAGCTCCAGAGCCTCCAGTTCTTTTTCCACCGCCCAAACCTGACCCTGCCAGGCGGCCATGGCGCAGGCTGCGGATACGGAGCCGGTTCCGGCTCCCACATCCCAGACCACACTCTCCCGGGTGATGCCCAACCGGGCCACCGCGAAAAGGCGGATATTTTCTTTTGTCATGGGGCTTTTACCCCGGATCAACTGATCGTCCCACAGGCAGGGGGCACCAGCCTTCCAGGCTGTGGGGGCAGGATTCTCCGTCAGCACCACAGCCAGATCGTCAAAATGTTCTTTCGCCAGTTCAGCCGCCGTACCGGAAACAACGCGTTCGTCCGGGTAGGACAGCCGCTGGCCCACATGAACCTTCACATGACCCAGACCGGCTTCTGTCAGAAGCCGGCACAAATCTCCGGCGGTGCAGTTCCCGCCAGTGAGCAAAAACGTTTTTTCATGAGATTGAATCTGCCCCACTGCGTTGGCCGCTCTGCCATGAACCGACACCAGGCAAGCGTCCTGCCAAGCGGTATGCAGGCGGGCACAGAAATAATTGAGGGAAGAAATGCCGGGAATTGTCTCCACCGTAATCCCATCCAGCAAATCGTAGAGCCTGGCTGCACCGCTGTAAAAGCCTGGATCTCCGGACAGCAGCACGGCGCTGTCGCCGTCAAAGGCCCGGACCGCTGATGCAATGTCTTCCGCCCGGATCAAAGCCAGTTTCCGTCCCGAATGGTCAGGGAAGGCATCCAACATCCGCTTCGCGCCGATCAGCAAACCGCAGCCCGCAATCCGACGAGCCGCGCCCAGGGTCAGGGTCTCAGAATTTCCCATACCGATTCCGATGAGATAACAGGTGCTCATACTACTCCTCCGGTCAATTTTTCAAGCAGCGCCTCCAGCTCCAGCCCCGTTTCAGCCACAGGCCGGCGAATCACCAAAAGTCTTGCTCCGGCTTCCCGGGCGGCCTGCGCCTTTTCTAAAAACCCTCCCGCCTTTCCAGTATCCTTGGTGACCAGGATCCTGCCGTCCATAGACCGCAGGGTTGCCGCGTTCATCTGCCGGGAAAAGGGGCCCTGCATACAGATGATATGTGATGACGGATACCCCAGCTCCAAAGCAGTACCCAGGCTGTCCAGACTGGGCAATACCCGAACCCAAAGCCGCTTTTGATAATCCCGGAGCTTTGCAAACACTGCCAGATCCTTGCTGCCGGTAGTCAGCAAAACATTACCGGGCATCGTTTCCAGGATTTCTACCGCCTGCCCGGGGCTGTCGGCCCAGAGCACATCGCCGGCCTCTTCTGTGGGCCGCAGGAGTCGTTCGTAAGGAAGGCCCACAGCCTGGGCCGCGGCGCGGATATTCCCGCTGACCTGGGCGGCATAGGGATGGGTAGCATCCACCACCCAATCATAGCCCTTTCCCATCTCCGCTTCCATGGCCGGTTGATCCATGCGGCCCATCCGTACCGTCAGGTTCGGCTGCGGCTCCAGCACATTCCGGCCATAGTCCGTAGCCACACAACAGGTTACCAAATGACCCGCCTGCGTCAAGCGTACGGCCAGGGTATGCCCTTCCGCCGTACCGCCGAACAAAAGTATCCTCATCGCTGCAGGTACCCCCGGGGCGTTACAAGCCGATCCCCTATGACCTGTGTCTGGCTGTTGCCTACAAAGACCGTGGTAAACATATCCACCTGGACATTCCGAAGCTGCGCCAGAGTCAAAATCGTACCGATCTCTCCGTCCCGACCGATTCTACTCACATAGCCGCAAGGCGTTTCGGGCGATTTGGTTTCCAGCAGAATGTCGCAGGCTTTCCGCAAATAGTCCCTGCGCTTATGGCTGGAAGGGTTGTACAAGCACAGAACGAAGTCCGCCTGGGCTGCTGCCCGGAGACGGGCCTCAATTTTTTCCCAGGGAGTCATCAGATCCGACAGGGAGACCAGGCAGAAATCGTGCATCAGCGGCGCCCCCAGCACCGCGGCGCCACCGCAGGCCGCCGTAATGCCGGGGATGACGTCCAGCTCCACTTCCGGCCACTGGGGGGACAGTTCATAGCAAAGGCCTGCCATACCGTAGACGCCGGGGTCGCCGGAGCAGACCATGGCCACTGTTTTTCCCGTATCCGCCAGCTCCAGAGCCATTTGGCAGCGCTCAGTTTCCTTACGCATGGGGGTGGAGCGCAGCTCCTTGTGACCAAACCGCTCCCGGATCAGATCGATATAGACCGTGTAGCCCACAATCACATCGGAGGCCTCCAGTGCCGCTACTGCCCGTCCGGTTAAATCCCGGCCGGCACCGGGGCCAAGGCCAATAATATATAACTTCCTCATGGTATCCTCCTATTCCTCCCAGGTCAGAGTCACCTCGCCCATGGCTGCGGCAAAGGTCACGCCCTGGCAGACTGTTTTGGGTATCACAATGGTTCCGCCTGCCCGCTGGGCGGCCCGCTGGCACACATTGTCCACGCCGGTGGTCTTTTCCACAAAAGCAGAGGGTGGAAAATCCCCCTGCTCCATAGCCAGCTCCCCGGCCGTAAAAAAGGCGATGGGCCAACCATGGGCTTCGGCAAAGGCCAGAAGGCCCGGCTCATCCTGCTTCAGATCAATGGATGCCAGTCCCCGAACCGCCGCCGCAGGAATGGCGGATTTGTCCAGAAACTCCTCCAGCGCCGCCTCCAGCCATGCCTGCTCCGTGCCACGGCGGCATCCGATTCCCAGAATTACCGCCTGCGGGATTAGATGCAGAGTCTGCGGAAAGGGACATTTCTGTGCCGTAGGCCCAATGATAATGCCAAGCTCAGTCGCTTCTTCTCTCAGTCCCCGGGGCATGGCCCCGGAAATGGGGTAGACAGACCGAACTGCCACCGGCTTTCCTTCCAACAGCGCTGCCGACACAGCCTTGGCTTTCTCTCTTTCCCACAGCACCAGTTTTTGCTTTCTGGCCCACTGGTCCACGGCGAACAAGCCATTGACATCTGTTGCCGTGGAAACTACAGCCTGACCGCCGGTGAGCGCCGCCACGCGGCGAGCCAGATCATTGGCGCCGCCCACATGGCCGGATAACAGCGGTACAGCAAACCGCCCCGCTTCATCCACAGATACCACAGCGGGGTCTGAGAACTTGTCTTTTACAAAGGGCGCAATTGCCCGGACCGCAATGCCCGAGGCGGAAATAAAGATCAGCGCCTCACTGTCCCGGAACCGTTCCCCGGTCCAGCTTTGCAGGTCACCGCAGGATGGCAGGCTCATGGAAACCGAAAGACGCTCGCTTGTCCAGAGGGCTCCGCCCAGATCGCGAGCCAGACTTCTTCCCAGGGCGCAGCCCACCCGGGTGAAGGCAATCAGCGCAATCACCGGGATGCCTCCCGGCATCCGTGAGAGAAGCCCGGATCGTACAAGAGCGAACGGTCATACCGGTCACCCAGGAAGCCACCCACAGTAATCAGAGCGGTCTTGGTCACATGATTTTCCCGGGCCGTCTGAGCCAGGGTAGACACCGTGCAGCGGAAAATCCTTTCATCGGGCCAAGTGGCCTTGTAGACGATCGCTGCCGGGGTATCGGGATCGTAGCCGCCCTCGATCAGCTCCTGCTGGGCCTTTTCCAGAAGGCTGGAAGACAGAAACAGCACCATGGTACTGCCATGGGAAGCCAATTTTCTCAATTGCTCCCGCTCCGGCACCGGCGTGCGGCCCTCTGCCCGGGTGATAATGACCGTCTGGCTCACATTGGGCAGCGTGTACTCCGCCCGCAGAGCCGCAGCCGCGCCGCAAAAAGACGAAACGCCGGGCGTCACATCGTAGGCATAACCCCGGGTGTCCAGAGCATCCATCTGCTCCCGGATGGCGCCATAGATGGATGGATCTCCGGTGTGCAGGCGGACAGTGGTCTTGTTCGCCGCTTCCGATTGATCCATGACCGCCAGAACTTCCTCCAGGGTCATAGACGCGGAATCGTAGAGCTCACAGTCTGCCCGGCAGTTTTTCAGCAAAGCGGGGTTCACCAGGGAACCAGCGTAGATCACCACATCCGCCTCCGCCAGATACTTCGCGCCCCGCAGGGTAATCAGATCCTCCGCGCCGGAACCGGCGCCAACAAAATGTATCATAAAAACCTCCTAAAATAGGTTAATCTTTCTGTTTTACTCCCGAACCAAATGCTTTTCCAGCAGCTCCTGAGCCCCCGCCGTCATGGCAGTGAGGCCAGCCGCCTGGGAAAACAAAATAGCCTGTGTGTTCATATTCCCTGTTCTGTGCCGCAGATTATCACCCACGGCCCGGGCAATGGAATCCAGAACCGCTCCGCTGAGTCCCGCCTGGATCAGCAGCTCCAGGGCGCCATCGGTGGTGACGGCCTCATAGAGTTTTCGAAGCAGCGGCCCCCCCGCACCGCACAGAGCGGCGTGAGTCACGAAAACCTCCCGCCGACCATCGGCCGAACGGGAATGGGTATCCATCACCCCGGCGGCCAGCTTACATAGCTTCCCGATATGCCCCACCAGCAGCAGGGAGGAAAAGCCCAGGCTCACCGCATTGTCCAAGGCATCTCCAATGTAGTTGGAGCATTGAACCGCCCGGCGCATATCCAGACCCAGCTGATGAGCGGCGAAATCCGCACCGTAATTTCCGGGGGTCATAAGCAGATCCCGGGCACCCTCGGCCCAATGCACCTCCATCTCCACCCGGGTCGTATCCACCAACGCCTGCCGGCTCATGGGGCGGACGATTCCCGTGGAACCCAGAATGGAGATTCCCCCTTCAATGCCCAGCCTGGGATTGAAGGTCTTTGCCGCCAAACGCTGACCCTCCGGTACGGAGATGGTCACCTCCATACCGCAGTCGACCCCGGCATCCAAAAGAGCCTGCCGCACCTGGGCTTCGATCATGGCACGTGGGCCGGAGTTGATGGCGGCGGTTCCCACCGGCTGATTGAGGCCCGGCCGGGTGACCCGGCCCACGCCCTGACCGCCGTCAATTTGGATGCCGCTTTGCGTCCTGCGAACCGTTGCGACAATCAGCGCGCCGTTGGTCACATCGTGGTCATCACCGCCGTCCTTGCGGATGCCGCAGCTGGCCCAATCCGGCCCTGATTCTTGGGCCTCCGGTTCCAGGAGCACAGATATCCCAGCGGGGGTTTCTACCAAAACCTGCGCCGGGAAGCTGCCCCGCAGCAATGCCTCTGCTGCGGCCCGGGCAGCACCGGCTGCGCAGGTGCCCGTGGTATAGCCGCAGCGCATGCGCTGCTGGCCCACGGAAATATAGTGTTCCAGCATAGCCGGCTCCTTTCCTGACGCAGCTCAGCCGATGGTCTTCCGCCAACGGACAAACTGCTCCATGGTCATGGGATAGTTTGCTTCTCCCGGCCGCAGAGCCTCTGCCGCCTGCCAGAGCCAGGGCTTTCGCAGGCCGGCCTCCCGCAGCAGTTCCTCCTGGGAGAAAATGAACTTCATAGGGGCATCCGCCACCAGTTTGCCCCCGGCAAAAACCAATCCCCGGTGGGCAAAACGGGCCGCAAAATCCACATCGTGGGTGCTGACTGCCAGGGCAATTCCCGCACGGGTCAGCTCGTCCAGGATTTGCTCCAACCGGGCTGCGTTTTCCGGATCCAGAGACGCCGTCGGTTCATCCAGCAAAATCACATCTGGCTCCATCGCCAGAATATCCGCTATGGTAACACGCTTCTTCTCGCCGCCGGAGAGGTACTGAGGTGGGCGATCCCCGTAGGCCTCCAGACCCATGGCCTTCATGGATACTTCCGTCCGTCGCTGAACCTCATCCATAGGCAGCCCTAAGTTCATGGGGCCGAAGGACACCTCACCCTCCACGGTCACAGCCAGAATCTGGTTCTCCGCCTCCTGGAATACAATACCCACCCGCCGGTGGAGCTCCAGCAGGTCCTTTTTCTTTCGGGTGACTGCCTTACCGCCGCAGTACACCGTACCGTGATCCGGCTCTAAAATCCCGTTGCACAGCAGAAAAAAGGTGGATTTTCCCGCACCGTTTCGGCCTAACACTGCGACACGCTCCCCTTTCTGAATGGAAACGCTCAGGTTATTCGCGGCAAGAGGGCCATCGGGGTAGGTGTAGGACACGTTTTCCAGCTGCAATATGGGCTCGATCATGGGAAAAGCCATCCCTTTCTTACCAAAATCAGTCCCAGCAGCGCCAGCACATAGGCCGATGCTGCCAGAAGATGTTCCCAGCGAAGCCGAGGCGTGTGAGACAAAAAAGCAAGCCGCCCGTCATAGCCTCTGGATTCCATGGCATCAAAACAAAGGCTGCTTCGCCGAAAGGAGGAGGAAAGCATCGCGCCGCTGACTCTGCCCGCAGTGGAAACTGACCGGTGCGCACTGGCATAGCCCAGCCGGGCGGAAGCCGCGGTAGTCAGCTTCTGCTGGACATCCAGCAGTACGAACAGGTAGCGGTAGATCAGATACATCAGCTCAATGACCAGTTCAGGCACATGACAGCGGCGCAGCACCTCAATCAGCTGAGGCATGGGTGTGGTAGAGCTGAGAAAGTACAGGCAGGTCACCGCGCCCATAGCCTGGAAAAACAGGGTGACAGCACGGTGCAGACTTTCCCGGGTGACGCAGAACCAGAGATTTCCCACATGCAGCTGCCAGATACCAAAAGGCCCGTGGCCGGGTTCCAGCAAAATGACTGTACAGCTGACAATGGCAAACAGCGTGGGAATCCGCAGGAGTTGGAAAATCTGTCCCGGAGATACCTTCCCGAGCAGCCACATCAACGCCGCCATGGAGGCAGCCACAGCGACGCCGACCACGGCATCCGCCGCACCTACGCACAGCAGTAAAACAAGAACGCTGAAAGCGGTTTTCAGCCCCGGACTGACCCTGCGCAGCCCGGAATGGGCCGCGAGGGTATCCAGCATCAGCATTCCACCGGAATGGTGGCTATGACCATGCGCCATCAGGCTGCTTCCTTGGGGCTGTACTTCTTACGGCCTGCCAAATAGCCAAAGCCATAACCGATAACGATAGCACCCAGTGCGGTCTGCAGGCAGAAGAGCAGCGACTCGGTTTCTCCGCCGGGAGGCTCCAGAATTGGATCAGCCCAGGCCTTGTAATCGGGATCGACTACTGCAATGGCTTCCTCAGCTGCGCCGTCAGCACCGCCGAATTCGCTGTCTTTAATCGTCATCAGGGGGAGAATCAGAATGACGGCACACAGAATGGCCAGAATCAGAATGGTTGTAATCTTCTTCTTTTCCATAATTACTTACCCTCCTTGGCAAGGTAGCCAATCTCCCGCAGCTCGGGCTTGGCGAAGGACTCCAGCATCATCATGACAATGGCGGCCATGATGCCCTCAACGATAGCCAGAGGAATCTGGGTCACAGCAAAGATGCCCATGAATTCACCCAGGGAAGCCATGACACCAGCCTCACCAGGGTGAGCCAGTGCCAGCTGACCAGCGGTGACACAGTAAGTAAACAGGTCGCCGATACCAGCAGCCAGGCCAACAGCGACCAAGCGGTTAACATTCAGCTTTTTGCACAGTTTATAGATACCGCAGCTGGCAAAGGGACCGGCAATGGCCATGGAAAAGGTGTTGGCGGCCAGTGTCGTCAGACCGCCATGAGCCAGCAGAATAGCCTGAAACAGCAGCACAATCATGCCAAGCACCACCATGGGCGCGGGCCCAAACAGGACAGCACCCAGTCCGGTGCCAGTGGGATGGCTGGAAGAGCCGGTGACGGAGGGCATCTTCAGCGCGGACAGCACAAAGGCGTAGGCACCCATCATAGCCAGCAGGAGAATGGCCTTGCGATGCTCGACAACGATCTTACGAATGGCGATGAAACTCCATACCAGAAAGGGCAGGCACACAACACCCCACACGATGGCATGGGTCTGGGGCAGGAAACCCTCCATGATGTGCATGGCGCTGGCAGGCGTCGCCAGAGCAGCCAGCAAGGCGGGAATGCAGGAAGTCATAACAGCTCTGCGCTCCCAGTTGGTGAGTATGGTTTTCATTGTGAAACCTCCCTAAATACAAAAAATGGGTCGCCTTTGCGGCAACCCAATAAAGGGACAGCGGCGCTGCCCAATTATCCCAAAGAAAGAACACCGCAATCCTGGAAACAAAGACAGTGTAAGCAGGTTTCCTGGCTCCAGTTCACAGCTTTGCGTGTCTTCTCAGGCATACACCCAATGACATAATAACGCAACGCTCCCTGTTACAGTGACGGGTTCGCTTCGGACTTGCACCGAATTCCCTTTATCCCACCGAAGGGTCTCACACATCATTAAATGTTTGTTGTGTATAGCATAAAACATTTCTAAGCGCCTGTCAATGGTTTTCTCACATCTGTGCGCGCGAAGGTGTACTTTATCCACCCGTATACATCCTGTGCGCTTCCAAAGTAAAACGCCATACACAGGCGGGCAATACCACATTTTTTGAAAAATCACCCAGACTCTATCGACTTTCAGCCCCCAGCCATGATATAATGGAAAAAATTTCATGGAAGGGGGCTGGCATCATGTCTGAGCAGCCGAAAAAGACAACCTGTAGTATTGGTGTGTTAGCCCATGTGGACGCAGGGAAGACCACCCTCAGTGAAGCCATGCTGTATGAAAGCGGCGCACGGCGGACGCTGGGACGGGTGGATCATCGGGATGCGTATCTGGATACCCACGCTCTGGAACGGGCAAGAGGCATCACGATTTTCTCCAAGCAAGCGCTGCTGGAAACGGAGCACCGGGCCATCACCCTGGTGGACACCCCCGGACATGTGGACTTTTCCGCCGAGGCGGAGCGAACCATGCCCGTGCTGGACTGCGCCGTGCTGGTGGTCAGCGGTACCGACGGCGTGCAGGCGCATACACTGACGCTGTGGCGGCTGCTGGAAAGGTATCAGGTGCCCACGTTCCTGTTCCTCAACAAAATGGACCTGCCCGGAATGGAAAAGGACAAACTGCTGGCCCAGCTGCGGGAGCAACTCAGCCCGGCCTGCGTGGATTTTTCTGCCGGTTCTGAGGAAATTGCGGAAAATGTCGCCATGTGCGACGAGGCGCTGCTGGAAAACTACCTGGAAACCGGCACTGTCACAGATGGAAACCTCCGGGAGCTGATCGCCGGACGGAGGCTGTTTCCCTGCTGCTTCGGCTCCGGGCTGAAGCTGGACGGCGTGTCGGAATTCCTGGAGATTCTGGATCTATTCGCCCCGGAACCGGCATACCCTGCCGAATTCGGAGCCAAAGTCTACAAGATCTCCCGCGACCCCCAGGGAAATCGCCTGACCTGGCTGAAGGTCACCGGCGGCAGCCTGAGAGTCCGTTCCGTTCTGCGTTATGTAAATAAAAAAGGCGAGACAAGGGAGGAAAAGGCGGTACAGCTTCGGCTGTACTCCGCCGAAAAATTCACCGCCCCGGAGGAAGTCACCGCCGGACAGCTCGCCGCGGTGACGGGGCTTTCCGAAACCTACGCAGGACAGTCCCTTGGAGCGGAGCCGGCGGGACAGCCCTATGTGCTGGAACCCGTCATGACCTACCGGGTAAATCTGCCCGGCGGCGCCGATCCGGCGCAGGTTCTGCCCAGGCTGCGGCAGTTGGAGGAGGAAGATCCACAGCTTCGCCTGCTGTGGGAAAACGGACAGATCCATGTTCAGATCATGGGCCGGGTGCAGCTGGAAATTTTCCGCAGTCTGGTACAGCAGCGTTTCGGGCTGGACATCTCCCTCAGCGACCGGCGGATTTTTTACAAGGAAACCATCGAAAATACGGTAGAAGGCGTGGGGCATTTTGAGCCTCTGCGCCACTATGCCGAGGTGCATCTGCTGCTGCAGCCCCTGTCCCGGGGCAGCGGTCTGGTATTCGACACCGTCTGCCCAGCGGATGTGCTGGAGGGCAATTACCAGCGCCTGATTTTAACCCATCTGGAAGAAAAGCTCCACCGGGGCGTTCTCACCGGAGCGCCCATTACGGACCTGAAAATCACCCTGCTGGTGGGCAAAGCCCACTTAAAGCATACCGAGGGCGGGGATTTCCGGCAGGCCACCTACCGGGCTGTCCGGCAGGGGCTGATGCAGGCAAAATCCGTCCTGTTGGAACCCTGGTACGACTTTTGCTTAACCATGCCCACGGAGCAGATCGGCCGGGCCATCACCGACATTCGGGCCATGGGCGGCGAGTTTGACGCCCCGGAGGCAGTCGGTGTCCTGTCCATCCTGAAGGGGCTAGTCCCCGCATCGGAAGTCAGGGACTATGCCGACACTCTGGCGGCCTATACCCAGGGGCGGGGCAGGCTGCAGCTGACCCTTCACGGCTACGCCCCCTGCCACAATGCCGACGCCGTCATCTCTGCATCCGGCTACGACCCGGAGGCGGATCCGGATAACACTCCGGATTCCGTATTCTGCGCCCACGGAGCGGGCTTCAACGTCAAGTGGGATCAGGTGAAACACTACATGCACCTGGAAAGCGGCCTGAGAGAAGAAAAGGCCCCCGAGATCATTACCCGCAACCTCCGGGTGGATGATAAGGAGCTGGAAAAAATTATGGAGCGGGAGTTCGGTCCCATTCGCCGCCCCCAATACGGCACCAGCGCCAATCGCCCCGCCACCGATGAGGTCATCATCCGCGCTCCGCGGCAGAAATACATCATCGTCGACGGCTACAACGTTATCTTCGCCTGGGACGATCTGGCATCGCAGGCCAGAGACGACCTGGACGCCGCCCGGCGGCAGCTGTGCGACCGGCTGTCCAGCTACGCGGGCTTCACCAAATGCCGCCTTGTGGTGGTATTTGACGGCTACAAGCAAAAGGGAAATCCCGGAGAAAAGAGCCAGTTTCACAACATTCAAGTGGTCTACACCAAAGAGGGGGAGACCGCCGATGCCTACATTGAGGCGCTGGCGCACGAAATCGGCCGGGATTATGCCGTCCGGGTAGCCTCCTCCGACGGTCTTGTGCAGCTGTCCAGCTTCGGCAGCGGTGTGCTGCGGATGTCGGCCCGGGAGCTGCGTGAGGAGGTGGAACGCACAAGGGCAGAGATGAAAAACCACTACCGGAAATAATCGCCGCCCCGGCTTCCTTCGGGCAAACGACTATCAACGTTTCCCCGGGAAGCCGGGGCTTTTCTGCCTGCGGCCGGGAACATCCATCCGAAAAATTGCACAGACGGCGATCAGAAAATTCTTCCATTTTCGGAAATATTGTGTATAATAACAGTATCACACCGTCGGGAGGAATTGCCATGATTCAGACGCCCCATTCCGCTGATCCGGAAATTCAGGCCAAAATCGACAAAATGGTGAAGCGTGACCGGTGGACCGAGCATATTTTCCGCCGGGTGCTGCACATTATGGAGCGGATCATCGCCGCCATCACCATCATCGCACTGGTGGGTACCCTGGGCATGGAGGTGCTGCATATGTTCACCACCGGTGCGGAATATTTTTCCGACGTGAGCCACATGCTCCACAACCTGTTGGCCATTGTGGTTGGTCTGGAGTTCGTGCGGATGCTGATTGACACCACCCCTGCCAACATTTTGGAAGTGCTCACCGTGGCGATCACCCGTCATGTGGTGCTG
This sequence comes from Faecousia sp., assembly GCA_051867075.1. Taxonomy (GTDB): domain Bacteria; phylum Bacillota; class Clostridia; order Oscillospirales; family Oscillospiraceae; genus Faecousia. Next base: position 46,801 of record JBJDYG010000070.1, on the reverse strand, counting down.
AGCCATGACGATCCCTGGAGCAACGTAGCCTGCATTGCCTGCATCGCTGGGCTGTTCGCCATCCGCCGTTTCCTGGTGCGCCGCAGTGAGCTGCGGGAAGAAATGGTGGATCCCGAGTAACGAAAAACAGCTGGAAGGGAGTATGGTTTCATGAGGAGATATCAGGTTGCCGCAGCATTGATGATTTTTCACGGAGGCTTTATGGAGCTTGGGGGCGTTTTTGCCCTGCTTGCCGTCCTGATTCTGGGCACGGATCGGCTGGATATCGGCCAATACTTCGCCTTCAGGCTCCCCTATTTTCAGGAAAATCTTTCCATGATGATGGTCATGGGCGCCATGTACGGGGTGCTGCGGCTGATTGGAGCAATGGGACTGTTAAAAAACAGAATGTGGGGTCTTGCCCTGTCTGTCATAAACTGCGTGATTACCGTCGCGCTCATGATGTTTTTGCTGCCGGCCGGGATCATGGACGGCATCCTTGCGGGCAGCGCCCTGGTGCTTATGCTGACTCAGTACTTTGGGGATAGGAAAATAGCGGAATAACGGAGCCTATCCGGTTTTACTCAAAAAAACACCATCTGAAAGCCATCAGATGGTGTTTTTCTATAGGGTTTTCTGCAAAGCCCCGCGCCCGATCCTGTCACGGCGCGCCGGTGGATGTTTCAGCAGCCGAAGGCATCCAGCGCCAGCTTGAAGGCGCCGTAAGCGCCGGCGTCGTTGCCCAGAGAAGCCAGAGCAAACCGCGCGCCGCTGGCGGCATGGAATACGTACTTATGGAAATAGGGCACGATGCCGTCCAGAAGCACCTCGCCGGCCTTGCTGACGCCGCCGCCGATGACTACAACATCCGGATCAACGGTGGAGCAGACGTTTGCCAGGAACTCGCCCATGTAGGCGTAGACCTGATCCAGAATGATCAGGGCTTCCTTGTCACCGGCCTTGCCCGCATCGAAGACATCCTTGCAGGTCATGCTTTCTATGCTCCGCAGGGTGCTGGGAGCGTCGGTGCTGTCCAGATGGCGCTTTGCCATGCGGACAATGCCGGTGGCGGAGCAGTACTGCTCTACACAGCCCCGCTTGCCGCAGTTGCAGGGGACGGTTTCGTCCCGGTTCAGAACCAGATGACCGATTTCCGCGCCGGAGCCGTGGGCGCCGTGGAGCAGCTTGCCCTCTACTACGATGCCGCCGCCTACGCCGGTGCCCAGGGTGACGAATACCATGTTGTCGCAGCCCTGACCGCCGCCCTTCCAGAATTCGCCCAGCGCGGCAACATTGGCATCGTTGCCCGCCCTCACCGGGAAGCCGGTGAGATCGGACAGCTCCTGGGCGATGTTGAACACGTCCCAGCCCAGGTTGACGCACCGGTTCACCACGCCTTTGGCGTTGACGGGGCCGGGGACGCCGATGCCCATTCCCAGCACGTCGGCCGCATCAATCCTTTTGGTGACCAGGAACGACCGGACGGACGCGGCAATGTCCGGCAGAATCTGCTTGCCGCCGCCGTCGGTGACGGTGGGAATCTCCCATTTTTCCAGCATATTGCCGGTTTCATCAAAATAAGCAATTTTGACGGTTGTGCCGCCCAGATCAATACCAAAGCCGTATTTCATAATTTGTTTCCTCCTGAGTGAAAATGAGATGTCCTGCTTCCATTATACATATTCCGCAGAAAAATGCCAGAGGGAAATGAAAAAAAGTTGCGCCCACAGAGGGAACTGGAAACTTTTCGTGAAGGGGCTTGCGTTTCCGCTTATTTTGCGGTAACATATAAGGGAAACATCCATATAAATGAAAGGACGTGTTCCAATACATGATTAAAGTTGATATCTCCAACGTCTGGGGGCAGATCACCCTGTCTGACCTGCTGGCGATGGAAAAGGAAGTTGCCGCCGCCCACACCACCCTGGCCGACGGTACCGGCGAGGGCAACGATTTCCTTGGCTGGCAGGACCTGCCTGTCCGTGAGCCCACCGAAGAGATTACCCGGATTCAGCGCGCGGCTGAAAAGATCCGCAGCGATTCCGACGTATTCGTGGTCATCGGCATCGGCGGCTCTTATCTGGGCCCCCGGGCTGCCATCGAGCTGCTGCAGGGTCCCAACCACAATATCGGCAAGGGTAAGGGCAATCCCCAGATCTTCTTCGCCGGCAACGGCCTGAGCACCCGCCACTGGAATGAACTGACCCGTCTGCTGGAGGGCAAGGACTTCTCTATCGCCATCATCTCCAAGTCCGGCACCACTACCGAGCCTGCCATCGCCACCCGCGCCCTGCGCTGGATGCTGGAGCGGAAGTACGGCACCGAGGGCGCCAAAGGCCGCATTTACGCCATCACCGACCCCTGCAAGGGCGCCCTGCGCCAGATGGCCACCGAGGAAGGCTGGGAGACCTTCGTTATCCCGCCCAATGTAGGCGGCCGCTTCTCCGTGCTGACCCCCGTGGGTCTGCTGCCTCTGGCAGTTGCCGGCATCGACATCATGGAAATGATGAACGGCGCCGCCGACGCCAAAGAGAGCTACGACCTGCGCTCCTTTGAAAACCCCGTTTGGCAGTATGCCGCCGTGCGGAACCTGCTGTACCGCAACGGCAAGGCCATGGAAATTTTTGAGAGCTATGAGCCGGGCTTCAAGATGTTCGGCGGCTGGTGGCAGCAGCTGTTCGGCGAGTCCGAGGGCAAGGACGGCAAGGGCCTGTTCCCCGTCACCGCCGAGTTCACCGCCGACCTGCACTCTCTGGGGCAGATGATCCAGCAGGGTGAGCGGAACATTTTCGAGACCATGGTTCGCTTCGACGCTCCCGAAGCCAAGTACACCATCGGCTCCGACTGGAAGAATCTGGACGGTCTGAACTATCTGGAAGGCAAGACTCTGGACTTTGTGGACGAGAAGGCATTCCTTGGCACTCTGGCTGCCCATGTGGACGGCGGCGTACCCGTCATCACCATGGACTGCGGTGAGCTCAATGACCGCAAGGTTGGCGAGCTGTTCTACTTCCTGGAGCTGTCCTGCGGCGTTTCCGCCTACATTCTGGGTGTCAATCCCTTCAACCAGCCCGGTGTGGAGCTGTACAAGCGCAACATGTTCCAGCTGCTGGGCAAGCCCGGTTACGAGAAATAAGAATTCGTACATAGGGTGGGGGCTCCCACCCTATGTTTCTCCCGGCACAAAAATCATTTGTCCAATATGCAAATTAGTAGTTGCAAATTATCGCGATTGCTGGTAGAATGTGCATAAGCCAATATATAGGCAAGCAAAGGAGGACTTTCCTATGATTCATGTTATTATGGGCCTGAAGGGCTCCGGCAAGACCAAGAAGCTGATCGATGCCATCAACGCGGCTGTGGCGGAAGCCCACGGCGATGTTGTCTGCATCGAGTACGGCAAAAAGCTGACCTATGATGTTACCTATAAGGTTCGTCTGGTAGATTCCCAGGAGTACGGCATCTCCACTCCCGATATGCTGAAGGGCTTCCTGAGCGGCCTGCACGCAGGCAATTTTGACATTACCAATGTGTTCATTGACAACCTGTATAAGACCATCGGCAAGGACAAGGCCGCGGGCGAAGCGTTCGTCGCATGGTGCGCCAAGTTTGCTGCCGACAACGATATGGAGATCACCATGACCATCTCCGAGGATCCTGCCAACGCCTCCGAGGCTATGAAGCAGTATCTGTAATTCTCTGGTACATCCGCCCCGCCGCGTTTGCGGTGGGGCTTTCTTTGTGTCTGCGGGTTTTGCATGCGTGTGCAGAAAATTGTAATTTGCGGGGATGCCCCCGCGGGCAATGCGTTACGGGCTTTGGGTGATCGTCGTACATCCTTTCGGCCCCTCGACCGGTACAGCTCATACTGATTCTCAATAAAAAACAATGTGCTTATCGGGTTAAGTCAGCAAAAGGAGAATTTACCGAATTAAGCCTTCCCCATAGGGGGAGCCGAGACTTGCCTCTCCCTCTGGGAGAGGTGGCAGCCGTCAGGCTGACGGAGAGGGCTCCCTCTCAGTCACGACCCTTGGTCGTGCCAGCTCCCCCAAAGGGGGAGCCAAGAATGCTTAGTTCGATAAAGGACAACATAGCTGAGTAAAACCGATAAGCACAAAAAACAATTATTCGCAAGAATTGAAGTTGTTTGTTAGAGAATCAGTATTACCCGCCGCCGTACTTGCGCTGCAGAGGGAACTCTGCTATACTGTATTATGTGTAATTTTGCATTTTGGAGAGGACTATGAATACGACTACATTACAGGAAAACAAAATGGGCGTGATGCCCATTGGCAGACTGATTGCCAATATGGCGCTGCCCATGATTATTTCCATGCTGGTGCAGGCACTTTACAATGTGGTGGACAGCGTGTATGTTTCGCAGGTGTCGGAAAGCGCGGTAACGGCGCTGTCCCTGGCCTTCCCCATTCAGAATCTGCTGATCGGCTTTGCCGTTGGCATCGGTGTGGGTGTCAATTCCCTGCTTTCCAAGAGCCTGGGCGAGAAAAACCAGGAGGCCGCCAACCGTGCCGCCGGGAACGGCATGGTTCTGATTGCGATTGCCATAGCGGTGTTCGTGCTCTTCGGCCTGTTCGGCGTAGGGCCTTATTATAGTATGCAGTCCGAAAACCCGGCAACCGTGGAAGGCGGCATTGCCTACACCCGCATCTGCTGTGTTTTCAGCATGGGCTGCTTCGTGTCCATTCTGGGGGAACGGCTGCTGCAGTCCACCGGGCGGACGGTGCACACCATGATTACCCAGTCCACCGGCGCCATCATCAATATCATCCTTGACCCCATCCTGATTCACGGCGGGTTTGGCCTGCCCGCCATGGGCATCGCCGGCGCGGCTGTGGCGACGGTCATCGGCCAGTGGGCATCCGGCATTATGGTGCTGGTTTTTAACCTGAAGTATAACCCCGAGGTGCAGTTCGGCAGGCAGTATTTCCGGCTGGAGGGCAAAACCGTAGGCGCGATTCTGACGGTGGGCGTTCCCTCCATTGTCATGAACGGCATCGGCTCCGTTATGAGCTTCGGCATCAACCAGATCCTTCAGGGCTTCGCCGAGACGGCAACCGGCGTGTTCGGCGTCTACTTCAAGCTCCAGAGCTTCTTCTTTATGCCCCTGTTCGGCCTGAACAACGCCACGATTTCCATCATTGCCTACAACTACGGCGCCCGCCGTCCCCAGCGGATCACCAAAACGCTGAAAATCTCCTGCACCGCGGCGCTGAGCCTGATGGCTGCGGGACTGCTGGTGTTCCAGTTTTTCCCGGATCTTCTGCTGGGACTGTTCAATCCTTCCCAGGCGTTTCTGGAGATCGGGCGTTCCGCGCTGCGCACCATCAGCTGGAGCTTCCTCATTGCGGCAGTCTGCATTGCTCTTGGCGCCAGCTTTCAGGCTTTGGGCAACGGCATCTATTCCACCATTGTGTCCCTGTGCCGCCAGTTGATTGTGCTGCTCCCGGCGGCCTATCTGCTGAGCCTGTCCGGAGATGTCCACAAGGTCTGGCTGGCGTTTCCCATTGCAGAGGTCGCCAGCGGCGCCGTGACTCTCGTCTGTTTCTCCCGAATCTACCGGCAGAAGATTAGGCCCATGTTTGACGTCCGGAGGTAACAAACCGGAGCGCGTCATACTGTCTAACAAATGGGGTGCATTTCAGAGGCGGTGCCTTCTTAATAAAAATCACAGATTTTTATTAAGAAATAGTATCAAACCGTTTTCTCCATGGCACCGGTATAAAAAGCGTGTATCGCACTTGGCGGTACACGCTTTTTTGTCCCTCCGTGGGAATATCTTACGTTTCATTTGGGTAGGATGATTCCAAATCCCCCACGATGGTGCCCGGCTCGCCTGTGAATGCGGAAAGCACCTCCACCGGGATGCCGTATTCCCGGGCGAACTCCACACTGCGGTCATGCAGCACCTGGGCGCCGTTTTCAATCAGCGCCATCATTTTGTCGTAGCTGATCCGTCCAAAGCGGGTGGCGTCGGAGTAGATTCGGGGATCCCGGTCGTAGACTCCGTCCACGTCGGTAAAGATCTGACAGCGGTCGGCCTTCAGCCAGGCCGCCAGCGCCACCGCAGTGGTGTCCGAACCGCCCCGCCCCAGCGTGGTGATGTCACCGTCAGGATCCACCCCCTGAAAGCCCGCCACGACTACGATTTTTCCCGCCGCCAGCTCCTGCCGGATACGGCTGCAGTCGATATCCTGAATCCGGGCATTGCCGTGGACACCGTCGGTGCAGATGCCCGCCTGCCAGCCGGTAAGGCTCACCGCCGGATAGCCCATAGCGCCGATGGCCATGGTCATCAGTCCTGCGGACATCTGTTCGCCGGCGGCTAAGTAGGCGTCCATCTCCCGGGCCGCCCCCCGGCGGTTGACCTGGGTAGCCTTTTCAATGAGCATATCGGTCATATCCCCCTGGGCGGAAACCACAACCACAACCTGGTTTCCCTGCCGGGCCAGCCCCGTGACCCGTCGGGCCGCGGCGCGCAGGCGCGACCCGTCCGCAAGGGACGTTCCTCCGTATTTCTGCACGATGAGCATATCGCACCCCTCCCAGTCCATCGTATGTCAGGGATAGGCGAAGTGTGACGAAGAAAAAAGCCGCCGCATTCCGCGGCAGCAGCCCGCACTGGGCAGGGCGGGGGCAGGCCCCCGCCCGACAGAGAATATCCGGGGCAGTGCTGATGCAGCCATCGACAGCCAAGGGCTGACTCAGGGATCTCCAAAACTTATCCCGCCAGCACCTCGGCCTTCAGTACGCCGTGGGTGGTGGACAGCTTGCTCAGCATCTCTTCCAGGGGAACTTTCAAATCCATTGTCTCGGCAGAAATGGTCACCACAGCAGTGCCGTTGGTGGGGACGATGGAGTTGATGGTGATGATATTTGCACCGTCTTCAGCAAAGACCCCCAAAATCTCCGACAGCAGTCCCGGTTCGTCGTGGAGCAGGAGCTGGAAGGTGATGATCCGCCCGGTCATCATGTTCTGGAAGGGCAGTACAGCGTCCCGGTACTTGTAGAAGGCGCTGCGGCTGATATCTGTCATACGGGTTGCTTCGTTGACGGTGGATGCCTCGCCGGTGGAGAGCAGGCGCTTGGCCTCCGCCACCTTCAAAAACACATCCGGCAGTGCGGAAGCCTCCACAATATAGTATTTGGGTTTGGTCGACATGTCGGACCTCCTTAAAGGATTCAATTTGTGTGCAGTAGAACAACATCTGTGTTTCCACAATGTATTGTAGCATACATTTTGCAGAATGCAACCCCCATATTTCTACGAAAGGAGGAATCTCTGTGCGTCCCGCAATCAAAAAAAGCATCTCCCTTCTGGGAGCTTTTCTCGCCGTATGGCTGGGCATCCGGTTTCTTCTGCCGCTGTGTTTTCCCTTTCTGCTTGGCGCGCTGCTGGCCCTCGCGGCGGAGCCGATGGTCAGTTTTCTGCATAAGCGCCGGGTTCCCCGGGCGGTTTGCGCCGGTATCGGCGTCAGCATGGCCTTCTGCTTTCTTGCCATGCTGGTGCTGATTCTCTGCGCCTTTGCACTGCGGGAGCTGCGGGCAGTGGCAGGCGTGCTGCCGGATCTGGAGGATACCGCGAAATCCGGCATCACGCTGCTGCAAAGCTGGCTGCTGGAGCTGGCCTCCCACACACCGCAAAGCGTGCAGCCCCTGCTCAGCGAGAATGTAACCTCCTTTTTCTCAAACGGCACAGCCCTTCTGGACAAAGCGATCCGGTATGTGCTGGGGCTGGCGGGGAGCTTTCTGAGCCATGTTCCCGACAGCGCCCTGAGTCTGGGTACCGCTGTGATCTCATCCTTCCTGATTTCCGCCCGGCTGCCGAAGATCAAAGCCTGGCTTGAAAAACGGCTGCCCCGGGAGAAGCTGAGGCCCATTATAGAGGGGCTGAAACGGATGAAAAATGCCGTAGGCGGCTGGCTGCTGGCGCAGCTGAAGCTGATGGGGGTCACCTTTGTCATTCTGACGCTGGGCTTTGTGCTGCTCCGGATCGCCTATGCCCCCCTGTGGGCGCTGGTTGTGTCTCTGGTGGACGCTTTGCCGGTACTGGGCACCGGTACCGTACTGATCCCCTGGGCTGTGATCTGTTTTCTGCAGGGGGAAGCTGCCCGGGCGATCGGGCTGCTGGGTGTCTATGCGGTAATCACCCTGACACGCTCCATGCTTGAACCAAAGCTGATCGGGCGGCACCTGGGCCTCGACCCGCTGGTGACGCTGATGGCGCTGTACGCGGGTTATAAGCTCTGGGGTGTAGGCGGTATGATTTTCGCCCCGCTGCTGGCAGTAACTGTCATGCAGGCCGTGCCCGAACGGAACCGGGGGGATAAACAGTAGTCCGGCGGTTCTGCGCCTTACTCAAACTGAGGATATGATGGCGGGAGGCCTTTTCAGATTTCTCTTTTTTCTGGTAACTATTCAGTCACGCCTAAATCTCTCGCTTAAATGATCGTTTGGCAAATCAGTGGAACGTAGCAAGTGAAAGGTATTTCCTTCGGAAATGATTCAAATAAGTCGTAAAGCGACACCTTAAGGAAACTCTGATTCAATCGGCAAGATCTGACGGCGAGAGATTTTGTCACAGACGAACGTGTTAAAAACGAAGGAATACTGGATGTATTTCTCGTTTTTAACACTGCTCGGATGTGGCAAAAGATCCGCTACTCAGCCGCAGGCGATTTATTCAGAGGTTCCTTAACTTTCAGCTCACACAGACGGGCTTACTGCAACCATCGCAGCATAGTTGATCATTTATATGAGAAAACTGGGGTACGGCTGAATCGTTACTTTTTCTGACAGTGTTTCTCCAAAGCGCCAGCCTCCTCCCAAAGAAACAGGATGTGACTGCGCAGCATGCTCATGAGGAAAATGGTGCCGCAGCGAAAGTTCCTTTTCCTGGTACAACAACGGGGCCAGGCTCTTCACCTGGCCCCAGTATTGATTATTGTACCAATAGCAACGATATTGTTGGCCCCCACCTTTATGGCAGGTTCGGATCATTTCTTGCGTCTCTTCTTCACCTCATAGACACACAAGCCCACCAGTCCCGCTGAGGCGGCAGCGAGGATGATCACCCACAGGAATATCTGGTCTCCGGTCTTGGGTAAGAAGGCGTTAAAGTGCTTGTCGTGGCTCGGCTTGGGATTATCGTTTTTCTGCGCTTCCTTGGTCCAGTAGCCGGAAAGGATCACGTCCTTCTCAGGCATCTCAAAACTTCTTCCCGCCCTGTAAGCCGCTTCTTTGCCGGTAATATCCTGACTGCTCCAGCCATGGAAGGTGTATACATAGCCATTGAGCTTAACTGTTGTACCATTCTTCGGAGCCGCAACAACCACATCATCCCCAGGGTAATAATTCTGCGCTGTGGGAAGCGCCGGAGCGTTGGAGGGAATGCCATCTCCCTTATCGATATACCGGTAGGTGACCGTATACTGGGTGATGTCATAATACAGCTTAATGATCAGGCTATTATCCCCCTGAATGATATTGCTGCTCAACACATTATCCCCAGCCATAAACCGGGTCTTTTGAGGCATATAAGTATAACCGGCATACTGCCTGTTTGCATACTCTGCCTGCTCACCCGCAAGTCCTTCACCGTTCTCCGTATCCGTAATGACGTAGGTTTTACCGTCTGCCTCCTCTGTCGCTGCCAAAGCGAAGGTTGTAATGCCCGGCTGCTTCCGCTGCTCCAGATAGTGCGCTACCTGATAGGTGTTGAACCACTTGGCGTACAGGGTCACTTCTTCAGCGGCCTTTTCTTCTGTACCCGTCAGGTCAATCAGCTTCGTCTTTTCAGTAACCTCGGTGTTCAGGCCCTCATAGAACTTTGCCCAATCCACGTCACCGTTTTGGTAGGTGCATTCTTCAAGCCAATCGGTGGCCAGCTTTCCCTCGTCGTCTAACCGGACATACCAGCCGGCGAATTTCATTCCTTCCCTCTCAGCTTTGGGCTGGATGCCTTCGCTCAGCTGCAGGCTATTGCCGTAGATGGTATAGTCAGTGGCGTAACGGCTGCCGGTTGGAAGACCGTTTGCCGAGTTCAATAAGACCGCATTGTCGCCCCGGGTGTTTTTCAAAGCCACATTGCCCATCATAGCGGTGGAATCTTTCGCTTTGTTTCCATTCTCGTCGCTGGCAACAACCTCACCCTGTGTAGCATCATAGTGGATGATGGAAACCGGCGCCCAGACATAGGCGGTGCCGCTGGCTTCCGCGTTCGCCGCATCCTCGCCTGCTTTGGTATAACGGAACTGATAGTTGTATGCCTTACCGCTGACGTCATAGGCGGTGAAGGATTTGGAAGCCCCTGCCGCGACCTCTTGTGCCGTGGCTCCCACCTCCTTGTTTGCGCTTGCGTGGAGATCGAAGCGGTTCAGCATGGTGCCATAAGCATTGAGGGGGGCAAAGTAGACATCCATTGAGGCTGTTGTCGTGTCAATATGACCATTCAGGGAGAAACCAAGCCCTGTCGGCTTTAGTCTGCCATCAACTACCTTAAAGCCGTTCGTCATATAGGTGCGTCTGCCCTGTAAGGAGCCGCCAACGACAAAGAAATAGCTGCGTGGCTTGCCATCAAAGGCAACACCGGGAATAACGCCCAGCGTATCATACGCTTCTCCCATTAGGGTAACGACCGCATTCTCTCCTACAATAAAATCACTGTTGTTTCTGTCATCCCAGCTCCAGACCATCATAGAGCCGGGATTCCTGGCGGCAAGTTTAACAAAACTGTTGGTAATTCCTGTTTTTCCGTTATAAGCTGCAAAGGCGCAATTTCCTGCATTATCCACAATCACTTGGGAATTATTCCCAATGGTAATACCGTTGGTAACACCGCAGTAAATTCCCAACTGTTTGGCATTTGAGAAGTCTGCCCTGGTATTATTGAAAACCACCCGCATGGGGGAAATCAGCGTGGAAGTATTGCCATCATTGATCTGCAGGTCGTTGATCCACAGATTGTGAAGATTACCAGTAGCTACAATATCACAGTCTTGGAATTCCGACACGGAAAGACGTTCGCTGTCGATATTCACAGTCTTCGGGTCCAGCCCTGCTGTCTGGTCCGGATCAATCTCCGGATAGTAGCAAGCCATATTGGTTGCGATGTCGTTAATATAAATACCCTGGCCTACGGATCCATGTTGGTTTTCACAAGCGGAAATATAGCAGTTATAAGCGTCAATTTCGTCGGCGGAGATATTACCCGTCATGTTTCTGTCCGCCATCACGGTACAATTCTCGTACCGCTGGATTCCGGAGTTGATGCCCTGGGCAGTCTTATTATTCGAGAAAGACACATAGCTGTCAACTGCGGTGAATTTGTTCATCTTCACCAGACGATCTTTGGGGACGGATGCAAACTGAGGGTCGCTGGTTCCATTGTCGCGATCCAAATAGTTTGCATTAAAGGCGATGCCAGAACCGTTATTCCGGTCAGAGACAAAGCGTCCGCCCTGAACGGTAAATTGAGCATATCCGTAGTACTCCAAATAGAAGCCGGAGAAACCGTTATCCTGTATAATCATGTCGGCATCAATTGCAGTAACCTCTAACCAGGTACCCTCGGTTGTTCCCCTGCCTCCAGAATAAACATCGATACCGCTGCTGGCGTTGTTTTCCAAAATCAGGCTGGCCACTTTTGTTCTTTCCTGATCCATCTCGTCTGTGACCCGGGCGCCGCCGGTCTTACTGGAATAGGTCTCGCTGCCAACATGCAGATTGACGTTGCATTGGTTCGAAATCCGGATAGCCGAACCGGTACCATCCGTATTCACGCACTCTGTCAGGGTGACATCCAGATTGGGAATCTTGATGCTGACGGGCAGCCATTGATGGGATCCATCATTGTAGCCTGCAATCCGAATCGCGTGATTATATCCCGTTACCGTCAGACTGGCATTCTCCGCCCCCGAATCAGCACGGAGCGTCAGGTTAGCGCCGTTGGGCTGACTGATCTGTATGGCAATCTTCCCGGCGCTTCCGGAGAAAGTGACCGGGCCGTCCATGCAAAGGGTCTTGGTTCCGGCGATTTCCAGTTCCAGATTCTCATATGTACCGGCGGCGAAATGGACGGTATTTGCTTCGGCGTCGGGGTTTCTCAAGTAAGCCTTAATTGCTTCCAGTTCGGCATCCGGTGTATTGGGAGCGATATAGTAACCGTCCTCCCCAAGCAGACTGACCGGATTGCAATAATCCCACTGGACGGAGCAGACCGGGCACGCGCTGTTTACCGATTCTTCCGTACAGGCCGACGTACAGGTGCACTGTACCGTGCACTTCTCATAGTCGTCGGTACAGACGGGGCAGCCCGTGTCCACCGCACCCTCCGCACACAGCCTGGCGCAGGTGCAGCGCGGATGCTTGCAGTCCTCCCAGTTCGCGGAGCAGACCGGGCACTCGCTGTTCGGCGCGTCTTCCGTACAGGCCTCGTCGCAGACGCACGCTTTGGCCTTTTCGCAAATCTCGCAGTGGTACTCACAGAGGTGTCCTTCCACTGCTTCCACATATCCGCATTCCTTGGAATGGACATGGGTGCAGACTTCCTTCACACACCCGAATTCGGCAGAACAGGTATGATCGCACTCCCAATGGGCCGGTACCGCCGCCTGGCAGCCGCAGCTTTCATGCGCAAAATCGCAGGGAACTTCAGACACAGCGGCCTGATAAGCGCAGCCTTCCTGATGGACTGTTTCGGGGGTGCAGGTGCACGCGCCGCCGGTGAGGGACGCGCAGTCCCCGGCATGCTGAACCGTGGGCTCGCAATTGCAGGGTACAGCCTCCTTTGCAGGCTGGTAACCGCATTTGCCGTCCCCGCAGACATGGTCGCAGGTCTTTGCCTCAACGGTTTCCACATAGGCGCAACCAGCTTCTTCGCTGTGCTCATGCACGCAGGAGGTTACTTCCTCCTTTGTGCAAGCGTCCGTGCAAACATGGGTACACGCCTGCCCCTCCACCGCCTCCACATAACCGCATTCCGGTGTATGTGCGGGATGATGCTCGCAGAGGTTTGTTGTCTCCCCGGCCAGCGTCAGAGTCGGCAAACTGCCCACTGCCAATACCATCGCCAACAGCATCGCCGCCAGTCTCTTCCACGTTCCCTGCTTCATTCTTTCTTCCTCCTGTTTTCCAATGTTATCTTTTCGCTTACTCATTCTTCCTTCGTTTTGCTGCGCTCCCTGTAATACCGGTTTGGGAAATCCCCGGGCATCTTTTCTCCGCGCTTTCAGGCCCTGCCGCATTCTTACAGCGCTCAAATGCAATAAATATGGGGTGCCTGATTACACGCCTTTTTGCTCTTCATGGGATGCGCGGATTCCAACGGCTCCATGAGCACGGTAAAGTAACATACCCATGTGGCGACTTTATGCCATACACGTCCCAGTATCATAGAATTATACATCGGCTCATGAAGAAAAATCAAGTATCTGCAGAAGAAAAAGTGCAGGAAAATTGAACATCTTGCAGAATTACGGGAAAATGAGATTGTACTCAAGAAAACGGGGTAATACGAAAACCTGTTTGAAAACTTTAAAAGCTTTCCGTGGATGAATTGTTCCAGAAAAGGCAGATGACGCAGCTGGGCTGACGCCCAGCAAGGAAGATAACGCATTCTGGGGCAATTCATACTGATTCTCTTTTAAAATGTTTAATCAATTTTGATTAAATATTTTCATTAGAGAATCATATGAGGCGGGAATATGTGATTTTCTATCCCGAAAATCACATATTTGGCAACGCCATCAGGCGGTGCCTTCTCAATAAAAATGAAACATTTTTATTGAGAAATAGTATCAGACCGGAAAGATTTAAAGTTTTTATTCAGGTTTTGGTATAAGCATGGAAAACAATCTACACATCCGTGGCAAGTCCCGGCCTTTCACGGTCATGCACAATCAGAACGGATAGATGCTTTCCTCCCCTTCCATCAACGGTACTGAAGAGCTTTCCCAACAGCCCCGCAGAAGAAATTTCCCAACTGCCTATTGTACATCCCGTTCATTTTTGCTATAATATAGGGAAAATGTTATTATTGGATGTGTATGAACTGTGAAATACGGAATCTGGAAGGTATCTCAGCCGGAGGCGGGAGCCGTCAACACACTGGTGGGCAGCGGCTATGCCCCTCTGGTTGCCATGGTACTGGCCTCCCGGGGTATTGACGACAGCCGGAAGGCGAAGGCTTACTTAGACTGCAATGCTCCCCTGCTGGACCCCTTTTTGATGACCGACATGGACAAAGCCGCAGGGCGGGTGGGGCTTGCCATGTCCCGGGGGGAGAAAATCGCCGTGTTCGGTGACTACGACGTAGACGGCATTACCGCCACCTGCCTGCTGACCGACTTTCTCCGCCGCCACGGGGCGGATGTTGTAAGCTACATCCCCGGGCGTCTGGAGGAGGGCTACGGCCTGAATCCCATCGCCATCCACCAGCTGCAATCGGAGGGCGTCAGGCTCATCGTCACCGTGGACTGCGGCATCACCGCCGTTGCCGAGGCGGAACTGTGCCGGCAGCTGGGCATTGACCTTGTCATCACCGACCACCATGAGTGCAAACAGGCCCTGCCTGCCGCCGCGGCGGTGGTAGATCCCCACCGCCCCGATGGCGGATATCCCCATAAAAATCTCTCCGGCGTGGGCGTGGCCTTCAAACTGGCTGCCGCCCTGTGCGGCTCTCAGGCGGAAGTGCTGGACGAGTACGCGGATATGGTGTGCCTTGGCACCGTGGCAGATGTCATGCCCCTGCAGGGGGAAAACCGGGTGTTCGTGGCAAAGGGGCTCTACTCCCTGGCCCACACCAAGCGCCCCGGCATCGCCGCACTGATGGCAGAAAGCGGCTGCGCCCCGGAATCCGTCAGCGCTTCCTCCATTGGCTTCATGCTTGCGCCCCGGATCAATGCCGCCGGGCGGATGGGACAGATCGATCTGGCGGTGGAGCTGTTTCTGACAGACGATCCTGATCGGGCGGCGGAGGCCGCCAGGGGACTGTGTGAGCTGAATCGCCAGCGGCAGGCCGTGGAATCGGACATTTACCAGCAGGCGGTCGCCATGCTCCCCACAGGCAGGCCTCCGGAGGCCATTGTGCTGGCAGGAGAAAGCTGGCATCAGGGTGTGGTGGGCATCGTCGCCAGCCGCATCGCTGAGGAATATTCCTGTCCCACCTTCCTGATCTGTCTGGATGGGGAGCACGGCAAGGCCAGCTCCCGCAGCCACGGCGGATTCAACCTGTTTGCTTCCTTAAGCGCGCTGTCCCCCCTGCTGGAAAGCTACGGCGGACATGAGCTGGCAGCGGGCTTTACCATTTCCCGCTCCAATATTCCGGAATTCCGCCGTCAGATCTGCGCTTTGGCCGCCGAATTCTACACCGACGACATGCCCAGAACCGCCCTGGACGTGGACTGCGCCGTGCCGCCGGAGCTTTTAACCATTTCCAACGTAGATTCCCTGCAGGTGCTGGAGCCCTGCGGCAACGGCTGCCCCAAACCGGTGCTGATGATAAAAAACCTTACCATCGAGCGTATCAGCATGGTGGGCGGCGGGCGGCATATGCGCCTGCGGCTGCGCTGCGGACATACAGGGCTGAACGCCATCTACTTTTCCGCCAATCCCCAGGCGGTGTCCATACAGGCCGGGGACACGGTGGATGTGGCCTTTACCCCGCAGATCAATGAATTCCGGGGAGAGCGCAGTGTTCAGATGAACGTACTGGACATCCGTCCCAGCTGCCATGCCGAATGCTCCCCGGAGACTGCCCAATACCGTGCCATGCTCAATGGCAGCGTCACCCGGGAAGCGGCTGCAGCGCTGCTGCCGGACCGGGCAACGCTGGCAGTGGTTTGGCGGTACCTGGCAGCTGCCCCGGATAATCGCCTTCAGGAATCCCCCATGTGCCTGTGCCGCAAAATTGTCCGCTGGTCAGGCAAGCCCCTGAGTCTGGGACAGATGCTGACCTGTCTGGACATTTTCCGGGATGTGGGACTGCTGGAAATCCAGCGGCTGCATAAGTATATTTCCATCCGTCTGACCCCCGGCGGCGGGAAGGCCGACCTGAACCAAAGCCAGACCATGCAGCGCCTGCTGCACGCGAAAGAGAGCTGATTAAAGTGGAAACCTTTGAAGAACATTACGCGTCCATGCGCAGTGCCATCCTGAAGCACCTGCCCGGGGCGGACATGGCGATCATCGACCGGGCTGTAGCCTACGCCAACGAAAAGCACAGGGTGCAAAAGCGCAAGGACGGTTCCCCCTACATCATCCATCCTCTGGCGGTCGCCCAGATCGTGGCGGAGATGGGGCTGGACTGCGACGCCATTCTGGGGGCGCTGCTTCACGACTGCATTGAGGACACCGACGCTTCCCACGAGGACATCGAAAAAATCTTCGGTCCCACCGTTGCCGAGCTGGTGGAGGGCGTTACCAAGCTGACCCGGGCCAATTTCTCCTCCTCCGAGCAGGCCCAGATGGAAAACCTGCGCAAGATGTTCATGGCCATGAGCAAGGACATCCGGGTGGTGCTGATTAAAATAGCCGACCGACTCCACAATATGCGCACCATGCAGTACCAGACCCCGGAAAAGCAGATCAAGAAGTGTCAGGAGACCATGGATATCTATGCGCCTCTTGCCCATCGTCTTGGTATGCAGAAGATCAAATGGGAGCTGGAGGATACCTCCCTGCGCTATCTCGCGCCGACGGAGTACAACGAGATCATGTCCTACCTGCAGGCACATAAGGAACAGGACGAAGCGTTTATGCGCACCATTCAGGGCAAGATCACCCAGCGCCTGACTGCCATGGGCATCCACAACACCACCTACGGGCGCATCAAGCATGTCTACTCCATTTACCGGAAAATGCTCTCTCAGGGCAAGACCATAGACGAGCTGTACGATATCTACGCCTTCCGGGTCATTGTGGACACCATCCCCGACTGCTACAATGTGCTGGGACATGTCCATGACCTGTTCAGTCTGGTGCCCGGGCGGTTCAAGGACTATATTTCTACCCCCAAGCCCAATATGTATCAGTCCCTGCACACCACCGTCATCGGTTCCCAGGGCATTCCCTTCGAAGTGCAGATCCGCACCTGGCAGATGCACGAGACTGCCGAATACGGTATCGCCGCCCACTGGAAATACAAGCAGGGCAGCGGCGCGGGCAGCGAGAAGGACTTTGAGTGGGTGCGCCGTCTGCTGGAAAGCCAGCAGGATTCCGACGCCGAGGAATTCGTCCAGTCCCTGAAGATTGACATGTTCGACGACGAGGTGTTCGTCTACACCCCCAAGGGCCGCATCGTCTCCCTCCCCGCCGGCTCCACCCCCATTGACTTTGCCTACGCCATCCATTCCGGCGTCGGCAACGCCATGATCGGCGCCAAGGTAAACAACCGCATCGCCAATATTGACACGACCCTGAAAAACGGTGACATTGTGGAGGTACTCACCTCCAAATCCGCCAAGGGCCCCAGCCGGGACTGGCTGACCATCTGCAAGAGCAATCAGGCCAGAACCAAGATCAAGCAGTGGTTCAAAAAGGAAAAACGGGAGGAAAACATCGTCCACGGCCGGGCTTCCTTTGAATCCGAAATGAAGCGGCTGGGACTGCCCATCTCCGCCGCCACCGATCCGGAGCTGGAGCCCCAGCTTCTGAAAAAGCTATCCTTCGACAACTGGGACGACATGTATGCCGCCATCGGCTACGGCGGCTTAACCGCCGCCAAGGCGGTTGGCCGCATCCGGGACGACATCAACAAGGCGCTGAAACAGCAGAGCGCGGAAAAGCTGCCCCCGGCTCCGCTGCGGGTCCGTCCCGATTCCGACGCGGCGCTGCTCAACCGCCATGCCGTCAACGGCGTCATCGTAGAGGACATTGACTCGTGCATGATCAAGTTCGCGAAATGCTGCACCCCCGTCCCCGGCGACCCCATCGTAGGCTTCATCACCAAGGGCTTCGGCGTCAGCATTCATCGGGCGGACTGCCCCAACGCCCAGCACCGGGACGATCCCCGGCAGGCCGCACGCTGGGTTCGTGTCCGCTGGGCCACCCAGGACGAGCAGCCCTTTGAGACCACACTGGAGCTGGACTGCATCACAAGAGACGGTCTGGTCTTGGATGTAGCCATGGTGATGACCACCGCCCGGGTTCGGGTCAAGGAGCTGAGCGGCAAGGATCTGCCCGGCGGCCGCAGCTCCATTACCGTCCGCTTTGAAGTCAAGGACGTAGCGGAGCTGGAGTCCATCCGCAAAAAACTGCTGAACATCCGGGACGTCACCGGCTCCCGGAGAGGACAAAACTGATTTGGGAGGAGCTGCTATGCTGACAAAACTGCAAAAAACCTGGACGGAGCTGGATCAGAGCATCACCGTTAACAAGCGGGAACTGGTTCTCGGCGTGACCGCCTGCACACTGGCAGGTATTCTGGTGGGCATTCTTCTCAGCCCCAAGAAGACGACCACCATTGGCAGCCACAACGGAAACAACAATGTGGGCAATTCCGCCAGTGCCGAAGCCTCCGGCAAAGCGGAGACACCCGATGAAGCACAGGAGACATAATGTCATGCGCGCTGTATTGACAAGAGTTACTTCCGCCTCTGTCACCATTGACGGCGAGGTAGTGGGAAAAATCGGGAAGGGCTTTCTCATCCTGCTGGGTGTCGGCCCGGAGGATACGCCCAAGGAATGCCGGTACCTGGCGGAAAAAGCCCTGGGACTGCGGATTTTCACCGATGAAAACGACAAAATGAATCTGGGACTGGACGCTGTAAACGGTGAGGTGCTGGTGGTCAGTCAGTTCACCCTCTACGGCAACTGCCGCAAAGGCCGCCGTCCCAGCTTCACCGACGCCGCGAACCCCGAGCTGGGGGAACGTCTGTATGAGCAGTTCCTCGCCGACTGCGCGTCTCTGGGGTATCCCCCCCAGCACGGGCGCTTCGGCGCGGACATGCAGGTGGCGTCCGTTAACGACGGCCCCGTGACTTTGATTCTGGACACGGAGCAGCTGATGGACACGCCGAGGAGGAAATGAGAAATGCTGAATATTCATACGCTTCCTCTGGGTGCTTACCAGACCAACTGCTACATCATCCACGATGACTTATCCAGGACCTGCTGCATAATTGACCCCGGGTATACCCCGGAGGCGGTGCTGGATAAGGTGGATTCTTTGGGACTGACCGTGGAAGCCGTTTTGCTGACACACGGACATTTTGACCATGTTGGCGGCGTAAAGGACATCGCCGCCGAAACCGGGTGCAAGGTCTGCCTCTGTGCCGATGAGTTGAGCATGCCGCCCCGGATGACCGCGGGGACGCTGTACTATACCGATACCTATGCCGAGGGGGACACCCTGCACCTTGCGGGGCTGACCATCTCCGTGATCCATACCCCCGGACACACACCCGGCTCTGTTTGCCTGCTGGTTGAGGATGCCATGTTCAGCGGGGATACCCTGTTCGCCGGCTCCTGCGGACGAACTGACCTCCCCGGTGGCAGCTGGGCGGACATAACTGCCTCCCTGCGCCGTCTTTCCGGGCTTCAGACCGATTACCGGATCTACCCCGGTCACGGAGAGGCTACCACCCTGGCAGCGGAAAAACGGTACAATCCCTACCTGAAATAGCCGAGGACTTTTATGAAACTGACACTCATCGGTCATGACGACCGTTATGCCGTGGAGCAGCTTCAGCTGTCATTGTTCCCGGATACAGCCGAAGCAGAAGCTGTATCCGCCCTTCACCGGGGGCAGGTCTGGCTCACCGCAACCGCGAAGATCACCGTAAACGGCGTCACCGCCACCGCCTCCCGGCGGATCAGGGCCGCCGATGAAACTGTGCGTCTGCGCCGCCGGGCGCTGCAGCAGAGCTTCTACCTTGCGGCAAAGCAGCTGCTGCCGGCCGTACCTCCCTGGGGCGCCCTTGCCGGCGTCCGTCCCACGAAAATCACCACGAAGCACATGCTGGAAGGCGGCACTCCCCAGTCCGCCGAAGCCCTGCTGCGGGACGTATACTATGTCACATCCGACCGGCGAAGGCTCGCCATCGACTGCTCCGCCTCCACGGTCAGCGCGGCAAAGCTGCTGCAGCCGGACGACCTTTCCCTTTATGTCGGTATTCCCTTCTGTCCCACCCGCTGTACCTACTGCAGCTTCGTCAGCCGCACCATCGGCAAAAAGACGGAGCTGCTTGACCCCTACTTAAACGCCCTGACCCGGGAAATCGAGGTCACGGGCAGGCTTCTGAAAGACTCCGGGAGAACCATCCGCACCATCTACATCGGCGGCGGCACCCCCACCACCCTTTCCTCGCCCCAGATGGCGCGGCTTCTGGATGCCATTCACGCCAATTTTGACCTGTCCCGTTGCATCGAGTTCACCGTAGAAGGCGGACGCCCGGATACGCTGGATCCGGAAAAGCTCCGGGTCATTCGGACGCATGGCGCCGACCGCATGAGCATCAATCCCCAGACCATGATTGACACCGTTCTGCGCGCCTGCGGACGGCCCCACAAGGCCGCCGATGTGGTGCGGGCCTACGGCGAGGCCGTGGATGCGGGCTTTCAGGCCATCAACATGGATCTAATCGCGGGTCTGCCCGCAGACAGTGTAGACGGCTTTTGCCGGAGCCTGGATGCGGTAGCTGCGCTGCAGCCCGCCAATATCACCGTCCACACCCTCGCCCTGAAAAAAGGCGCCGACCTGTTTGAAAAGCGGGAAAACCTCCCCACCGCCGAGGATGTCACCAAAATGGTAGCCTACGCGGAGCATACCCTCCGGGCGCTGGGCTACAAGCCCTACTACCTCTACCGCCAGAAATACATGTCCGGCAGCTTTGAAAACGTGGGCTGGAGCCGGGACGGACTGGACTGCCTTTACAACATCTATATGATGGAGGAGGTTCACACCATTCTGTCTCTGGGCGGCGGGGGCATGAACAAGGTCAATTTCCCCGACGGCACCCTCCGCCGGTTCCATAACCCCAAATTCCCCGAGCAGTACATCGAAATGCTCCCAAGCGTTTTGCAGCAAAAGGAAGCGCTGTTTGCGCTGATGCAGAGTGGAAGGCGGAGCGTGAAAGGTTACGGTATTTCCTTCGGAAATGATTGAAATAAGTCGCGAAGCGACAGTTTAACTTTCCACTTTCCACTCACACAGATGCGCTTACAGCAACCACCGCAGCATATACGAGCATTCAGGCGAGAGATTCAGGAACGACTGCACAATTACGAATCAACGTCCCTTACGAAAGGAAGAAACCAGCTTGGACACCTTAATTTCCAACGTCACCGCCGTGACCATGAACACCCGGATGGAGGTCATTTTCGGCGCCTACATCGGCATTGCGGACGGAAAAATCGTCTCCATCGGAAAAACGCCCCCGGCGGAAGCGCCGAAAACCATTGTCGACGGCACCGGCATGGTGGCGATCCCCGGCCTCATCAACTGCCATACCCATCTCGCTACCTCCAGCCTCCGGTGCTATACCGACGATCTTGGCAGCACGGAAGCACTCCAGGCTCTGCTGCAGAAGGAGGCCAAAATGGACTCCCGCAGCGCTAAGGCGGCGGCGCTTCTTTCCATCGCCGAGTGCCTGCGCTTCGGCATTACTTCCGTTTCCGACCTGTATTATTATCCCAACGCCACTGCCGAGGCCGTGGCCCAATCCGGCATCAAAGCCAATCTGGCTCTCAGCAGCTACCGCTTTATCGATTCCAGCGAGGATTTCGATTTTGAAACAGACGAACAGTGTCAGGAATTGGTCAAAGTGGCCGACAAGTGGCACGGTTATGATAACGGGCGCATCAAAATTGACGCCGGCATCTATGCCGAATACATCAGCAACTATAAGCTCTGGGAAGGGCTGGTTGGCTACGCTGCTGAAAAGGATCTCGGAATGCAGCTGCATTTGGCCGAGACCCAAAGCGAGGTGGACTCCTGCCTGGAGCGCACCGGCATGAACCCCGGTGAGCTGTTAAACTGCCACAGCCTGTTCAGCCGCCCCACCACCGCCGCAGGCTGTACATATTTGACGGAGGAAGAGCGTAAACTGCTTGGTAAGAAGGGCGTTTCCGCCGTGGCAACTCCCGTGTGCGCTTACAAAAACGCTCAGTCCTCCACCCCCATTCTGGAATCCGTCAAGGCGGGGATGAACGTGGCGCTGGGCACCGGCGGCACCATTGAGTGCGGGAATCTGGACATGTTCGAGGTCATGCGCTTTGCCGCCATGGACGCCCGGAAGGAAAGCGGCGACCCCTCCGCCCTGCCGTCTCCCGCCGCGCTGCTGATGGCCACCGTCTCCGGCGCGCAGGCCCAGGGCCGGGCGAAGGAATGCGGTATGCTGCAGGTCGGCATGGATGCAGACATCGCTCTGGTGGATTTCTCCGCGCCCCATCTGATTCCCTGCCACAATGTCCTCAACGGCCTCGTCTGGTCCGCCAAGGGCGGTGACGTGGCCATGACCATGGTTCGGGGCAAAATCCTGTACCAGAACGGTGTTTTCCCCACCATCGACTTAAAACAGGTGGTAGAAGAACTGACCGCCTACGCGATTCCCAGATTGTTCGAGGACAGGGGATCGCAAGCCTGACAGGTCAGTGTCACCGCAAAAGCAACGCCTATCCTGCTGTCCCTTTTGACTTCCCGTTTCTGAGAAAGGACGACGCTATGTCTGACGCCCATAATAAGCAGAATTTCCTTCAGGGCACCGCCCTTCTGGCAATGGCTACCGCCATCGTCAAGGTCATCGGCGCACTGTACAAAATCCCCCTCAACGCCATCATCGGCGAACAGGGCTTCGGCTACTTCAACACGGCCTATGATATCTACAACGTGCTGCTGATGGTCTCCACAGCCGGACTGCCCGTTGCCATGAGCCGCATGATTTCCCAGGCCAGCTCTCTGGGACATTTTAATCAGGTGCGCCGCATCTACCATACTGCCCGGGGAATTTTCCTGGCGCTGGGCATTACAGGCAGCCTGCTGATGACCCTCTTCTGCCGTCAGCTCGCCGCATTCCAAAACCAGCCCGACGCCTGGGCCGCCATCGGCTGTCTGGGTCCCTGCGTGCTGCTTATCTGCATCATGAGCACCTACCGGGGCTTCTTCCAGGGGCAGGGAAACATGCTTCCCACCTCCGTTTCTCAGGTGTTGGAGGCCGTAGTTAAGCTGATTGTGGGCATGGCGGCGGCGCTGGCGCTGCTGCGGCTGACAAGCAGCATTCCCCTTGCCGCCGGAGGCGCGATTCTTGGCGTAACGGTCAGCTGCCTGATATCGGCTCTGTATCTGTTCGGACGCTTCCGCAAAAGCTATGCAGTCCTGCCCCAGACCGGGGAAACACCACGCTCCTATCGCAGTACCGCCCGGGGACTGCTGATTATCGCCATCCCCATTACCTTCGGCTCCGCGGCGCTGCAGCTGATGACCATGCTGGAGACCAAAATCTATATGGGTCAGCTCTTAAATCTTGGCTTTACCCAGTCCGCCGCCGACACCATGCGGGGCATTTACGGGATGTGCCTGACTATCTTCAATATGCCCTGCGCCTTCATCACCCCCATCACCATCAGTATCATTCCAGCCATCACCTCCCATCTGACGCTGTGCGGCGATGCCGAGGCAAAAGCCACGGAGGAATCGGCCATACGGGTCACCGGACTGATTGCCATGCCCTGCGCCTTCGGACTGGCTCTGCTGGCGGAGCCGGTAACCGCTCTGCTGGGAGGCTATTCCGGAGCAAATCTGGCACTGGCTACCAGGCTCATGACCGTTCTGGGTTTTACCGTCATCTTTAACTCCCTGGTGCTGGTCTCCACCGCCATTATGCAGGCTCACGGCCACGCCGGACGCCCGGTGGTCAATATGCTGATCGGGGGCATTGTGAATCTGGTTGCCGTCTATTTCCTCGCGGGAAATCCCGGCATCAACATTGTCGGCACGCCCATCGGCCTGCTGATGGGCTATGTGGTCATCGGCATTCTGAATATCCTGTCCATGCGCAAGCTCCTGCAGGAGCCTCCGGTGGTGCTCCCCAATCTTGTCCGTTCCTTTTTCGCAGCGGCCATTATGGGAGTCCTGGCATGGGGCGCTCTGTGGGTGCTGAAGGCCGCCGGGATCACCAGCCGGCTGATTTTGTGCGCCTTGCCCATCGCAGTCGGCGTGATAAGCTACTGCTTTGCCGCCGTCAAGCTCAAGGTCGTAACCCGCGAGGACTGTCTGCTTCTGCCCAAGGGCGAAAAAATCGCAAAACTCCTGAAATTGTGAGATTCTTCCGAAAAATCTCTTGCAATTTGAAAAGAATTATGTTAATCTAAGAACCGATTTCCAATTTAATTTGCTTTCAGAAAAGAGGATATAAACATGAACAAAACCGAACTGATTGCTGCCGCCGCCGAGAGCGCCGGCCTGACAAAAAAGGATACCGAGCGGGTCGTCAACGCTGTCATTGACGCCGTTACCGCCGCTTTGGTCAAGGGCGACAAGGTACAGATCTCCGGCTTCGGCACCTTCGAAACCAAGGAGCGGGAAGCCCGGGTGGGCCGCAACCCCCACACCAAGCAGGCCATTGAAATTCCCGCCACCCGTGTCCCCGCTTTCAAGGCCAGCAAGGCTCTGAAAGACAACGTGGCGAAGTAAGCTATGCGGCTTGACAAGTATCTGAAGGTTTCCCGCCTGATCAAGCGCCGCACGGTAGCCAATGAAGCCTGCGACAACGGACGCATCAGCGTCAACGGCCGGGTGGTGAAAGCGGGCTACGATGTCAAGGTGGGGGACAAAATTGAAATTTCCATGGGCACCCGGACAGTAGCCGTGGAGGTTTTGCAGGTAGCGGAAGCCGTCCGCAAGGATGACGCCGCTGCCATGTACAAAGAGGTGTAACCACCGCCCCGGAGAAAGCAAAAAGAAAGCCATGGAGCCTTTTTGGGTTCCATGGCTTTTTGCCGCGCCGAACGGACGTTGCCGCGGGCAGTACCGGCGGCGGGAAAAATCCCCTGCGGTATGATTCCCGCGTTGCGCATTTTACGGAGAAAGCTCTCCCAGCAGCTCTGCCAGCACCCAGCAGGCTTCCCGCTGGATGTCTGCCATACGCTGAAACACCGCCCCATACTCCCCGTCCACCGTCCGGGCGGTATACTCCGTCATGGCCCGGCGGGCGCAGTGATACCGCTTTTCCAGCGCTTTGAATGCCGGCTCGTCAGGAGCGGAGACATTTGTCTTCTTTCCGCTTCCACCCCCGGACAGCCGCCCGATCCCTTTCAGACAGGCAGCGGTTTCCATCTGTCCGTCATACAGCCGTCTGATTTTCTCCCGGATCTTTCCGGTAAAAGTCCCCGCCAGCTTTCGGTATACCGCCGTCGCCTCCAGCGCCGCCAGCTCCAGCGCCCGCAGATCCCCCTGGGACGGCTCCGGCTGCTTCAGCACCCGCTGCCACACCTGCCGCTCCACCTTCGGGTCAATCGATTCCATAGCTCCCGCCCCTTTCCCATACCGGCAAAGCCTTCCCCTTCGTGGAAGGCTTCGTTCCGCTCTGTTACAGTATAGTCACCGGAACGGAAAATTTGCCAAAAAAGTTTCCGGAAGGGGCTTTTCTTTTTCGTTCATATGTGCTATAATTATTTTGCATAAACGTACGGAAACATCCCAAGGAGGAATGCTTATGCCCAGAACCAGCAACAAGGCCCAGCTGATTATGGATTATGTCAACCAATTCATTCAGGAGAACGGCTATTCCCCCTCCGTGCGGGAAATCGGTGCGGCAGTGGGTCTGCGCTCCACCGCCTCCGTCAGCTACCATCTGCAGGCGCTGCAGGAAAAGGGACTGCTCCAGTCCCCCGGTGCCAAAGGGCGCAAGCGGGCGCTGGTTACGGGCGTCCGTCCCGGGCAGATCCCCATTGTGGGTGTAGTTACCGCCGGCGTGCCCATTCTGGCGGTGGAAAATCAGGAAGGCACCATGCCCTGGAACGATCCGGGGTGCTTCGCCTTGCGGGTTCGGGGCGACAGTATGATTAACGCCGGAATTTTAAGCGGCGACAAGGTAGTCGTACGTCCCCAGCAATCCGCCGACGACGGGCAGATTGTCGTCGCCCGGATCGAAGATGAAGCCACTGTCAAGCGCCTGCGCCGCCGGAACGGTCAGGTCTGGCTCATGCCGGAAAACGACAACTATGCCCCCATCGACGGTACTTACGCCGAAATCATCGGCATCGTTAAGGCCGTTGTCCGGGAATATTGACGCCCGCCGAAAAAATGTCCGCCCGATGTGAAAAAAAGTACTTGACAAACGCACACAAGTGGTGTATAAAAAGCATAACATAAATTGAAACCAACGAAGCGGAAGTAAAGCTGCAAGGCGCATCCACAGAGAGTTCTGCATAGCTGAGAGCGGAGCGAAAAGCGGGGCAGCAAATGGGCCGCGGAGGGCAGGGGGAAAGGGCATATGCCTGAGTATCTTCTGACGCATTGCCAGCGTTAACGGGCAGGCGGCGTGTTGGCGCCGTGCTGAGGCGGTCGGATTTCCGGCAAACAAGGTGGTACCGCAGAAATGTTATTTCTGTCCTTGTTCCCTGAGGGGAACAAGGACTTTTTATTTTACACAGAAAGGAGAAATGCCCATGTACGACCCCGGCAGACGATGGCGACCCCAAGCCGATTCCATCCAACCATCCACAAACCAGTTGTATTATAAAAAGGAGTATTTTATTATGAAAAAGGTTATTTCTCTGATTCTGTCCGTTATAATGATCGCTTCCCTGTTCGCCGGCTGCGCCTCTTCCGCGCCTGCCGCCCAGACCACCGCTCCTGAAACTACCGTCCCCGCCGCTGAAACCGCAGCCGAAACCGAAGCGCCTGCCGAAGAAAAGGAATTCAACGTTGCCATCGTCCAGCAGCTGGATCATTCCTCCCTGGACGAAATCCGCACCGCCACCATCGCCCAGCTTCAGGCGCTTGCTCAGGAACAGGGCATCAAGATCAACATTCAGGAATTCAACGGTCAGAACGACGCAACCATGCTGAATCAGATCGGCGCTCAGGTGGTAGGCGACGGGGTTGACCTGATTATCCCCATTGCCACCCTGGCCGCCCAGTGCATGGTCACCGCCGCCGAAGGTACCGACATCCCCATCGTTTATGCCGCCATCTCCGATCCTGAATCCGCCGGTCTGACCGGTCTGGATCGCGTCACCGGAACCTCTGACGCCCTGAATACCGCTTTCATTCTGGACATGATGCTGGCCGTCAACCCCGACATCAAGACCGTCGGCCTGCTGTATTCCAACTCCGAAGCCAACTCCGCAATGCCCATCGCAGAAGCCAAGGCTTACCTGCAGGGAAAGCAAATTGACATCGTGGAAAAGACAGGCAACACCAGCGGTGAGATCGTGGAAGCCGCTGCCTCCATGGTAGGCCGGGTAGACGCTGTCTTTACCCCCACTGACAATGTGGTTATGGCTGCCGAGGTCACCGTTGCCGAAAAGCTGAACGAGGCCGGCATTCCCCACTACACAGGAGCGGACTCCTTCGTAACTGCCGGCGCCTTTGCCACCTGCGGCG
Organism: Faecousia sp.; assembly: GCA_051867075.1. Taxonomy (GTDB): domain Bacteria; phylum Bacillota; class Clostridia; order Oscillospirales; family Oscillospiraceae; genus Faecousia. The sequence continues at coordinate 19,260 of JBJDYG010000070.1, read as the reverse complement.
TCAACTACACCGAGCTTGGCACATACACCGCCAATATGGCCATGGATATCCTGCTGGGCGGTGAGACTCCCGCGTTCCACGTCATGGACGGCGGCATCATCACCGTCAACACCGAAACCGCCGCCGCTCTGAATCTGGACTACAGCGTGTTTGCCGCCATGGCGAATACCGTTGTCGAGGTCACCACCGGCGAATAAGGCATCGGCGTCTGCCCACTGCAATATGATTGAATAGGGAGGGGCACTGCCCCTCCCAACCATACTGTTTTCACAAGGAGGGGTCCATCATGATCTCAACCGCCGTCATCATGAGTGCTCTGGAGCTGGGCTGTATTTATGCCCTGGTTGCTCTGGCGCTTTTCCTCAGCTTCCGGGTACTGAACATTGCCGACATGACCACCGACGGCGCGTTCACTCTGGGCTGTGCCGTGTCCGCTACCATCGCAGTGGCAGGCCACCCTCTGCTGGCCCTCCCCGCCGCCATGCTGGCGGGTGCCTGCGCGGGATTCGTGACCGCGTTTTTGCAGACAAAGCTGAAAATCCCCTCCATCCTCGCGGGTATCATTACCAACACGGGACTGTATACCGTCAATCTGGCAGTCATGGGCTTTTCCTCCAACGTCAATCTGATGAAGGGGGAAACCCTGTTTTCCCTGCTGAAGCCGTACCTCGGCAGCTTTTACAAGCTGGTTCCCGCAGCGGTACTGACAGCTGTCATCGGTGTGCTGCTGGTGCTGTTTCTGAAAACCCGGCTGGGGCTGTCCATCCGGGCCACCGGCGACAACCCGGACATGGTCCGTGCGTCCTCCATCAATACCGCCTTCACCGTCACCGTAGGACTATGCGTGGCCAACTCTCTGACCGCCCTGTCCGGCGCGGTGCTGGCCCAGTACCAGAAAACCGCCGACATCAATCTGGGCACCGGTATGGTCATCATCGGCCTTGCCTCCCTGATTATCGGTGAGACGCTGCTGCCAAAGGGCAAGCCCTGGATGAAAGCGCTGGGAGCAATTTTCGGCTCCATTCTCTACCGTTTCATCATCGCCATTGCCCTGCGCTTGGATCTGCCCAGCGAGTGCTTAAAGCTGATCTCCGCCACCATCGTGGCACTGGCTATCGGCCTGCCTGCCATCAAATCCGCCATGCGCCCCGCAACCAAAGGAGGGAAAGTCTGATGCTGCAGATCCGTCACATTTCCAAAACCTTCAACCCCGGCACCGTAAACGAGAAGAAAGCCCTGAACGGCATCGACCTGCACTTGGACAGCGGCGATTTTGTCACCATTCTCGGCTCCAACGGCGCGGGCAAGTCCACCCTCTTCGGCGCCATCGCCGGCTCTTTCGTGGTGGACGAGGGCACCATCCGCCTGGACGGAGTGAACATCACCAATCTGCCCGACTATAAGCGCAGCAAATTCATCGGCAGGCTCTTTCAGGATCCCCTGAAAGGCACCGCCCCCAATATGACCATTGAAGAAAATCTGGCGCTGGCCTATCTGCGGGCTTCCGAAAAGCGTTCTCCCTTTTCCATGGTCACCGCCAGGGACCGCTCCGGCTTCCGGGAGAAGCTGGCGCAGCTGGAGCTGGGGCTGGAGGACCGGATGGATCATCCTGTAGGGCTGCTCTCCGGCGGTCAGCGTCAGGCGCTGACACTGCTGATGGCGACGCTGGTAACGCCGAAGCTGCTGCTTTTGGATGAACACACCGCCGCCCTTGACCCTGCGACAGCGGAAAAGGTGCTGGCGTTGACAAAGAAAATCGTGGCGGAGAACCATATCACCTGCCTGATGATTACCCATAACATCCCCTCCGCCCTGTCCCTGGGCAACCGCACCATCATGATGAGCAACGGGCAGATCGTTTTGGAGCTGGCCGGCGAGGAGCGGGCAAGCATGACCACGGAGCATCTTTTGAAGGTGTTTCACGAACAGGGCGTCAGCAACGACCGCATATTGTTCAGCGCGGAATAAACGAATACAAGCGCCCCACGTTTCGAAAGCGTGGGGCGTTTCCCCATCCCGCGGAAAATTCAAGAACTGTTTACAACCAATCCCCTTTTTCTTTCCGGTAGGTTGTGGTAATATATAGGCAAACTCTGATTCAATCGGCAAGCGCTGATGGCGGGAGATTTTGTCACGGACGAACGTGTTAAAAACGAGGGAATCCTGGATGTATTTCTCGTTTTTAACACTGCACGGATGTGGCAAAAGATCCGCCACTCAGCCGCAGACGATTTATTCAGAGGTTCTTTAGAGAAACACACAGGGAGGTGAGCATTGTGGGATGCTGCGTGATTTTCTGTGCCGCAGAGTTCGACACGCTGGCGCGTCCATTGACGGCGGAGGACTTCATCATTGCCGCCGACGGGGGCCTCAGGCACACAAATAAGCTGGGGATTACCCCTAACGCGGTCATTGGAGATTTTGATTCCCTGGGCTACACCCCGGCCGGCGCCAACGTGTTCCCGGTGGAAAAAGACGATACCGATGCCATGCTGGCTGTGCGGCAGGGACTGAAATTGGGGTATCGGGAATTTTACCTGTATGGCAGTCTGGATGGCCCCCGGCTTGACCATACCGTCGCCAATTTCCAGACGCTGCAGTTTCTTGCCGATCATGGTGCCGCAGGCTACCTGATTGGCCGGGATACCATCGTCACCGTGGTGAAGAACGGTTCCATTTCGTTCCCGGCCGGTACGGAGGGAACCATTTCCGTGTTCTGCATGGGCGCGGATGCCCGGGACGTGACAGAGCGGGGACTGTACTATCCTCTGGAAAATGCCGTGCTCACCAGCGGCTTTCCCCTTGGGGCAAGCAATCATTTCACAGATAAAAAAGGGAAAATTACAGTTAAAGACGGCAGTTTACTGGTTTTGTGGGAACGAAAGGCCGGGTTTCCCTGTTCCCGGCTGTAGACAGACAGGAGGCATCCTCCATGGAAGACAGAGAAAATGCCCTGCTCCCCGGAATTGACCCGGAGCAGGGGCTTACCGCCCAGCAGGCGCAGGAGCGCACCCCGGCGGGCACTCCGGCCCATTCCGGCAAAACGGAACAGGAAATTATTCTGACCCACTGCTTCACCTTTTTCAACCTGATCTTTGTGGTTCTGGCGGTGATGCTGATTATCGGCCGCTCCAGCCTTCTGAACATGGGCTTTCTGGTGGTGGCTGTCATTAACACCGTCATCGGCATTGTGCAGGAGCTCCGCGCCAAACGGGCGGTAGACCGGCTGACACTGGTGGCCGAACACCCCGTCTCCGTAATCCGTGACGGCGTGCGGCAGCAGATCCCTCCGGAAGCCATTGTCCGGGACGATATCGCCGAATTTGCCCAGGGAGACACCCTCCCTGCCGACGGCGTGCTCCGCAGCGGCGAGATGTGGGTGGACGAGTCTCTCATTACCGGTGAAGCCGACGCGGTAGCCAAATGTCCCGGAGACCGGGTTCAATCCGGCTCCGCTGTCCTTGCGGGACGGGGGAGGGTGCAGCTGACCGCTGTGGGCGGGTCATCCTTCGCGTCTCAGCTTTCTCAGGAAGCCCGGAAAAATCCCGGGGCGCGAAAGTCTGAAATGATGCGTTCTCTGGATAAGCTCATCCTGACCATAGGCATCGCGCTGGTACCCGTAGGTATCATTCTGTTTTATCAGGAGTTTTTCGTCCTGAAGCTGGGGCTGGAAAGCAGCGTGGAGGGCACCGTAGCAGCACTGGTGGGTATGATCCCCGAAGGGCTGTACCTGCTGACCTCCATCGCCATGGCGGCATCGGCGCTGAAATTAAGCCGGGAAAAGGTGCTGGTGCAGGACATGAACTGCATCGAAACCCTGGCCCGGGTGGATGTACTTTGCGTGGACAAAACCGGCACCATCACCGAGCCGGACATGGAGGTGGAAAATCTGATTCCTCTGTCCGGTGACAACCCGGAATACCTGGAAGCTGTCCTCACCGCCATGTACGGTGCGGCGGAGCCGGATAACGCCACCGGAAAGGCTATCCACGAGCTTTTTGACGGAGAAACCGATTGGATCTGCCAAAAGCGCATTCCCTTCTCCCCGGAAACCAAATGGAGCGGAGCGGTTTTTGCAGAGCAGGGCGCGTTTCTGGTGGGCGCGCCGGAATGCATTCTGGGAGGCCGGTATGAAGAATACCGCAGCACAGTGGAAAGCTGGGCGGAGCAGGGCTGCCGGGTGCTGCTGGCTGCCCGGTACGACGGTGACCCCGCCCCCGGTGCCATTGACCCGAGTCTCTTATCGCCGCTGGCGCTGATCCTGCTCAGCAGCCGCATCCGGGAACAGGCGAAGGAAACCTTTGCCTATTTTGACCGGCAGGGCGTGTCCGTAAAAGTCATATCCGGGGACAATCCCCATACTGCCAGTCTCATTGCCCTCCGTGCAGGCATTCCCGGTGCGGAAGCATATATCGACACTTCTGCGTTGGAAACCGACGGGGATTTTGCCCGGGCGGTGTCGGAATACACGGTCTTTGGACGGGTGACGCCTGAGAAGAAGCGGCGGCTGGTAGCGGCTCTGCAAAATCAGGGGCACACGGTTGCCATGACCGGCGACGGCGTCAACGACCTGCTGGCCATGAAACAGGCGGACTGCTCCGTGGCTTTCAGCTCCGGCGCCCAGGCTGCCAGCCAGCTGGGAAGCCTTGTGCTGCTGAATAACGACTTTGCCGCCATGCCGCACATCGTGGCGGAAGGCCGCCGGGTTATCAATAATATCCAGAGAGCGGCAACGCTGTTTCTGGTGAAGAATATCTTTTCCCTGTTCCTGTCGGTGATCTCCCTGTTCACGGACTGGCCGTACCCTCTGCAGCCCATGCATCTGACGGTGATCTCCGCCCTGACCATCGGCATTCCCTCCTTCTTTCTCGCCATGGAGCCGAATTACGACCGGGTCACCGGGCATTTTCTCCGGGGGGTTCTGCGCCGGGCGTTCCCCGGCGGTCTGACCAACGTTTTTGCCGTGCTGGTTTGTCAGGCATTTATGGATGTATTCTCCCTCCCGGCGGAGTCAATCGCCACAGTGTGCGCCGGCATTCTGGCCGTGGTCGGCATGATGGTGCTGTTTCAGGTATGTAAACCCTTTGAGCGGTTCCGAAAGCTGGTCTGGGGTACCATGCTGGTGTGTCTGGCCGTGGTGTTCACCTTCCTTGGCGAGCTGTTCGAACTGCGTTCCGGAACCGTGCAGACCAAGCTTCTGATGCTGACGCTGCTGCTTATGACCCCCACAGTGTTTTTCGCCATGCAAAGACTCTTCGACTGGGGTGAGCGAGCCTACCGCCGGGTGTTCCGTAAAAAAATGCAAAGGGAAGGTACCAGCCCTGCGGATAAGCTGTAATCAGCCATAATGAACGCATTCCAAAGAAAACACCTCCATTTTCCTTTCACTCACCTGCCCGCTAAGCTGCATTGTTTCGAGCCGCCGTTATGTCCTATGGAGGGATGTTATGTTAACCTATGAGCTGAAAAAATCTCCGGGAGTGCCTCTTTATGAGGCGCTTTACCGCTGTATCCGGGGGGATATCCTCTCCGGGGCGCTGCATCCCGGGGAAAAGCTGCCCTCCAAACGGTCGTTGGCGGAAAATCTGGAGGTCAGCAAGATTACCGTGGAGACCGCATACAGCCAGCTCCTGTCCGAGGGCTACATCTGCTCTAAGGAAAAGGTGGGCTATTTCGTGGAAGCCATGGAGCGGAGCACGCCGGTACCTGCGGCCCCGGAATGCCGCTGTGGAGAACCTTCCGCGCCCTGCCTTCTGGATCTGACTGCCAACGGCACCGAACAGTTTCCCTTCTCGGTTTGGTCCCGCCTGCAGCGGGGGGTGATGCTGGACTACGGCGAAAAACTGCTCTCCCCCCTGCCCAACCAGGGCATCCCGGAGCTTCGTCAGGCCATTGCCGGGCATCTGGCAGCCTTCCGGGGGATGCACGTTGACCCGGAGAACATTCTCATCGGCGCGGGAACGGATTTTTTATACAATCTTCTGATCCAGCTGCTGGGACGGGAGAAGGTCTACGCCGTAGAGGAGCCGGGGTACGGGAAAATCCGGAGAATCTACGCCGCCGGCGGCGTCAAAATCGTCAGTGCGGCCATGGATGACCGGGGCGTTCTCCCGGGTTGTCTCGGCAATGCCGATGTGCTCCATATTTCCCCTTCCCACCACTTCCCCACCGGCATCGTCACCCCTGTGAGTCGGAGGCTGGAGCTGCTGGACTGGGCGAACCGGGGAGAAAAATGGATCATTGAGGACGATTATGACTCAGAATTCCGGTTCGATGCCCATCCCATGCCCGCCATGCAGTCTCTGGACGCCGGCGGGCGGGTGATCTACATGAACAGCTTCTCCAAAAGCCTGGCTCCCTCCATCCGAATCAGCTATATGGTGCTGCCCACGGGACTGATGGCGGCGTTTCAGCAGAAACTGGGCTTTTACAGCTGCACCGTGCCCAGCTTTGAGCAGTACACGCTGGCACGGTTTCTAAGCCGGGGCTTTTTCGAAAAGCACATCAACCGCATGCGGAAATTCTATAAAAACCGCCGCAACACTGTGGTTTCCCTCCTGGAAAACTGCACCTTATCCGGCAAACTGACGATCCAGGAGCAGGACGCGGGACTGCATTTTCTTCTGAAGGTGGACACGGCCCTCTCCGATCAGGCGCTGACAGGCAGGCTGGAGGCGCTTGGCATCCGGGTCAGAGCCCTGAGCAGCTATTACCATGACCGGGCAGAGGATCTGCACTGCCTGGTGATAAACTACTCCGGCCTGAAGGAGGAGCGGCTTGCCGCAGCGCTGGCAGCTGTCGCCGGGGAATCATACTGATATCCAATGAAAACGACATCACGTCCCCGCGATGTCCCTGGGATAATGTCTGCTTTTTCTCGCCGGTCAGCATCAGGACAGATTTTCCTTGCCTTTTCCGAGGGCGGAAGGTATAATAAGCCTTAGGGAACCTCTGAACAAACCGCCTGCGGCTGAGTGAATCAGCGATTCCTTAGTACAACAAATTTGGAGCAGGGGAGGGACCAATTATGGCCGTTTCGCAATCGTCTTACCGTGGCTGCCTGCTTGGGCTGGCGGTTGGAGACGCCATGGGGTATACCGTGGACAACCGCTGCTGGCAGGAAATCCAGGAGGACTATGGCCCCAACGGCCTGCTGGGCTACGATCTGGTCAACGGCTATGCCGACGTCACCTCCTACACCCAGCTGGCAGCCTTCACCTGCAACGGTCTGCTCTTTGGCCTGACCCGGGGGCAGATGCTGGGGAAAATGGCGCCCTTCGTCAAATACATCGGTATGAGCAGCCGGGAATGGGCCGCTTCCCAGCGTCCCTGGGGCCGTCCCAGCCGGAACTACTGCTGGCTGCTGCGCAAAGCTGAGCTGTGCCGCCGGCACTGCATGGACACCCGGATGCTGGACACCCTCAGCCGTCCCACCCTGGGCACCCCCGAAACCCCTGTTAACCATTTCGACGGCCCCGGCGGCATCACAACCGCCATCGGCGTAGGGCTGTTTTTCCACAAAGACCGCACAGATCAGCGAGAGATCGACCTGCTGGGGGCGGAGGCTGTGGCTCTGACCCACGGCAGCCCCTCGGCGTTTCTCTCCGGAGCCGTGCTGGCGCACCTGCTGAGCCGCCTGCTCCGTCAGCCCCGGGTTCCCCTGAAGAAGCTGGTGGCGGAATCCGTGGAGGCCATGAAAAACCAGTTTGCCCACCAGTACAGCCAAGCCTTTGAAATTGCCACTCTGATCCGACACGCCATCACCTACTCGGAATCCCCCAATCTGAATCCTGTGGATGTCATGGAGCGGCTGGGCTGTGACAGCGCCGCTCAGGTTCTTGCAGGGGCAGTGTACGCCTGTCTCACCGGCGGCACCGACTTTGACAGCGCCATGATCACCGCGGTAAACCACTCCGGGCGCAGCGCTGCCGTAGGCGCCGTCACCGGCGCCATTCTGGGCGCGCAGCTGGGCGAGGAGGCTCTGCCGGACTTTTACATCGAGTGTCTGGAACCGGCGGAGGTTCTCCGGGAGCTGGCGGACGATCTGTACACCGGCTGCCCCATGGAAAAGGGCAATAAGCTGTTCGATCTGGACTGGGACTATAAGTACCTCCACGGCGGACAATAGCGGGCCCGTTTATCGACGCATACATCCCCTCCGTTGGGCATAGGATGTCCCAAAGGAGGGGATTATTATGCGGAAACGGGATCTGCTGATTTTGCTGGCGTCGCTGACTGCGGCAGTGGTGACTGCCGTGGGTATTTTTTCCGGCAGCGCACTGCCCACCGGTTCCTGGGGTCTGAGCTTCCGGCAGGAGGGCGCGCCCCCCATCGGAAACGCGGGAATCGACCAACTGAAACGGTTTGACGCCGCCTACATCGGAAGCACGTCGGAAAAGGTGCTGTATCTGACCTTTGACGCAGGCTACGAAAACGGCTACACGGAAAAGATTCTCGACATCCTGCAAAAGCACAGCGTCAAGGCCGCTTTTTTCCTGGTGGGCAACTACATCGAAAAAAACGCCGATCTGGTGCGGCGGATGGCGGAGGAAGGGCACATTGTCGGCAACCACACCATGCATCACTACGACATGAGCAAAATCTCCGATAAGGCGGATTTCACAAAAGAACTGCAGGATTTGGAAGCCCTTTATAAGGACACCACCGGGCAGGAGCTGCCCAAATACTACCGCCCGCCCCAGGGAATCTACAGCGAGGACAATTTGCGCATGGCGCAGGAGCTGGGATACAAAACAGTATTCTGGAGCCTTGCCTATGTGGACTGGAACAACGACTCCCAGCCCACCCGCGAGCAGGCCTTCGCCAAGCTGCTGCCCCGTACCCATCCCGGTGCCGTCGTGCTGCTCCACTCCACCTCCAAAACCAACGCGGAAATTCTGGACGAGCTGCTGACAAAATGGGCAGAAGATGGGTACCGCTTCGCCACGCTGGATGAATTGTTTGGGGGATAAGTGGGGCAGGGAAATTCCCCCAAAAACCGGAGTCTTTGGCACGGCAAACATACAGGAGCCGCCGCAAGGGTTTCCCTTTGCGGCGGCTCCGTTATATTTGTCCCCTCTCAAAGCGACCAGCGGCATTGCCGCAAAAAAACGCAGTTATACCTTTCTTAACGCCATCGGCGGTGAGTAGCACCAATCGTATGATAAAATGGCTTCCGCCACTTTTTCCAAAAATAGTATTATATCAGGTTTTCCGAATGAACTTTTCCTTACACCGGGGGCAGGTGATGGAGATTTTTCCCTTTCCCCGGGGTACGCGCACCACCTGGCGGCATTTGGGGCAGTCAAAATAGCGGTTCTGCCTGTCTTTCAGGCGGTTAATAACCTGCAGGAATCTCCGGTTTTCCTGATAGCGCTTATAGGTATTCCGGGACAGGGTGCGAAAAATGGCCCAAATCATCAGCCCGTAGCTCAGCGCCCAGAAAATCAGGTTCAGCGGAACCACCCTTACCCACACCGACAGCAGGCTGCAAAAAAGGCCCCCGCACAAAATCACCATATTCAGCCGGTCAGTGCCATAGCGCCCTGCCATGAAGTTACGCAGTCCCGCGGACAGTCTTGCGGAAAACTGCCGAAACCAGCTGCCGATTCCATTCATAAAATCACCTTTGCAAGAGGAATATGCTTAAGGAAGATCAGGCAAACGATGACAGCGAGAGATGTTTCCTCCGCCGCAGACGACCTGTTCAGAGATTCCTTAACTGTATTATATTGCAAAAAGCGACGAATGCAACAGCTGCGGGGCAAAGTTAACGGAATGTTTAAGATTGCATTAAGGATCCGAAACCGGATAATTCCACTTGGCGCACAGAGAAAAATGTGATATACTGTAGCGTAAGAACGTAAAAAAGGAGGCAGGCTGTGGAAACCATTGATAATTTCGTAGATGACAAGCCCATCCAGGCAGCGGAGCCGGAAGAGCAAATTCCCACCCGGATCCCGGAACTGGTTCTGGACGAGCCCCTTCCTGCCGAAGAACCCTCCGTGATTCTGGATGAAATATATCCCCCGGAGCCACCCCTTCCGCCGAAAAAGCGAATCCGGCCGGAGTGGATTCTGGGATTGATTGCCCTGCTGGCGGCAGCGTCTCTGGTGAGCATGGCAATTCTGTGCCGCCCTTACTACAACGCGGCAGATGACCCGGAGGCCTTGGCTGAGCGGCACCATCCCCAGGAGCTGACCGAGCCGCCGGTGCTGCCGGAACCCGAACCGGAGTCTGAGCCGGAGGATACCGCCCCCACCGCCGAGCCTACCGTGCCCCCGGAGGAGAATCCCTACGGGCGGCTGGATTTCCAGTACAACCAGCACAATTACCTTCGCTGCCTGCGAACGGACAGCTATTCCGGCGTGGATGTCTCCGCCTTTCAGGGGGACATCGACTGGGAGAGGGTCGCCCGTTCCGGCATTGATTTCGCCATCATTCGCTTGGGCTACCGGGGCTATGGCAGCGGCAAAATGGTGGAGGACGAATATGCGAAGAAAAACCTGAAGGGCGCGACGGAGGCAGGGCTTCCCATTGGCGCCTACTTCTTCTCCCAGGCGCTGAGCATGGACGAGGCGGATCAGGAGATCGAGTTCATGCTGGACATTTTGGGAGATTACCGGTTGGACATGCCTATCGTTCTGGACTGGGAGATACCCGCCAGCGATGCCCGGACGGCAAATATGGACGCCCGGACCCTGACGGACATCCAGCTGTACTTCTGCGAAAAGATGAAGGGTCTGGGCTACCAGCCTATGGTCTACTTCAACTGGCACCAGTCGGAAAATTTGTACTACTTAAGCGAGCTTGAGGACTTCCCCTTCTGGCTGGCGCTGTATCAGGACCGGATGAGTTACCCCTGGAAGGTGGAAATGTGGCAGTACACCTGTACGGGGAGGGTCCCCGGCATTGCCGGAGACGTGGACATCAACGTATATATGCCATAAAAAACGCGGACATTTTTACATCCAATTGTAAAAATGTCCGTTCGTTTTTTATTGTCCGCTCTAGGGAAGCTCTGATGAAATCGGCAAGAGCTGATGGCAAAAGATCCGCCACTCAGCCACAGGCGATTTATTCATACTGATTCTCAATAAAAAACTTTCATTCGCAAGAATTGAAGTTTTTTGTTAGAGAATCCTATGAGACGGGAATATGTGATTTTCTATCCCGAAAATCACATATTTGGCAACGCCATCAGGCGGTGCCTTCTCAAAAAAATGAAACATTTTTATTGAGAAATAGTATCAAAGCCCCGTTTCTGATAAAAACGGAGGGCGTTCAGGTTATCGTTTGTTGTTATCAGCACAATCTTCCGGCACCCACATTCCCTGGCCTCCCGGATCGTCCGTTCCAGCAGAGCGCTGCCGATCCCCTGACGCTCCCGCAGGCTGTCCAGAGAGGTAATTTCCAGTACCTCGCCGGGAACTCTGTATGTAATCAGCCCCCGGATTGCTTCCTCCTCGCGAAAAATGAACCCTTCCACTGCCGTCATATCCACGGCTTCGCCGCAAATAATCATCGTGGTGGTGTACCACTGCTGCCGGATAAATCCGTTAACCGTGTCCCGGCTGCCGGCGGTTATTCGTTCACAGGTCATTGATGTCGTCCGTTTTTCCGAGCCTTATCTGAGCGCCGGTTCTTTTGCCTGCCAGCTGAGCCCCTTCGGATAGAAAAACCGGAGCTTTTCCTTTGCCACGGACATTTCCACCACCTGCGCCGTGCGCAGCTCGCCGTCCAGATTGACGGCGGTGGGTTTGTCGCAGATAATTTTCAGGCTGTCCGTCCGGAAATGGCGAATAAGCTTGGGATATTCCCGGTACAGGCCGTTTTTGTACTTGCCGATGATGGCGGCAACCTGCAGCCGGCTGACCTTGCTCACCAGCAGTACATCCAGAATTCCGTCGCAGGGGTCGGCGTCTGGCACCGGATTAAAGCCGCCGCCGTAGAACCGGCCGTTGCAGACGCAGATCATGGTCTGTTCACCGTCGATTCGCTCACCGCCTATCTCAACCACATAATGCTCCGCGATGCCCCTGACCACGTTCACCACCGTGGAAGCCGCATAAGCCCGGAAGCCCTGCAGCAGGGGCAGGCGCTTGTACCGGGCCACATCGGTGCCGATGCGGGCGTCCAGTCCAACAGAGCAGATGTTCAGGGAGAGGTCGTCGTTGCAGCGGATCATGTCAAAGGATACTTCTTCGGCGGAAAGCAGCCGCTCCAGATCGGAAAAGGCCTCCGGTTCGTTGAAAAGCTTGACAAAATCGTTGCCGCTGCCCCCGGAATAGGCGGTAACTGCCGCATTGGGAAAGCCCGCCGCTCCGGCGGCAACCTCGTTTAGGGTGCCGTCGCCGCCGCAGGCATAAATGCGGTATTCCTCCCCGGTTTCGGCGGCCTCCCTCGCCAGGCGCTTACACTCGCCGGGCGCCTGGGAAACCTCGATCCGGTAGTCGAGTCCCCGGGCACCGCAGGCGGCGGCAATGGCAGCGGAATACTGTTTCGTGTGATCCCGGCTGCCAGCTGCCGGGTTGATGATGAACAGGTGCTTCATTTCTATCTCTCCATCCCTTTTCCCATCACTTTTTCCGGGAATTCTCGGTGTACATATAATAATCGCACTTGATCATGCCGTTGTAGAGCTTGCGCTTTTTATCGGCGCGGCGGCCGAAATAATGCTCAAACTCCGGCTCAGAGGTAATGATAAACTTCTTCCAGCCGTCGGCGTAACGCAGATGCCGTCCCAGAGCAGCATAAAGCCGCTGGGCGCTCTGCTGCTCCAGCATCCGCTGACCGTAGGGCGGATTGCAGATGAGAATGCCGGACTGGGCGGGCAGATCCATCTTGGTGGCGTCCGCGTCTGTGAAGCGGATAATGTCACCCACCCCCGCCTTTCGGGCGTTTGCCATGGACAGGGAGACGCATTTGGGATCGTTGTCAGAACCGAGGATCTGGTACCTGCCGTGAAATTCCTTATCCCTGGCTTCCCTGCGGACGTCCTCCCAGATTTTATCATCCGACCAGGCGAAGGCCTCCGCCGCGAACCGGCGGCGAGCTCCCGGGGCAGCGTTTCGGGCAATCAGCGCCGCTTCAATGGGGATGGTGCCGGAGCCGCAGAAGGGATCCCAGACAAATTCCCGTCCCCGGTAGCGGGTCAGCTGCACCATGGCGGCTGCCAGCGTCTCCCGCAGAGGCGCGTCGTTGCCCACGGCACGATAGCCCCGCTTATGCAGTCCCGGCCCGGAGGTGTCAAGATACAGCTGCACCCGGTCGTTCATAACGGAGAACTGCAGCAGGTATTTCGCCCCGGTTTCCGGGAGCCAGCTGACGCCGTACTTTTCCCCCAGCCGTTTGGAGGCAGCTTTTTTCACGATGGCCTGACAGTCCGGCACGCTCATGAGCTGGCTGTTTAAGCAGTACCCCTTCACGGGGAAGCTGCCGTCCTTTGGGATGAAATCCTCCAGATTCGCCCGGTATACGCCCTGAAACAGCTCTTCAAAGGTTTTTGCCGGAAAGTCCGCCAGAACCATCAGCACCCGCTCTCCGGTGCGCAGGCAGACGTTGGCTTTCGCCATGGCGGATGCGTCTCCGGAAAACAGCACCCGTCCGTTTTCCACCCGGACGTTGGGGATATCCAGCCGGCGCAGCTCGTCCCCGGCAATTCCCTCCAGTCCAAACAGGCATGGGACAGAAAATTCAAAATTGTCCATAGTTCCTCCAGTAAACAAATTCGCATATGACCCGCCCAGCGGTTTGCCCTACGGCAGGATCTTCTTCGCCTTGATATACCGTTCCTCTTCGGAAAAAATGCAGCCGCAGTATTTCTGCATATAGAACCCGTGTTCCCGGGCGAAGTCCTGTCCGGCACGAAACCAGGGGCGGAAATCCCGGTACAGAAACTGCACGCCGTACTCCGCCGCCGCACGCTCCGCCACCTCCCGCATCAATTCGTGCTTCTGATAGGGGCTGATGAACAGCGAGGACGTGAAGCTGTCGAAGCCCCCCTCGGCGGCCTGCCGGGCGGTCTCATACAGACGCATTTCGTAGCATTTGATACAACGGCCGGAAATGTCCTCCGCCACTGCCCGGACGAAGGGCCGCAGGCCATAGTCGTTTCGGACAATCAGAGGAAGTTCGATCTCCTCGGCGTACGCCTGCAGGCAATTGCGTCGGGCGCGGTACTCGGTGACAGGGTGTATATTGGGATTATACCAGAATCCTGTGACCTCGAAACCGTCGGTGCGAAGGATCTCGATGGGCCGATTGGCGCAGGGCGCGCAGCAGATATGAAGCAGAGTTTTCATGGAAACCTCCTTATGAATAAAAAACGCATTGCGGGGAAGCTCGTAACGGCTCAGTCGTACCCCAATTTTCTCAGGAACCTCTGAACAAATCAGTCGCAAAGCGACTTAACTTTCCACTTTCCACTCACACAGACGCTTTTACAGCAACCGTCGCAGCATTAACGCTCATTTATGCGCGAGTGAGTTTTTACAGAAGCTCTTAATCAGTCCTCAGTTCCCCCACCAGGCCATCCTTATAAAGCCCGGTGATACGCACGCCGCGCACCTGATTGTGCAGTCCCTCTCCCGAGGCGTAGATTTTCATATAATTGGGGGCATGGCCTGTAAAGAAACCGTCCTCCTGATCCTCAAACAGCACGCTCTGCACCGTGCCGATGTGCTTTTCCCGATAGTCCCGGCTCATTTCCTCCGCCACAGCGATGGCGGCCCTGCTCCGTTCTTCCTTGACGGCGTTGCCCAGCTGCTCCGGCATTTTGTCCGCCGGGGTGCCGGGACGGCGGGAGTAGGGAAAAATATGCATATCCGCAAAACCGCACCTGCGGATAAAAGCCAGACTTTCGGTGAATTCCGCCTCCGTCTCTCCGGGAAAGGCCACAATCATGTCCGTGGTGACGGCACAATCCGGGAACCACGTTCTCAGCAAGCAGACGCTTTCAAAATACCGCTGGGTATCGTACTTCCGGCGCATCCGCTGCAAAACCGTATCGCACCCCGACTGCATGGACAGGTGGAACTGGGGGCAAAGGTTATTCAGTTTGGACAGCCTGCGGCAGAAATCCTCCGTCACGATTCTGGGCTCCAGACTTCCCAGCCGCACCCGCAGCTCCGGCACAGCAGCACAGACCGCCTCAATCAGCTCCGTGACCTCCGGTTTGCCCGGAAGATCCGCGCCCCAACTGGCGATTTCAATACCGGTGACCACGATCTCCCGGTAGCCCCGCCGGGAAAGCTCCTTCGCCTGTTCCACCGCGAGAGAAACCGGCGCGGAGCGGATGGGTCCCCGGGTATAGGGGATGATGCAGTAGGAGCAGAAATTCACGCACCCGTCCTGCACCTTCAGCATGGCCCGGGTGCGCTCCTCCAGTCCGCCGGCAGGGAGAATCTCAAAGTCCCGGCGGCGCAGGGCGTTGTCCAGCCGTTCTTCATGGACTTTGGTTTCCATGGCGGAGAGCATCAGCTCCACGAACGCCTTCCGTTCTCCGCTGCCGCCGATGACGTCCACCCCCAGCGCCCGGACATCCTCCGGGGCGTGCTGGGAATAGCAGCCGCACACGCCGATAACGGCATTGGGATTTTCCCGGCGGCACCGGCGGATCACCGCTCGGTTTTTCTTATCCGCCACAGCGGTGACGGAGCAGGTATTGATAACGTAGCCGTCGCAGCGTTCGTCAAAATGCCCGATTTCGTGTCCCATATCGGTCAGAAGCCGCTCCATAGCCTGAGTCTCATACTGATTTGTTTTGCAGCCAAGGGTATAAAACGCAAATTTCATATGTCAAATCCACCAATAATCAGACCAATAATTTGTATTAATCGTCCAAACCGACAGTTGAAATTTCGAAAGAAACTGCTATAATAATGGTCATCCACCGATGATACGGGGAAGTTAGAGCCGCTGCCGGATTGTTCTCCCCAATTATACACGAAAAAAACAGTTTTGTACAGTCGCAGGGGGTACTTTTGTGCGGGAATTTCAGGTTCGGCTCCAGTCGGTTCAGGAAGTACAGGAATTTGTGGCACTGGCCACTGCCCGGGCGTTTTCCGTGACGATCCGGGACGCAAACAACAAGGTCAACGGCAAGAGCTTTATGGAAATGTTCTGTCTGGATTTGCGGTGTCCTCTGCGGGTAGTCATGGACTGCGGCGATGAGGCGTTTGAAGCCTTCCGCAATGACGTCGAAAAATTCCTGGTTAAGTAAATATGGCTCTAGTAGCACCGTCCTGGGAATACTCGGGGCGGGTTTTTTAATGTAATGTAATACTTTTTTCATTCTGCTGAATAAACCGCGAAGCATCTTCCTCTCTGTTTGACATTCCTTTTGCTTCATGGTATCATATTCTCATTCGACAGGAGGCGTTTCGATGCAGTTTCTTTACTATGCCCTTTTTTCCGCCGGCGTTGTGGCGGTTGACCAGTTCACCAAGTTTCTCACCGTGACCAACATTCCCTTATACGAGGACATTCCCTTTCTTCCCGGAATTCTGAACCTGACCTATGTGCAGAATTCCGGCGCGGCGTTTTCCTCCTTTGAGGGACAGCAGTGGCTGTTTGCCCTGATTTTTGCGGCGTTCACCGGGCTGATCCTCTTTGAGTATTTCAAAAAGCCTATGGCCTTCACCTCCTTTGAGCGCTGGTGCGTCGCGGCGATTTACGGTGGCGGCCTTGCCAATATGGTGGATCGGGTTCGGATGGGCTATGTGGTGGACATGATCGAAACCAGCTTCATGAACTTTCCCGTATTCAACGTGGCGGACTGCTTCATCACCTGCGGCTGTGTGCTGATGATGGGACATCTGGTGCTGTTTAACAAGGAATTCTGGAAGGACAAGGAAAAATGACGTTATTTGCCGATACCGCTGGGGAGCGGCTGGATGCGTTTCTTGCCCGGCAGGCCGGGAGTCTCAGCCGCAGCGCTGCCCAAAGGCTCATCGAAGAGGGGCAGGTCAAACGCAATGGCTTTCCCGGGAAGAAAAACGACAGGCTGAACGTGGGAGACCGGGTGGAATACACGATTCCCGAGGCAAAACCCGTGGATATCGTACCCACCGAGATGCCCCTGGACATTGTCTATGAGGACGATGATCTGCTGGTCATCAACAAGCCCAAGGGGTTGGTGGTGCATCCCGCCGCAGGACATGCCGATGACACTCTGGTCAACGGCCTTCTCTACGCCCTGGGGGACGATCTTTCCGGTATCAACGGCGAGCTTCGCCCGGGCATTGTCCACCGCATTGACAAGGATACCTCCGGGCTTCTGGCAGTAGCAAAAAACGATTACGCCCACGCCATGCTGGCTTCTCAGCTGAAGGATCACACCATGGCCAGAACCTACGAAGCCGTTGTCTGCGGCGTTCTGAAGGAGGACTCCGGCATCGTAGACGCTCCCATCGGGCGTCATCCCACAGACCGAAAAAAAATGTGCGTCACCCAGCGCAATTCCAGAAATGCCGTAACCCACTGGGAAGTGGTGCGCCGCTACCGGGGCTACACCCATATCCGCTGTAAGCTGGAAACCGGGCGCACCCACCAGATTCGGGTGCACATGGCCCACATCGGGCACCCCATTCTGGGGGATACGGTGTACGGTCATAAAAAGCCGGAGCTGGGCTTAAGCAGCCAGTGCCTCCACGCCGGGGCGCTGTGCTTTCAGCACCCCCGGGATGGGCATCCGGTGATGGTCTTTGCCGAGCTTCCTCAGTATTTCCGGGATGTGCTGGCGAAATTGGAAAAAATGGGTTAAGCCCGGGAGGTTACTATGGGTATTTTTTCTGATGTTTTGCTCACTGTGGATTATGACCGCACTCTGACCGCGCCGGACTCTTCCATTCCGGAGCGGAATCTGGAGGCCATTCGCTATTTCATGGAAAACGGCGGTGCTTTCACCGTCAATACAGGGCGGAGCGTACCCATGATCCGGGTCTTCCGGGACAAGGTTCCCGTAAATGCCCCGCTGCTTCTGTACAACGGCTCGGCGGCCTATGACCCGGCGGAAAAGAAGCTGCTTTTCTGCCATGAGATCCAGCTGGATATGTGGCAGACCATTCAAGACTGCCTGACGCTGTTTCCCGACATGACGCTGGAGGTACAGGGGCTGGACGCTCACTACTGTTTCATCGAAAACCCGGCCTGGGACGCATTCTGCGATCATAACCAGTGCGCCCGGGGCTTTGCCCTGCCCGGGGATGATCTTGGGCCGTTTCTGAAATTTTCCCTCATTGGGCAGATTCGGGATGTGACCGTAGCAAGCCTGTTCAACGGTACCCCTGAAGAGATTCGCCGGGTGGACGAAGTTGAGGCGCTGCTGAAAGAGCGCTTTGGGACAGCCTGTGAGGTATTCCGGGCGGCGACCCGGATCATCGATGTCCACGCCAAGGGCGTCAGCAAAAACCGTTCTGCCCGGGAACTGCAGCAGCGGCTGGGTCGGAAAATTCTGGTATGCGCAGGCGATGCGGAAAATGATGTTACCATGCTGGAGGGTGCGGACTGGGCCTTCTGCCCTGCAGACGCCATCGTAGCAGACCGCTTTGAAAATGTGTGTCCCTGCGCTGACGGAGCCGTTGCGGATGTGATTTACGAAAAAATCCCGGAGATTCTGCGGAAGAACCCTTGACATGTGCGCATAATTATGGTAAAATTCTATGGCTGAATCAGTCAGGTCGTGGGCTTTGCGGGTGTAGTTCAATGGTAGAACACCAGCCTTCCAAGCTGGATACGCGGGTCCGATTCCCGTCACCCGCTCCATAGAAATGCGCCAGTAGCTCAGCTGGATAGAGCAACTGCCTTCTAAGCAGTAGGTCGGGGGTTCGAGTCCCTCCTGGCGTGCCATTCAGCGAACTGAATATGGTGGATATGGCCTAGTTGGCTAAGGCGTCAGATTGTGGCTCTGAAGATCGTGGGTTCGAGTCCCATTATCCACCCCATGCAAAAACCGCTTAGAATATTATTTCTAAGCGGTTTTTTACTATATTTCCATAACTATAAAGGAAAACCAGCTAAAAGTAAGGATAAAATATTATGCGAAAATAAGTTCTAATAACCACTTGAAAAAGCGTTTTAGGGTCAAAAATGGCAACGGAATGGCAATGAAAATCCCCTCCCCTGGATATTACTCCAAGGGCGGGGATTCCTCTTACTCCTTCAGCTCCGGCAGACCTGCCACGCTGGTCAGCAGGGACAGCACGCCCGCCAGTGCGGACGCGCTGAGCACCATAACCCAGTTCACGTCACCGATGACAG
>JBJDYG010000069.1:0-45576 GCA_051867075.1 Faecousia sp. | reverse complement strand
CTCTTGAATGCCATTCAAGCGCTCTCCCAGCTGAGCTATACCCCCATATTTTGTTCGCTGTCAGGCAGCTTTTGTATTATAGCATACTTGCGGAATTTGTCAATAGTTTTTTCGCACTTTTTTACTTTTTTCTAAAATCGAAATATAGCAAAAGGCGCTTCCCTTTTGGTTGGAAGTATTGTATAATAATGACCAGGTTATGACAGCTGGAATCGGCTGAAATGAAAATATGGGAGGTTTTCACATGTCTGCACCCAAGCTTATCCTTTCTCCTGCCGAAAAGCAGGCTCTGGACTCTGGCTTTGCCGCCGCATTCGGAGGCTCGCCGGAACGGTATTTCTCCGCTCCGGGACGTACAGAGATCGGCGGCAACCACACCGACCACCAGCGGGGGCGGGTTCTGGCAGCCGCTGTGAATCTGGATACCCGGGCTGCCGTCCGGGTAAACGATACCAATACCGTGCGCATTCTCTCTAAGGGTTACCCCATGAGTGTTGTGGATCTGGCGGAGCTGACCCCGAAGGCCGATGAGATCAACGCGACTCCCGCCCTGATCCGGGGCGTTGCCGCCCGGTTTGCCCAGATGGGGTGCCGGGTCAGGGGATTCGACGCCTACTGTGAGTCCACCGTTTTGCCAGGCTCCGGCCTGAGTTCCTCTGCCGCCTACGAGGTGCTCATCGGAACCATCATCAACGGTCTGTTCTTTGACAGCAGGGTTTCTCAGCCGGAAATCGCCATGATTGGGCAGTACGCGGAAAATGTGTTCTTCGGCAAGCCCTGTGGTCTGATGGATCAGATGGCCTCCGCTGTGGGAAATCTGGTGACCATTGATTTCTATAGCAAGGATCATCCCGTCATTGAGCCTGTGGATTTTGACTTTGCATCCTGCGGACACGCGCTGTGTATCATCGATTCTCAGGCCAGCCATGCCGACCTCACCGACGAGTACGCCGCCATTCCCGGGGAGCTGAAGGCCGTTTGCGCCCATTTTGGCAAGGATGTGCTGACCCAGATCGATGAAAAGGACTTCTATGCCGCCATCCCCGAGCTGCGCAGGGAAAACGGCGACCGGGCAGTGCTGCGGGCTGTTCACTTCTATCAGGAGAACGCCCGAGTGCCGAAGCAGGTGGAGGCGTTGAAGGCAGGGGATTTTGAAGCCTTCCTGTCTCTTGTGAAACAGAGCGGCTACTCCTCTTATATGTATCTGCAGAATGTCATTCCCGCAGGCTACAAAGCACATCAGGATGTGGCGCTGAGCCTTGCCCTGTGTGAGCATTACTTAAGTGGTCGGGGCGCCTACCGTGTCCACGGCGGCGGCTTCGCGGGAACTGTGCAGGCTTTTGTGCCCTTCGACATTCTGGACGCCTTTGTAGACGGCATTGATGCTGTGCTGGGCAAGGGCGCCTGCCATGTACTGTCCATCCGTCCCCAGGGCGGCGTGGAAATGGATGCAGAATGATACGCAGGTATCCCCTTCGGGAATGCCGCAGAATGGAGTGAAGGTATATGAAAATTGAAACTTATATCGATTCTCTTGTTTCCTACGCCATGAACACCGGCCTGGCGGAACCGGCGGACCATCAGGTGCTCACCAACCGGCTGCTGGATCTGCTGCGCAAGGATGACTACGAACCCTCCGACGAGCCTCAGAGCGAGGATTTGGAGGAGATTCTCGCCGGGCTGCTGGACTACGCCTGCGAAAAGGGGCTGTGCGAGGACAACATTACTGCCCGGGACATTTTCGACACCCGCATTATGGGTGCCATCACCCCCATGCCCAGAGAGGTGATTCGCACCTTCCGGGAGAAGTATGCCCTCAGCCCGGAAAGTGCCACCGACTGGTACTACAAATTTAGCTGCGACACGGACTACATCCGCCGCTACCGCATCAAGAAGGATATGCGCTGGAAGTATGCCAGCGCATACGGCGAGATGGACATTACCATTAACCTTTCTAAGCCGGAAAAAGACCCCAAGGCCATTGCCGCTGCCAAGAACGCTCCCCAGTCCGGCTACCCCAAGTGCCAGCTGTGCCGAGAGAACGAGGGTTATGCCGGACGGATGAACCATCCCGCCAGAGCCAACCACCGCATCATTCCCATCACCGTAGGCGGCAGGGACTGGTTTTTGCAGTATTCCCCCTATGTCTACTATAACGAGCACTGTATTGTGTTCAATGCCGAGCATATCCCCATGAAGATTGACCGGGCGGCTTTTGAAAAGCTGCTGGACTTTGTTACGCTGTTTCCCCATTATTTTGTCGGTTCCAATGCCGATCTGCCCATCGTAGGCGGCTCCATCCTCAGCCACGAGCACTTCCAGGGCGGGCACTATACCTTTGCCATGGAGACGGCTCCTGTGGAAAAGGAGGTCTCGTTCAAGGGCTATGAGGACGTTCAGGCGGGCATCGTCAAGTGGCCCATGAGCGTTATCCGCCTGGACGGCAGCGACCCCAAGCGGATTGCGGAGCTGGCGGACAAGATTCTGAGGTGCTGGCGGAGCTATTCCGATGAGAACGTGGGCGTGATCGCGTTTTCCGACGGGGAACCCCACAACACCATTACCCCCATTGCCCGCCGCCGGGGAGAGCAGTACGAGCTGGATCTGGTGCTGCGGTGCAACATTACCACGCCGGAGCATCCTCTGGGCGTGTTCCACCCCCACGCGGACAAGCATCACATCAAGAAGGAGAACATCGGCCTTATTGAGGTCATGGGCCTGGCGGTGCTGCCCAGCCGTCTGAAGGGTGAACTGAGTGATCTTGCCGCTGCCGTCGTGTCGGGGAAGGACATTGCTGCCGACCCGGTGCTTGCCAAGCACGCCGATTGGATTGCGGAACTGAGAGGGCAGTACACCTTCACCGAAGAAAACGCGCTGGATATCATTCTGAAGGAGACCGGTAAAGTTTTCTCTGCCGTTTTGGAGGACGCGGGTGTGTATAAAAACACACCTGAGGGTCGGGCGGCGTTTGGAAAATTCGTTGTCGCGGTCAATCGGGAATAAGTTATACGTGGTATTGTCAAGTGTCAAGTTATACCATGCATACATGAGGAAATTGCGTTGAAAAAGTTGGAATCAGTTACGTTCCGGACGGATTCGGAAGTAAAAGAGGCACTTCTGCAAATTGCTGCGGAAAAGTAATGGAGCTTGCCTCAGCCTTCCGAGGAGATTATCCGGGAATGGCTGGAAGAGAAGTATCCGGAGCTGATGAACAAGGATAATTAGATTCGTGCAGGGGACACCTGTCTGGAGCGCGGAAGTGCCGGCGTGAGCCGGCGCTTTTTGCTGATACGGGTTCTTTCATAAAACGATAAGTGTTTGACTCAGCTGACAGATAAATTGTAATTTGACGGCACAACGCCTTGGCCCCCTCATAGATGCGGGGGCCAAGGCGGCTCCGCCTCGCTCGGGATGACAGTATTTTTCGGTTTGTTATGGTTGTGCGTCAAACATAATTTCCTGAGATGTACCGGTCGAGGGGCCCAAAGGATGTACGACAGCCACACAAAGTCCGTAACGCATTGCCCGCGGGGGCATCCCCGCCAAACTGCAATTTACGCAAACCAGAGTCGACACGACCTGCGTTTTTTCTTCCCCAGGCTGGACATTGGGAAAAAAGTATGATTTAATAGGGTTATCCAGAGAAGAAAGAGGGAACCGCTGTGAAAAAATGGAATGCGCTTCCGGAAGAGACGTTTTTAAAGGGATTTTTCGCCTGCTTCAGCCTGAGCTTTCTTGTGGCGGCTTTCTGCATGCCAGACCGGGGGCAGATGCTCTCCGGCCTGGTGAAAATTGTGAGTATGCCCACCAAGGCATCCACCAACTTTTTCTCCCTGGGCGGCTACGCTGCCACCTTTTTGAACATGGCGCTGGTGGGGCTGGTCTGTACTGCCGTTTACTGCATCCCCGGTAAAAAGGCCAACCACGCGGCGGTGCTGGTGACCATTCTCACTACAGGATTCGGCTCTTGGGGAATCCACATTTTGAATATGTGGCCCACCATGTTCGGCGTGGTGCTGTTCTGTCTTGTCAGGAAGGTTCCCATCGGAGACCATTCCAATGCCATGCTCTTTTCAACAGGTGTGGCACCCTTCATTTCCGAGCTGCTGGTTCGCTATCCACACCAGGAGGTGGTGGGATTCTCCCCGGCGGGGGTGGTTCTTGCCATTCTTGTTGGCGCGTTTGTGGGTTTCTTTCTTCCGGCAGGGCTGGAGAATTCTCCGAAGGTGCACAAGGGCTTTGCTCTGTACTCCGCCGCTCTGCCCGTGGGCATGACCGCGTTTCTGCTCCAGGGCATATTGTACAGAGCCATGGGGATGGAGGTGCCGGAGGCGGTTTCCGATCTGTCGGTGGCGTCGCCGGTTATTGTCAATACCTTCTGCTGCATTGTGTTCTCCCTGTGCGTCATTGCGGCTTTTGCCATGGGCTGCCGCCCCAAAGACTACTGGAAGTTGCTGCGCGACCCGGAACAGGTGGTGGATTTTGCCGCCACATACGATAATGCCACCATGCTGATGAATGTGGGACTGTATGGGTTCTTCATTCTGCTCTATTACAACGTGATCGGCGCGGAGTGGAACGGCGTGACCTTCGGCGTGGTTTTCTGTATGCTGGCAACCTGCAATTCCGGTTCCCATCCGGGAAACATCTGGCCCATCACCCTTGGTTACGCTGTGGCATCCCAGATTTTTCAGCGCCTTTCGCCCCTGACCAGCGGCGAATTTACCCAGTACCTGAACTCCCAGGCCATTGTCGTGGGGTTGTGCTACGCCAACGGACTGAGCCCCATCGCGGACAAGTACGGGTGGTTTTACGGTCTTGTGGCGGCGATGGCGCACTTCTGCATGGTGACTACGGTGCCTCTGCTTCACGGCAGCATGTGCCTGTACAACGGCGGCTTCACTGCCGCACTGGTATGTCTGCTGATGGTTCCCAGTCTGGAACGGCATTTCCGCACTAAGCAGCAGCGCCGGGCAGTTAAACAGGAAAAAAGAACAGCCCGCCGCTCCTGAGGGATGGCTTTCCCTGCTCTGCGGAAAAAACCGGTAAAGTAACCAAGATAATACCCCGGTTTTCTTCATTTTGGAGAATGGACAAAACGGAAAATATATGCTATCATAACGTCAATGATCCTGACATTAAGCTGTGAAACGGCTGCGTGAAAGGTGCGAATATGGTTTTTGCCGCGGATGCATGTCCGGGGTGTATTGCCGTTGCCGTGCCGTCAGGGTCACGGCATTTTGTTATTGGGAGGGAACAGCCGATGGAAACAAGGCTCGCAGTCATGAGTATCATCGTGGAAAACGGCGAAATGGTGGAGAAACTCAACGCCCTGCTCCATGAATATGGAGAATTCATCATTGGGCGCATGGGCATCCCCTACCGCAAGCGGGGCGTCAGTGTGATCGCCATTGCTCTGGATGCACCCCAGAATACCATCTCAGCCTTGTCCGGCAAGATTGGAAGCCTGGTTGGTGTCAGCGTCAAAACAGCCTACTCCGGCGTGATCTCCGCAGAATAATCAGAAAAGAGGAAGTATTATGAACAAGAATGTACGTTGGATCACCGAAACTGCCGTTATGCTGGCACTTCTTGTGGCTTTGCAGGCGCTGACCAAGGGCTTTGGCCAGTACGTCACAGGCTCCTGTGTCAACGCCGTACTGGCAGTCACCGTGCTGGTAGCGGGCTTGGGCAGCGGCATCACCGTGGCTGTGATTTCCCCGGTGCTGGCTTTCCTGCTGGGCATCGCCCCCCAGGTTGTGACTGTTCCCGCCATCATGGTGGGCAATACCGTGTTTGTGGTGCTGCTGCGGCTGATTGCCGGTACCTCCAGCAAGGCAGTGGGCAGGCAGATCGCCGGGTGGCTGATTGCCGCCCTTGCCAAGTTTGCTTCGCTGTACCTGATTGTGGTGAAGATTATCTGCGGCTTGATGGCATCTTCTCTGCTGGCTGCGGGAACCCTGAAGGAGCCTATGCTGAAAGCCCTTCCCGTCACCTTCAGTTGGCCCCAGCTCGTCACGGCCCTGATTGGCGGCGGCATCGCTCTGCTGATTGTCCCGGTGCTGCGCAAGGCCCTGCATCGGTAATCGTGGAAAAAGTCCCCGGTTTTCTGCTGAAAACCGGGGACTTTTTGCATATACAGGAATCAGGACCACCGGCGTCCCAGCCGGTAGCCAAAACGGACGGTTGCGATGTAGGAAATCAGAAAAAGGGAAAACAGCCCGTAGCCAAACAGGACGCCGGTCACCAGCCGCCGGAGATTGGTGCTCTCATAGGCCGTCAGAAGCTGGACAAGGCCGTCCGCTATCAGCGGAACCAGCAGAAGCGCCGCACACCAGGCAGGCGGCAGGCGGAAAAACGCCAGCACCGCAGCCAGAAGGATTCCGATCAATTCCCCTGTGCACCGGGCACAGATGGGAAACTTCCGCCCGTGATAGTGAAAGGAACGGTCATCCCGGCAGTGGCAGCCAAAGACAATGGGAAGCCACTTATATATCCAGGGAATCAATTCCTTACATCATGCCGGCAGCGACACCGACGACAGCGCCAAGAAGGTAAAGTACCACCGTGGCAATCACGGAAACCAGTGCGCCAATACCGGCAGCCTTGGCGGTTTTCGGCTTAGTATCCTTCCAGACCAGGAACAGAATCAGACCGACAATGGGGATGCAGCAGCCCAGAATGCCCCAGCCAAAACCACCGTTGTCAACGGGAGCCGGTGTGGCGGAAGTCTGCGCAGCGCCGCAGCTGGGGCAGAAGGTCGCACCGTCATTGATTTGTGCGCCGCATTTCTTACAAAAAGCCATAATAAATCCTCCAGTTTTCTCTTCTCATTTTTGATAAAGGCAAGATTCGCCTTTACTGCCCCAATTCTAGCATAATCCGACAGGCATTGTCAAGACGATTGTCTACAGAGAACGGATTTTTGTCTTTAGACGGCGTTCAGACGGCTGCAGGCGCTGCTCCGGGCATTTTCTATACGTCCAGATACCCGCACAGCACCTTGAGCGTATTATACACCCCGTCGATATGGCTGCGCTCGTAGCCATGGCTGGCGTAGACACCCGCGCCGATGAGGCCGTGGCGAATATCAAAACCGGCCCGCAGGGTCACATCTACATCGGATGAGTAGTGGGGATAGACATCCACGGCGTAGTCTGCGCCGGTTTTCTTTGCCGCGTCGATAAGCTTGCCCACCACCTCGTAGCTGTAGGGGCCGACGGAGTCCTTGGCGCAGATGGAAACCTGCCGTTCGGTGCAGGTTAACCCATCGCCTACGCATCCCATATCCACGGAAATGGCTTCCGTCACCCCGGCGGGGACGGAGGCGGCGCCGCCATGACCCACTTCCTCGTAAACTGTCACATGGACATAGGTTTTCCGGGAGAGGGTGATGCGGTTGTCGGAGAGGTACTTGGCGAATGAAAGCAGGATGCCTACGCTAAGCTTGTCGTCCAGGAACCGGCTTTTCAGGTAACCGGATTCTGTGCGGCGGGTGCGGGGATCGAAACAGACGAAGTCTCCTACCTCGATGCCCAGCTTCCGGGTATCCTCGGCAGAGGCTGTATTCTCATCCAGAATCACTTCCACCGTTTCAAAGCTGCGCTTGGCGGAGGCGTAATCTCCGTTGACGTGGACGGAGGCGTTGCAAAGCTGGCAGGTGCCGTCGTAAATTTTCCCGGAACGGGTATAGACGCGGACGTTTTCCGCTTCGGCGTTGTTGGGTTCCATGCCGCCCAGGGCTGTCAGCCGCAACCGCCCGTCCCCCTTGATCTGAGCGACCATGGCACCCAGAGTGTCGCCGTGGGCCTCCAGAAACAGGCCGTCCTCCGGGTTTTCGCCGCCCAGGTCAACGAGGACGCCGCCTTTGGTGGTAATCTGCCCGGAGAAGCCCAGCTTCTCAAAGGCTTCCTTCACCCATTTGGCGGCATTGGCAGTGAAACCGGAGGGAGAGTCAATGGCGAGCAGCGCCGCGGTCTGATCCCAGGCGAAATCGGCATAGGTTTTGTCAATCATATTGTCCTCCTAACAGTATATAGTGCCAGACGCCCGCCACTTCCCGCATGAAGTGGTTGATCATCTGAGAAATCCGGGATGTCCGGGCGGGAATGCCCACAAAGTCCACATCACAGGCTTTGGCGAAAAGGCTCGCCCGGAACAAATGATATTCGCTGGACAGTACCCCCAGCTTTTCGGGGCGCTGTCCGGTTCGTTCTTCAATCAGGTCGAGGGAATAGTGCAGGTTTTCCCAGGTGGAGGTGGCTCTGTCCTCGATCCAGATCCGCTCCGGGTCGATGCCCAGCGCTGCAAGCTCGTCGTACATGCACTGGGCTTCCGCCGCCGGCTCGTCCGTTCCCATGCCGCCGGAGACAATGGCAATGACCTCTGGGTGAGCATCCAGATAGTCATAGGCTCCGTAAATCCGGTCCCACAGCGACGCAGAGGGGCCGGTGACGCGTAGCTTGGCGCCCAGCACCACCACATAGTCCACAGGTTCATTGGGGCTGCCAAAGCTGGCTCTGATGATCAAGCCTTCCGTAACGCCCACCACCAGCAGCCCGATGGTAAGAATAACCGTAAAAATCATTCGCAGAACCTTCATTCCTTTTGGAAATTTGGGAAGCAGCAGCCGGGTAATCTCGTAAAAAGCGATGATGCCGATGAGGCAGCAGCACACCAGCGCGGAAAAGCTGTAGCCCAGCAGGCAGAATTTCAGAATGTAGGCGGCAATCGCCAAAATGGCGCACAGCAGCCAGGGGAGAAAGCGGAATCCCGGCTTTCGGGGATTTGATTTCTTTTGCGCGAGGGACTTCTTCATGGGGATACTCCTTTGAGAGGGAAATTGCAGTTGTGACTATCGGCTTTTGTAAGCAGACGCTCTTGGCTCCCCCTGGGGGGAGCTGGCGCGGCGAAAGCCGTGACTGAGAGGGGAAACTGGGTGCGCTGCCCCTCTGTGCCCCAGTTTGCGAACTGGGGCACCTCTCCCCAGGGAGAGGCAAGGGGGCTCCGCACCACCTCAACAAATTACAATTTATCGTTTGACTGACCTAACCCGATAAGCATTATTGGAAATACATACAGTATTTCTCCGTTTTTGGAACCTTCGGCTGGGGAAGAATCTCTCGCCCACAGCACTTGCCAATTTCGTCAGAGCTTCCCCTGACTTCGTACCGTCATGGGTCCTTCTCCTCCTGTTCCATATAGGGGGCAAATACCTTCCGAAGCAGGAAGGTGTTAATGTAGGCGGCGGCAGAGAAATAGACAAACACCCACAACAATCCCATCTGCAGGAAAACAAATGGATTCGTCAGCAGCGTGAACCAGGGCAGGACGTTGAACACCACTATCGCCGCAGTTCGGGGCAGAAACGCCACGCTGAGGATCAGCGCGTTTTTGGCTGTGGCCCTGGTGTCATTCCGAAACTGGCTTAGCAGGGGAAAGACGTAGCCTGCCACCATCATCACGGTCACCAGCATAAAAAGAAACAGTGCGAAGAGGTAGTGCATCCATCCGCCGAGGCTGAAAAACAAAACCGTATTGACACAGGCTGCTCCGCCGAACACCAGAAAAAACAGCCATAGCAGGGTCGCCTGCCGGAAGTTATCCCGGAACGCCCGATAATAGCCCCCCAGCAGACTGCCCTCCCGCTGGGTGCCGAAGCGGAAGCAGACGGTATACAGTGCGGTGGTTGCCGCACCGATGGTAATGACAGGCAGGCAGGTCAGCAGAAACACACAGTTTAAGATAATCAGATCCGTGACCCGGCTCATGCCCCGCATGAATTTGGAGTCGAGAGAAAAGATACCGCCCATACGAAACGCTCCTTATCAGGTTTCCCATAGTATACCAAACCCGGAGAATGATTTCAATATCCCGCCGGCGAAAAGGGGGCAATTCCGCAGCAGGGCGCGGAGCATCGTTCCCGTTTGCTATGAAAGCGCCAGCGCCTCGCCCCGGCGGGTGGACGGTTGCTGATGCATATAAATCCCCACGCAGGAACCGCTTTCCTGATTTACGGCGGGATGGTTTTCCACGGGGCTTTGTCCGTTGGACTCAGCTTTGCGGAAATTGCTGTCCATGTGAACATGTCTGCCGGTGCTGTTATCCCGGGCAGCAAGGGCTTTCGTGAAATTGCCCGTATCCGGGGGCGGCGGCAGGGCGGAAACGGGCAAAGTACCGAAAATACGTTTTGCTGGAATTTTTATACAGCTCAACCGTTGACAAATGTCCGCGTGAGAAGTATAATCCTGTATTATTACTCACCAAACGTGAATATTATTCATTCGGAGGTTGTATATATGAATAATAAAGAGAACATCAAGAAAATCGTCCTCGCTTATTCCGGCGGCCTGGATACATCCATCATCATTCCCTGGCTGAAGGAAAACTACAATAACCCCGAGATCATCGCCGTAGCCGGAAACGTGGGTCAGGCCGATGAGCTGGAGGGTCTGGAAGCCAAGGCCATCGCCACCGGCGCCAGCAAGCTGATTGTGGCTGATCTGGTGGATGAGATGGTGGATGAGATCATCATCCCCTCTCTGAAGATGGATGCCAAGTACGAGACCTACCTGCTGGGCACCGCCTTTGCCCGTCCCGTCATCGGCAAAAAACTGGCGGAAATCGCTCTGGCAGAGGGTGCGGATGCCATCGCCCACGGCGCTACCGGTAAGGGCAACGACCAGGTTCGTTTCGAGCTGGCCATCAAGCGCTTTGCCCCCGACATGAAGATCATCGCTCCCTGGCGGGAGTGGGACATCAAGTCCCGGGACGAGGAAATCGACTTTGCCGAGGCCCATCACGTTCCCCTGAAAATCAGCCGGGAGACCAACTACTCCAAGGACAAAAACCTGTGGCACCTGAGCCACGAGGGTCTGGATCTGGAGGATCCCGCCAATGAGCCCAACTACGAAAAGCCCGGTTTCCTGGAAATGGGCGTATCTCCCCTGCAGGCCCCCGACGAACCCACCTATGTGACCATCGACTTCGAGGCAGGCGCTCCTGTTGCCGTGGACGGCGAGAAGATGAAGGCCTCCAAGATCATTGAAAAGCTCAACGCACTGGGCGGCGCCAACGGCATCGGCATCATCGACATCGTAGAAAACCGGCTCGTGGGCATGAAGGATCGGGGCGTATACG
Organism: Faecousia sp.; assembly: GCA_051867075.1. GTDB lineage: Bacteria > Bacillota > Clostridia > Oscillospirales > Oscillospiraceae > Faecousia. Next base: position 34,437 of record JBJDYG010000069.1, on the reverse strand, counting down.
AGACCCCCGGCGGCACCATTCTGTACTTCGCCCATGAGCAGCTGGAAATGCTCACCGTGGACAAGGACACTCTCCATGTCAAGCAGAAGCTGGCTGTGGACTACGCCGACCTGATATACAACGGCAAGTGGTACTCCCCCCTGCAGGAGGCGCTGACCGCTTTCGCAAACGAGAGCAACAAGTACGTTACCGGCTCCGTCCGGCTCAAGCTGTACAAAGGCAACATCATCCCCGCCGGAACCACTTCGCCGTACTCTCTGTACTCGGAGAATCTGGTCACCTTCGGTGAAAGCGATTACGACCAGAATCAGGCCGCGGGCTTCATCAACCTGTGGGGTCTGCCCACCAAGGTTCAGGCGCTGCGGGAGCAGGGAAAGCTGTAAAATGCAGCATAAAAATGCAGAACGCAAAATAAAATGCTCCGGAGGAACCGTAATTTTGCATTCCGCATTCCATTCTAAAGAAATCTGAGGGTTTTCACCATGGCAAAAATGTGGGCCGGACGGACCTCCGGCGAGGTCAGCAGCATCGCGGATGATTTTAATTCCTCCATCCACTTTGACTGCAAACTATATAGACAGGACATTACCGGCTCCATGGCCCACGCCGCCATGCTGGGCGCGCAGGGCATCATTCTTCAGAGCGAGGCCGATCAGCTCATTGACGGCCTGCAGGGAATTTTAAACGATCTGGAATCCGGGGCGCTGGATTTTGATTTCAGCTGCGAAGATATCCACATGTTCGTAGAACAGGTGCTCACCCAGCGTCTTGGGGATGTGGGCAAGAAGCTCCACACCGCCCGGAGCCGCAACGATCAGGTGGCGCTGGACCTGAGAATGTACCTGCGCAGCGAAACAGACGAGATCGCCGCTCTTACCAGGGACGTGCTGAATGCCGTCGTTTCTCAGGCCGAGGCAAACAAGGGTGTCATCATGCCCGGCTATACCCACCTGCAGCGGGCGCAGCCCATCCTTTTTTCCCATCACCTGATGGCCTACGCCATGATGCTCCTGCGGGATCTGGACCGTCTTGCCGACTGCCGGAAACGAATGAACGTCTCCCCCATCGGCTCCTGCGCCCTTGCCGGTACAACTTACAATACCGACCGCCGCTTCGAGGCAGAGCAGCTGGGCTTTGACGACATTGCCCGCAACTCCATCGACGGTGTTTCCGACCGGGACTTCTGCGTGGAGCTGATGAGCGCCATTTCCGTTTTAATGATGCACCTGAGCCGGTTTTCCGAGGAAATCATCCTCTGGGCCAGCTGGGAATTTAAGTTCATTGAGCTTTCCGACGCCTACACCACCGGCTCGTCCATCATGCCCCAGAAGAAGAATCCCGACATGGCAGAGCTGATTCGGGGCAAAACCGGACGGGTCTACGGCGATCTGATGGGACTTCTCACCACGTTAAAGGGTCTGCCCCTTGCTTACAACAAGGACATGCAGGAGGATAAGGAGGCAGTTTTCGACGCCGTGGACACGGTGAAGATGTGCCTGAAGGTCTTTGCCCCCATGCTCGCCACCATGACCGTAAAGCCGGGCAATATGAAGAAGGCTGCCCAGGGCGGCTTCATCAATGCAACCGATCTTGCCGACTATCTTGTGAAAAAGGGTATGCCCTTCCGCAGCGCCTATAAGATCTCCGGGCAGATCGTGGCAAAATGCATCGCGGACGGCTGTGTGCTGGAAACCTTGCCGCTGGAGGTTTACAAATCCTACAGCGAGCTGTTCGCGGAGGATCTCTACCACGACATCGACCTGACAGTGTGCGTGGAAAAGCGGATCTCCGAGGGCGGCACGTCTCTTTCCTCTGTGGACGCGCAGATTGCCTATGTGAAGGAGCGGCTTATATGACCAAAGTATTTATTGACGGCAGCGCCGGCACCACCGGCCTGCGGATTTTTCAGCGGCTGAGCAGCCGAAAGGACATCGAGCTGCTTACCCTGCCGGAAAACTTAAGAAAAAACACCGATGAACGCCGCCGGATGCTGAATCTGGCGGACATCGCGTTTTTGTGCCTGCCGGACAAGGCAGCACAGGAAGCGGTTTGCCTGATCGAAAACCCCGACACAGCGGTCATCGACACCTCTACCGCCCACCGCACGGCGGACGGGTGGGCATATGGCTTCCCTGAGTTGTCGAAATCCCACCGGGAGGCTATCAGCAAATCCAGGCGCATCGCCAACCCCGGCTGTCATGCCAGCGGCTTTATCTCAACCGTATATCCGCTGGTGTCCCACGGTGTCATCCCGGCGGACTTTCCTCTGACTGCCTACTCCCTTACGGGCTACTCCGGCGGCGGCAAGAGCCTGATCGCGGAATATGAGGCCCCTGACCGGGATCCCCGCCACGAAAGCCACCGGATTTACGGCACCGGCCTTTGCCACAAGCACCTTCCGGAGATGCAGAAAATTTGCGGTCTGACCCGCCCGCCGGTATTCTCCCCCATTCTGGGAGACTTCTACGCGGGTATGGCTACCACCGTTCTGCTGCCCGGTTTTGACGCGCAGAAGGTGTGGGAATGCCTGATGGATCACTATGCCGGGCAAAAAATCGTCAGCGTAGCGCCCCTGGGGGGCGACGAGAGCGTGATCTACGCAAGCACTCTGGCAGGCAAGGACACCATGCGCATTCTGGTCAGCGGTCACGCAGAGCAGGCCATGGTCACCGCCCTGTTTGACAATCTGGGCAAGGGTGCCAGCGGCGCTGCGATTCAGAATATGAATCTTCTGCTTAGGGTTGACGAAACCACCGGCCTGAATATTTAACTTGGGAAACTCTGATGAAACCGGCAAGCGCTGATGGCAAAAGATCCGCCACTCAGCCGCAGACGATTTATTCAGAGGTTCCCTTGTTCACACGGGGGGGATTGTCCCCCAATAGAAAGGGAGAAGAAAATGAGAGAAGTATCCGGCGGCGTGTGTGCCGCAAAGGGATTTACCGCCAATGGCGTTCATTGCGGCATCCGGAAGAACCATTCCAAGAAGGATTTGTCCATGATCTTCAGTGCGGTCAGCGCCAGCGCCGCGGCGGTATACACCACCAATCTGGTGAAGGGCGCGCCCCTCACTGTCACCAAAAGGCACCTGCACAACGGAATTGCCCAGGCGGTGATCTGCAACAGCGGCAACGCCAATACCTGCAACGCCAACGGCATTGAAATTGCGGAAAAAATGAGTGATCTGGCGGCAAAGCAGCTGGGTATCTCCCCGGAGGATGTCATCGTCGCATCCACCGGCGTCATCGGTCTGCCGCTGTCCATCGACCCCATCGCAGCAGGCCTGCCGGAACTGGTAAGCGGGCTGTCTGAAAACGGCGGTGAGGCCGCTGCCGAGGGCATTATGACCACCGACACCGTGAAAAAGGAAGCGGCTGTAGAGTTTACGCTGGGCGGCAAAACCTGCCGCATCGGCGGCATCGCCAAAGGAAGCGGCATGATCCACCCGAATATGGCAACCATGCTGGTGTTTATCACCACCGACGTTTCCATTGCTCCCGACATGCTGCAAAAGGCGCTCTCCGGCGACATTGCGAACACCTTCAACATGGTGAGCATTGACGGCGACACCTCCACCAACGACATGGTGACGGTACTTGCCAACGGCATGGCCGGCAACGATCCAATCACCGGCGAGGGCCCGGATTTTGACACCTTCATGAAGGCGCTGAACTCCGTCACCATCGCCCTGTGCCGCAAGATCGCGGGGGACGGCGAGGGTGCGACCAAGCTGTTGGAATGCAAGGTCAGCGGCGCCGCTGATCCGGCCACCGCGAAAACCGTCGCCAAAAGCGTCATCTGCTCCAGCCTGCTGAAGGCCGCCATGTTCGGTGCAGATGCCAACTGGGGCCGGGTGCTGTGCGCCATCGGCTACAGCGGCGCGGCAGTCGATGTCAGTAAAGTGGACGTTTCCTTTCAGAGCGCCGCCGGGAAAATTCTGGTGTGCAAAGACGGTGCAGGCGTGGCCTTTTCCGAGGAAACAGCCAAAGAAATCCTGCTGGAAAAGGAGATCGAAATCCTGGTGGGCTTAAACAGCGGCGAAGCCGCCGCCACCGCCTGGGGCTGCGATCTGACCTATGATTACGTCAGAATCAACGGCGATTACCGTACTTAATGGAGAAAGAATATGGACAGCGGATTTTCCAACCGGCAGCGGGCTGAGGTACTGACTCAGGCTCTGCCCTATATCAAGCAATACAGCGGCAAAACCGTGGTAGTGAAATACGGCGGCAATGCCATGGTTAACGACGAACTGAAGCAGCAGGTCATGGAGGACATCGCCCTGCTGTGGCTTATCGGCGTGAAGGTGGTGCTGGTCCACGGCGGCGGGCCGGAAATCAGCCAGACCATGAAACGCCTGGGCAAGGAAGCGGTTTTTGTGGACGGCCTGCGGGTAACGGACAAGGAAACTGTGGATATCGTTCAGATGGTGCTGGCGGGCAAGGTGAACAAGACCCTGGTAAACCTTCTGCAGATGAAAGGCGGTCACGCGGTAGGTCTGTCCGGCATTGACGGCGGCATTCTGGAAGCCAGAATGAAAAATGAAGCCCTGGGGTATGTGGGAGAAATTACAAAGGTTCGTACCCAGCCCATTTCTGACCTGCTGGAAAAGAACTACATCCCTGTAATTTCCACCATCGCCAGCGACCGGCAGGGCAATACCTACAACATCAACGGCGACACCGCCGCCGCCTGGATCGCTGGGGCGCTGCAGGCCGAGCGTCTGATCATGATGACGGATATCGACGGCATCCTGTACGATAAGGACGACCCCAACTCCCTGATCCCCGAGCTGCGGGTCAGTCAGGCAAAGCAGCTTTTTGCGGACGGGGTCATCTCCGGCGGCATGATTCCCAAGGTGGACTGCTGCATCGAGGCCATCGGCAAGGGCGTGAAGAATGTGGTTATTATGGACGGTCGGGTGCCCCACTCCATTCTTATGGAGCTGTTGACGGACGAGGGCGCCGGTACTCTGGTGAGAGGTGATTGACAATGGGTATCATGGAACTGGATCAGACCTATGTTGCGGGAACCTATAAGCGTTTCCCGGTGGAGCTTGTCTCCGGCAAGGGCTGTCATTTGACAGATGTCAACGGGAAAACCTACGTGGATATGGGTTCCGGCATCGGCGTGACTGCTTTCGGCATCGGAGACGAAGAATGGCAAAAAGCCGTAATAGAGCAACTTGGCAAGGTGCAGCATACCTCCAACCTGTATTACACGGAGCCCTGCGCCCGGCTTGCGCAGCTGCTTTGTGAAAAGACCGGAATGAAGAAGGTGTTCTTCTCCAACTCCGGCGCGGAGTCCAATGAATGCGCCATTAAGGCTGCGAGAAAGTATTCCGCCGAAAAAAAGGGGAAAGACTGCTATACCATCGTGACGCTGGTGAACAGCTTCCATGGGCGTACCCTCACCACGCTGGCAGCCACCGGGCAGGATCACTTCCACGAGCTGTTTCAGCCCTTGACCCCCGGCTTTGTCCATGTGGAAGCCAACAATGTGGAGGCACTGAAGCAGGCTGTAGCGGAGTATAAGGTTGCGGGCATTCTGATGGAATCCGTTCAGGGTGAGGGCGGCGTAAATCCCCTGACACCCGCGTTTGTACAGGCCGCTGCGAAGATCGCCCGGGAGCAGGACATCCCCCTGATGATGGACGAGGTACAGACCGGCAACGGACGCACGGGAATGCTCTACGGTTACATGAATTTCGGCGTAACCCCCGACATCGTCTCCACCGCCAAGGGTCTGGGCGGCGGACTGCCCATCGGCGCGACGCTGCTGGGGGAGAAGGTGCAAAACGTTTTCGGCCCCGGTGACCACGGCTCCACCTACGGCGGCAACCCCGTGTGCTGCGCCGGCGCGGTGAGCATTCTTTCCCGTCTGGACGATGCGTTTCTGGCGGAGGTTCGCAAAAAAAGTGCGTATGTGTTCTCCCAGCTCACGGGTGCTCCCGGAATCGAGAGCGTCACCGGCATGGGACTGATGATCGGCGTAAAGCCTGTGGCTCCGGCCATTGACGTGGTGCGCAAATGTATGGACAAGGGTGTGCTGTGTCTGACCGCCAAGGATAAGGTGCGGCTGCTGCCCGCCCTGAATATCCCCATGGAGGATCTGGAATTTGCTGTGGAAACCATTAAGGCAGCAGCAAAGGAATTGGGAGGAACGGTATGAATCTGAAAGGCAGAAGTTTTCTCAAGCTGCTGGACTTCACTCCGGCGGAGATCGAATATCTGCTGGATCTGGCGGCAGATCTGAAGGCAAAGAAAAAGGCGGGAATCCCCCACCGCGTCCATGAGGGCAAGAACATCGCCCTGCTGTTTGAAAAGGACTCCACCCGTACCCGCTGCGCTTTTGAGGTAGCGGGACATGATCTGGGAATGGGCACCACCTATTTGGGCCCCAGCGGCTCCCAGATGGGCAAAAAGGAATCCATCGCCGACACCGCCCGGGTGCTGGGACGGATGTATGACGGCATCGAATACCGGGGATACGCCCAGACCATTGTTGAAGATCTGGCAAAATACTCCGGCGTGCCGGTGTGGAACGGCCTGACCAATGAATTCCACCCCACCCAGATTCTGGCGGATTTTCTCACCATCCGGGAGCACTTCGGTGGTCTTAAGGGCAAAAAACTGGTGTACATGGGAGATGCCCGGTACAACATGGGCGATTCTCTGATGGTGGGCTGTGCCAAAATGGGTATGCACTTCGTGGCCTGCGCCCCGGAGAAGTACTTCCCGGATCAGGCTCTGATTGCCCAGTGTCAGGCGATTGCCGCCGAAACAGGGGCGGTTTTGGAATTCATTGCCGATCCCATGAAGGCCGTCCCGGGGGCGGACGTAATCTACACCGACGTGTGGGTTTCCATGGGCGAGCCGGACAGCGTCTGGCAGGAGCGGATCGAAGATTTGACCCCCTACCGGGTGACACAGGAATTGATGGACCGCGCGGGAAGCCAGTGCCGGTTCCTTCACTGCCTGCCCTCCTTCCACGACCTGAACACCACCATCGGCAGACAGATCTATGACAAGTTCGGCATTGACTGCATGGAAGTCACAGACGAGGTTTTTGAAGGTCCGCAGTCCATTGTCTTTGACGAAGCGGAAAACCGGATGCACACCATCAAGGCCGTCATGGCAGCGACGCTGTAATACGCGGATACGGGCAGCTTTTTTGGAGCTGCCCGTATTTTTGAATTGACATTCCCCGGCAAAATCGGTAAACTAGAGGAAAACTAAGGAAGCTCTGATGAAATCCTCAAAAGCTGATGGCAAAAGATCCGCCACTCAGCCGAAGACGATTTATTCAGAGGTTTCCTAAGGATATGAGGTAAACGCCGTGAAGCGCATCTATTCCCTTGACGTTCTGAAGCTGGTGCTCGCGTATATCATCGCCTTTTTCCATTTTGGCACCACCATTGCCCCCGGCCCCACTGTGGCGGTGCAGGTGTTCTTCATCATCTCCGGGTTCTTCCTGGGGAAGAAATTCTATGCCCGCTCCTGTGCCGACGGCGGGAAAACCTACAGTGCATGGGACTATACCCTCGACCATGTCAAATCCATCTATCCCCACTACCTGTTTTCCCTTGCGGTGTTTTTCCTGTACACACTGGCAAGAAGCCTGGTGCATCTGGTTTTGGAGCCGAGCGTCGACAAGCTCAGTGCCATTGCCCTGGATTTTTACAACCAGATCCCCGATCTTCTGCTTCTGCAGAGCGCCTACCGCTTCCATGAAAGCCTCAATTACCCCCTGTGGCAGCTGTCCGCACTGGTGATTGCCGGCTTTTTCGTCTACGGGCTGCTGTGCCATAACGAACGCTTCAGCCGGATGCTGCTGTTCCCCGCCGCCATTTTGATGATCCAATCACTGCTGTATTCCGGGGTGGATCTGTGGGAAAATTACGGATTTTTCTATATGCCCCTGCTGCGGGCGTTTTCCCCCCTGTGCATCGGGGTGCTGACGTTCTATTTCACCACCACGCCCTATTATGAGCGGGTGAAAAGCAAAAAAGTGCTGTTTAACCTGGCCGTCGTTTTATCCCTCGTGACCATTTTCGTCTACGAGGATCTTGCCAACATCTTTCTGATTACCACACCCATTCTGATCCTCGGCTGCTATGACAGTGCCTCCTGGCTGAATGCACTGCTGAACCGGAGAATCTTCCGTTCCTTTGGCCAATTTTCCTATGCCATTTACTTAAATCATGCTCTGATAGCCCGGTTTGTGCAGGCGCGGCTGATTCCCGGCTCTCAGGCACGGGGAATCGTGTTGACCCAGTGGCAGCAAAACGGAATTTTCTTCATCCTGCTGACCCTTTATTCTGTATTCACCCTGTTTCTGGTGGAAACATGGAAAGCCAAACATAAGAAAGGAGCCTGCGTATGAACGAGTTTTCTCCCTATCTCTACACCAAAGGCCAGAACGAGGCATTGGACACCCAATTCACTGCCGCACAAAAATTTGGAAAGGTTCGTGTCGGCACTGACACGGTCTTTTGGCGCTCCGGACTGCGGCTGTACTGCATCCCTCTGAACCGGGTACAGCGGATCTTCCGCCGGGTGATACCCGTGGTGGGCAAGCTGTGCTGCGGCGGTCAGAATTTTGACATTGAGCGCCTTGTCCTGATCCTCACCGACGGCACGGAAGTGGACATCCACATCGGTGACAACATCAAACGGGAGGCGGAGCTGCTTCTGAAAACCCTTCAGGAGGCGCACCCCGAGCTGGAGTACGGCAAGGTATGATATTGGCAGGAAGCGCGTTTTCGCGCTTCCTGTTTCTTCTTTTTTCTTGAAAAGCGCCATATGATGGAATATAATGGAGGCAACGTTTTCGAAAGGACTGTGGTTCCATGAAAGTTTCCCTGCAAAATCTGACGAAAAAGTACCCCAGCCGAAACAAGAAGCAACCTGCCGATGTCATTGCGGTAAACGATTTTACCTTTGAGATTCCCGACGGCGTGCTTCTGGGACTGCTTGGACCCTCGGGCTGCGGCAAGTCCACCACATTGAACCTGCTGTCGGGACTGCAGAAGCCAACCTCCGGCAGGATCTTCTTCGGGGACGATGATGTCACCGACCTGCCCGCAGAAAACCGGGGTGTGGGGCTGGTATTCCAGAACTACGCCCTGTATCCCCACCTGACGGTGAAGCAGAACATCACCTTCCCCCTGGAAAACCGGAAGGGAAAGGACCGTCTGACCAAACAGCAGATGGCAGACATGGCGCTGGAAGCGGCGAAACTGGTGCAGATTGAGGAACTGATGGACCGCAAGCCGAAAGAGCTGTCCGGCGGCCAGCAGCAGCGTGTTGCCATCGCCCGGGCTCTGGTGAAAATGCCCAGAATCCTGCTGCTGGACGAGCCACTGTCCAATCTGGACGCCCGGCTGCGGCTTCAGACCCGGGAAGAAATCCGCCGCATCCAGAAAAAAACCGGCATCACTACCCTATTCGTCACCCACGATCAGGAGGAGGCCATGTCCATCTCCGATCTCATTGTGGTAATGAAGGACGGCGTCATCCAGCAGACCGGCAAGCCCCAGGAGGTCTACGATTCCCCCGTAAATCTGTTCGTGGCAAAGTTCCTGGGCACCCCGCCCATCAATGTTTTTGACGGCGAGGTGAAGGACGAAAAGCTCTGTATCGGTGAAGAAGCGGTGCTGTCCGTTCCCGGCGTGACTGACCGGAGCGTAACCGCCGCCGTCCGTCCTGAGGGCTTTACACTGTCGGAAAACGGCGCCCTTGGCTGCGATTTATCCCGCGTGGAGGTCATGGGGCGGGACATCAGCGTGGTGTCCACCCATCCCAATTCCCAAAATGTGACCATCCGCTCCATCATCAGCGCGGAAAACGCCGTCAACACGGCATCCAAAAAGGTGCGCTTCGACTTAAAGCCCAGCAAGGTGTTCCTGTTCGACAAGGATACCGGCGCGCGGATCTATTTCGGCTGATTCGGGAGAGGAGCCTATGGAAAAAAATAACTTAAAGGGCTGGCTGTACCTGCTGCCTGCCGCGGTGTTTCTGGGGCTGTTTCTGGTGTATCCCCTCATCGACGTGCTGACCTACTCCTTTGAGGAGGGGTACAACTTTGCTTCCCAGACTTACTTCGGCGTAGGGAGCTACAACTATGCCTATGTCCTCCACGACCCTTATTTTCTGCAGGCGCTGAAAAACACCTTCCTGCTGGTCATCATCACCGTCCCCCTTTCCACGGGGCTGGCGCTGCTGATTGCCGTGGGACTCAGCTCCATTCAGAAGCTGCGGGATCTGTACCAGACCGTCTATTTTCTTCCCTACGTCACCAACACCCTGGCAGTGGGTCTGGTGTTCATGATCCTTTTTAAGAAAACCCCCTACTCAGACGGCCTTGTGAACCTGATTTTAAGCTGGTTCGGTTCCGGCCCTGTGGATTTCATCGACGGCCCGTATTGGGCGAAGATGTTCGTGCTGTGCTTTTACACCGTGTGGGTGGTCATGCCCTTCAAAATCCTGATTCTCACCGGGGCGCTGGCCTCCGTGGATCAGACCTACTACAACGCCGCCAAGGTTGACGGCACCTCAAAATGGCGCACCTTTACAAAAATCACCCTACCCATGATCTCCCCGACGGTATTCTATCTGGTCATCACCGGCTTTATCGGCGCTTTTAAAGCCTACTCCGATGCGGTCGCCCTCTTCGGCACCGATCTGAACGCCGCCGGAATGAACACCATCGTAGGCTACATCTACGACATGCTCTACGGTGACTCCGGCGGCTACCCCTCCTATGCGTCGGCGGCAGCCATCCTGCTGTTCACCATCGTGCTGACCATTACCTGCATCAATCTGCTGGTAAGCAAAAAGCACGTCCATTATTAAGGAGGCGGGAAAATGGATTACGAGAAAATCGAGAAAAACGCCCGTCTGCGTTCCCGGGTGGGAAAGACTGTCACCTATTTCCTTCTTACCATCTGGGGCATCATGGTGCTGTTTCCCTTCTACTGGATGGTTCTGACTTCGGTAAAAAGCTACAGCGCCTACAATTCCGAGTGGATTCCGAAGCTGTACACCCTGTCCCCCACCCTGCAAAACTACGCCGACGCTTTTACCCAGGTGCCGCTGGGCGGGTACTTCCTCAATACCATTGTATTTACCGTTATCACCACCGCCATCATGCTGATTGTCACGGTGCTGGCGGCTTACGCCTTTGCCCGTCTGGATTTTAAGGGCAAGGATCTGGTGTTTACCCTGTTTTTATCTCTGATGATGATTCCCACGGAGCTGGTGGTGATTACCAACTTCGTCACCATCACGAACCTGGATCTTCGCAACACCTTTCCCGGTTTGATCCTTCCTTCCGTTGCATCGGTGTTTTACATCTATCTGCTGAAAGAGAACTTTTCTCAGGTTCCGGACGAGCTGTACTACGCCGCCAAGGTGGACGGCACCTCAGATCTGAAATACCTCTTCAAGGTCATGATCCCCATCTGCCGCCCCACCATCATCACCATCACCATTCTGAAGGTCATCGAGTGCTGGAATTCCTACGTCTGGCCCCGGCTGATTACCGACGACAAAGCGTTTTTTCTTGTCTCCAACGGCATTCAGGAGATCCGGGAAAACGGCTTCGGGCGGGAGAACATCCCCGCCATGATGGCGGCGGTTGTGGCGATTTCCCTGCCGCTGATTGTGCTGTTTCTGATTTTCCGCCGGAAGATCATGGCGGGCGTTTCGAGAGGGGGTATGAAGGGATGAGAAGATTTTCTGCCCTGCTGCTGGCCATCGCCGCCCTGCTCACCTTCACCGCCTGCCATGGCACGCTGGTGCCGAAAGGCGAAGATGCCCCCGCCGCTTCCTCCGTTTACCGGCTTCCCGGCGAATTCGACACCTCCCGGGATTACGAAATCACCTTCTGGGCGAAAAACGATACCAATATGACCCAGGTGAACATCTACAAGAAAGCCATCGGGGACTTTCAGAAATTGTATCCCAATATCACCGTCAATCTCCGTCTATACACGGACTACGGCAAAATCTACAACGATGTCATCACCAACATCGCCACGAATACCACCCCCAACGTCTGCATCACCTACCCCGACCACATCGCGACCTACCTGACAGGACAGGATACGGTGGTGCCTCTGGACGAGCTGTTCAGCGACCCGAAATACGGCTTGGGCGGCAGCGAGGTCCGCTTCGATTCCCCCACGCGTGAGGAGATCATCCCACAGTTCTTGAGCGAGTGCGCCATAAGCGGCCGCTATTATGCCATTCCCTACATGCGCTCTACGGAAGCCTGCTACGTCAACAAGACCTATGTGGAAAAGCTGGGGTACGAGCTTCCCCAGGTTCTGACCTGGGACTTTGTCTGGGAGGTCTCCGAAGCTGCCATGGCAAAGGACGGCAGCGGGAACTTTCTTGTCAACGGTCAGAAGGTACTGATTCCCTTTATCTACAAGTCCACGGATAACATGATGATCCAGATGCTGAAGCAGAAAGGCGCGGGCTACTCCACCGCAGGCGGCGAAGTGCAGCTTTTCAACGACACCACGGGGCAGCTGCTGAGCACCATTGCGGAGCACGCGGCTTCCGGCGCCTTCAACACCTTTAAGCTGGCAGGCTACCCCGCCAATTTCCTCAACGCCGGTCAGTGCATCTTCGCCATTGACTCCACCGCGGGCGCCACCTGGATGGGTTCCGACGCGCCTCTCATCGACATTGCCGAGGACAAGCTGGTGCGCTTTGAGACAGCGGTAATGCCCATTCCCCAGTTTGATCCGGCGAACCCCCAGATGATCTCTCAGGGGCCGTCCATCTGCGTGTTCAATAAGTCCGATTCTCAGGAGGTTCTGGCAAGCTGGCTCTTTGCCCAGTATATGCTCACCAACGATGTGCAGATTGCCTATTCCCAGACAGAAGGCTATGTCCCCGTCACCGCCAAGGCCCAGAATTCCCCCGAATATCAGGACTACCTGAGCCGCTGCGGAGAGGATAACGATGAGCACTACCGGATCAAAATAGAAGCCGCCGAGCTGCTGATGGACAATACCGGCAGCACCTTTGTCACGCCGGTTTTCAACGGTTCGGCCTCCCTGCGAAATGCCGCCGGTCAGCTGATCGAAAACGTGAACAAGTCCGTGCGGCGTAAGCAGGAGGTCAATGCGGAATCCCTTGCGCAGCTTTACGATGAGGTCACCGCCCTGTACCGTCTGGACCAGATTCAGGCAGTTTCCACCGGGGAAAGCAGTCTCGGTGCGCTCCCCGCTGCTTCCAAATTGCTGCTGTTTGGACTGCTGGCCTGCTGGGCGGGCATGGGAATTTACGTTGTCCGGGAGAAAGTCAAATCCGCCGTCCGCTGGAAAAACGGGAGCACCCCTACGGCATAACCCCGCCCCGCAAAACGGAGGCCCGTGCCGCGATCCGACAGAAATAAAATGAAAAAACGGTTAAATTTACCGAAAATGATTGATTTCCGAAAATCCCGTAGTATAATGGGCGTGTGCGCAAGCGCACGACTTATGAAAAAGGAGTAAATGAAACATGAAAAAGCTGATTGCCATGCTTTTGGTTCTGACGATGGTGCTGGCTTTCGCCGGCTGCGCCAAGACCGAGGAGCCTGCCGCCACTGCTGCCCCCGAGACCACCGTGGCTCCCGAGACCACTGCCGCACCCGAAACCACCGAGGCCGCCGAGACCGAGGCTGCCGCTGCCGCCATGACCCACGAGGAGTATGTGGCTGCCGACATGGATTCTGAAGTCGTTATTGAGACCTACGTCCAGGGACACCAGTCCTGGTGGGACAATAAGATCACCGTCTATTGCCAGAGCCCCGACGGCGCTTACTTCCTGTATGAGCTGGCCTGCTCCGAAGAGGACGCCGCCAAGCTGGTGCCCGGCACCAAGATTCGCGTCACCGGCTACAAGGGTGAGTGGTCCGGCGAAGTGGAGATTATGGACGGCACCTTCGAGTTCGTTGAGGACGGCGACACCTACATTGCCGAGGCTCTGGATGTCACCGACCTGCTGGGCACTGACGAGCTTGTGAACCATCAGAACGAGTTCGTTTCCTTCACCGGCCTGACCGTGGAGGCAATCGAGTACAAGAACGGAGAACCCGGCGACGACATTTATCTGACCTTGGGTTACAACGGTGCTTCCTACAGCTTCTGCGTGGAGGTCTACCTGACCGGCACTGACTCCGACGTCTACACCACCGTGGGCGAGCTGGCAGTTGGCGACGTTGTCAACGTAGAAGGCTTCCTGTACTGGTACGAGGGCGTCAACCCCCATATCACCGCTATCTCTGCGGCGCAATAACGTACACCGTCTCTTCGCAGGGGAGGGCAAAGGCCCTTCCCTGCGATTTTTCTTTCTTTTCAGTCTGTGTTCAGCATTTGGGTGTATACTGTCTTCATACAGAAAAGCGTTTTATGAAAGAAGGTATTTTATGAAGAAAGCCATTGCCTTGCTGCTCACCGCCCTGCTGCTGGCGGGCTGCGCAGCCAACACGGAAACCATCGCCACAGTGTCCCCCACCGCCCCGGCAGAAACTTCCGCCGCAACCCTACCCGCGGAAACCACCGCCGTGATTCTTCCCGAGGCGCAGAACTACGTCTCCCGCTTTGACAGCCAGACCGTTATCGTCCTTTCCGACGATGGACTGACTGTTAACGGCGGCGAAGAAACTGACGCCGTTTTCACCTCCCACGACATTGTCTATTACGAGAACAAGACCTTCTACGAAAGCGGCAATCCCTACGGCGAGGGCAGCACCGCTGACATGCACACCGCCGAAGAAGCCGATGCCCACACCGTGGTAAACATTACCGCCCCCGGAGCATACCGTCTCAGCGGCACACTCTCTGCGGGCCAGATCCGCATTGATCTGGGAGAGGACGCCGCTTCCGACCCCGATGCCGTAGCAGAGTTGATTCTGGACGGCACGGACATCACCTGCACCGTGGCTCCCGCCATTCTCTTCCAAAACGTCTATGAGTGCGACGGTGACTGGAATGCGGAAACTGCCCAGCCCGCCGTAGACACCGCAGCTGCCGGTGCCAACCTGATTCTGGCAGAAAACAGCCAAAACTCTGTTTCCGGCTCCTATGTTGCCAAGGTTTTCAAGGATGCAGAGGGGGAAAAGAAGCTGGTCAAACAGGACGGCGCTATCTATTCCTATATGTCCATGAACGTATACGGCCCCGGCGCACTGGAGCTTTCCGCCGAAAATGAAGGTCTGGACACCGAACTGCACCTGACCATTCACGGCGGCGACATTGCCATTCGCGCCGATAACGACGGCATCAACACCAATGAGGACGGTGTCTCCGTGACCACCATAAACGGTGGAAACCTGCACATCATCGCCGGGCTGGGCGCTGAAGGCGACGGCATCGACTCTAACGGCTATCTCGTCATCAACGGTGGTACCGTGGTTGCCTCCGCCAACCCCGCCTCGGACGCCGGCCTGGACTCTGACAAGGGCTCCTTCGTCAACGGCGGCACAGTCATCGCCCTTGGCTCCACCATGGACTGGGCGGAAAGCGACTCAGAGCAGGTCACCATGAATCTGCAGTTTGCCCAGTATCAGTCCGGCGGCAGCGCCATTGTCGTTACCAAAGAGGGTGGTTCCGTAATCTTCGCTTATGCCCCCAGTGAGGACGAAGTTATGGGCGAAAATATACGGCAGTATATGGGTGCGGTGATCTCCTGCCCCGCCTTTACGCAAGGTGAAACCTATTCGGTCTTTCTGGACGGCACCGTCACCGGTGAGGAAACCGGCGGCGTGTACACTTTCGTCACAGCCTACGACGGCGGCACCCAGATGCAGTACACTGGTACTGATGTAGGCCGGGGCGGACGCGGCATGGGCGGTCAGCGCCCTGACGGGGAAATGCCCAAAGACTTCCGCGGCGAAAAAGGCAAGGACTTCACCCTCCCGGAAGGGGAGACCATGCCCGAGGGTGGCTTTGGCGGCCGCGGACGGGGAGATGCACCTCCCGAAGGAGACGAAAAGCCGGAGCGTCCCGACGGTGAGACCTTCTCCGGTGCGGGAGATCCCAGTCAGAACAGCCCCGGCAGCCAAGCCGCCAGTACGGAATTCTATATGACCGATAAGGTAAACGCTTTCTCCGGCGTGTCAGCAGCACAAACGCCGGACGGCAATTGATTTTGTGCGGATATTCAGCGAAAAGCGGCCTTTTGAATCAAGGCCGCTTTTCATAGTGCGCCCAGCGGGCGCACTACAAACTGCCCTGCGGAAGCATCCGCAGGGCAGTTTCCGATTGATACTATTTCTTATTAAAAATCTTTGATTTTTAATAAGAAGACACCGCCTTACGGCGTTGTCGATTCTGTGATTTTGGGAAAGAAAAATCACGCAATCCCGTCTCATATGATTCACTCAGCACAGCTTCGCGCCGGCAGGGATGGCGTCGCTGACCATGACCAGGTTCAGCTTCTCTTCGCCCTTTTCCGTGTGGATGGCGGAAAGAAGCATTCCGTTGCTTTCCTTGCCCATCATCTTCCTGGGAGGCAGGTTTGTGATGGCAACCAGGGTCTTGCCTACCAGCTCCTCCGGCTTATAATACTTCGCGATGCCGGAGAGGATCTGCCGGTCGGTGCCGGTGCCGTCGTCCAGGGTGAAGCACAGCAGCTTGTCGCTCTTCTTTACCGGCTGGCAGTCCTTAACCTTCACCGCCCGCAGATCGGACTTGCAGAAGGTGTCAAAATCCACCTTTTCCTCGGAATACGGCTCGATTTCCAGTTCCGGCACAGCAGGCTTGTTCAGCTCTTCCAGAGCAGCCAGTTCCTTCTCCACATCAATCCGGGGGAACAGCGCAGGGCCGGCAGCCGCGGCCACATCCGCATTCAGGGCACCGTAGACATTCAGGCTGTCCCAGTCCATCCGGGCGCCGCCCAGACGGCGGCCGATTTCCGCTGCGGTGTCGGGCATGAAGGGTGTCAGCAGACCGCCGCAAATGCGGATGGTCTCCAGCAGATTGTACAGCACTCTGGCCAGACGGGGCTTCAGCTCCTCATTCTTTGCCAGCACCCAGGGAGCGTTCTCATCGATATACTTATTGGCCCGGGAAATGACCTTGAACACCTCCGCCAGCGCGTTCTGGAACGCGAACTTTTCCATCTGCTCCTCGTATTTATCCCGCAGGGAGGAAACCATGGCGATCAGCTCGGCGTCCTTTTCGTCGTCGGCAGTCTGCCGGGCGGGCAGGCGCTCCCCAAAATACTTCTGCGCCATGGCGATGGTGCGGGAAACCAGATTGCCCAGATCGTTGGCCAGGTCAACATTGATGGTGTTGATCAGCAGCTCGTTGGAGAAATTGCCGTCGGAGCCGAAGGGGAAGGAGCGCAGCAGGAAGAACCGCAGGGCGTCCACGCCGAAGCGCTCCGCCAGAATGTAGGGGTCAACCACATTGCCCTTGGACTTGGACATCTTGCCGCCGTCCAGAAGCAGCCAGCCATGACCGTAGACCTTCTTGGGCAGGGGCAGGTTCAGGCTCATGAGCATGGCAGGCCAGATGATGGAGTGGAAGCGAACGATTTCCTTGCCCACAAAATGCACGTCGGCAGGCCAAAACGCATCCAAGTCATGATACTTGTCATTTTCAAAGCCCAGGGCGGTCATATAGTTGAACAGCGCGTCGATCCAGACGTAGACCACATGACCGGGGTCAAAGTCCACCGGCACGCCCCAGGTAAAGCTGGTGCGGGAGACGCACAGATCCTCAAGGCCCGGTTTGATGAAGTTATTGACCATCTCGTTGACCCGGCTGCGGGGCTCCAGAAAATCGGTGTTTTCCAGCAGATCCTGCACCCGGTCCGCGTACTTACTCAGCCGGAAGAAGTAGGCTTCCTCTTCCGCGTCCTGCACCTCGCCGCCGCAGTCGGGGCACTTGCCGCCAACCAGCTGGCTCTCCGTCCAGAAGGACTCGCAGGGCTTGCAGTATTTTCCCTTGTAGGTTCCCTTGTAGATGTCGCCGTTGTCGTACATCTTCTTGAAAATCTTCTGGATGGCGGCGACGTGGTAATCGTCGGTGGTGCGGATGAACCGGTCGTAGGAAATGTTCATCAGCTTCCACAGATCCAGCACGCCCCGCTCGCCGGTGACAATGTTATCCACAAACTGCTGGGGGGTGACGCCGGCATCCTTAGCCTTGTCCTCGATCTTCTGACCATGCTCGTCGGTGCCTGTCAGGAACATGACATTGTAGCCCTGCAGCCGCTTGAACCGGGCCATGGTATCCGTAGCCACGGTGCAGTAGGCGTGACCGATATGGAGCTTGGCGGAAGGGTAGTAGATGGGTGTGGTAATGTAATAATTACCTCTGCATTTTTCGCACATGATAGATCCTCCTAAATGAAAAATCGCCCCGGGAAAACCCAAGGGCGACAAAAACTGACGCGGTACCACCTTGATTCGCACCGGCAACCCGCCGCGTGCCTCAAAACGCCTGTAACGGGGCGACCCGAAACCGCCTACCTGTCGGCGGCCCAGCTCCAAGACCATGTTCCGCTTTCCTCACCGCACCCCCTCGCACCTTCCGGGGCTCTCTGCAGCGGCAGACAAAGCGTACTCTTCTCTTCACAGCTTTTCTCTATTCATAGCTGCCATTATACCCCGAAAAAGGAGGTTTTGTCAACACCCAAACGGAAAATTGTGGATACCCCCGTGGGCAATGACGTGACGAACCCTTCGCAGTGTCGTTACGCCATTGGATACCGCTCGATTCTGTACTGCATGGCTGCTCCGCTGCCAGAACAACCAGAAGCGCTGTCATCCCGAGCCAGGTAGCCGAGTCGGGGGATCTGCGCATTTCGTTGCCAATTGCAGTTATACTGATTCTCTTTTAAAATGTTTAATCAATTTTGATTAATCATTTTCATTAGAGAATCAGTATGAGCTGTAGCGGTCGAGGGGCCCAAAGGATGTACGACGACCACCCAAAGCTCGTAACGCATTGGCTGCCGGCCCTGCCGGCAAACTACAATTTCCCATCCTTCCGCGTCAGCCACATTGCGGCAGCGATGGCGGTGACACCGCCCACCAGCTTTCCCACGATCATGGCGCCGATCATCTCCGGAGCGAAGCCCGCTGTGAAGCCCAGATGATCGCCGAACACGAAGGCCGCTGATACCGCAAAAGCAATGTTGATAACCTTTCCCCGCTCATTCATGTCCTTCACCATGCCGAAGGTGGCGATGGAATTGGCTAAACTCGCAATCAGTCCCGCAGCTGCGGCGTCATTGACCCCAAGCCAGCGCCCCGCAGCCATTAAAGGTTTCCGAAGCAGCTTTGTAATAACGAATACCAGTGGGAAGGCTCCGGCCAGCACGATGGCGATGGTACCCACCGTTTCAAAGCCCTCGGAAATGGGCGCCATGCCCGGGATCATGACGTACCCTGTCAGCGCTTCCACAATGGCTGCCGCAAGACCGACGGTCGCCACGATCACCACGAACTTGCCGAACACCTCAAACCCCCTGACCATGGCTTTTTCTGCCCGCCACAGTCCCAGGGCAATCAGCGCCGCGATGATAACAATGGGGATGAGGTTTTGCAGTACCATCCCCACAGGAAATCCCGCCGCGAGTCCACCCACAAGCACGCCCACGGGAATGGTCACGATGCCGCAGAGGATTCCCTTTGCCATCACGGCTCTGTCCTTTTCCTCCAAAATTCCCATTGCTACGGGAATGGTAAACACAATGGTGGCGCCCAGCATGGAGCCGGTGAGCACGCCGCCCAGCATTGCTGCCTGAGGGTCGGCGGCCATCTGCACCGCCAGCGCACCGCCGCCCATGTCGCAGGCGAGAATTGTTCCGGCGAACATGGCCGGGTCTGCACCCAGAAAACCAAAAACGGGCACGATCACCGGTTTGAGCAGGTTTGCCAGCACGGGAGCCAGGGAAACAATTCCCACCATTGCCAGCGCCAGCGAGCCCATGGCGAGGATCCCTTCCTCAAATTCCTTTCCCAGTCCCCAGTGATTTCCGAAAATCCGGTCAAGAGCTCCCAAGACCGCAAATCCGGCCATGATTGCAATGAGGATTTCGTGAAATGACATATTTCCCCCTCCTTTGGATGAAAAATTACAGGCAGCCTCTGATACTGACCTGCGATAAAAAGCAGACACTTTTTATCGCAGGGACATCGGGAGACCGCGATGTCGTTTGCGGGACCCGCCCGCTATTTCTCGTCCACAATCGCCACCACGGCGGCATCCACCGGGGCGTCCATGCAGTATTTGCTGGCCACAGTCCCCGTCGCCAGCAGCACCCGGTCTCCCGGCCCCGCGCCTACCTGATCCGCGGCCACGATTTTCTCCCCGTTGCTCTCCACGACCAGAAATGTCTGTCCCTGCAGGCAGGCTGCCTTACGGGTCGCCCAGATGGCTCCGATCACTTTTCCGACTTTCATTTCGTCCCCTCCATAATTTCCTTCGCCAGCGGTGTCAGCACCGCGCCGGGGCTGGGCATCTGCCCGGAAGCGCGGAGAATCCGGGCTTCCTCTGCCGTAATCAGCTTCTTCCTGCCGCCGTCCGTAAAAAGCACGCCCCAGTTTTTCAGTTCCCGCTGCGCTGAGGCCAGACTGCCGGAAAGCGCCCGGTTCTTCGGCGCTTCCGGCAGGCCCGGGGTGTAGAGATACACAGGCTTCCCCTCCGCCAGGGCCAGAAGCACCCGTTCCTCCCGGAACCGCAGAAGCTGGGACAGTGTCAGCGATCCAATGACCACCGCGTCATAGGGCGGCTCCGCCACATAGCTGTAGCCCAGCTCCGTCCCCGGCTCCTTCCCGATCAAAAGCGCCCGGATCATGGTAATATCCTCCCAAGGTCGCCCTTGCGGAAGCCGCAGGCGTTGGCCTCGTCGTAATCCAGATGGGCGTAAGAGGCAAATTCCGGACTGATCCGCACCGCCACATCCTCAAAAATCACGCTCCGGGAGGTGAATGCCTTCAGCTTTACGGTCTGTTTGTCCCGAACACCGAAGCGTGCGGCATCCTCCGGGGTCAGGTGAATATGCCGCTTCGCCGCAATGACCCCCTGGTCCAGCTCCACACGTCCATTCTCCCCCACGATCACCGCGCCGGGGCTGCCGGACACGTCCCCGGACAGCCGGACGGGGGCGTCAATGCCCAGTGTCCGGGCATCGGTAAGGGAGATTTCCACCTGAGCTTCCTTCCGTTCCGGCCCCAGCACCGCCACATTCTGAAATTCTCCCCTGGGACCGATCACCGTAACCCGCTCGTTTGCCAGATACTGCCCCGGCTGGGAAAGCGGACGTTTGGGTGTCAGAGGGTGCCCAAACAGTGTCAGCGCCTGCTGCGCCGTCACATGCATATGCCGCCCGGAGGCCTCCATCTCCACAAAGATACGCCCCGCAACGCTCTCCGCCAAAGCCTGCAATTCCCGTTCATCCATGAATCTGCCTCCCATCATTTGCTGTAATACGAAGACACCGCCTTACGGCGTTGTCGATTCTGTGCTTTTGGGAAAGAAAAAAACACAATCCCGTCTCGTATGATTCTCTAATAAAAAAACAATTGAAAGTTTTACTATGAAAGTCTCAAAAACAATGGGAAACTTCAAACATTTTTGATGCCTTTCATTTTTGGCGGCGCTGTACTCAGCATGGGGATTGATTGAGAATCAGTATAAGTGGGGCATTGTCCCTCTCCTATGGTGACACGCTGCCCTATCCCAATCGTTCCAGAATTTTCTCCGTCAGCAGCTCCACCAGCTCGGCGTTTGCGGTGACGGTCGTCTTTTTCGTTTCCTCCGCATCCCAGGCCACCCGGCGGATGTTGATGAGATCCAGCGGGGAAATGTTATTGGAAGAGCTGCTGCCGCCTACCGCGCCGCAGCCCAGTGTCAGCGCCGGGAACAGTCCCGTAGTCGCCCCGATGCCCCCCAGCGCCGCCGGGGTATTGACCAGGAACCGGGACACGGGGATTTTCAGAGCAAACCTCCGGATAACCCCTTCGTCCGATGCGTGGATGGCAAAGGTATGCCCGCTGCCCTCGTGGCGCAGAACCTCCATGCACTTTCCCAAAACCGCTTCCTCACTGTCCATGACGAAAAACGCCAGCACAGGGCAGAGTTTTTCCATAGAGTAAGGCCGGGTCGGCCCTGCCTCCTGCTCCCGGGCTACCAGCACCTTCGTACCCTGCGGCACCGGGAAGCCTGCCATATCCGCCAGCTGCACCGCAGGTTTTCCCACGATTTCAGGGTTCAGCGTTCCATTGGGGCGAAACAGCAGCTTTGCCAAGGCGTTTGCTTCGGCGGTGTCCATGAAGTAAAATCCCTGCCGCCGGGCTTCTGTGCGCACAGTTTCCTCCATACCCTCTTCCACGATGATGCTCTGCTCGGAAGCGCAGACCGTGCCAAAATCAAAGGATTTTGACCGGGCGATGCAGGCTAAGGCGTGCTTCACATCCGCGCTGTGGTGAATATAGGCAGGCCCGTTTCCCGCGCCAACGCCGATGGCGGGTTTGCCGGAGGAATAGGCCGCCTTCACCATACCGGGGCCGCCGGTTGCCAGAATCAGCCGCACCGGCTCCGCTTTCATCAGCTCCTGACATCCATCGAGAGAAGGAATGCTCAGGCAGGCCACCGCTCCCTTTGGCGCACCTGCCCGCTGCGCCGCCTGCGCCACAATCTGCGCCGCCTTGCGGGTACAGGCAATGGCCTTGGGATGGGGAGAAAAGACGATGGCATTGCCCGCCTTCAGGGCGATCATGGCCTTATAGCACACGGTGGAGGTAGGATTCGTGCTGGGCACAATGGCGGCAATCACCCCCACCGGAACGCCGATTTCCCAGAGCTTTTTCTCCGGGATCTCCCGAAGGATCCCCACGGTTTTCATTCCCCGGACAGCCTCTGCCACCCGCTGGGAGGCAAAAAGATTCTTCTCCGTTTTGTCCTGTGCATTGCCAAAGCCTGTCTCCCGAACCGCCATGTCCGCCAGCATAGATGCTTCTGCCGCAAAGGCTTTCGCAACCGCCTCCACAATGGCGTCCAGCTGGGTCTGGGACATTTCCGCGAGCTGCCTCTGGGCAATCCCCGCCTCCCGCGCCAATTCCCGCGCCTCCTGCCGTGCGGATAAATCCTTGTCCAATTCCATAGAAACCTCCTAATGTAAATCGTAATTTGCCGGCGGGGCCGGCGGCCAATGCGTTACGAACTTTGGGTAATCATCGTACATCCTTTAGGTCCCTCGACCGGTACAGCTCAGAAAATTGTGTTTGATGCACTAATGCTATTTCTTATTAAAAATCTTTGATTTTTAATAAGAAGGCACCGCCTTGCGGCGTTGCCGATTCTGTGATTTTGGGAAAGAAAAATCACGCAATCCCGTCTCATAGGATTCTCTAACAAAAAACTTCAATTCTTGCGAATGAAAGTTTTTTATTGAGAATCAGTATAAACAATCGAAGAATGTTGTCATCCCGAGCCAGCCGCGCGAGTCGAGGGATCCTGACACTGATTCAACTGCAGATGGCAACGAAATGCGCAGATCCCTCGACTCGCTTCGCTCGGGATGACAGCGTTGCCGGTTGTTTTGGCATCGGAGCAGCAATGCAGCACCATGCACAGAATCGAGCGGTACCCAATGGCGTAACGACACTGCAAAGGGTTCGGCACGTCATCGCCCGCGGGAGCATCCCCGCATTTCTCTTCTCTAAAACAGCAGACTCGATCCGTCTCCTGCTTTTTTTGTCAGCTTTCCATTTTCCACGAACCCCATCTTTTCCAGCCAGCGCTGGAACTCGGGGATCGCCGTCTTGCCTGTGATTTCCCGCAGCGCCGCCGTTTCCCGGAAGCCTGTGGTCTGATAGTTCAGCATGATGTCATCCCCATGGGGGATCCCCATGAAATAGTTGCACCCCGCCATGGTCAGAAGGCCCGCCAGGTTCTCGATGTCATTCTGATCCGCCTTCATGTGGTTGGTGTAGCAGCAGTCGCAGCCCATGGAGATACCCGTGAGCTTGCCCATGAAGTGATCCTCCAGCCCCGCCCGGGTCACCTGTCGGGCATCGTACAGATACTCCGGCCCGATAAAGCCCACCACGGTATTGACGAGGAAAGGACGAAACCGTTTTGCAAAGCCGTAGCACCGGGCCTCCATGGTCACCTGGTCGGTATCAAAATGAGCGTTTGAAGAAAGCTCCGAGCCCTGCCCTGTCTCAAAGTACATGACGTTCGGCCCCTCTGCAGTGCCCTGCTTCAGAAGCAGCTGCCGGGCCTCTTCCAGTGTCGCGGCGGAAAAGCCAAAGGCTTCGTTGCCCTTCTGACTTCCCGCGATGGACTGGAAAATCAGATCGCAGGGCGCGCCCGCCCGGACGGCTTTGATCTGCGCCGTCACATGGGCCAGCACGCAGATTTGGGTTGGAATCTGCCAGTGCTCCTTGATCTCCTGAAACCGGCGCAGCACCTTGCCCACCTGCTCCGGGGAATCCGTCACAGGGTTTAAGCCGATCACCGCGTCTCCCGCGCCGAAACTGAGTCCCTCCAGTGTGGAGGCAGTGATGCCCTCCGGGTCGTCGGTGGTGTGGTTGGGCTGCAGCCGGCAGGAAAGGGTGCCCGGCAGTCCGATAGTGGTGTTGCAGTGGGCCGTCACGGTGATCTTACTGGCCGCGTAGATGAGATCCAGATTGCTCATGAGCTTGCACACCGCCGCCACCATCTCCGCCGTCAGGCCACGGCTCAGCTTGCGGATATCGTCGCCGGTGGTGGTCTCGGCAAGGATCCACTCCCGCAGATCAGATACCGTCCAGCCCCGGATTCCGGCATATACGGTTTCATTCACATCGTCCTGAATGATCCGGGTGACCTCATCCTGCTCGTAGGGGACGGCGGGGCTCTCCCGAAGGTCCCCCAGCGTCAGGGCCGACAGCACCACCTTGGCGGCAATGCGCTCCTGCGCCGTTTCCGCCGCCAGACCCGCCAGTTTATCACCGGTTTTTTCCTCGTTGGCCTTGGCAAGCACCTGTTTGATATCCCGAAATGTGTAGGTCTTTCCCAAAAGGGTCGTTTTCAGCTTCATATTGTTCATCCTTTTGTGCAGGAAAATTGTAGTTTGCGGGGATGCCCCCGCGGGCAATGACGTAACGACCCCTTCGTATCGTCGTTACACCGTTGGGTACCGCTCGATTCTGTGCGTGGTGCTGCATTGCTGCTCCGCTGCCCAAACAGCCGGCAACGCTGTCATCCCGAGCCAGCCGCGCGAGTCGAGGGATTTTCGCATTTCGTTGCCATCTGCAGTTAAAGCAGTGCCAGGATCCCTCGACTCGCTTCGCTCGGGATGGCAACATTTTTCGATTTGTTATGGTTGTGCGTCAAACACAATTTTCTGAGCAATACCGGTCGAGGGGCCCAAAGGATGTACGACGGCCACCCAAAAGTTCGTAACGCATTGGCCGCCGGCCCCGCCGGCAAACTAGGGAAGCTCTGATTCAATCGGCAAGAGCGGATGGCGAGAGATTTTGCCACAGACGAACGTGTTAAAAACGAAGGAATACTGGATGTATTTCTCGTTTTTAACACTGCACGGATGTGGCAAAAGATCCGCCACTCAGCCGCAGGCGATTTATTCAGGGCTTCCCTGGAGTTTTCCCTTCCATTGCACCATCAAAATATAGAGCATACTGCTCATCCGGTTCATTGCCCGGAGAATATCCACCCTTGTGGGGTTCCCCTCCCGGTCCCGGAAGGCCGCTACCGCCGCCAATTCCGCCTCCCGGGCGGCGCAGCGGGCGCGGTTTAACCGGGCGATCACCGTGCCATCCGCCGCTGAGGGCATGAAGTGGGGCTGACCGTAGTAGTCCTGAGGAAAATGGCTTCGCCGTCGCTGCTCTTCCTCCGTCAGGCCGCAGAGCTTGTCCCAATGCAGGGACTCGTCCAGTACTTCGCAGCGGATGATCTGCCGCGCCAGTGCCAGAATTTCCCCCACCGGAGCCTCCAGCGCCCCATCTGCCAGCTGGCACAGAATCAGTTCCGATTCCAGCGTGTCCAGCCTGCCCCGAAAGAGGATTCTCGGATGGTCCTTCGGGACCAGCACATCTCCGTGAAGATGGGTCATGTGTTCCGGCTTTTCGGATAAAAAACCACCGTTCAGCAGCCGGTATTGCTCGATTTTTGCCTGCTCACCGGAGCGGATCTCAATCCGCTCCCGGCTGAGATAGTCCCGGGCGGAGCTTGTGAGCTGGTCACCCCTGCCCAGAAAGAACACCCGTTTCCCATCCCGGTTGCGGATGTTCGCCCGGACGGCTTCCTCGTTATAGAGCATTCCTTACTTTCCGGCGGGCGGGGTCTGGGCAGAACGGCCCTTGGGTAGAATGGCGTCCACTTCCATGTGGGGACGGGCAATGACATGGACAGAGATCAGCTCCCCCACCTTCTCTGCCGCCGCGGCACCGGCGTCGGTAGCCGCCTTGACCGCACCCACGTCTCCGCGCACCATCACGGTGACAAGGCCGCCGCCTACCTGCTCCTTGCCTACCAGCTGCACATTGGCGGACTTGACCATGGCGTCCGCCGCCTCAATGGCGCCAATAAGCCCCTTTGTTTCGATCATACCAAGAGAATTTGTGTCCATAGTGTTCCATCCTTTCAAAAATGTTTACTTTTCCAAGGAAACTCTGAAAAAATCGGCAGGAGCTGATGGCCAAAGATCCGCCACTCAGCCGCGGGCGATTTACTGTGAAAGCTCCGCATTCACAGTAAAATTTCAACCAAATGCCAGCATCTCGCCCCTTACGGGGCAACCGATGCTGATGCATATAAATCCCCATGCGCTAACCGCTTTCATGGTTTGTGGCGCAATTGTATCGCATGGGGATTTATTCAGAGGTTCCCTAAAGGTCTTGCCGCCACCTCGGCCACCGCTTCAGCGAAGGCAGCGCAGGCCGCGTCACAGGCACTCTGGGTTCCGGCAAGCAGACCGCCGCCGAAATTTGTCTCGCTGGGCGGAGCATAGAGCTTGCACAATGTCACGTCCGCCGCTTTCAGCGCTGCGTCCATGGCGTACATTCCCTCCAGCGGAGGAGCAATGAGGTAGGCCAGCGCCGACCCCGGGCGCACGAGGGCTTCTTTGGCGAGGAATGTTCCTACACTGCTCACCGTATGGGCAAGGTAAGGAACGCCCGACGTTTCCTCAAAGCCAACCCTTCCCAGCTCTGACAGCGCCGCTTCCATGCCGCTTCGCACCGCCCCGGGGGTCTGCGCCGCCAGAATGCCGATGACCTCCCCGGCAAAGGGCGTGGAGGCATTGGCTGCCCCGGCGTAGAAGCTGCGGGAGTATGCCACCTGAACCTCCGCCGCTTTTGTCGCCGCGTCCAGAGCAATGTAGGTGGCGTCGTCGCAGTCCGTGGTCAGCAGCCCAAGAGACGGATATCCCTCCGGCGCCCCCAGCTGCTGACACAGTGCCGGGGATGCGTTGGCCAGATAGCGTACCGCCAGAACGTTTACCGGGATCATGCCCCCGCCTCCAAATGCAGTCCCACGCCGGAGACTTTTTTCTTCAGAATCGTCTCGATCAGCCCCGCAATATGGGCTCCCGCCTCCACCGCCGGGGTTCCCTGGGCGTGGATATTGGATACCACTGTCCGGGCGGATTCAGAAACCCCCGTCCTGGGCTGATAGGTGATATACGCGGACATGCTCTTGTCTGTCACCAGACCGGGGCGCTCGCCCACCAGCATACACACCAGCTCACAGCCCGTCACATCCCCGATGGCGTCCCCCGCACCTACACGGCAGTAGCGGACGAAAATCGGTGTCCCCGGGTCAATGCCCCGCAGCTTCAGTCCATCCCGGATGGCCTGCAGGCAGTCCATGGCGTTGGCTGTGATGGCGGCTGAGGACAGCCCGTCTCCCACCACAATCTGCACCCGGGGCGTCCCCGGAATGGCGGCGCGGATTTTTTTCTGATTTTCCTCGTCAAAGCACCGCCCCAGATCCGGGCGGGTCAGATATTCGTCCTTGCTGCGGCACTTGGTTTTTACTTCCGCCATGCCGTTTTTTGCGGCGAAATCTTCGCTGACCTGAGAGAATACCGCGTCCTGGGCTGCCGCGTGGTCAGCGCGGAAGCGGAGCATGGTCAGGGTTTTATACCGCGCCCCCGCTCTGCCGCAGCCCAGGCGTGCCGGGGTCTTTTCCTTCATTTTTCGGAATTTCTCTTCATTTTCGGCATTTTCCACCAGATAGAGCTTCCGTAAATCCAGCGCTGTCACATCCGGGACAAAGTCTCCGTCCTGATAGGTGGTGGGCTGCTTTTCCGGCTGGGGGGCGGTGGGTCGGTAGTCCCCGCCTTTCGCCAGCGGCTCATGCCCCATGCCGTTTAATATCTCCGCCACCATGGCAGCCAATTCCTGTTTGTTCATACGCATCTCCTCTTCTTAATGGGAATTCCCGTGCAACGAACCGGCCTTATACACTTAGCGGTTCCCCAGCACCAGTGTCTTAACCACCACCGGCAGCGCCGGGCCTACCGGGGCGCCCACGTCCAGATAGCTTCCCTCCGGCACTCTTACCCGGTCGATACACAGGATTTCCGCATTGGGGCCAAGGCGCAGCGCCAGCGCCTGCCCCAGCGCCTTTGCCATGTCCTGTTCCAGACACACCAGCGCTTTTCCGTTCGTCCCCGCCGCGATCTCCTCCGCCATTGCCGCCACTTCCCGGTATCCCGGTGACGCAATCCCCGGGAACGCCAGAATGGCGCCGTCCTCCTGCCTGTCCATCTCCCGGCGGATGATTTCCCGGGAAATTTCCGTCAACGGTACCACCGGCATATTTTTCAACGGGAAAGGGACATTCTGATGGAACACCGTACTTCCGGACAGCTGTGCACTGTGGCAGCCTGCCCCAATGACCGTGGCGCGGATTGTCTCGCTGCCCAGCACAAATTCCCCCCGGCACAGCCTGCTTTCCCGGATGGCCTGTCCCAACACCGGCCCCAGATCACCGAATTCCAGCCACGGAAGCTCCTTTTCGACGCAGTCCGCTACGCCGCCGGAGAAGGAAATGACCAGATTCTTCTCCCGGCAGGGTTCAAACCGCCCTGCCTCCTGGGTGGTCAGCTGTCCCAAAAGCGGTGTCTCCTCCCGCAGTCCCGCCGCCATTTCCAATGCCTGGGTCAGCATCTGTGCCACGGTTTTCGCCTGAGCAGGGCCGGCTTTGTCCCCCACTTTCAGCTCGCACAGCCCGCTGAGCGCAGGGGAAACATAGGTCACGGTACCGCCATCGTCAAATTTCAGCAGCCGCCCGCCTACGTTCAGGCACCCGGTTCTTTCGATTTTCCCCTCCCGGATCAGCGATAAGTTGCTGGTACCGCCGCCGATGTCCATGTGCAGAACCGTTTTTCCCGTCCGCTCCGAAAAATCCACCGCCCCGGCGCCCTTCGCCGCCAGCACACTTTCCAGATCCGGTCCCGCCGTGGCTACCACAAATTCCCCGGCGAAATCTGACATGGCGTCCAGTACCGCCCGGGCGTTTTCCTTGCGGCTGGTTTCTCCGGTGATGATAATGGCTCCGGTGTCCACGCTGCCTCGGTCAATCCCCGCCTTCCGGTATTCCTCCGCCACAACTTCCCGCAGCGCCGAAGCGTCCACATGGCTCTCGTCCAGCAGCGGCGTAAAATGCACCGGGCTTTTGTACCGGATCTCCCGCCGGGCGATTTCCATTTCCGGCACAGCGAAGCCTGACGCTTTATTCTCTACCGTCAGCTCCGAGAAAATCATCTGAGTGGAGGTGGTTCCCACGTCCAGTCCCACACTGCGAAGGGTCTCAGACACGTCCGGTCACCTCTTCCAGAATCCGCCGTACCAGAAAATCCTCCACTTCCATGGGGTTCGTTTTGCAGCAGGGGTCTTCCAGCGTCGCCTTCACAATCTGTCCCGCGCTGCGCCACACCGCCCTGGGATCAACCCCCGCCTGCGCCAGCGTCTCCGGGAGGTTCAGCTCCCGGCGCAGCCGCACAAGGCCGTTTTTCAGATTTCGCACGGCGATGGTATCGGCACTGCCGCCCATGCCCGCAGCTCTTGCCAGCTCGGCGTACTTTTTCCCAGCCACATGGGCGTTGCAGGTGATAACCGAAGGGAGCAGTATGGCGTTCAGCCGCCCATGGGGCACATGGAACATGCCGCCCAGGCTATGGGCCATGGCGTGGCACAGCCCCAGACCTGCCTGGGTAAAGGCCATGCCTGCCATGGTCGCCGCCAGATGCACCTTCAGCCGCACCTCTTTCCGCCCGGCATAGGATGCGGGCAATGCGGCATAGGCGCTGCTGAAAGCCTCCCGGGCATACAGGTCCGTTATCACACCGGCATTTTTCGCGGCATAGGCCTCCACCGCGTGGCTCAGAGCGTCAAAGCCCGTCTCCGCGATCAGCCCCTTTGGCAGCTCCTGCAGCAGGTCGCTGTCCAGAATCGCCGCGTCGGGGCGCAGCCGCCTGTCCACCAGCGGGTGCTTGACCTTGTTGTGAGTCAGGATAGCGAAATCCGTCACCTCCGAGCCGGAGCCGGAGGTGGTGGGAATCGCCACCAGCTTATACTCCCCCTTTGCGAAGTAGGCCATGGCCTTTGCGCAGTCCATGGCGCTGCCGCCGCCCAGGGCTACCAGCAAATCCGGTGCGAATTCCTTCAGCCGCGCCGTTCCCTCTGCCGCCAGCTCCACAGTGGGATCCGGCTGCACTCTGTCAAAAAACTCCACCTGTTGACATTTTGCGGTCTGCGCCACCCGCTGGGCCGTCCCGTTTTTCATAAAAAACGGATCCGTCACCAGAAACAGCCGCCTGCCGCCCATCCCCTCCAGCGCCGAAACCGCACCGGGTCCGGAATAAATCGTGGTCTTACAACAAAACTCCTCCAAAATTATGCACCGCCTTTTCAGCGCTATTATTTCCCATGAGACGAAAAACATGTATGGCAGAGAACAAAAATGTAGTTTGCTGGGATGCCCTTGCGGGCAATGGCGTAACGAAGCGATGCGGTGTCGTCACGCCATTGGGTACCGCTCAATTCGGTTTTTCAACGGTGGCGAATGGGAACATGTCCCTCCCCCAACTTTTCAAAAAAAGTGGTAGGCAAACCAAAACAAATGTGTTATGATAGGCGTAAGAGGTGAAACCCATGGAAGAAAACCGTGAAAAAGAGCCGGGTGAACAGCCGCAAGGATACGTCCCACGTCCCCTATGGCAGATATGGGCGGCCAGGGTCGGCCTGGTCGTTTTCATTCTGCTGATTATCGCCCAGATTATCCGCATGCTCCGGGGGACATTATAATGAAGATTCTGGGAATCGACCCCGGTTACGGCATTACCGGCTTCGGTCTGATTGACGCCCAGCGGGGACAGTACCGACTGCTGGGCTGCGGCGCCATCACGACGCCCCCCAATACGGACTTTCCCTGGCGGCTGGAAGTCATTTACAACGACATGACCCAGCTTCTCCAAACTGCCCAGCCGGAGGCGGTTGCCATCGAAGAGCTGTTCTTCGGTCAGAATGTCACCACCGGCATCAACGTTGCCCAAAGCCGGGGGGTCATCCTGCTGGCCATCCAGCAGGCAGGACTGCCCATTTTTGAATACAAGCCCATGCAGGTCAAGCAGGCGGTGGTGGGCTACGGCAACGCCAGTAAGCATCAGGTGCAGGATATGACCAAACGGCTGCTGCATCTACAGGCCATGCCCAAGCCCGACGATGCTGCCGACGCCATCGCCATTGCCCTGTGCCACGCCCGTTCGGCAACATCCCTGCTGGGGCAGGTAAGTGGAAAGTGGAAAGCGGAAGGTTGAAGGTTCCCCAGCTTTCCGCTTTCGACCAGCAACTTTTGACTTGGAGGTTTTCCAATGCTATACTACGTTTCCGGCACCGTTACTGTCCTTGAGCCTGGACTGGCGGTGATTGACTGCGGCGGGGTGGGGTACGGCTGCCATGTCACTGCCTATACCGCCGGTCAGCTGAAGCTCAACCAGAGCGCCCGGCTGTACATTACCGAATCCATCCGGGAGGATGCCTTCGACCTGTACGGCTTCTCCAGCAGGGAAGAACAGCGCTGCTATGAGCTGCTGACCTCCGTTAACGGCGTGGGTCCCAAGGCAGCCATGGCGATTTTGTCCGCCGGAGGGCCTCAGAATTTTACGCTGGCTGTCATGACCGGCGACGAGAAAATGCTCACCGCTGCCCAGGGCGTGGGCAAGAAAATCGCCCAGCGAATCATTCTGGAGTTGAAGGACAAGATCGGCGGCGGCAATGTGGAGCTGGACTTCTCCGCAGGTGCTCCCGCCTCCGCTCCTGCCCAGACCGGCAGCACCGCCGCTCTGGCCCGGGCCGCACTGCAGGAGCTGGGCTATTCTCCCGCCGAAATCAGCGCCGCCCTGAAGGGCGCGGATCCCAACGCCTCTACCGAGGAAATGGTTCGCTACGCCCTGCGTGCCATGGTGATGAAAGGATAAAACAAAGGAATACTGGATGTATTTCTCGTTTTTCATACTGACCTGGGATAAAAAGCAGACGCTTTTTTTACCGGAGGGACATCGCGAGACCGCGATGTCGTTTCCATGATT
Organism: Faecousia sp.; assembly: GCA_051867075.1. GTDB lineage: Bacteria > Bacillota > Clostridia > Oscillospirales > Oscillospiraceae > Faecousia. The sequence goes on along the minus strand of JBJDYG010000069.1, from coordinate 1,876 downwards.
TTGGGGATAGAAAATCATGGAAACCCGTCTCATAATGATCTCCATATGAAAAGCAGCCATTTGAAAAGTCTGCTTTTCATTGGATATCAAGATAACACTGCACGGATGTGGCAAAAGATCCGCCGCTCAGCCGCAGGCGATTGATTCAGAGGTTCCCAAATGCAGGCTGCAGCATGATGGTATCTTTCCGCTGCGCATTCACTTTTTTCAAATGACTCCTCATTTTGGAGGTATGACTATGAGTCTTGAATTTTCCCAGGAACTGGATACCCCCATCGTCTCTCCTGCCTTCGCGCCTCAGGACGCGGGGGAAATCGGTCTGCGCCCCAAGCTGCTTTCCGATTACACCGGGCAGGAAAAGGCCAAGGGGAACCTGTCCATCTATATCGAAGCCGCCCGGCGGCGGGGCGAGCCGCTGGATCACACCCTGCTCTACGGCCCTCCGGGTCTCGGCAAAACCACCCTGGCAGGCGTCATCGCCAACGAGATGGGTGTGAATATCCGCATCACCTCCGGCCCTGCCATTGAAAAGCCCGGCGACCTGGCAGCGCTGCTGACCAACCTGAATCCCGGTGATATTCTGTTCATCGACGAAATCCACCGCTTGAACCGGGTCGTGGAGGAAATTCTCTACCCCGCCATGGAGGATTTTGCCATCGACATCATCGTGGGCAAAGGCCCCAGCGCAAATTCCATCCGTCTGGATCTGCCGAAATTCACCCTGGTCGGCGCCACCACCCGGGCAGGCCAGCTGTCCGCTCCCCTGCGGGACCGGTTCGGCGTAAATCTGCGGCTGGAGCTTTACACGCCTGAGGAGCTGGCAAAAATCGTCACCCGCTCCGCCGCCATTCTGGGTATGCCCATTGATCCCGCCGGCGCTATGGAGATCGCCTCCCGCAGCCGGGGCACTCCCCGAATCGCCAACCGTTTTTTGCGCCGGGTTCGGGATTTTGCTGAGGTCATGGGCGACGGCACCATCACGAAGGAAGCCGCCGACCTGGCTCTGCGCCGTCTGGAAGTGGACAAGCTGGGGCTGGACAACATCGACCGCCGGATGCTTACTGCCATCATCCAGAATTACAGCGGCGGACCTGTGGGTCTGGAAACCCTCGCCGCCACCATCGGGGAGGAAGCCGTCACCCTGGAGGACGTTTACGAGCCGTACCTCATGCAGCTGGGCTTTCTCACCCGCACCCCCCGTGGCCGCTGTGTCACGGCATTGGCTTACGATCACCTGCACATTCCCTATGAGGGTCAGGCCCAGTTTTCCATTTAAAAACCACTGCACGCTCATATTTGTCCCGCTGGCCAAAAGTTGCACAAATGCAGAAAAAGGACAGGAAAATTTTTCATAAAGGATTGACAAAATGTTCCCGCGTGTGTATAATCCGATTTGTGGCAGAGTTTGCTGCAAATCTATGGACCCTGCGTTATAACATTTATCCGGTGGGATTTCACGGGGCAACAACTAACCGAAGAGAGGTATTTTCCAATGTACGAAGACAAGACTTTAGTGTGCAAAGAGTGCGGCAATGAGTTCGTGTTCACCGCCGGTGAGCAGGAGTTCTACGCAGAGCGCGGCTTCCAGAATGAGCCCCAGCGCTGCAAGGCTTGCCGTGACGCTCGCAAGAACGCTACCCGTGGCCCCCGTGAATTTTTCACCGCTACCTGCGCTCGTTGCGGCGGCGAGGCTAAGGTTCCCTTCCAGCCCAAGTCTGACCGTCCCGTATACTGCAGCGAGTGCTTCGCTCAGATGCGCGCCAACGGCTGATTGCTGAAAAAAGAATGACCGGGAAAGGCAGATGCCTTTCCCGGTTTTCTTTATGTGCGCCCGGTGAGCGCACGTTCTATAGGGTGAAAGTCCCGAAGTTGCCCG
>JBJDYG010000068.1:8761-10503 GCA_051867075.1 Faecousia sp. | reverse complement strand
GCACCCACGCAGTATTATCCGGGCACTCCGGTATGGCAGGACAGAAGATGTTTACCGACCTGCTTCAGATGAAAACCGGAGACATCTTCTATCTCCATGTGCTGGGGGAAACCCTTGCATACGAAGTAGACAGCTTGAACACTGTGCTTCCCCATGATACCAGTCTTCTGGGCATCACAGACGGTTCTGATCTATGTACGCTTATCACCTGCACGCCGATTGCAGTCAATTCCCACAGGCTGCTGGTTACCGGTCACCGGATTCCCTTTGAAGCTGCAAAGCAAATCGTGGAGGAAGCCCAGCAGGAGGATACCGAAGTTGAATCCGCTTGGGAACAGGAATACCTGCGGGGGCTGTATATCGCCATCGCGATTGTCCTGATCCTTTTTCTCATCTGCATTGTGGTGGCACTACTGGGGAGAAACAAAGATGCGTAGACGAATAGCATTGTTTTTCTTGTTACTCATATTCCTTTCTGGGTGCCTGATATCCCTTTTTCCCGTAATCAACGAACTATTGTACCGGGAGAAGATGAAAACCACAGTGTCCGAGTTTCAGTCCAATACGGAGCACCAGCTGCCGCCTGTGATTATTCTGCCGTCTGGCGATGCAGAAACCACAGAATACACGCCTGCCATCCATCAGGAGCTATGGAGCGATATTCAACAGTACAACAGGCAGCTGTTTCAAAGCCGGCAGGAAGGAATGAAGGGTCTTGAGAGCCTGGAAGAAGCCTGCTTCCGGCTTTCGGACTACGGTATCAGCAGCGAAGTGTTTGGCGTTCTATCGATACCGGCTCTTGATCTGGAGATGCCAGTGTACCTCGGTGCATCCAGCCAGAATATGGCTCTGGGAGCAGCCCAGTTGGGACAGACCAGTGTTCCAGTCGGAGGGAAGAACACAAACACGGTTATCGCGGGGCATCGGGGTTGGAATGGCGCAGATTATTTCCGGTACATTACCGAGCTGGTGCCGGGAGACCGCATCACGATAACCAACCTGTGGGAAACCCTGGAATACACGGTCGTTGGGACAAGGATTATATCGCCGGATGATGTGGATGCAATCAAAATCCAGCCTGAAAAAGATATGATTACGCTCTTTACCTGCCATCCCTATGCGTCCGGAGGGCGGCAGCGGTATCTTGTGTTTTGCGAAAGAATCAATAACGAAATCAGAAAGGATGATTCAAAATGATTAATCACTATCACTTTGCCGGAGGCGGCTGCGATGAAAATGTTCGTACCATGGGCTTTCCCGTACTGATTGTGAACATTGAGGCGACCGTTCCCTCTGTGCCCCAGAAACAGAAGGAGACTACCGATTTGACCAACAAAGAAAAGAACAGAGCCTCAGTATACTGCCTGTGTCCCCGGTGCCGGGCCATGTTCTTCAGCGCCAAGAAGTTCTATATCACACGAGTTGACCCTTATCAGGTCGAAAAAGATGACTGCACATTCTGCCAGACCGGTGCCGGATTCGACTACCGCGTTGTTCCCAGGAACCCCCACGGCAATCGCAATGGAGGCTATCATGACTGAGAAAAGAATGGCAGGAGAGTATGAGATTGTTCAGGCAATTTCCGTAGGCCCTACGGAGATTGTTCTGGGTTATTCTCCTGAGAATGAAGCCCTTCCTTACATGACCGCGTTCTGCACCCAAAACGAATTGTTTACTGCATACCAGCACTGCATTGCGGATGACAGCTATCCCCATATTCTGGGCATTTTCTCTGAGCGCAT
>JBJDYG010000068.1:0-8661 GCA_051867075.1 Faecousia sp. | reverse complement strand
ACTGCATTGCGGATGACAGCTATCCCCATATTCTGGGCATTTTCTCTGAGCGCATGACAGAAGCCGTCAAAGAACTGGAACGCCAGCTATCCGCCGAAAACACAGCAGCGGTAGACAACAGACCCTATAACCAGCAGAAATGCCTGAGCACGCACCAATGCTGCCTGGTATCTCATGCTGACGACCTTCATCAGAAGGTGGTTATCATTAAGCCGGAGGTTTTGAAACCGGAATACCAGCTTGCCACCAGGCAGCTTTATCTGTGTACTGGAGGATTTGGTGCTTCCCCGAACAGCAGAGGCTCTGCCTGCTTCTGCACCAATCTGTTTTCCGGGAAGCATAGCCGTTTTGAACGCAGCGACATTCTGGCAACGCTTGAAACTGATGCAGTACCCAAGTGGGCGCAGGAGAAGCTCCGCGAGGCACTTCAATCTCAGCAAAAGAAAGACAAATCAAAGGAGGCAGCACGATAATGGATTTCTCAATCAGAACTGCAACCCCGGCAGAGCAGATGTATTCCTACAGCCAAAGCAGCCAGATAGAAGGTCAAACCGGCTGCATCGGCCATCTCCGCGCTGACTTTGGTTCGGACGGAAACAGCTTTTATTCCTCCTGGTCCGACCACAACGCAAGCCTGAAGGATCAGGCGTTTAAGGATGAATTCGATCATCTGATAAACACGCTGCGTGGTTTGGAAGCTCCCAACGCTTCACAGACCCAACACGAGGCAATCCTTAGTGACGGAGCAGCGCTCACATCGTACTGCTATCAACACCCGGACAGTAAGAGACCAGGTTTCTATGGCAGGGAGCTGACTCTCAGAGCCGATACACAGAAACATGCTTACATTCTTCGTCTCAATCCTCAAAAAGGCAATTACAATCTGTACTGCTACTGTTATCGCAAGGACTGGTTTGACCGGCACCTGAATAACGCGGAGAAGGGAATCCGCTTTATTGATCCGAACTACAAAGAGCTGTTTCGGATAGAAGATGGTGACAAAATTCGGTACTTCACAAACAGCGGAGAGCCCCGGCATTTGATTTGCCGCTACATTGACGACTACCATTTTGAGGCAACCAGCGATCGGGGGAAGAACCTGTACCACATCTGCGAGTTTGCAGAACAGTATCAAAACCAAGGCTGTCACGGCATCATTCCGCTGCGGCAGTCGCTCCCGGAGAGCTGTTTCAGCACGCTGGGGACCACCGGGGAGCTGATTGTCATCACCAAAGGTGAGAAAGGTTACTCACCCACAGATGTATTCCCGCAGAACGCTTCCCCAAAAGAAGGTGCAGCTGCTCTGAATGCTGCCAATGGCGTGACCAAAGCGCAGGAAGCGGCAATGGTGGCTGGTTCCATGTTCGGCTGGGAAACGCCTGCTGCAAATCCCAAGAATTACGATGCCCTCGGGCAGCCAATCAAAAACCAACGGCGTTCCCACGCTGCGGAACGATAGAAAGGAAGCACAATGGATACCACGCCTCAGAAGTATCACCGTGGTGATATTTATTACGCAAATCTCGAACCGCATCTGGGCTGTGAACAGGGCGGCATTCGCCCCGTTCTGGTGGTTCAGAATGATGTTGGCAATAAGCATTCCAAAACGCTCATTGTGTCGGCCCTGACGAGCAGGACGGCCACCAAAGCAAAGCTGCCCACCCATGTGTTCTTAGACCACATCCCCGGAATGTACGCCAGAATCCCATCCCTCGTCCTGCTGGAGCAGATTCTCACACTTGACAAATCCCGCTTATTGGGCTATATCGGCTCGCTCTCCGAATCCCAAATGAAACAGGTCAATACCGCGCTAAAATGCAGTCTTGAATTATGACAAACCAGCTGGGCAGACGCTACCTGCCCAGCTTTATACATAGATTTTTAAGGAGGTTTTCCTGATGGAAGAAATCGCAGCTAGGTGGTCGATGCAGCGTTTCCAAAGTTAGATACCATGCGCTGGAGCGTCAATCTCCAGCGTATTCATGTAACTTTGGCCATTTGCGTTACAAGAACACAATTTGAAGGCATATATGCCCACAGTTCGGCAAATACTTTTTTCAGAACTGTGCAGCTTTCCAGTTCAAAGGAGGGACTTTTATGGAAAATGTAGTGATCGGCAATGCAACCTATGTTGTCAGTCGGGTTTTTGTTGGAGATAGAAATGTATCTGAGTTGATTCAAAAGAGGGTTGAGGCAAGCAGTTCCCAACTCTTACCTTTGACAAACTCGGGGCCTGCATCTTATAATGACAGCGGAAAAAACGCTGGTTTGAGGAGGAACCATGCGAACTAATGTCCAAACCTATCCCACCACAAGAGGCGCTATGCCTAAGTTCCCCGAAAACGGCTATTATGGATTGGGTAGAAGAATCCAACTGTTTGCTTACGCTTATTACCGTCTATCCCGTGAAGAAGCGCAAAAGAGCGAGTCCACCAGTATCACGAATCAGAAGAAAATTGTAGAAGCCTACTGCAAGCAGCACGGCATCACAATTCTGAAATATTTTGTTGATGATGGCTGGTCTGGCGGCAACTTTGAACGCCCTGGTTTTCAAGAAATGATGCGAGCTTTGGAGTCTGGTAAAGCGAATGTGGTTATCACCAAGGACCTTTCCCGACTGGGTCGTGACATGAGAGAATCCAGCTACTATGCAGAGCAGTTCTTCCCAGAGAATCAGATCCGCTATATTGCGATTGCAGACAACTTTGACTCTGAAACCGAAAATGTCATGGCTCCTTTCCAGTTCGCAATGAACGAGGTTTACCTGCGTGACGGTTCCAGAAAGATCAAGGATGTTCTCAAAATGAAGCGTCAGCGTGGCGAGTATTGTGCTTGTGCCCCTTATGGCTATATGAAGCATCCCCAGAGCAAGGATGTGTTAGTACCCAACGAGGATACGGCTCCAATCGTTCGCCGCATTTTCGCAAGAGCTGCCGCCGGTGACTCCTGTATCAAAATCGCGATGGATTTGAGCGCCGAAGGAATCATGCCGCCGCTGAAATACCGGGCAATGTGCCGTGACAATTTCACTCCCGAAGGTGCTGCAAGAGCTTCTGAAATTTGGAACCACACAACGGTTAAGCGCATCCTGAAAAACCGAGTATACCTGGGCGATACCGTTTTGGGCAAAACCAAGAAGGTTAGTGTCAAGTCCAAGAAGAAAGTCCCCATCCCGCAGGATGAATGGACAGTAACCGAAGCAACCCACGAAGCTCTCGTCGATCCAGTTACCTTTGAAAAAGCACAGATCAATATGGGAAAGGCTTCCCGTGACTACCGCCAGTATGACCATGTTCGCAAGAGCATTTTCGGCGGAATCGCTGTTTGCAGCAAATGTGGACACGCCCTTTGTTCCTCTGGAACTGTGCATAATGGAGAGCGAGAGAAATACTGGTTTTTATCTTGTAATCATACACGAAAGAGCCTCCCAGAGCCTTGCACCGGTGTCAATATTCGCTACACAGATATTTGCGAGATTGTGAGACGGGACTTAAACAGCTTGATTGCCCTTTCCGATGATGACATTAACGCTCTCGTGCAATCTGTTATTGCAACACAAAGTTCCAAGCTGAATCTCTTGGATAAGAAAGCCCAGATCGAGCAGGCTAGAAATCGATTGAAGATGATAGACCGAATGATTACCAAAATGTACTTGGATAATGCAGAAGGTAAAATCTCTGATGATCGTCTTTCCCGTGTGGTTGCTGATCTGGAAAAAGAAGCCGGTGTCCTTGAAGCTAAAATTGCGGAACTCGATGTCGAAGATCCTACTGATGAAATCCAGGAAAACTACGAACGGTTCTTCGCATTGGCAAAACAATACACCTATATTGAAACCCTTGATCGTGATACCCTTGTTACCTTCATTGACCGCATTGAAATCGGCGAAAAAATTCTGCCGGAGGGCTATACGAAGATGCCCAGGAAAAATGCCAGCTATCAGCAGAGCATCAGAATCTTCTACAAGTTCATCGGCGAGCTTGTGTCCGAGCCGGTCAAAGAGTTTGCTCCCAACGGTCAAATACCTTCCACTGTCCCGGTATTGGGCGAGTTTAATATGTAAAAAGGACACCAAGGGAAGTTGGCGTGAACCTGACCAACGGCTACAACGGTCACCTGACCTCTCGCGAAGCCGGCTCCGTCGGCGGCCAGATGGTCAAGAAAATGATTGAGGCTTACGAGCAGGGTCTGCAGTAACGCAGGCAGGGCGCCCCTTACGGAGCGCCCTGTTTTTTGTTTATTCCCGTATCACATATTGCTTTTCACGGTGGAAATCAGGATGTCCCCCGCCACGACTCTGTCTTCGGCAGCAAAGCCGTCAGCAAAATTGTCGGAGTAGAGCACCTGGGCGTTGGGCGGAAACTCGTCGTCGCCCTCCCAGACAAGAATCTGCATCCGGTAGCCGCCGATCAGGTCAAACTGGTAGCCTGCATCCCCATGCTTCAGGGGAAGCGCACCCATTTTTTCGCAGGCAGACTTAAACGCCGCCAGCCGGGTGCCGAAGGTGAAGGCCGCCCGGGTCAGCACACGGCCGGTGTATGGCTTGATGTACATTTCTCCCCAGGGCATCTCCCGGAAGGTTTTCCACTGCCCCTGCCAGGTTATGTCTTTGCTTTCCAGAAGATAGCGCAGCAGAAAGGTCTGGGTGGCAAGGGGCGGCAAAGAGCCGCCATCCAGCGCCCGAATGGTGCAGTCAGGGTGAGCAACGGCAAATGCGCGCCCCAGCAGCCGGACGGTAAATTCCTTCCCATCCCAGCGGATGTCCGACAGTCTCGCTGCCGCAGCATCGGGATTCAGGCTTCGGAAGCGCTCCGCATAGTGGGCAAAGGGGACTTCTTCTTTGTGGTTTTCAACTTGCATCTTGTTTCCTCTTATTCATGTAATTCCAGGGGCAGCCCGTCGGGGTCCCGGAAGAAGGTCATTCTGCCGCCATTGACGGGATCGTTTCGGATGGGCTCCACGCTGATGCCCATGCTCTCCAGCCACTTTGCTTCCTTTTCCACGTCCTCGACGCAGAAGGCCAGATGCCGCAGACCCAAGGCCTCCGGATCGGTGACACGCTTCGGTGCATTGGGCTTCGTGAACAGTTCCAGCACTATGTCTCCTGAGCGGAGCATGGTCAGATAATCCTGCCGCTCCTCCCGCCAGACCTCCCGCACTACCTGAAACCCCAGCTTGCCTACATAAAAATCCATGGAGCGCCGGTAGTCTGAGCAGATTATGGCGATGTGATGCGTCTTTTCCAGCATATCAGACCTCCTGCACGGAGTGCGGGAACAGCCCTTTGTCCGTATGGGGCAGGAAACAGGCGGCGACGAAGGAATCCATGTAGCCGGGGTAGGTGCTGAGCTCCAGATAGGTCATATTGGAAGCCACCTCCGCAGTTTTCGCGGCAGCCTCGTCGCTCATAACCATGGCGTAAGCACCGGAAAGGGAGGAATTGCCAATGTAGTGGAATCTCTCCAGCTCCACGTCCGGGAACATACCGATGTTCACCGCGTTTTTCATATTGATGCCGGAGCCGATGCCGCCGGCGACATAGACGCTCTCAATGGCATCCACGGTCATGTCTACACTTTGCAGCAGCGTAGAGATGGCGGAGAAGATCGCGCCCTTGGCACGGATGAAGTTGTCGATATCCACCTCGTTGATGGAAATCTCCCTGCCGGTCTCACTTTCATTCTCAAAGGCGATCACATAGCGTCCCATGCCGTGATGATCCCGACGGACGCGGCTCCCCTCCCGAATGAACAGACCCTTGGCGTTGATGATTCCGCAGCGGTACAGCTCGGAAATGATGTCGATGATGCCGCTGCCGCAGATACCCACAGCCTTCTGCTCCGGGTCGCCTACGATGGAAAGCGTTGGCTCCATGGTGACTTTGTCGATGGTACAGGCTTCCACCGCGCCGTCGGTGGCCCGCATACCGCAGGAAATATCGCCGCCCTCAAAGGCAGGGCCGGCAGAGCAGGCGCAGCTCATAAGGAAATCCCGGTTGCCGAACACAATTTCGCCGTTGGTGCCCAGGTCAATGAACAAACTCAGCTCATCGCAGTCCCAAATGCCGGAGGCCAGGGTACCGGCGGTGATGTCTCCGCCCACATAGGAACCGATGTTGGGTGCAATGAGCACCGGAGCCAGCGGATTGGCGGGGAGCTTCAGATCCCCTGCCAGCAGTCCCTCCCAGTGGAAAAAGCTGGGAATGTACGGTTCCATACGGACGGACTGGGCATCCACTCCCACGAACAGGTGGTTCATAGTGGTATTGGCGCCGACACACAGGCGCAGAATGGACTTGCAGGAAATGCCCGCGCTCCTGCAAAGGTTTGTGATAATGGGATTCAGGGTCTCTTTGAGAATGGCATCCTGGAGCTTTTTCTTACCGCCCGGCTTACCCTGCTCAATGATGCGGTTGATTACATCCGCGCCGTAGCGGATTTGCCCGTTTCCGGAAGAGCCTTTGGCAAGGATTTTACCGGAAGTTAGATCTGTAAGTACCATGGTGACGGTGGTGGTGCCAATGTCAATGGCGCAGCCGACGATGGCAGTGTCCTCCGGGGTGCAAATTTCCATGCATCGGAAGGTGTCTCCCATCAGCTCGCCTTTGACGCACACGCGGAAATCATTTTCCCGGAGGGTTTGCGCCAGTTTGACCATGACGCAGAAGGGAATTTCCACCTTCTCCACCCCCAGCGCCTCTTCCATTGCCCAGGTCAGGCGCTCGTTATCGGGCATGGTATCATCCAGGGTCGGCTCCGCCATGGTGACAGTAACCGCGCGGAAGTTATTTTCAAAGCGGATGCCGCTTTCCTTCAGTTGGCTCTGGCAGGCGTCAAAAATTGCCACCTCCTGAGGGCTGCTCAGGTCGGCGGTTTTCATACGGGACTGATAGGCGCTGGCAATGTCCGGAACGAACACGGTGCAGTCGCCCAGCACTTTGGAGCTGCAGCTCAAACGCCAGCCTTCGGCGTATTCTTCGTCGGAGATATGGCGGCTGGGAATGGATTCCAAATTTCCTTCCACCAGCTTAACGCGGCATTTGCCGCAGGAGCCGTTGCCGGAGCAGGGGGCGTCGATGGCCACATTGGCCCGCCGTGCCAGCTCCAACAGATTATCTCCGGCGTTACATTCAATAGTAACAGGGGTTGCCCCCTCGATTTGGAAGGTTACTTTCATAATGGGAAGTTCCTTTCAGAAGAGGTAAAAAGATATGAGATCGAAATATTAAAAACTTCTCGTACTCGTAAGTTGGTGCGGCGGTTGCCCGCCGCACCGGTTTTCTTTTCATTTACCGCCGCAGTAACGAACCGAACGGTACCCGAGAGGCGCAACGACTGCCTCCCAGGTACGTCACGCATTGCCCGGGAAGGCTAGCCGCTTACATCAGGGGATCCATGGCCAGGACGGGATGGTTCTTTTCGGTCAGCCAGTTCAGCAGCTCTTCGCAGTCGGTGGTGACGGTCTCATCGGCAACCATGTCGGTGAAGTTGTCAATGCCGTACAGCTCCTTGGCGGTCTTGTTCAGACGCTCCGCCACGTCGTCCTTCAGCTCCTTGGGCATCCAGACGATGCGCTCGATGCCGCCCTCGGCAGCGATGAACTTCTTGGAGGAGATGAAGTGACGGCCATGGCCCATGTAGCCGGGAGTCTGGACGCCGCCGCCGGTGCAGGAGGCCAGCTCGCCGAAGGTCATACCGGCAGGAGTCATGCCCTTGTATTCCCGGTTCACCACGATGAAACCGTTACTCATGGGCTCAATGCCGCAGATGCATTCGAAGCAGCCGCAGCTCGTCATGGGATCTTCCAGGATGGAGTACAGCGTCACGTTTTCCACTGCGCCGTGGGTAGCGTCCGTGATGGCCTTGTTGACGGACTCAAAACGGCCGGTGCGCTCGTCGATGCAGCCCTCCTTGAAGATGGGCTGGCAGGGGCCGTTGGCGTTCAGCTCGTAGGTGGCCTTGGCGTCCAGCCAGCTTACGGCACCGCACAGGCCCAGACGCTCGGGGGTTACTACGCAGCAGTGGGCAGGAGCAAAGGACTGGCACAGGATGCAGGTGAAGTAGCGGTCAACAGCCTCGTCAGTCATGGAAGCCAGACGGTCGTCACGGGCATTGTACCGGGGCATGGCCAGCTCGTCACGGAACTTGCCCGCTTCCACGGGGTCGGTAATCAGGGTGACCTGGCACTTGTCCACAACAGCGTCGAACTCATCCATAATCATGACATACAGCACTTCCGCGAAGTCCTTCAGCCGCAGTCCGGCCTCGTAGGCGGCGTTGCTGACACGGACACGAACCTGATTGCGCTGACCGGTGTGCATAACACCTTCCATGTAATTGAACCAGGCGTGGAATTTCCGCTCAATAACGGACTCGAAGTCCACCTGCATCTTCTTGCCGGCAACTTCCACAAAGGTCGCCAGCGCCAGATCCTTGGCCTCGTCCAGATCGGGTCCGATGATGGTGATCTTGTGATCCTCCACCTCGTTCATTTCCCGCATCACTACCAGCTCAGCGGTGGGGTTCTTGGCAGACCAGAACTCATTGTGCATGTCGGCCTTACGGATGATCTCACCCTCAAAAGCGGCAGCAAAGGCTACGGGGATAGGCAGCTCCTTGACCTTGATCTTGATGTTCCGCAGCTCCAGAGACTTCTTCACGG
>JBJDYG010000067.1:0-10520 GCA_051867075.1 Faecousia sp. | reverse complement strand
AACTCTTCCACTTCTTCGGGACGGGTGTAGGAAGCGGCGTGGGCGGCGACCTTCACATCGTCCTCGATGCCGGCCAGGGTGCCCAGCTCAGCCTCGACCACAACACCGTGGTCATGGGCGTACTCGACGACCTTGCGGGTGATCTCGATGTTCTCGGCAAAGGGCTTGCTGGAGGCGTCGATCATGACGGAGGTGAAGCCGCCGTCGATGCAGGCCTTGCAGGTCTCAAAGTCGGGGCCGTGATCCAGGTGCAGGGCGATGGGAATTTCGGGGCACTCAATGACAGCGGCCTCAACCAGCTTTACCAGGTAGGTGTGGTTGGCATAGGCACGGGCACCCTTGGAAACCTGCAGGATTACGGGAGCCTTCTCCTCGCGGCAGGCTTCGGTAATGCCCTGAACGATTTCCATGTTGTTGACGTTGAAAGCACCGATGGCGTAGCCGCCGTCGTAAGCCTTCTTGAACATCTCTTTTGTGGTTACAAGAGCCATTGGAATCAATCCTTTCTTAAACTGCGGGGGAAGCCCGCTTGTTTTCAGATTACATTATAGCACATTTTTCCTGTATTTCAATAAAAAATATTTCGAAATCATTTCCTGGCTTATAAATTCCTTCCAATAGTCCCCGCAAGCAGGAATCTGCCCAATCAAAAAGGCTGCCTTTTTGGGATGTTTGTATCAGACATGTACACAACTTCCATCAAGATTCGGACTCTTTATACAAAAAATAAAAATCCTATTTACGTTTGACAGAAAGTGGAGTATAATTCATGTGTAGTTTTCTACCCAAATTAACTGTTAGGAGTGTTTTTTCGATGAGTTTGTCACCTCTTCAGATTGCAAGATACCAGTACACCCCCAAGCTTCCGGGTATGCTCAGAAACGGCATCTCTGAAATTTGCGTAAAGAACGGCAATGCAACCGAGAGTGTTGCGGATCAGGAAAAGATCGCTGCACTTTTCCCCAACACTTATGGCAAGAATGAGATCACCTTCGAGAAAGGTGAGAACACCTCTGAAGCCAAGAAGCAGGTCGTCGGCGTTATTCTCTCCGGCGGTCAGGCTCCCGGTGGTCACAATGTTGTCTGCGGTCTGTACGATGCTCTGAAGGCAACCAACAAGGACAATGTCCTGTATGGCTTCAAGGGCGGCCCCAGCGGTCTTCTGGAAGACGATTATCTGATTTTCGATGATGCCTACATCAATCAGTTCCGCAATACCGGCGGATTTGACATCATCGGTTCCGGCAGAACCAAGCTGGAAACCCAGGAGCAGTTTGCCATTGCCGCAGACGTCTGCAAGAAGCACGGCATTACCGCCATCGTCATCATCGGCGGCGACGACTCCAACACCAATGCTGCCTGCCTGGCTGAGTATTTTGCCGCACATAACACCGGCGTTCAGGTAATCGGCTGCCCCAAGACCATTGACGGCGACCTGAAGAACGAGGACATCGAGTGCTCCTTCGGCTTTGACACCGCAACCAAGACCTACAGCGAAATCATCGGCAACATCGAGCGGGATGCCAACTCTGCCAAGAAGTATTGGCACTTCATCAAGGTCATGGGCCGCAGCGCTTCCCACGTGGCACTGGAGTGCGCTCTGGAAACCCAGCCCAACATCTGCCTGATCGGTGAAGAAGTTGCTGCCAAGAAGATGTCTCTGGCTGAGATTGCAAATTACATCGCAGATTCCGTGGCAACCCGTGCAGCAAAGGGCTGGAACTTCGGTGTTGCCATCATCCCAGAGGGCATTGTGGAGTTCGTTCCTGAGTTCTCCGTTCTGATTGCGGAAATCAACGAACTGCTGGCCGGTGAAAAGACCGCCGAATTCAACGCTCTGCCCACCTGGAAGGAAAAGTACGCTTTCATCGAGGCCGGTCTGACCAAGGAGTCCATGGCTGTTTTCGCAATTCTGCCCGAAAGCATTCAGCAGCAGCTGTTCCTGGAGCGCGATCCTCACGGCAACGTTCAGGTTTCTCTGATTGAGTCCGAAAAGCTGTTCTCCGCTCTGGTTAAGGACAACCTGGCTGCCCGTAAGGCTGCAGGCACCTACAATGGCAAGTTCTCCGCCCTGCATCATTTCCTGGGCTACGAAGGCCGCTGCGCATTCCCCTCCAACTTCGATGCAGACTACTGCTACTCCCTGGGCTACAATGCATTCATGCTGATTCAGTATGGCTACACCGGATACCTGTCCAAGGTTTCCAACCTGTCCAAGCCCGCTGAGGAATGGGTTGCCGGCGGTATGCCCATCACCAAGATGATGAACATCGAGAGAAGAAACGGTAAGGATAAGCCCGTTATCCGCAAGGCTCTGGTGGATCTTGATGGCAATCCGTTCAAGTTCTTTGCCGAGCACAGAGCCCAGTGGGCATCCGAAACCTGCTTCACCTATCCCGGCGCCATTCAGTACTTCGGACCTGCAGAGGTCTGCGACCTGACCACCAGAACCTTGGCTCTGGAGAAGGCCTGATCGGTCAGCAAATTTTTGATACTATTTCTCAATAAAAATGTATCATTTTTATTGAGAAGGCACCGCCTGATGGCGTTGCCAAATATGTGATTTTCGGGATAGAAAATCACATATTCCCGTCTCATATGATTCTCTAATTAAAATGCTTAATCAAAATTGATTAAACATTTTAAAAGAGAATCAGTATGACTACATATGATTTGAGCCTGCCCCCACCGGGGCAGGCTCTGTTGTTTTCGTTTTCTGCTTCGTCCTCAGGAATCCAGAGCGTAAGCGCTGACCTTCCATGCGTCGTTTTCTTTGACGACATCTATGGACAGATACGTGATCTCACTTTCCGGTGTCTTTCGGTAGGGATAGGCGAATTGGTAATAACCATTGGCAGTCGCCTCTTTCCACATGTCCAGAGTGACCTCGTGCCAGCACACGATGACTTCACTTTTCTCACCGGGGTAGGTCTGCGCCGTACCTGTGTAACCAGCGGACAGATCGTTGACCAGAATCTGCGTATCGCCCTGGAAATAGGCGTACGCGAATTCCGTCACAAGGTTATTCAGGCGCTGCACATCCGCCTGCTCCGGCGACTGCAGACTCATGCTGCTGATGAGTCCCTTCGGGATCAGGATTTCGCCGTCCACCGTCACGTCCTCACAGCCGATGAAGCTCATGTTATCGCCGCCCAGATCCCGGAGCGTGTTGTTTTCCATCAGGATTCCGCGGGTCTCCCGGAACTGGACGCCGCCCTGGCTGCATTCGTAGATATCGCAGTTGACAACCTGAATGTTGCTGCTGTATTCCGCGTATACGCCCAGAATGCCGCAGCCGTAGAGGCCGCAGCTGTCCACGGTGATCGAATCGCTGTCCCGGAATTCCAGAACGCCGCCGGCACAGCTGCCGGGTTCTCTGGTATGGCCCGCCGTAAAGCCGGAGAGGGTGACGTTACTGCAGGCCTTGAAGGTCAGCACATCGGCATAGCGGGGGATGGCCGCGATGGTGTGGCCTGTCACGTTCCCGTCATTGCTGCGAATGGTCAGGTTGTCGACGTTGGTGATGATCAAAGCCGGGCCGTCGAAAATATCCTCCCAGTAGTAATAATCGCCTTGGGAAGTGCCGTAGCCGGTAGCGGTGCTGAGATCATAAAGCGCCGCGTCCAGTACAATCTCGGTATTGGGGCCGATGGCGGCAATCAGCTCATCCACCGTGGAAACGTGAATTTCCAGCTGGGCCTGTCTGGTTTCTGTCGGTTCCTCAGAATACAGGCCGTTCATCTGCTCCTCCGTGATGGGATTGCCCGCAGCGTCTGCAGCGGCGCCGTCAGTGAACCAGCGGCGAATGCTGTTGCCCTCAAATTTGTTGCCATCCAGAATCAGCTCCGAGCCGTAGATTCCGAAGGCTTCCTGCTGGATGCGGTTGCTCGTGAACAGGTTGTTTTTGATCTGCACAGAGCAGGAGTCTCCGCTGAGATTGGCAAGGTTCATCAGAGTGCTGTCGGAGATTTCACAGTTTTCCACAGTCACATTCTGGCTGGACGCGATTTCAAAATAGGTATATCCGCCGTATTCTGCCGAACCGATGTTGTAGATTCGGCTGCCGGAGATGGAGACGTTTTCACTGTCGAAGATTTCGGCGGCAGTGCTGGAGCATTCGTACACATCGCTGTCTGACAGAGAAATATCCGAGGACTGCGCCGTCTGCAGTCCCACCATGCCGCAGCCGTAGATCCCCAGCCGGTTCATGTCGATGGCGCTGCATTCCGTCAGGTAAATCACGCCGCTGCTGCACTCGCCCAGTTCAATGGTGTGGCCTGCGGTGAAATCCTCCAGCGTAACGTTGGAGCAGTTATGCAAATGCAGTACGCTGGCAGACCGGGGGTCGGTCTCCAGAGTTGTGACCAGCTTGCCGCCGCCCCGAATGGTCAGATTTTCAACGTTTTGCAGCTGCAGCTCATATCCGTCATACGCCTCTATCCATGCGTAGTAGTCGCTTTCCGGGGTCAGACCATAGTCGGAAGCGCCGGACAGATTATAGCTTCCGGCTGCCAGTTGGATTTCGGTATCCGGAGCGATGGCGGCGAGCAGCTCATCCACGTTGTGTACGGTGACCGCATCGGAACCAACGGTGGGTTCCGTATCCCCGGAGGCCGGGGTGTCTGCTTCCCTGGCGGGACTGGTCACCAGACATACCGCCACAAAGACAATGGCAATCACGCCCACCAGACTGATCCAGAAGCCGGGCTTTTTGTAGGACAGCACCGACTTGATCCGCTCCTTAACGCTCACCTCGCCGAAGGCCACGGGACAGGCTGCGAAGTGCGCCCGATTGGTCGAGCAGCTCAGAAGCGCTGCGGAATATTCCTTCCGCTCCTCCAGCTCCATAAACTGCACCACCCGCTCGTCGCAGGCGATCTCGATGTCCTTGCACAGCAGAATGTAGGCTGCCCACACCAGCGGATTGAACCAGTGCAGTGCCAGCGCCAAAAAGCCGATCATCTTGAACCAGTGGTCGCCCTTGTCCAGATGGGTGCGCTCGTGGGCGAGAATGTGCCGGCGGGTCGCCGGGGACAAGCCCATGGGGATGTAGATTTTCGGACGGACAAAGCCCAGTATAAAAGCGGTCTCGATGCGGTCGCACTCCCAGCCGCCGGGGATCTTGATGGCTTCCCGAACCTTCAGCTTCAGGCTCAGGTAGGTGTACAGGCTGTAAATGCCAAAGCAGCAGGCGATGCCGAACCAGAACCAGGGCAGAAGTGACAGAAAGTCAAAGGGTGCTTCCGGCTCTGTTTCCGGGGCGGCTGTATGGGACGTTGTCCCACTGATGACGGTGATGCTCTGGGTTAGTTCAGGCTGGAGTGTCACCGGCGCCTGAGACTGTGACGGTTCCTTCGGCGCTGCCGACAAGTCCACCGCCGGGGCGGTCGGATCCTGGGGCGGAGCGATTTGCTGCCGTACCTCGGTGACGGTGTCAACCCTTGGCTGCAGGCTTAGCTCGCTCTGGATCTGAAAGGGCATT
This sequence comes from Faecousia sp., assembly GCA_051867075.1. Classification (GTDB taxonomy): domain Bacteria; phylum Bacillota; class Clostridia; order Oscillospirales; family Oscillospiraceae; genus Faecousia. The sequence continues at coordinate 5,038 of JBJDYG010000067.1, read as the reverse complement.
AAAAGCCGCAGCCCTGCCAGCAGCCAGAGCATACAGATGTACTTCCGGGGTGTCTTTTTCAGCACCAGCCGCAGCAATATCACCGCCGCAATGACAATGCTGCCGTGGAAGCTGGCAGTCAGGATATTCTGAAACAACGTGTTCATGGTCAATCCTCCTCAAAATTGTCGATGAGGGTTTTCAGCTGCTCCACCTCATCGCGGGTCAGCTTTTTGCTCCGGGAAAAGGCGGCGATGAAGGCGGGCATGGAGCCTTCGAAGGTTTCCTCCACCATCTCATCCAGCCGGGATGCCTGGGCCTGCTCCTTGGAGATCAGGGAGGTGACAACGGCGTTTTCGTTCTTTACCACACCCCGCTCCGCCAGACGGCGGATGACGGTGTAGGTGGTGGCCTTCGACCAGCCCAGCTGATTTTTGCACAACTCCACCAGCCGGGTGGAGCCGACAGGCTCGTTTTCCCACAGTATCAGACAGAATCGATATTCGCTTTCAAAAATTCTGGGTGCTTCCAATGTAAAATACCTCCTTTTGCGCCGCCGCCCGGAGACGTCTCCCCGGGCGGTACGGCAAGTTTAACGCATTAAACCTTGTGAGGGTAGTTTAACGCATTCAACCTCATTTGTCAAGAGGATAATTACAATTTATGACAATTCTTTCAGAAAATGGAAATACGGATCGAATTGAGACTTATACTGATTCTCTTTTAAAATGTTTAATCAATTCGGATTAAACATTTTCATTAGAGAATCCTATGAGACGGGAATATGTGATTTTCTATCCCGAAAATCACATATTCGGCAACGCCGTAAGGCGGTGTCTTCTTATTAAAAATCAAAGATTTTTAATAAGAAATAGTATAAGATATAAAAAAGCATGTCATTGCGAACCAGTGTCAGACTGCTTCGCAATGACATACGATTTTTTGACAGCACATATTCCGGAGGCGCTATGGGTTGACCGTCCGCTACGGGGTCGCGGCCTGGGTCTCCCGCTGCTGGCAGGTGAACAGAATGACCTGACGGGTGTCAGCCATCTGACCCAGAATGTCAAGCGCCGCCTTCATCCGCTGATCGTCAAAGCGCACCAGCGCGTCGTCCAGAATCAGGGGAGCCTCCGGCGTCAGCTCCTCCGCCACCGCCAGCCGCAGGGCAAGGTACAGCTGATCCACAGTGCCGTCGCTGCGCCATAGGGCGTCATGGAGGGTTTCTTCCGCCTCCGCCCCGGCCTGAAGGGAAAAATCCTCCCCCATGGAAAGCCGCTGATAGCGTCCAACCGTCATGGCGGACAGCAGCTCCTGGGCCCGCTGGGAAATCCGGGGGGCAAACCGCCGCTGGAGCTGAGCCCGGGCCTGAACCAGGGTGTCCTGGGCGATGGTCAGGGCGGTGTAGGTCTTTTCCAGCTCCGCAAGCCGGGCATTGACCGCGTCCAGCTGCTTTTCCAGCTGCGCCCGGTCTCCCAGCGCTTCCATTCTGCCTTTATACTGACTGATGCGGCTTTGCAGCCGCTGCTGCTCTTCCTTGCAGTCCGACAGCAGCCGTGCCGTGTCCGCTTCGGAATAGGTCAGATTGTCTTCCGCTGCAGGCTGACGGACAGGCTTTGCCATGGCGCTCAGGGTCTCCACCAGATTCTGGGCTCGAAGTGTCTCCCGCCGGGCGGCGTGGTAGGCTTCCCACTTATTCAGAACCTGCTGCCAGAATTCCATTACCGCGTCCGGCTCCTGGGCGCCGCAGAGGGAATCCCGGCGCTTGCGCAGCACCATCAGACGCACCTCCACGTCCCCCTGGGCATCCTGATATTCCTTCTGGGCAGCATTATATGCCCGCAGTGCCCGTTCGTATTCCCGGAGAGAATCCAGCCAGCGCTCGGGATCCGGGGTTCCGTATTTTGTTTCCAGAGCCTGGGCCCGCTGCTTCTGCTTTCTCAGACCGACGATGCTCAGTCCCTGCAATCCTACGGACACCATCACCGCGATTCCTGCCGGGAGGTATTTTCCCATTACCAGCAGCGCAATTGCCGCGGTCATGGCAGCCGCTCCCAGAGCCAGCAGAAGCACCGGCATTTTGCCTCCCCGTAGGCCGGTCAGTGCCTGACGGTCCGCGTTCACCATTTCAATGGCCGCCGAAACGTCCATGTCCGTGAAGGGCTCCTTTTTTGCCGGGGGCAGGGGCGCCCGGGGCAGCATCTGCAGCTCCATCTGCAGCCCGTTCCACTCGTCCCGGAAGGCCCGCAGCTCCTTCAGCTTCTTTTCGGCATCTTCCCGGGGCGGCAGCTTTTCACAGGCGGCTTCCCGGATGGTCAGCTGCTCCTGTGCCTGCTCCAGCGCTTCCCGGGCCTGGGCCACTCGCCCGGCGTCGGCCTCCGCCGCGGAGAAGTCCAGAGCAGCCTGATGGTTGTTCAGCTGCTGCAGCCAGGATTTCACATCGCCAAGGCGCATTTTCAGCTTTTTTACCTGGGCGTCCAGAGCGTCCAGCTCCCCGATTTTTTCCTGCAGGGTGTCCCGCTGGCTTTCCAGCTGGGGAAGCAGACCGCTTTTGTTATAGCGGCAGCGGTTTTTCAGATCCCGCAGATTTTTCGCCAGACGGTCGCCGGCGCCGCTTTCGTCGCCGGTGGTCACAAGATCGTTCAGCCGCCGGCGAAGCGCTTCGTCCTGCGTTACGGGCATGTCCGACTGCCGGATAAATCCGGCCCGGCGGAATACCGTCTGCTCCACCCCCAGAAGCGTCTGACCGCAGTTTGCCGCCGTCAGCTCCGGAACTGCCAGCCCGGAGGCGGTTTCGTAGGCTTTGAATTCTCCCAGAGGGACTCTGCCTTTGGTTCGGCGTTCAATGGTAATGTCCCGTCCGTTCCAGTTTAAGTCAATGCGGCCCGCCATGGGGCTGCCTGACCAGGGAGCGTAGCGCTCCTTGTCGGCGAGGACGGTTTTGGTGGTTTTGGCCCGGGTGTCCAGACCGTAGAGCATGGCCATGAGAAAGGCGCACCAGGTGCTTTTTCCCCATTCATTGGGGGCGGTGAGGATGTTCAGACCCGGCTGGAGCGTCAGCTCCCCGTGCTCCAATTTGCCGAAGGTGGCTGTCATTTTGTAGATTTTCACAGAGTGACCTCCCTTCCTTCCAGCAGCTTCCGGGAAATCTCCGCCGCAAGCTGGATTTCCTCCCGGCTGTCCGGATCGGCGTCCATGGCCTCCCGGAGCAGACGGAAATAGACGCCCTCCAGCGTGTCCGCGTCGGTGTCGCCCCAGATGTCCAGCGGCGGCAGGGTTTCATCCCGCAGCTCCAGATTGGCAATGGCGGAAAAATGTTCTTTCAGCCCGGGGATATCCGCCTCGCCGCTTCCCGTGAGGGTAACGCGGAAAAAGTCCCGGCTTCCTGCCGGAGGCAGGACAGCTTCCAGAGCTGCCCCGGCATCAGAACCGATGTCCACCTTCAGCTCGTGGAACCGGATGGTGTCCAGCGCCACCGCCCGTAGGGACGCATTTTCCCCAAGGGTCACGATGCATACACCCTTCTCCCCGGTTTCGTCCCAGCCCCGTCCCATGGGGCAGCCGGGCCAGGCGCACAGGGTCGCCCCCGCGTGGAACGCCCCTGCCTTATGGATGTGGCCAAGCGCCAGATACTGCAGCCCCGAATCCCGCGCCTGCTGGGCGGTGATGGGGCAGTAGGGCGAATCTTTCCGGGTTGGATCGCCATGGAGCACAGCAATGCAGTATTGCTCGCTGCCTTCCGCCCGGAAGCTTTCCAGCAGCGCGGCGCTGTCCATGCTTTGGTAACCGGCGCCGTAGACCCGACAGTTCAGTTCCGGAATCGTCACGGCCTCCAGCCCTCCGGTAAACACATGGACGTTTTCCGGCCAGCTCTGCTCCAGCCATACGGAGCCGGGGGCGCAGAAATCATGGTTGCCCGGAGCAATGAAAACCCTTGCGCCGCAGTCTGCCAGCGCCTTTTTCAGCGCATCCACCGTTTCCCGGTCTGCCTTGCCGTCGAAGATATCCCCGGCCAGCAGCATCAGGTCGCACTTTTCCCGCCGGCAAAGCTGCGCCACCTTGCCGGGAATGCTCCGCTGCTCCTGCTTCAGAAGCGTCCGCTGCTCCTCACCAAATCCCCCGAAGGGGGAATCTAAGTGCCAGTCGGCGCTGTGCAATATTTTCAGTCCCATTCGTCCACTCTTTCCGCCTTGCGGCATTTCCCGGTTTCTGAATCAATGGTGAAGAGAACCGCCTCCATTTTGGCAGGGCCCTCTGCCCAGCGGTAGCGCTCTGTCAGGTCGCCCCGGAATTTGGCGATGGATAGATCCGGCCGAATGCCCAGAACGGAGTCCCGGGGGCCGGTCATGCCAAGATCCGTGACGTAGCCGGTGCCTTTGGGCAGTACCCGGGCGTCCGCCGTGGGCACATGGGTATGGGTGCCCCAGACGGCACTGACCCGCCCGTCCAGCATGTAGCCCATTGCCAGTTTTTCGGAGGTGGCCTCGGCGTGAAGCTCCACCAGAATGATCTTTGCCGAAACCTGCCTGAGAATTTTGTCGATCATCAAAAAGGGATTGTCCGGGCCGTAGTCCATATTGCACCGTCCGATGAGGTCGATCACCGCCACGTCACCTGCCGCAGTCTGCACGGTCTGCCAGCCCCGCCCCGGAACCTGCGGGGCGTAGTTTGCCGGGCGGATGATCCGGGGACAGTCGTCCATATAGGTTACAATTTCCCGCTTAGCCCAGGTGTGGTTGCCCATGGTGATGATGTCGGCCCCGGCATCCAGAATGTCCTCCGCCTGATTGGGGGTAATGCCCACCACGGCGGCGTTTTCACCGTTGACCACCACGAAATCTGCGTGGTGTTTCTTTTTCATCTGCCGCAGGTTCCGGCGCACCCGTTCCAAACCCGGATTGCCAACCACATCGCCTACCGCCAATACCCGAAAATCCATAGCCGCCTCCGTAAAAATATTTTTCATACTATTTCATAGCTATTCAGTCGTGCCTATATTTATGCGGTAAATGATCGTTTAGCGGGCAAGGCCCGCGGCAAATGCGTTACGCACTTTGGG
>JBJDYG010000066.1:0-10528 GCA_051867075.1 Faecousia sp. | reverse complement strand
CACGTCCAGCCCCGGCGGAACCAGCATACATTGCTGCTGCAAACGATCATTTACCATAGCTCTGCACCTGCGGTCGAGGGGCCCAAAGGATGTGCGTCTACCACCCAAAGTGCGTAACGCATTTGCCGCGGGCCTTGCCCGCCAAACGATCATTTACCGCATAAATATAGGCACGACTGATACCAGTTTTTCATAAAACGGTTAAATACCGTTTTATGAGACCGCGGTCTCGCGGTCAGCGGCATCGCCGCTAAAAAACGTAGTCCATACATTTCTCGCCGCCACTGGCGGCCTGCGCGATAAGCGCAGGATAAAATGGTATGAACCATTTTATCGAGAAATAGTATGAATAGCTACCCCTTCCGGAACATGCAAAACACCCTGTACGAAACCGTACAGGGTGTCATTTTTTACCGGTTCAGGAAATCTCTCGTAACTTCCACAATGTGCTCCGCGCTCAGGCCGAAGGCTTTCAGCACCTCGGCGGCCGGGCCGGAGAAGCCGAACTTGTCGTCCACACCGATGCGCTTAACGGGGATGGGGCAGGTTTCGGAAAGATAGCTGCATACCGCCTCTCCCAGACCGCCAATGACGCTGTGCTCCTCGCAGGTGATGATTTTGCCGCACTCCTTAGCGCATTTCAGCACCAGCTCTTCGTCCAGAGGCTTGATGGTGGACATATTCACAATCCGGGCATGGATCCCCATTTCTTCCAGCGCTTCACCGGCTTTGATGGCCTCGTAGACCATCAGTCCGTTGGCGATGATGGCTATATCCGTGCCCTCACGCATAATTTCGCCCTTGCCGATCTGAAATGCAAAGCCCTCTTCATGGAACACTGGCACCGCCAGACGGCCCATGCGCAGGTACACAGGTCCCTGATACTCATAAGCCGCTTTTGTCGCCGCTTCGGCCTCCACACCATCGGCAGGGCAGATAACCACCATACCGGGGATGGAGCGCATCAGAGCAAAGTCCTCGCAGCACTGGTGGCTGGCGCCGTCCTCTCCTACGGACATGCCGCCGTGGGATGCGCCGATTTTCACGTTCAGGTGCGGATAGCCGATGGAGTTGCGGATCTGCTCGTATGCCCGTCCGGAGGCGAACATGGCAAAGGAGGAAGCGAAGGGGGTGAAGCCGCTGGCAGCCAGTCCTGCTGCCACGCACATCATGTCCGCCTCGGCAATGCCGCAGTTAAAATGGCGGTCGGGGTATGCCTTGGCGAACATGCCGGTTTTGGTGGAGCCCGCCAGGTCGGCGTCCAGCACCACAATGTCATCATGCTCCGCGCCCAGAGCCACCAGCCCACGGCCGTAGCCTTCACGGGTGGCCATTTTCTTTACATCTGCCATTTTACATGCCCTCCAGTTCGCCAAGCTGCTGTTTCAGTTCCGCCATGGCCTTGGCGAACTGCTCGTCATTGGGCGCCACGCCATGCCATCCGGCCTGATTTTCCATGAAGGAAACGCCCTTGCCCTTGACGGTTTTCATCACGATGGCGCTGGGGCGGCCCTTGACGGTTTTGGCGGTGTTCAGCGCCGACTCGATGGCATCGAAATCGTGACCGTCGATGGTCTCCACATGGAAGCCAAAGGCCTCCAGCTTTTCATCGATGGGATAGGGGCTCATGACCTTGGCAATGTCACCGTCGATCTGCAGGCCGTTGTTGTCAATGATGACGCAGAGGTTATCCAGCTTGTAATGGGAAGCGAACATACAGGCCTCCCACACCTGTCCTTCCTGAATCTCGCCGTCGCCCAGCAGGGTATAGACCCGGCTGTCCCGCTTCTTCAGGCGGGCGGCCAGCGCCATGCCGCAGGCGGCGGAGATGCCCTGTCCCAGAGAGCCTGTGGACATATCCACGCCGGGGATACCGTTCATGTTGGGATGCCCCTGCAGGTAGCTGCCCACCTTGCGCAGCGTCAGCAGATCCTCCACAGGGAAAAAGCCCCGGTGCGCCAGAGCGGCGTACAGGCCGGGGGCGGTGTGGCCCTTGCTCAGAACAAACCGGTCCCGATCCTCCCACTGGGGATTCCGGGGATCCACGCGCAGTTCCTTGAAGTACAGATAGGTAAACAGGTCCGCGGCGGACATGCTGCCGCCGGGATGTCCGCATTTGGCTGCGTGGGTGCTTTCAATCACGCCCATGCGCACTTTGCAGGCCATGACCTGCAGCTGCTTTCTTTCCTGGGGTGTCATAGTATCCTCCTTAAACAGGCACCTCGAAAAACTCCCCTTTTGCGGTTTGGCCGGGTCCTTTGCTCTGATACTATTTCTTAATAAAAATCTTTGATTTTTATTAAGAAGGCACCGCCTTACGGCGTTGCCGATTCTGTGATTTTGGGAAAAAATCACAGAATCCCGTCTCATATCTCTTTGCCAAACCATCCAAAAGCAGTTTTTGGAGATTGCCAAATATGAAAATGCGGAATTCTCCACAATTGTGCCAGTATAGACACATTATACATTTCTTCGACATTATTTGTCAACTGTACGAGATACAAAAAGGGTACCGCTTTTGCAGCGTTGTTTTGTTCATCCTACAGAATTATACCGCTGCCGCGCTCTCTTTATCCCCGGCAGCGGCTTAAGGTTTTTTTCAATCCTTCTCAAGCACAGCTTATACTGGCATCCAACAAGACAGTAAGTCGGCTCCCGGCACACTGCCGGGAGCCAATATGTATTATCGATTGCGCCGGGCAGTTTCCGCCAGCAGGCGAATCAGCAGCGTCAGTCCCACCATCGCCAATAGGCAGGCGCTCATGATGCTGTAGGAAAACACCGCCAGATCCCCGTGACGCTGGACGTAGTACTCCATGAAGCCCGCGCCGCCGATGGAAGCGGCGATGCCCAGCCACAGCAGCACATTCCAGAACCGGAACCCCCGGGCCTTCACCATCCCCACGGAGAACACCACGATCACCAGCAGCAGCCCCAGCGCGCCCAGCACCTGCACAATACTGACAAAGCCGTTGCTCCTGAAAAACAGCTTGTCATACCGGGTGCTGTCCAGCACGATCTGAGACGCGCCGTAAAGCAGCAGAAAAATCAGGGTCGTATCCCCGTCCTTTCGCTTCTTCGGAAGGTAGAACCAGAGCAGAATCAAAAACAGCGCCAGCGCCACCATGGCCTGCAGGACGAAGGTTGCCAGCCGGTACTCCGTCGCTCCGGAGACCGCGTTGGTCACAGGATAGACCCAGGGCAGCGACTGGGTAGACTTTACGATCTGCCCCCGGTCAGAGGAGCCAAAGAAGCAGGCAAGCCGCCCCACAGCGATACCGGCGCACCCGGCAACCGCCATGCAGTCCAGCATCTGGGGCAGGTTCCTGTGAAGCCGCAGCAGCCGTGCTGCCGCCGCTGCCAGCGCGCATCCGGCAAAGGCCCCCAGCAGGGCGTAGCCGCCCGTCGAAAAGGGCTTCATGGCGCTTGCGAAGCTGTCATAGCTGTCGGTACGGCAGTACCAGTGAACCAGCCGGGCAAAGGTAAGAGACAGCACCAGCGCCAGCGGCACAACCCCGAAGGCCGCCACCGCGTTGCCGCTCTTTCCGAGATACAGCGACCAGAAAAAGCAGATGGCGGTAAGGGACGCAAGGGTGAGTACGATAGAGCTCCAGTAGTAGACGCTCTCCCCTGCGAAAAACGCGATCTTCTCCATACCGTCAACCTCCTTCCGGCACCGCCGTGGCGAAATAAATGATGTCGCTGATCTTCCGCTGCTGACCGTAAACCGGGCGGTTAATGAGCTGGTCGCCCATGACGATGGCGGCGGTCTGTCCGCCGTCCAGGCAGTAGGCCATACGGCAGCCGGTAGCGGCGATATTTTTTCCAAAGGTCTTGACAGTGGGAATATCCTGCCAGGGGCCTTCGGTGTTTGCCGTGGCGACGATGTAGTGAAGCTCGTCCATCTGACACAGCGCCGCCCGGGCGTAGCCCTCCGTGATCTCGCCCACGCCGTACCAGGTATGGTCGATGACCTCGTAGTTATCCACCAGCACCGGGCCGAAGCCCAGACTGAACCAGATGTCGTTTTCCTCCACATATTCCTTGGCGGCTGCCGTCGTCAGAATGTCCCCGCCGTAGGTGAAGTGGAGATCGCCATTGCGGTCAATATAGCAGGTTTCCGCGTAGGTGCCCTCCACCCGGCGCACCTGCCCCTGATAGACGCTGATGCCGAAATTACGGAAGCGGTAAAAATCGCCGGAGGAGGCCACCACCGCATTGACGCTTTCGGCCATCTCCGTGGTGTAGAACTGCATCTCCGAGCCATATTCTCCCCCCGCCAGATGGCGGCGGAACTGGGACGGATGGTTGATCTTCACCTCCGAGAAGGTGTACACAGAGCCGTCGTGGACTTCCTTCCAGGTGATGGCGAAAATGGTATCGTCCAGATAATAGTTGACCGCGCTGCCCGCAAACAATTCCACATCGGTGCTGAAATACAGCTTCTGTCCGTCCAGCATGTATTCCGCTTCATCCAGAAGCCACTGCAGCGTGGTTGGGTCGTCGGTCTGACCGTAGCATTCCGGGTTGGGCTCCGGAGCCACCTGGGCATCCGCCGGGATCTCGATCACAACCTTTTCCTTAACAGGCTCCGTGGTTTCCACAGTGGGCTCCGGGCCCTGTACAGAAAGCAGCGCGTCCCGGGCAGCATCCACCCTGCCGGAAACAAAGCCGTCAAACTGCTGCATAATTGCCATATCCTCAGGCTTTGCCTGCTCCGCGGCCTTGGGGCGGCCGACGGACTGAACCATCTGCCCCAGCAGCAAGACCGTCAGCGCCAGAGATACCGGCACCACAATGACCCCCAGCAGCACAAAGAACGGGCTGACCCGGTCATTTTTCCGGGCATATTTCGGTTGATAAGCCATGTCCGTCCTCCTTATGCCACGCCGGAGATGATTTGCAGCAGCGCCTGATCCGGCACCACCCACCATGCTCCGTCCCGGTAAATCAGGTTCAGCGTCACATTCCGGGTGGTGGTTTCGGCATCCTCGCTCAGAGCCTGTTCCACTGCCTCGGTCAGCGCCTGGGTCACCAGTGATGCATGGTAGTTGTTATCCTCGTCAAAAATCTCCGCTTTGTCCTCCGCCGCCTCTGCCCGGGCTTCCAGCAGCGCTTTGGCCCGCTGGGGAAGCGCCGCCGTCACGCTGGATACATCCAGCGATGTAACAGCCGCATCCCGGGCAATTCCGGTATCCGTGACACGGCACAGCCCGGTGAATTCATAGGAAAGACTGTCCGTAAAGGCATCCCAAAGGAGCCTGCTCACTTCATCGTCGGGTTCGCCGGCGCCCAGCTCCGGCTGACCGTACATGCAGCCTTGAGCGGTTTCATAATCGCCGGCACACAGGGCGTCCATCATGCGCTGGGCCTGAGCCGAGGCGGCCTCCGGAGATTCCAGCATCCGGGGCTGGGCATTCCGGAACAGGAGGCAAACCGCCACTGTCACCGTCATCAGCAGCATGCCCAGCACTGCGAACACGCCGGAAAAAAATCTGCTTCCTTTCATACGCACACCTCTGATTCTCCATATACCGTCTATTATACAGTCCAATGGGGAACTTGTCAATTTTAAGAAAAACCCTCCTTTGCAGATTGCATACAAAACTGGGAGAAAGAACAGCTTTTCTTCTCCGCCTGTCATAAACCGTGAAATTATCCAATTTTTTCATCATTCGCTCCGTTTTATCTATTGAAATCCACTACTCAATCTTCTATAATGAAAGAAAAATTCGAGGAGGTATCTTATGGAACACCACAACCCCCTGATGACCAATCCGAAAAGCGACCACAAATTCATCACCATCGGCGAGATCATGCTCCGGCTGACCCCGCCCAACTACCAAAAAATCCGCATGGCAAACGAATTTGAGGCCACCTATGGCGGCAGCGAGGCCAATATCGCTCTGGCGCTGGCAAACCTGGGCATTGACTCCACCTTCTTCACCGTGGTGCCCAATAACTCCATCGGCAAAAGCGCCATCCGAATGCTCCGCTCCAACGATGTCCACTGCACCCCCGTGATCCTCTCCACCCCCGAGGAGACCCCCACCCACCGTCTGGGTACCTACTATCTGGAAACCGGCTACGGCATCCGCGCCAGCAAGGTCACCTACGACCGCAAGCACTCCGCCATCACCGAATATGACCTGACCAGGGTGGACATCCGGGCGCTGCTGCAGGGCTTTACCTGGCTGCATGTCTCCGGCATCACACCCGCCCTGAACAAAACCTGCGCCGACTTCATTCTGGAGTGTCTGAAAACCGCCAAGGAGCTGGGACTCGTCACCAGCTTTGACGGCAACTTCCGCTCCAAGCTGTGGACCTGGGAGGAAGCCCGGGACTACTGCACCCAGTGCCTGCCCTATGTGGACGTACTGCTTGGCATCGAGCCGTACCACCTGTGGAAGGACGAAAACGACCATGCAAAGGGTGACTGGAAGGACGGCGTTCCCCTGCAGCCCAGCTATGAGGAGCAGGATGAGGTGTTCCAGCGCTTCATTGAGCGCTATCCCAACATCCGGTGCATCGCCCGCCACGTCCGCTACGCCCATTCCGGCTCCTCCAACAGTCTGAAGGCCTACATGTGGTATCAGGGGCATACCTTTGAAAGCAAGCTCTTTACCTTCAACATTCTCGACCGGGTAGGCGGCGGCGACGCCTTCGCCAGCGGTCTGATCTACGCCATGATGCGGGGCTATAAGCCCATGGACATGGTCAATTTCGCGGTAGCCAGCTCCGTCATCAAGCACACCATCCACGGCGACGCCAATATCACCGACGATGCCAAGGCCATCAAGGAAATCATGAATATGAATTTCGATATCAAGCGGTAACGAAAGAACGCGCCCTGCAGGCCAAATAGCCTGCAGGGCGCGTTTTTTTCGTTGAAACAGTGCCACAGAACGGCCGGCGGGGCCGGCGGCCAATGCGTTACGAACTTTGGGTGATCATCGCACATCCTTTGGGCCCCTCGACCGGTACAGCTCAGAAAACTGTGTTTGTCGCACATTGTCTGTCAAGCGGAGCAGCGGCTACTTTTCCAGCCCATAGGACGCAACCCGCCAGCCGTTTTCCTGCTTGACCAGCTCCAGTGTCAGATAGGTGAAGGAATCCGAAGTCTGGGTCTGAAGAAACTCCACGCTGATGGGCACCGTGTCCCCCACCTGTTTGAATTCCTCTTCCGCCGGAAGTCCCTTGACTGCGTTGACAACCACATTCTCTCCCCCATCCTCCCCGTAAGGCTTCACGGAGCCGGAATCGGGATTTGCCAGATATGCCTTCATCTGTTCCGTGTCCCCGGCAAAGTACGCATCGTAAAACGCCCAGACCGTCATGGCAATATTCTGCCGGTCGGAATAGTCATCATAGCCATCGTTGTGGTAGGAGTATTTCCCGACGATGGTAAAGCCGTTTTCATTGTCTCTCGGCTCAAGCGTAAAACCAACGCCTCCTATGATATTTTCCGGCTCGCCGCTGTAGACATCGAAGGCTGCGTTGACGCAGATGCCGTAGGCTTCCCGGTAGGGATAGCATCCCCGGAGGGAGAAGCCTATATCACCGAAGTCGGACAGCCCGATGTAATAGCATCCGTCCTCCCGGTCGTAATAAAACGGGGTCTGTCCCGGCTCCATATCCTCGGCTGCAGGCGCAAAGGCGGGCATCTCACAGCCCATGGCAAGACGAACATAGGGCTCCACAGTCTGTCCCCTGCTGACCTTCACTGCCTGCCCCCAGGGGGTCGTGACCAGCGCCTGTTCGCCCCAGACAGTCATAACCGTTTCGTTGTCCGTCATTTCCGGACAGGTGAAGGAGCGGAACAAAAATTCCCGCCAGAAGGAGTCGTTCAGGGCAGCGTAGCCCGACCAGTCCGGCATGTAATAGCACATCTTTTCCAGAAAAGTCCTGCCCTGATCGGTCAGTGTAAAGGAATCCAGGTCCGGCTCTTCGTTGTCCAGCAGGAGAACGGGACGCCCGGCCCAGGTTTCCTCCCAGCCGGAGGTTCCTTCCCTGTAAACGACGCTGACGTTCAGGGTAGAATCAAAAACAAAATTGCCGTAGGCCGGAGCATTCCCTGCAAAGATTACACGCTGCAGGCTGGGGCAGCCCGAAAACGCGCCGCTTCCGATCTCCTTCACGCTGGCAGGAACTTTGACGGTCTGCAGGCTGACGCAGCCGGTAAAGCTATTGTCCCCGATTCGGGTCACGCCCTCCGGAATCGTGACGGTTAGCACCGTGTCGCAGTCCGAAAACGCACCGGGATCCCCGGGATAGTATCCCGGCGCCTCACTGATAGCCGTCACGTGTCTGCCGTCAATCTGATCGGGAATGCGGATATTCTCCCCGTTTCCAAGGTAGGTGGCAATGGTGATGGTGCCGTCGCTGTTTTTGGTATAGGTATAGTCCTGGGGGGAGCAATCTCCGATGGGCAGAATATATTCCAGAGAGGCCACAACCTCCTGCTCAACGGCATCGTAGTATCCGGCGTCTTCCTCCGGGGGGTAGAAATACAGCCGGTGGCCCACGCCGTTTGCCTTCATACTATAGCGCACCACGGTGTAGTGAGTATTCCCCTCAGCATAGGTATAGACCATTCTCAGCGCTTCTTCTCCGCCCACAGTGAGGGGTTTCGATTCCAACACCTCGACGCCGGGGATGCTTTCCCGCAGGACATAGAGTTCCGTACTCAGGTTCATGTTACCGCCCCTCGTCCGCTCAAAGCGCATGACCGGGCGCTGTTCCGGGGCGGTATCGTAAAAGGTGGTCACGTCGCCGTCTTTGGCGGCGCTCCAGCCCTGGGGATACACAAACCGAACCTCCGAATCCGAGAATTCCTGCCAGGAGGCGGTTTCCTCCGGCGCCGTCGCATTGACACTGGCAACGGTCTCCGAGGCCTTCAAAAAGAGGGACACACACCCGACGGACAGTATAAGCACCAGACACACCAGCGCCGCCGCGATGCCCCAGCCCTGCTTCCGGGAATTTGGCTGCAGCTCCATGGTATATCCGCCGCCTTTCCTCTGCCCGAGGGCGCGCTGCATCTTCCGCTCAATGCGCTGGGTGCAGTCATCCGGCATGGTCATACGGTCGTAGACTTCAATCAATCGCTTATCCATGCTCAGCCCTCCTTCAATCGTTTTTTCAGCTGCTCCCGCCCCCGGGAGAGGCGGGTGGTTACGGTGCTTTGGGGAATTCTCAGCAGCTGTGCAATTTCCGCTGTGGTAAAGTTTTCGTAGTAGCGCAGATAGATGACCACACGGTACTTTGGCGGCAGGGCCATGACAGCCTGCCGGGTCTCGTCCAGCCGGGTTTCAGGGGCCGAAAGGGTCTCGTCCAGCGGGGCAGTGCGCTTCCACCAGGCGGAGCGGAGCAAACTGCGGCACTCATTGGCCGTCACCTGCATCAGCCAGGCCTTTTCCTTTCCCGGTGTCAGTTCCCCCTGCTCCACCAGCTTCAGAAATACCGTCTGACTGACATCCTCCGCCTCCTGGGGATTGTGGGTATAGTTCACCGCAAGACGATAGACATCGTCCCGGTAGCGGTGAAATAAGTACAGGACGTCCACCGCTCCACCTCCTTCTCTGTCTTTGAAATGTCCATCTGATATATAGACGCAAAAGAAAGCAACCTATTTCATGTTTTGTCAATTTTTCTTTCCTACAATCAATGAGCATATTTTACGTTTTGCACAATTTCTCATACTATTTCTCGCTAAAATGGTTCATACCATTTTATCCTGCGCTTATCGCGCAGGCCGCCAGTGGCGGCGAGAAATGTATGGACTACGTTTTTTAGCGGCGATGCCGCTGACCGCGAGACCGCGGTCTCGTAAAACGGTATTTAACCGTTTTATGAAAAACTAGTGGTGTGGGAGCACCGCAAAGCCTCCCTTGTGTAAAGGGAGGTGCCCCGAAGGGGCGGAGGGATTGTCCCGGCAGTTGGTAACGAATTCGCCGAAAATCAAGTCGAAAACGTGACGTTCTGCTGCACAATCCCTCAGTCAGCTTCGCTGACAGCTCCCTTTTCACAAGGGAGCCTTGGGCGCTGCCGCTCCAGTGCGTATACCGAGATTGTGCAATATCATAGATTTGCTCATTCATAGGTTCCTATCTATAAAACGATCGAGAAAGGCATTTTGTCTCAGCCCGGGCAACATTTTTTCTGCGGGGCCGTGAATAATTCCCTGGGTGTATGGAACACTTTTTCCGAGGTGAGCAGCATGGCAAAGCAGGGTATGAAGCGCCCGGAAATTGACAAAGGTCGTCCCAAAAATGACGCCTTCGTCCCGGCGCTGCAGGGAAAAGCAAAAAGCGGCAAGACAAAGGCAAAGCCCATCATTGCGGGAACCGTGGGCGCGGAGCAAAAGGTCTGGCACGAAAAGCCCATTTCCGACGCCCACGGGATCATCGATACCGATCTTGCCCGGGACAATCTGGAAAACGACATTCCCTTCGCGGATCTGCAGGACCTGTGATACTGATATTCAATTAAAAACTTTAATTCGTCAGAATTGAAGTTTTTAATATGA
>JBJDYG010000065.1:0-10529 GCA_051867075.1 Faecousia sp. | reverse complement strand
GTGGGGAACAGGATAACCTCACGAATGGTATCGGCGCCGGTGAGAAGCATGACGCAGCGGTCGATACCCATGCCCATGCCGCCTGTGGGGGGCATGCCGTATTCCAGCGCAGTCAGGAAATCCTCGTCCAGCATTTCGGTCTCGTCATCGCCGCGCTCACGCTGCTCTACCTGCTTCATGAAGCGGTCGCGCTGATCCATGGGATCGTTCAGCTCGGAGTAGGCGTTGGCAAGCTCGCTGTGACAGATGAACAGCTCAAAACGCTCCGTCAGGCGGGGGTCAATGGGAGAGCGCTTGGTCAGGGGGGAGACCTCTACGGGGTACATGGTGATGAAGGTGGGCTGGATCAGATGCTCCTCAACCTTCTGATCGAAGCATGCGTAAAGCGCGTTGCCCCAGGTCTTTTCGGCAGCTTCCGCCAGCTCCACGCCCTTGGCCCTGGCCGCGGCAACAGCTTCAGCATCATCGGTGATGGCGTCAAAGTCAATGCCCAGATACTCACGGACGGCCTGAACCATGGTCAGGCGACGCCAGCCCGGAGCCAGGTTGAGCTTTTCACCCATCCATTCTACTTCATAGGTGCCCAGGATCTCTTTGGCAGCACCGGAGATGATGCCCTCGGCGATGTCCATCATGTCGTGGAAATCGGCATAGGCCTGATACAGCTCCACGGTGGTGAATTCGGGATTGTGCTTGGGGTCCATGCCCTCATTGCGGAAGATGCGGCCGATTTCGTACACCCGATCCATGCCGCCTACGATCAGCCGCTTCAGAGGCAGCTCCGTGGCGATGCGCATATACATATCAATGTCCAGCGTGTTGTGGTGGGTGACAAAGGGACGGGCGGCGGCGCCGCCGGCGATGGTGTTCAGCACCGGGGTCTCCACCTCAATATAGTTCATGTTGTCCAGATAGCTGCGCATGAACTTAATGAACCTGGAGCGGATGACGAAATTCCGCTTGACCTCAGGGTTCACCATCAGGTCAATGTAGCGCTGACGGAACCGGGTTTCCACGTCGGTCAGGCCGTGGAACTTGTCCGGCAGGGGCAGCAAGGACTTGCTCAGCAGGGTAGCTTCATGGACGCGGACGGAGATTTCACCCCGCTCGGTCTTAAACACGTCGCCCACCACACCCACGATATCGCCGATGTCGTTTTTCTTGAAGCGCTTGAAGGCAGCCTCCTCCATCTCGTCAAACTTGACATAGAGCTGGATACGGCCGGTGCTGTCCTGCAGGTCGCAGAAAGACACCTTACCCATGCCCCGCTTGCTCATGAGACGGCCTGCAAGACGGACAGTCTGGCCTTCCATTGCCTCAAAATCGCCCTTGATGGCGGCGGAATCGGAGGTTACCTCGAACCGGGTCTGCTGAAAGGGATCGAAGCCCTCGGCGCGGAGATTTTCCAGCTTCTCCCGGCGCACCTTTACCTGATCCAGCAGGGGCATTTCAGACTGCGGTACAAACTTCGCCATAGCTTAGCCCTCACGGGAGATGCTGACTACCTTCATGGTAAAGGAGCCGGCGGGGGCATTGACGGTGAAGGTCTCGCCGGCAGCCTTGCCCACCACGGCGCGGCCGAAGGGGGAGTCATCGGAAAGCTTGTATTCCATGGGGTTGGCTTCCTGAGAGCCGGTGATGCGGTATTCGGTCTGATGGCCGTTCTCGTCTTCCACCACCACGGTGCAGCCGAGGCCCACCCGGCCGCTGGCCTCGTTCTCGTCCTCGATGACGACGGCGTGGGACAGAATGTCCTCGATTTCAGCGATGCGTCCGTAGAGCTTGGCCTGCTCATTCTTGGCGGCATCGTACTCGGAGTTTTCAGACAAGTCGCCGTAGGAACGGGCTTCCGCGATCATGGCGGCAATTTCCCGCTCGCGGGTGGTTTTCAGGTAGTTCAGTTCCTTTTCCAGGTCGGCAAGACGCAGACTTGTAATCTTAAATTCTTTTGCCATATTCAAAATCCTTTCTCAGATAAAAATATCCATAGCTTCGAATATTATAGAGGAATTATACCCTGTAGTCAAGATTTATTTGCGGTTTCGGCGGGAAAGAATGTCCGCCCGGGGAGTAAGCCCCGGGCGGACAATGGTGCGGAGACGGTAAAAAATGCATAGCTTTCGGTGCCGGTTAAGAAGCGGTGTGATCCGCATCTGCTTCCGACCGGTACATGCGGACGGTGAAGCACACGATGATAGCGACAATCACTGCCAGCATGGCTTCCAGGGCGGGAATGGGCAAATACTGGATGGAGATTTTAGCCACGGCATCCACAGCAAAGTGAATTCCCATTGCCGCGGCGAAGAACCCCCAGCGGTGATACCGGACGGCCCGGTATACCAGATAGGACAGGGAAATCTGCAGGAATACCGCAATCAGCCGCTCAATACCTGCCATATAGAACACGTATGCCGGCAGCGTCCAAAGCTGGGAAATCGTCGCCAGGGAGGTTGCCCGGGCAGCTTCATCCAGACCGGCCAGAGCGGTTTCCAGTGTTCCGTTGTTGATGATCGAGACAGTGGCCAGGTTGGAAATGCAGGCAATGCCGCCAATCAGCACGGCCTCAATACCGCCGTGACCTACGCCGTACATCAGGGCGTTTTCCTTCTCCAGCTGATTCTTCAGAAAAACCTTCATGGCAACCAGCCGCCCGCATTCCTCAAAAACCGCTGCAGCCGCGCCGCCGTACAGGGCGTACAGCCAGAGATTGCCGGTCAGCTTTTCTCCAAAGACGGCATTCATCGCCATGTGCAGGATCTGCTCCAGGAACAGAGCAAAGATGATGAAGGTGACCGCGCCCAGAAGCATGTCGGAAAATTTCGCGTTGGTTTTGCGCTTCAGCACCACATACAGCACGATGGGAAGCCCTACGCTGAGGATCAGGCTGACGACCATGCCCGCGATGCTTGCAGAAGATACTGTGTTCATATGATTTTCTCCTTCCAAATTATAAACCGGTTTTCAAAACCAGTGTATCGTAGAGCTCTTTTGTGCCGGCTGCGCTGCCGCCGCTGAGGACCAGGGTTTTTCCTCCCGCCGTCAGCACCACGCAGGCTTCCGGGCGGTAGTAGGTATAGCGGGTGTAGGTGCCGAATTCACTGTTTTCAAAGGTGCCCATCAGCAGCCGGAAGCTGCCCACGCCAAAGCTGCGGGTGCCGCCCACATTGCCTTCCCGGTATTCAATACTGTCGATGGCGCTGTACTTCACGGTCAGATCGTCATAGTAGGAGGCTTCAACGGTAAAGCTGTCATCCTCGAACCGGTATTCCAGCCTGCCGGTGAACAGCATGGTAGCCACGAAAACCAGAATTACCGCTCCGAAAACAAGCAAACCGATCCAGAGCTTCTTCTCCACCGGACTGGCAGTTTCCTTCGTCGGGTCAGGGGCGTTCTCCCCAGGGCGCTCGCGGTAATAGCGGTAGGAGTACACGATGGGTACAATCGTAAGGGTGAATACGGCGATGATGGTGACGATCATGCCCGGTACTTCCGGCAGCAGGGCGGCAAACATCATCGCGGCGCCGCCTGCCACCCAAACCTTACCGCCGAAGCGGTGGGTAGCGTTCCAGTTTTCCTCGCTGCACAGTGTCCAAGGGACTTTGATGCCGATTGTGTAGTTGCGGCGGCATTTGGGGAAATAGTTGCCAATGACGATGAACATCAGCCCCAGACCTGCCGGCAGCAGACCGCTGATCCGGAATTTCCAGCCCAGCGCCAGGGCATAGGTCATGCCGCTGGTCAGAAGGGAAATGCAGGGAATCAGCCAGAACACCAATCCCACGACTTTTTTGCTCTGATTCCGGTTTTTGGGGTCGTGAAAGGTAAAAAAGAGGACCAGATAGTGGGCGGCCAGAAGTGCGGCAGGGGAAACGAATACGGCGAAAATTTTCACGCTCCATCTGTCGGCTTCTCCATCAATACCCCAGTGGGCTGCAAACCGGTCGGGCAGCTGGTTCCACAGAAGCATTCCTGCCGCGATGGGGAGCAGAATGAGTACAGATGAAACAATGAGCTTTCCTCTATGTTGCTTTATCATGGGCATCCCCTCCTTTCAGATCCGTGAGCCAGAGCATGATCTCCTCCAGCACGGAGGCGTTCAGCTCGTAAAAAATAAACTTGCCCTCCCGGGTGTCGCAGATCAGGTCGGCGTCCTTGAGGACGGACAGGTGCCGGGAAACAGCGGCGGCGGTGATGTTAAAATGGTCGGTAATTTCCCCGGCGGAAAGTCTGCCGCATTTGAGCAGATTCAGTATTTCCCGCCGGGTGGGGTCAGACAGCGCTTTCAACGTCTGCTGCAGCGCCATGGCACTTCCTCCTTGCTGAACATTTAACAATTAACTGAAATGTTAAATGTATAGTACCACAAGAAAATTCCCCTGTCAAGGGAAAATACCATGACAGGGGAAACTTGATTACGCCTGCTGGAAGATCAGCTCGTCATATCCGGTTTGCGCATCCTGCTCCACGCCGAAGCGGACGCCGGGAAGCTCCCCAATGACCAGCTCACAGGTGGTATTGATGATGCACCCCGGGCAGAGGTGGCCGCCTACGGTGGAAAGGTCTTCCTTCGACAGGGCAATGTGCAGATGACAGCGCCGGTCGCTGACGGTGCCGTTCAGACTGACGATTTCGCAGTGCTCGCCGATGAACTGTACGTTTACGCCGCTGGCGTCCCGCACCTTTGCCTCGGAGATGCAGCCCACGGCGGAGAGCACCACCCCTGCCGAAATGTGCTTTTCCTGAGCCAGAGACCGGATGGAAAGCAGCAAGTCATCACCCCGGCGCAGGCGGACGCAGTGGCATGTTAATGGGCCGGATGAAGATAAAATATCCCTATTCATTGGTAGTCCACCAGCTCCTGAATATCCCGGCGTTTTTTCTCCCGGAGGAGCTCACCCTCTTTGGCATAGCCCAGGGTAATCACCAGCCGCACGGGCTGCTCCAGCCCGCAGATTTGCCGGATTTTGGCATCGTCCAGCCAGCCGAGAATACAGCTGGCAAGTCCCTGGGCGGCGGCTTCGGCGGTGAGATAGGCAGCGGCAATGCCAATATCGATGGAGCGGTAGTCGTTCTTTTTTACCCGGGCGCCCACAGCGGCGGATTTGACATAGGGCTTTTCCGACACCACGATCAGAACGGGAGCCTGGGCAGCGAACTTGTTCATGCCCATACCCGTAACCGCTGCGGCGACGGCCTTTGCTTTTTCTCCCCGGCATACCGTGAAGTGGTAGGGCTGACCGTTGCAGGCGGAAGGCGCCAGACGCGCCGCTTCCAGCACAGCGTCCAGCTTTTCCTGCTCAACCGGCCTTGCTTCGTCGTAGCTGCGGCAGGACTGGCGGTTGTTTGCGATTTCCAAAAAGTTCATGAAGGGAACCTCCACTCTTGTAGATGACTCAGGTTTTCCGGATCCTGCCGCCGGCTCTTTCCCTGGGAGCCGGCGCTTCGTCGGCGCAGCCCAGAATACAGCAGCCAATGCCGCAGAAGGTGTCAGGGATGTCCCATTGCCGAAGAAGCGCTTTGCCCTCCTCGGTATCGAATATAGTGGCGCTTTCGTTTATTCAACGCAGACTACGCCGCCGTCTTTAACGGTGACGGTCATGCCGTCCTTGACATATTCCAGAAATTCCTCTCCCAGACTGTCCACGACCGGCATACTGACACCCTCCAGCCAGACGGAGGCCAGAATGGAACCGGCGGCTGCCAGGGAGTCAATGGGCTTGGAAAACAGCATACAGGCAGGCTGGCGCTCCATGGCGCAGGCGCAGTACAGCACAAGACCGCCGGTGGTGGAGCCTATGGTCTGGGGAAGGCACAGAGCCTTGCCCACCATCTCCTTGCCGTAGAGATCGGGGTTGTTCTGATCACCGCAGGTGGCCTTCTTATCGCCGAACTGCAGGGCCTTCTGGAAGGAAGCCAGCGTATTCAGTCCGCCATGGGAAACCAGCGCGGGAGCGGTCACGGTGCCGGGGGCAACCACACGTCCAACAAATTCTTTCATCTTACTTGCCTCCCTTGGTGATTCTCGTCAGAATTTCCTCTTCGGTGTAAAATCTGGCAGAAGTGTAGGTGCGCAGCTTATTGGAGCAGGTAATGACAGGCATCTTGCCGCACAGGGGATTGTTCATGTACATCAGCGGGCAGATGTAGGACAGCACCACACCGGTGGCCTTCAGCCGGGCGGCATACTCCGTCTTTTCAAATTCCTTCTTCACGGCGGGAGCGGTGGTGAACACTGTGGGAACGACTACCTTGGCGTTTCCGCTGGCTTTCAGTCCATCCTCTACCCGCACCGTCCAGTCGATGAGCTGCTGCATGGACAGGTGAGGACAGCCAATGAAGCACAGCTTGGGGGTTGCGTCCTTATCCTTCCAAATGACGGGATAGCTGTTTTTCACCCGCTCCAGCTCGTCATCGTCGATGACGTAGACCTTGGCACCTTCGGCAATCAGAGCAGCACCCTGCTCTTTTGCCTCGGGGGTCAGGTTTTCAATGTGGTACAAGCCCACCGCACCGTTGGAGGCAGTGGCAGCGCCGAAGTCCTTCAGGTAGGCACAGGCATGATCGTCCAGCTCGGTACCCAGCCACTTGGTCAGGCCGGTGATGTAGGGAACGTCCTCCATGACCTTCATACCGATGGCGGAGCCGAGAAGCTGAGCTTCCGGCTTGCGCTCACACTCCACCTTGACGATCCAGGTGGCTTTCCGCCCTTCGTCGGTGAGCAGACCGAAGTAAGGGACGTAGCCCGCAATGGAGCCCATGATGTCCATGATGCCGGAGTTGCGGTTGCACCGGGCGCCCAGCACAGAGTTGGCGTACACCACGGCGGAGGACTCCGCCCAGCTGAGAATATCGCCCTTTTTGGGCTTGTTGCCCACCTGATCCAGATAGCAGGCGCAGGTGAAGGCATCGTCGTTCATCAGCCCCAGCTCCTTCAACTGCTGCTCGTAGGACGCCTGGGTGGAATACATAAAGTTGTTGAACACGATTTTCTGCAGGAAGTTTGCCGGTACGTTCTTATCCAGAGGCCGGGGGTCAACGGAGAACTTCTGGGCGGAGACGGTGCCCGCGTCGATGAGCTGCTGCATCAGCTCAAACACAGGCGCCATCATTTTCAGGCCGAAGGAAGTGACCAGATGGTTATATTCAGAAGTGACAGGAACCATCTTCTCCGCCCCAAAGGTCTCGCCGTACATGACCAAAGTGCGCATCACCTTGGCCATGGTCTCGCCCTTGGAGCCGTTGAGAATAGCCTGCTGTTCGGGGGTCAAAATCATAATCATAGCTCCTTTTCTGTCAAAATTGCTGCCGGATGCCGGATCGTGG
The DNA here is from genome assembly GCA_051867075.1 of Faecousia sp. Classification (GTDB taxonomy): domain Bacteria; phylum Bacillota; class Clostridia; order Oscillospirales; family Oscillospiraceae; genus Faecousia. Next base: position 3,206 of record JBJDYG010000065.1, on the reverse strand, counting down.
TATCCTTTTATTTTGCATTCCGGCGGCGCTGCCGCCGGGTATTACAGCTTCATGCATACGTCCCAGGCCTGCCAGATGACGGTGCGCAGGTTGCCCACCTTGCCGGCGTCGCCCACGATATGAATGTTCTTGTCCTTCTGGGCAAGGGGATGGGGCTTATAGCCCACGGACAGAATAACGGAATCCGCCGCGATTTTGTACTGCATTCCGTTTTTGTCCTTCACCAGCACGCCGTCGTCCCGGATCTCGCACAGGCTGGTTTCCAGATGGACAGGGACCTTGTTGGCTTTGAAGAAGTCCCGCAGGTAGCTGGAATTGGCGAGACACACGCCCTTCACCGCAATCAGGTCGTCCTTCATTTCCACAATGGTAGGCTTCTTTCCATGTAAGTACAGCTCATAGGCGATCTCACAGCCTGTCAGGCCGCCGCCGATAATGGTGACGTTTTCGCCCACTTCCCGCTTGCCCAGCAGGAAATCGATGGCCTGAATGCCTTTTTCCGCACCGGGAACAGGAATGCGGTTGGGAGTCGCGCCGGTGGCGATGATGACCTCGTCGGCCTTGACGCCGGTCAGGTCCTTGACCTCGGCGTTGAGTTTGACCTCGATGGGGTATTTCGCGATTTCCCGCTTATACCAGGCGATGAGAGCGCGATCCTTTTCCTTGAAGGAAGGAGCTGCCGCCGCGATGAACACACCGCCCAGCTCGCCGGATTTTTCGTACAGCGTGACCTTATGGCCCCGCTTTGCAAGCACCAGGGCGGACTCCATGCCGCCGATGCCGCCGCCGATGACGGCAATGTTCTTTGCCTTCCGGGCGGGCTTGATGCGATATTTCTTCGACTGCATGGTTTCGGGGTTCAGGGCGCAGCGGGCAAGTCCCATGGTGTCGGAGAAGTCCTGATCGTTGGCATGACCCTTGTAGCTGCAGAAATTGAAGCAGCCGTTGTGGCAGCAGATGCAGGGGCGGATGTCCTCCAGGCGGTCCTCAATGAGCTTGGTGACCCACTCACCGTCGGCCAGGAACTGCCGGGCAACGCCTACGCCGTCGATCCGACCTTCTGCCACGGCCTGAGCGCCTGCGTCCGGCTCCATCCGTCCGGCGCAGACCACGGGAATATCCACAAACTGCTTGATGTGGGCGACATCCTCAAGGTTGCAGTTCTGAGGCATGTACATGGGCGGATGAGACCAGTACCAGGAATCGTAGGTGCCGTTGTCGGCATTGAGCATGTCGTAGCCCGCATCCTGCAGGTATTTGGCGGCCTTTTCGGATTCCGCCATATTCCGCCCGGCTTCCACATATTCCTCCCCGGGAACAGCGCCTTCACAGAAGTCCTTGACCTTGGACTCCACACTGTAGCGCAGCGACACAGGGAAGTCCTTGCCGCAGCTGGCCTTAATGGCCTGAACAATTTCCACCGGCAGGCGGTAGCGGTTTTCAAAGGAGCCGCCGTACTCGTCGGTACGTTTGTTCGTCCAGTCCATGGTGAACTGATCCAGAAGGTATCCTTCGTGGACCGCATGGATCTCCACGCCGTCCACGCCCGCGTCCTTGCACAGTTTGGCGGTTTTGGCAAAAGCGTCGATGATCTCATGAATCTGCTCCACGGTCAGGGCGGGGGTGGTGATGCTGGGATCCCACCGGGCGGGCAGCTCCGAAGGACTGGCAAGCTGATAGCCCGCGTCAAGCACCGGCTTGGAAATGGCACGCAGGGCTTTGTTTTTGTAGAGCTTGGCGATATCGTCGGTGATGGCCCAGCTGCGGCCCATACCGGCGGTGAGCTGGATGAAGAGCTTGGCGCCGGTTTTGTGGATTTCCACCATATAGTCCTTCAGATCTTCGAACATCTTCTCGTTCTGCCACAGCCACTTGCCCCAGATGGTGTCCCGCAGAGGCGCAATGCCGGGGATAATCAGACCGACATTGTTTTTTGCCCGCTCCAGAAAGAAGGCTGCGGCTTCCTTGTCAAAATGGCAGCCGGTCAGCTCCATCCAGCCGAAGAGGGAGGTGCCGCCCATAGGACACAGGACGATCCGGTTCTTGATTTCCACATTGCCGACCTTCCAGGGGGTAAACAGGGCTTCGTATTTGGCGTCCATGAAAAATCTCTCCTTTTTATTTATATAGTATCTTACGATAAGTATAACGGAGCAGGAAAGAACTGTCAAGGATGTTGACCCGGTCAAAGGCGGGGATCGTTGTGTTTTTCAACAAAAAAGAAGCAGGACACCCGAAGGTGTCCTGACAATTTATACGGATATTCAATGGAAAATGTTCCTTTTGTGAAATGGCGGCATCAGCGATGAAGCCCGAACAGCGGCGCTGCCACCCGCTTGTAAAGCAGCATGGTAAGAATGGAAATGACGCTGCCCTTCACCAGATTCAGCGGCGCAACGCACAGCGTTACAAAGCTGGTCACGCTGCTGACTCCGCTGTGGATAGCGGTACCCATACCGATGATGACGTCCAGAGGAATTCCGTACAGCTCCGAGAATTTGGGCAGCAGGTAGATGGCGTTGAAGGCGCTGCCCAACACCGTCATGGACAGTGTGCCCACAACAAGGCCGAGGATGGCACTGTTTCTGCTTTTGTGGATGTGGTAGAGAATGGTGGCAGGCAGGACAAAGCAGCAGCCCACCACGAAATTGGCAAGATCGCCCACAAACGCGGTGGAGGTACCCTTCAGGAGCAGCTTCAGCAGGATTTTTACGCCCTCGCACACCACTGTGGCGCTGGGCCCCAGATAAAAGCCGCACAGCAGCACCGGCAGCTCGGAAAAGTCCAGCTTGTAAAATTCGGGAGCCAGCACAAGGAGGGGAAAGTCCAGCATATGGAGCACTGCGGCGATGGCGGCACAGATGCCGATGATGCTGACCCGCCGGGCAGGTGTAACCTTCCGCTTTTCCGGGAGAAAACGCTCTGCCAGCCGGGCAAGCAGGGCAAGTCCCACGATGATGGCGACGCTGGCGCCTACGAAGGTCAGATTGTCCAGTACCTGTTTCCAAAGATCTGTCATTGGTATCACCTCAAAACAAAAAATCCGCCCTGAGTTTACACTCAGGGCGCGAAAAAACGCAAAGAATCTTTGCGTATCTTCTTCCATCCAGACTGTACTGTCGGTATCGGAGTTTCACCGATTCAACGCTCTCGCGCTCGCGGACTTTACCGCCGGTGGGGAATTTCGCCCCGCCCTGAAGATACTG
>JBJDYG010000064.1:0-46454 GCA_051867075.1 Faecousia sp. | reverse complement strand
TCTAACAAAAAACTTCAATTCTTGCGAATTAAAGTTTTTTATTGAGAATCAGTATTACCATCCGGTAAAATGTGCCTTCCCCAATGAGCGTTGTCCGGGAAAAAGGTTCGCCGTCGATGCGAAAACCCGCTTTTTCATAGCAGGTGACTGCCCGCACGTTCCATGTGCGGACCTCCAGACAGAGTGGTTTTTTCCGGGTAAAGCGATTTGGAAATCCGGTATGCTTCTTCCAGGATCTGCCGCCCGTAATGTTTCCCGCAGAACTCGGGATTGATGCCGATGCCAAGGAAAACTGCTGAGCCCTCCTCCGAAATATTGACAAAGCCTACCAGAATATCCCCATCCAGAAATGCGTGAAAATTCTTCTCCTTCTCCGGATGGAAAAAACCGGACTTGGTTCTTTTCATTTCTTCCCAGGGCGGGAGATTGTATATGGAATACACCCCGTCATAATGCCAGGCGCAGATCGCCCGCTTGTCCCCTTCTGTCAATGACCTGTTGGTAAGTTTCATTCTCCGTCTCCCCCGCAACCATAGGAAATCTCATACACCGGGTAGACGTGGCTGAAATGGTAGCCCAGTTTTTCCGCCAGCGCCATGGATGCCCTGTTCTGCGCGTCCCAGCTTGGGTACAGTCCCTGGTTCAGGCACTTTAGAATCAGCGCTGCCCCGCAGGCCGCTGCAAGTCCCTGCCGCCGGTGATCCTCACGGGTGTCTATCTGGATTTCGATGCCCCCCCGATAGGTGCAGTAGGAGGATGCCCCCGCAGCAATCTCTCCGCCGCACAGCACCGCCACACCCAGTCCCAATTTCTGAAAAGACGAATAGGTTGGATATTGGGACACCCAGTCCCGGCTCCACGCCTCCAGCTTGCAGCGTTCGTACAATTCTTCATCGATCGGGTGCAGGGTATATCCTTCGGGCAATGCGTCAGCCAGCCGCTGCAGCTTTTGGACGTCGAATACTCCCGACTCTTTTTTAATGGCATAGCGCTCCCGCCGCCGGGCATGCTTCCCATGAACCGCTTCCAGCAGCCGCGCCCACGCTTCATTTTGCGGCGCGGCAATGACAAAGGGCGTTCCCAAAAAGAACTCCGCCAGCTCCGCGTTGGGGGTTCCCGCAAAAAACGCGAAATCACCGGAATGCACCATGGCGGATGTTCCTTCCGCAGTGTAAACTGTTCCCATAATACCATCCAGCGCAGACCAGATCATCGTTTCCTGCCAACCGGCAAATAAGTGCGCAGCTATGCCGGGATCTTTCCGCTTTTCTGCCATTTCCCCACCCCCTGTTACCTGAATCCTACCGCATTTTCGCTAATTCGTCAAGTAGATGTCACCCTCCGGCAGGCGCTGCCTGCCGGAGGGTGACATTGTTTTACGGGACTTTTGGCAAATGTTCTTGTTAAGTGTCACAATGTGTGATATAATCCAGAAAACAAAGAAAGGACTGACACCGCGGTGCAAAAGACCATTCTCTTTGACCTGGACGGTACTTTGACGGATTCCGGTGAAGGCATCATCAACTGCGCCGTCTTCGCACTGGAACATTTCGGCCTGCCGATCCCCTCCCGGGAGGAACTAAGAAGCATTGTGGGCCCTCCCCTTTACGATTCTATGTTAAAATATGGTGTCCCTGCGGAAAAGCTGGATGAGGCGGTGGCTGTTTTCCGAAGCCGCTATAACCCCATCGGTATCTTCGAGAACACCCCCTACCCCGGCATCCGAGAACTTCTGGAAGCGCTGAAGCAGGATGGTCACAAGCTCTGCGTTGCCACCTCCAAGCCGGAGGAAATGGCCCACAGAGTGCTGACCCACTTTGATCTGGAACGGTATTTTGATACCGTCTGCGGTGCTACCCTGGACGAATCCCGTTCCTCCAAGGACGCGGTCATCGCTTTCCTTCTCGCTCAGAATGGACGGCCGGACAATATGGTCATGGTGGGCGACACGAAATTTGATGTGCTGGGCGCTGCCGCCCACGGCATTCCCACCATCGGCGTTGCCTGGGGCTACGGAGATGCCGCTGACATGGAAGCCGCCGGTGCCGCGGTCATTGCCCATACCCCCGGGGAACTACTGGAGCTGCTTCGGAAAAACTGATTGGCGTTGGAGGGATCCCTATGGAATTGAGCGAATATGTTGCTGCCTTGAAGCCCCGCATGATTTCCAGTTTGCGGCAAAATCTGCGGATTCCCAGCGTTCAGGGCGAGGCGGAAGACGGCGCCCCTTACGGCATTTTCGTACGGAAAAGCCTTGACCATGTTCTGGAAACCGCCCGGGAGCTGGGTTTTCGGACAGAAAATATGGACGGCCACCTTGGCTTTTGCGAATACGGCGAGGGCGAAGAAATGGTTGCCGTTCTGGGACATCTGGACGTGGTACCCGCCGGAGACGGCTGGAGCTGCGACCCCTTCGGCGGGGAGCTGCGCGGCGGCAAAATCTGGGGCCGGGGCGCGACGGATGACAAAGGCCCCGCCATTGCTTCCCTGTACGCTCTGGCGGCACTGCGGGATTCCGGTCTGCCTATCCGCCGCCGTATCCGTATTTTATTCGGCTGCAATGAAGAAACCGGCTCCGCTGATATGAAATACTACCTTGCAAACGGCGGCGAAGTACCCAAAATGGGCTTTACTCCCGACGGCGAATACCCGGTGATCAACGGAGAAAAGGGTATCATCAACGTTTCTTTTTCCCGCGCTTATACCCAGTCCGGCGATATCCGCCTGCTGTCCATCCGGGGCGGGACTGCACCCAATATGGTTCCTGCCCACGCCTGCGCCAAGCTGGCATGTCCCCAGGCGCTGGCACAGCGCATTGCCAGACTCTGCGCCCCCCAGGTGCGTTTTACCGCCACGGACTTTGGGCTTTTTATGGAAGCCAAGGGCGTCAGTGCCCACGGCAGTACCCCGGAGCTGGGGGAAAACGCCATTGGCCGCCTGCTGCTGGCTCTGGACACCCTGCCTCTGAGCGGTGAACTGGCGGATGCGGTGCATTTTCTGGCGGGGACTCTGGGTATGGGGACCGACGGTGCTTCCGCCGGAATCGCCCTCCGGGACGCGGTTTCCGGGAATCTGACACTGAATCTCGGCACCATGGAAGCAGACGAACACCGCCTGTCTTTGAAGATCAACTACCGCTACCCGGTTACCAAAGACTATGCAGACTGCGCTCCGATCCTCAACGCCAAATTCGCCGGAGCCGGATTTACTCTGGATTCTGAGGTTCACAAGCCCAAGCTCTACATCTCCGAAGACAGCCCCCTTGTCTCCACCCTGCTGAAGGTCTACCGGGAGCAGACCGGTCTGGAAGAGCCGCCCAAGTCCATCGGCGGCGGCACCTATGCCAAAGCGCTGCCCAATATCGTGGCCTTTGGCCCCATCTTCCCCGGCGAGGAAGTCCGGGAACACAAGCCTGACGAGTATCTGTCCGTCGACAGCCTGATGAAAAACGCCCGGATCATTGCCGCCGCGATGTACGAAATGGCAAAATAACAAAATCGAAGGTGACCATTATGAAAATCACAAGTGTCCGTTTAGGCCGTATCAGCGTACCCCTGCGTACCCCCTTCAAAACCGCCCTGCGCAGCGTCAGCAGCGTCGAGGATGTCATTGTGGAAATTCACACCGACTGCGGCGCCGTTGGCTACGGTGAAGCCCCTCCCACCGGCGCCATCACCGGCGATACCACCGGTGCAATTATCGGCGCCATTCAGGATCACATTGCCAAGACCATCCTCGGCCGGGAGGTGGATGAATTCGAACCGCTGCTGCAGTCCGTTCAGAAGTGCATCGTGGGAAATTCCAGCGCCAAGGCCGCCGTGGACATGGCGCTGTGGGACCTGTACGGTCAGCTGTACAAACTGCCTGTCTGCAAGCTGCTGGGCGGCGCCCGGAATCAGATCGTCACCGACATCACCATCTCCGTCAACGATCCCGACACTATGGTGAAGGATGCTCTTATCGCCATTGGCCGCGGTTATGACTGCCTGAAAATGAAGGTTGGTGTCAATCCCGAGCTGGACGTTGCCCGGCTCAGCGCCGTCCGGAATGCCGTGGGAAAGGATGTGGTCATCCGAATCGATGCAAATCAGGCCTGGACCCCAAAGCAGGCTGTAAAGATCCTGAACCGGATGCAGGAGTTGGGCCTGGACATTGAGCTGGTAGAGCAGCCTGTCGCGGCCCACGACTTCGCAGGTCTCAAATATGTGACGGAGCGGAGCTATGTGCCTGTGCTGGCGGACGAGGCCGTATTCTCCCCGGAAAACGCCATGACCATCCTGCAGATGGGCGCCGCTGACCTGATTAACATCAAACTGATGAAGTGCGGCGGCATCTATAATGCCCTGAAAATTGCCTCTGCCGCCGAGGTGTTCGGCGTGGAGTGCATGATCGGCTGCATGCTGGAAGCAAAGATTTCCGTCAATGCCGCCGTGCATCTGGCCTGTGCGAAAAATATCATCACCCGGGTGGATCTGGACGGCCCCGTGCTGTGCAGCGAAGATCCCATCCTCGGCGGCGCTGTTTTCGACGAGAAAAACATCACCGTTTCCGACGAACCAGGCCTGGGTATCCGGGGTATTGAACCGGCTTATCTTGTGTACATTGACTGACCGAACCGGAAAATACAAATGAGGACGCTCACGCGTCCTCTCAGATTGTCGAAAAACCCCTTCGGGCTTTTCCGACAGATTTTCGCAGTCTGCTGCGCGCACTCCTTGTGCGCCATAGGCGCACAACTCCCGCACTTGCAGCCTGAGCTGTATTTTCTGCCAGGTACACTCCCCGGCAGAAAATGATTCTCACTTTATTTGCCGCATTCGCGGCAAACTCTGCGAGGCTTTTTTGACACGCTGAGAGGACGCTCACGCGTCCTCTTTCAATTTCTTGTGAATATAGCTCCTTGCCTGTTCCGGATCCAAATTCAAAACGATGGAGACCTCCCCCACCAGCAGTTTCTCCGCATCATGCAGGAAATTCTCATCGCAAAGATGGTTCTTTCGTCCCGCAGCGGCCTGCGCAGCCCTGTGGCGGTAAAGGGTGTGAACCATACGCATCAGCCTCGCCCGGTCACCGCTGTTTATCAGCTCCCGGTAGGTTTGCTTTCGCTGGTTCTCGTCCCTGATCCAGCCATCTGCGCGGACTTCCTCCGAGTCTACCATCGTCTCAAGCTCTTCTTTGGAAAGCACATGCTGTAACTTTGCCATGGCAGCCGCGTTCTGGGTAGGCACCAGGAATTTGGAATCCCCCTGTCCCACAGGCTCCAAAGCCAAATAGGTCAGGCGCTTTTTATCAATCAACCTTTCCTCCTGATCCACGACACGGCATACGCCGTGCACACCGTAAACCACCAGATCTCCAACCTGAAACATGACCTGCTCCCTCCCCGGAAACGCCGTACTTCCTGATATTTTTATTATAGCACAAACATTTTTCTATTTCACATAGGGAAATTCCCCAAATTTTCCAGGCCGTTTTCCGGGCAAAATGTAGTGAAAATGCTGCCGCAGCCAACGCTGCGGCAGCATTTTCGGGTTGTATCAAATCGTCTCGATCTTGATGGTATTGGTATTGCCATGCTGACCGTTGATAGGGCCGCCGGTGAGCAGAATATTGTCGCCCGGCTGCAGGTTAAAGACTTCCATAGCAGCCTTTCTGGCATAGTAGAACATCACGTCCATGGTGGGGAATTCATCCGCCATCACCGGGGTGACACCCCAGCTCATGGAGAGCCTGCGCCAGATTTTCCGGTCGGTGGTCATGCCGATAATGTCTACAGGGGTGCGGAACCGACTGACCAGCATGGCGGTCTTTCCGGATACGGAGCAAACCACGATGGCCTTGGCGTTTACGTCGATGGCCATGGAGCACACGGCATGGGAAAGGCAGTCCAGATTGTTCTGACCGTTGTATTCCGTCTTGAGAAAGCGGGATTTGTAGCCGGTATGCTGCTCCGTGTACTCGGCGATCTGCGCCATGGCTTTGACCGCCTCCACAGGGTATTTACCGGCAGCGGATTCGCCGGAGAGCATGACACAGGAGGTGCCGTCATAGACGGCGTTGGCCACATCGGAAATCTCCGCACGGGTAGGCCGGGGATTCTGAATCATGGATTCCAGCATTTCCGTGGCGGTGATGACCCGCTTACCCAGCATCCGGCACATCCGGGTCAGCTTCTTCTGAACGGAAGGCACCTCCACATAGGGAATCTCCACGCCCAGATCGCCCCGGGCGATCATGATGCCGCCGCAGACGGAGCAGATTTCCTCCACATTGTCCACACCGGACCGGTTCTCGATCTTTGCCACGATCTCAATATCGCTGCCGCCGTTCTCGTCCAGCAGCTTCTGAATGTCCAGGACGTCCTGCTTTGTGGAGACGAAGGAGGCGGCGATGAAGTCCACACCGTGGGCAATACCAAAGAGGATATCCGATTTGTCCTGCTCAGAAAGGTAAGGACCGGACATGACCTTGTTGGGGAAGGACATGCTCTTGCGGTCGCTTAAGGTTCCGCCTACCAGACACTTGCAGTGGATTTCCGTGCCTTCAATGTCCACGACCTCGAACTTGACCATGCCATTGTTAACGGTCACGGTGTCGCCGGATTTCAAGTCCTTATTCAGATCCTTGTAATTGACGCTCACTCTGGTTTCATCACCCTCCACCTCTTCGGTGGTAAAGGTGAACGCATCCCCATCTTTCAGCTCCACCTTGCCTGAGGCGAAGGTGCGGATGCGGTATTCCGGACCTTTGGTGTCCAGCATAATGGCAATGGGCAGCCCCAGCTTCCGCCGAACCTGCTTGATCAGCTCAATTTTTTTCTCATGCTCGGGGTAGGTGCCGTGAGAGAAGTTCAATCGGGCCACATTCATGCCGGCGAGGCACATCTGGGTCAAAGTCTCCTCGTTTTCACTGGCCGGACCGATGGTGCAGATAATCTTCGTTTTACGCATGGAAATACCTCCTGCTGTCTTATAGTGTGGGCTGTGTCAACATATCCGCGCAGGGCGCTGTTCTGCGCCCATGCTGTAAAGCGTCCTTTTATCCGGGCTTATTTTACCATATGGTATTTTCTTCGTCAATGTAAAATCCGGTAAAGACTAGGGCGTATCCAGAGAAATCGTCTGCGGGTGAGCAGCGGAGCTTTTGATCCCCCGGCACGGCGCCAAAAACAGGAAAAACATCCGTTATCCTTAAGTTTCCCAAACTTCCGGGAAATCAAAATCCCGCACTGTCAGCTCTTGCCGGTTGTATCAGAAATACCTTATACTGATTCTCAATAAAAAACTTTAATTCGCAAGAATTGAAGTTTTTTGTTAGAGAATCATATGAGACGGGATTCTGTGATTTTTCTTTCCCAAAATCATAGAATCGACAACGCCGTAAGGCGGTGTCTTCTTATTAAAAATCAAAGATTTTTAATAAGAAATAGTATTAAAACACCATTTCCACCCGGTAATGCCGCAGCCAGAAGTCGATCTGGCACAGATAGGCCATGGTCTGGGGCCGCCGCATGAGCTGGCCGTACCAGGGCCACTGGGTCTTGCTTTGCAGCAGCAGCTTCACTTTCTCCGCCGACACCAGCTGCCACAGCGGCGCGGCGGGGTCGTCGAAGATGGTTTGCAGCCGGGCCTCCATCAGCCGCTCATACCGGGGATCAAAGGTCTTGGGATAGGGGCTTTTCTTGCGGTGCAGCACCTCGTCCGGGAGCAGGCCCGCCACCGCCTGGCGGAGCAGACCTTTTTCCTGTCCCTGATAATCCTTATATTCCCACGGAACGCCGTATAAATACTCCGCGATCCGGTAATCACAGAAGGGTACCCGGACTTCCAGAGAATGGTACATGCTCATGCGGTCCTTCCGGTCCAGCAGAGTCTGCATGAACCATCGGAAATTCAGGTTCACCATCTGCTTCATCCGTCTCTCCATATCCGGTGTTCCCGGCAGGATATCGCTTTCCCGGCAGGTCTGATTGTACGCATCCATCACAAATTCCGCCGGATTGAGGGCTGCCGCCGGCGTCAGGATGGCGGCCCGGTCCAGTGTGTTCTGGGCCCAGGGGAATCCCTCCCGGGCCCGTACTTCCGGGTCACGGTACCACGGATATCCGCCGAATATCTCGTCGGCACACTCACCTGACAGGGCAACCTTCACGTCCTGTCGGATCTCTTTACAAAATGCCAGCAGGGAAAAGTCCACATCCGCCATTCCCGGCAGATCCCGGGCGATGGTGGCATCCTCCAAAGCTCCCGCCAAGTCCTCCGGAGTCAGCACCGTCCAGCGGTGGTCCGTATTCAGGGCGTCGGTCATCAGACGGATATAGGCACTGTCGGAATTGGGCTGAAACTTATTTGCCTGAAAATACTTTTCGTTATTCAGGTAATCCACGGAGAAGGTTTTGAGCCGCTCTCCCCTGCCCTCCAGCTCTCCCGCGCAGACGGCGGTGATGATGCTGGAGTCCAGCCCTCCGGAAAGAAACGTCCCGATGGGCACGTCGGACACCATCTGACGCCGGATGGCATCGGTCACCAGAAAGCGTACCCGCTCCACGGTTTCCTCAAAAGAGTCCCTATGCTCCCGGTCCCGGAGCTGCCAGTACCGGCGAATCCGCAGTCTGCCGCTTTCATAATACCCGCAGCAGCCCGGCTCCACCTCGAAAATATCCTTCAGCACGCCGCTGCCCGGCAGCCGTCCCGGCCCCAGCAGGATTAACTGGGCTGCTCCTGTCTCGTCCAGCTCCGGGCGCACTGTGGGATAGGTCAGAATGGTTTTGATCTCCGACGCAAACAGCAGCCCGCCGTCGTGATGCTTATAGAACAGGGGTTTTACGCCGATACGGTCCCGGGCGAGAAACAGCCGCTTTCTCTGCCCTTCCCACACGGCAAAAGCGAAAATCCCGTTCAGCTTTTCCACGCAGTCCGCCCCAAACTGGGCGTAGGCGTGGAGCAGCACCTCCGTATCGGAGTGCCCCTGAAAGGTATGTCCCAGCCCGGCAAGCTCCCGGCGAAGCTCCTGGGTATTATACAGCTCGCCGTTATAGACCAGCGTATAATCTTCCCCCGCCCAACCGAGTTTCATGGGCTGCCGTCCCCCGACAGGATCAATAATGGCCAGCCGTCCATGGAGCAGCGTGCAGCCGCCCTCCCGGTACACGCCTTTATCATCCGGCCCCCGGCGGTACATGGTCGCCAGCATTTTTGAAACTGTCTCTTCCGATGCGGGCAGACCAATGATTCCGCTAATCGCGCACATAACACCACATCCTTTCCATCTGCGTATTCTATGCATGATGCGCCCAATCATGTGCATACTAAGCACGGTGATGTTTTTATGAGAAACAGCAGAGAAATCCTGTCCTCGGTTCTGAAAACCACTCAAATGGGACAGATCGGCATTCGCAGTGTGCTGGACACCAGTATGCGTCCGGGGCTGAGAAAGGCTCTGGAATCTCAGCTCCGGGAATATGATTCCATCGAAACCGAAGCCCATTCCATCGCCACCCAGCGGGGCTGGGATATGACGGAACTTGACCCTTCGGTGCGGCTTTGGTCGAATCTGATGACCCGAATGAAGCTCAACGGGCGAAACACCGATTCCAAAATTGCCGGTATGATGATCCAGGGCAACACCCGGGGCATGATCAAGGGCCTCAAAACCCTCCATCAGTTCGGCGGACAGGATGAGCAGATCAACACCCTGTCCCAAAAGCTGCTGGACTGCGAGACGGCAAACATCCGGCAGATGCAGGGGTTTTTATAAAATACCCGGAGCCATTCACAGAGCCGTGTGCACCCGGCTCTGCGAATGACATTTTGCGGTTCCCCAGCACATAACGCTTCCCGTTCGCATAGAATACCGGGAACATGAAAGGAGGAATGCACTTGTCAGCCACCGGCTACATACAGGTACGCGCCTACACCAGCACCGCACGGTTTCCGCTGGAAAACGTTGCCATCACCGTCACCGCCACCGATGGCACCGCCATTGCCATGCGGCTGACCGACCGAAACGGTCTGATTACCCCCATCGAGATTCCCGTGCCGGATAAATCGGAAAGTCTGGAACCCGAACCAGGGGAAAAGCCCTTTACTGTTGTGAACCTCTACGCCCGTCTCAAAGGCTACGAACAGGTGGAAGCAGAGAATCTGCAGGTGTTCGCCGATACCACCACCAATCAGGATCTGGAAATGATTCCGCTGTCAGAGCTCCCCGGCCAATGGGATCAGACCGAGATTTTCAACACGCCTCCCCAAAACCTGTAGGAGGTGCCCTATGCCTGAAATTCTTCCCTACATCCCCCAGCGGATCACAGTACATCTCGGGGCTCCCAGCGCCAACGCCGCCAATGTCACCGTCAATTTTGTGGACTATGTGAAAAACGTGGCGTCCAGTGAAATCTACCCCACCTGGGAGGATGCCGCCCTCCGGGCAAACATCCTTGCCATTGTCTCCTTTGCCCTGAACCGGGTATACACGGAGTTCTATCGAAGCAGGGGTTATGATTTCGACATCACCAACTCCACCGCCTACGACCAGTTCTTCGTCAACGGCCGCAGCTATTTTACCAATGTCGCCCGTCTGGTGGATGACCTGTTCAACGACTACCTCCGCCGTCCCGGCTTTGTGGAGCCGCTGGCAGCGAAATTCTGCAACGGCACCACCGTCACCTGCGAGGGCCTCAGTCAGTGGGGCAGCCAGAATCTTGCCCGGCAGGGCTACAACACCGTTCAGATCCTGCGCAGCTACTACGGCAATGTGGAAATCGTAAACAATGCCCCCATTCAGGGCATCACCTCTTCCTATCCCGGCACCCCTCTGCGCCGGGGAATCACCGGCCCCAGCGTTGTCTTTATTCAGGTGGAGCTGAACCGCATCTCCCAAAACTATCCCGCCATTCCCAAAATCTCTCTGGTGGACGGCATCTTCGGCGCGCAGACAGAGGCCGCCGTTCGGAAATTCCAGGAGATCGCCAATCTGGACGTGGACGGCGTAGTCGGCCGGGAAACCTGGTATGCTCTGGTACGATACTACATCGCCGTCACCAATATGGCGGAGCTGCGCAGTCAGGGACAGCGGTTCTACACCATCTCCTGGGCCACCACAAACCCCATCGAGCAGGGAGACCGGGGGGTCAAGGTAGAGCATCTGCAGTATATGCTGAGCGTTCTTTCATCCTACATTCCTGAGATCCCTCCCGTTACCGTAGACGGAATTTTCGGCCCTGCCACCCGCAGCGCCGTCATCGCCGCCCAACGGCGGTTCGGTCTGCCGGAGACCGGCATCGTGGATTTCGATACCTGGGATGAAATCTACGACCAGTTCGCCGGCATAGAAACCATCAGCTGGCGGGATCCGGAGAATTTCCCCTATACCTCCGCCATCATCAGCGGTACCCCGCCCAGGGCCCGCTATTCCAAAACCACCACACTGACCCAGTTCCCGGGCAATGACCTAAGCGCCGGGAACCAGGATCCTGTGAGACAGGAGGCACCGCGATGAGACCTCTTTCTTCTTTTGTCGGTCAACCCATCCGCAGTCTGCAAACCATGCTCCGGGTCATTGCCGAAGATGATCCCACTCATATGCGCATCGTCCCCGACGGCATCTACGGCCCCGAAACCACGGCAGCGGTTTCCACCTTCCAGCGCAAACACGGTCTGCCGGTGACAGGAGTCACAGACAAGGCCACCTGGGAATCCGTCGTTGCCGTCTATACACCCGCCCTTGTCCGCCTGGACGCCGCCCAGTCGGTGGACATCATTCTCAATCCCGGGCAGGTCATTCGCAGAGGGGAAAGAAATCCCCACATGTATTTGGTTCAGGCCATGCTGAAGGTACTTTCCGATGTCTACAAAAGCGTTGCCGAACCCACCCACTCCGGCATTCTGGACGAACCCACAGCGGATTCCCTTTCCTCCTTCCAGGTTTTAAGCGGCCTGCCCATGACCGGGAATCTGGATAAGCATACCTGGAAGCATCTGGCCCTGCAATATCCCCTGGCAGCAAACCTGAACAACCTCCCCCGCTGACTCTGCAGCCTCCGGAAAAATGTGGACCTTTCATAAAATTTTTCCATGTCCGGCAGCGAACCCTTGATAAACGTAAAATTCTCGTCTATAATATACGTTGTTTACGTTCAAACCCGCCACGGAGGAATTACCCATGCACATCAAAGACTGGAAAAAGGAAGTATTTACCATTCCGAATCTGCTGAGCCTGTTTCGGCTGGCACTGATTCCCGTATATATTTACATTTATCTCAGCGCTACCCAGACCTATCAGTATATCACCGCCGGCGCGATTATGGCGGTTTCCTGCCTGACGGATCTGATCGACGGGAAGATTGCCCGGCACTTCAACATGATCTCCACGCTGGGAAAAATCCTTGACCCCCTGGCGGATAAGGTCACCCAGTTCACCCTGACGGTGTGCCTGTCCCTGAAGCATCCCCAGCTGCTGCCGGTGCTGGCGCTGTTCGTCATAAAGGAGATCTTTCAGATCGTCGCCGGTCTTGTGCATCTGAGAAAGGGGAAAATGCTCCCCGGCGCCCTGATGGCAGGGAAAATCTGCACCACCGTTTTATTCATCAGCCTCATTGCTCTGGTGCTGTTTCCCAATGCCGACGCAGCTGTGGTAAGCGTCATCGCAGCGGTGGACGCGGTCTTTCTGGCGATTTCCTTCGTCAGCTACATTCTCGCCTATTTTGGCAGGAACACCAAAGTACAGGATCTGAAAAGCGAATAAAATACGTCCGTCGGATCGTTCCGGCGGACATTTTCGTGTAAAGCGGTGTATCGGCTGCCCGCTTTGAAAAAAACGCAGCGGCCCGGAATGGGGCCGCTGCACGGTGATGGATTTCTCTTCCTGCGGAACAAGCAGCGTGTCACAGGTCCGCCGTCGGGTTATCCGCAGATATTTCCACGGCATCGGCTTCCCCCACTGTCTCCGCTTCTGTACCATTAGTATAGCACACTCCGGGCGGCGATTGGTGAAGAAACCTTGAACAGACGCAAAAGATTTTCTTAGGGAAGCCCTGAAAAAACCGTCCGCTGCTTAACAGACGATTTGTTCAGAGCTTCCCCGATCCCATCAATAGGGGTACACGTTGCTCAAAAGCAGCAGCAGCGGCAGAGCCAGCGTGAAAATACTGATTGCCCAGGGATACATCGCCTTTCTGGAGCAGAACATCAGCAGCAGGCACGCCGCCGTCAGTCCCAGGGGGCCGGCTACCGCCAGACTTCGGCTGATGGTCACGGCAAACTCTCCGGTGGACTGTAAGTTGATCCCCACCTGTTCCGGCAGGTGCTGGGCGTTATAGGACGCCAGACGGAGGGCAACATAAACCACAGGCGCGGCCATCACAAATTTCCGCAGCCGGAACAGCCAGACACCGATCAGATTGATAACAGAATTTATTTTGGAAACCACCGCCTTGAACTTGTCAAAGCCGGTGGGCTGCACTGCGGCAGCCTGCTTTTCCGCAAATTGACCGGATCTTCCCATAAAATACCTCCGGGTTACAGTTTTCTGTGGCAACCTCTGAAATCTACTTTTTGATGTGTTGGACGAGAGCTCCTGAGCTGACAAAAATCTTGGGATTCCCGGAATACCCGGTGTATTGCAGGATTTACAAAACGCATTGTCATACTGATTCTCAAAAAACTTTCATTCGCAAGAATAGCCGTTTTTTGTTAGAGAATCATATGAGACGGGACTGCGTGATTTTTCTTTCCCAAAATCACAGAATCGACAACGCCGTAAGGCGGTGTTTTCTTATGAAAAATCAAAGATTTTTCATAAGAAATAGTATCAGTCCAAAAGATCCGGCCAAAACGCAAAAAAGTAGTTTTTCAAGGTGCGCTTATATTGTAGCATACTTTCCGCCGGGTTGCAAGCCGTCGGCATCCGGGAAAAAAGATTTCAAAAAACTTTAAAAATCCGGTTTATTGGACTTATCCTTTTGTATACTGTCCTCAGACAAAACAAAAGGAGGCATTCAAAATGAAACGAAATCACCATCCATCCAGCCTGACCGTCCGCCGTTCCCGCAGCCCTGCCTATCCCAATGCCGCCGACAGCCGCTACTTTCTGGAAAAAGCGGTGAACATCGCCACCGCCATTCTCTCAGGCGTCGGCTTCGTCTGTGCAATGATTTTTCTGGTGACCCTGGTGTAAGCCTACAGATCCTCTTCCCGAAGGATGCTGCAGGAGATGATGGCCTTGTCCTTGACCTGGATCAGGCCAGCCGTTCCCCCGTAATACCCGCAGCTCCCGGGATTCAGGATCCACAGGCCGTCCGGTTCCCGGTGGCAGTCGGCCTGGTGGGTGTGGCCGTAGAGCACCGCATCCACCCCGCTGGCACGGGCATCCTTCAGCAGTGCGCCCAGTCCCATTTTCACCCCGTGCCTGTGTCCGTGGGTCATATAGAGATTTGCCCCAAGCACCGGCTGTACCAGGATCTCCGGCTGACCGGGTGCACAGCGAAACCGGTCACAGTTCCCCGGCACCTGATAAAACAGAGTGCCGGGGTTTTCCTCGTGGATTACAGCGCCGTCGTCAAAATAGTCCCCCAGATGAATAATCGCATCAGGCTTCACCGCTTCCACACATTGGCGCATAAAGCGAATGGCGGAGTGGGAATCCGACAGCACAAGAATTTTCATAAAACTCCCGCCTTTATTGTGTCTTGCAGGGATTATATCATACATTGTAAGTTTTTTCTACTCCTGTTCCGAGTCCTCCAGCGTCACTTCCCGGAAAAATTTTCTTTTTTCCGACGGTGTACAGCCGTAAATCTCCCGGAAATACTGATTGAGCATCTTGGGATCCCGGAACCCGTGCCGTTCGGCAATTTCGCCGATGGGGTCGTCGGAGCTTTCCAGCTCCCTGCAGACCGCTGTGGCCCGCACCTGATAAACGTATTGCAGGAAGCTCACACCCATGTTTTTCTTAAACAGCCGGCAGAAATACTCCCTGTTCAGCCCCATGACATTTGCGGCGTCGTCCAGAGGCAGCTCTTCGCCGTGGTGCAGCTGGATGTATTCCAGCACCGGCTCCAGCCGGGTCATGTCGCTGCGCCGGAGTCTGGTTTCCTCCACCGCCAAAGCCCGGGAGAAATGCTTGACCAGGATCGCCGCCGCCGCAAACAGCCGGGCGTGACATTCCAGTTTGAATGCCTGCGGATTCTCTACCGTCTGGCGGAGGATCTCCTGCATGTGAATGCGCAGCTGCTCATAGGCGATTGCCTTGCCTTCGTCCGCCGGATCAAAGGCGAGAGAAAAGCTCAGCTGGTCAAAATTGGGAACATATTTACACATCTCACTGGGGGCAATATGGACGCACAGATACACAGCGTTTCGGCTGCACCGGCTCTCGTGCACCTCATAGGAGTTGATTAATAACAGGTCGCCGGGCTTTGCCTGAAAGGACATGTTGTTAAACTTGCAAGTCACCCTTCCCTTGACAAACAGCAGAAGCTCGATGGCCTTGTGCCAGTGGGGCGGGGTATAGGCGCTGACATGGTTCTCATATTTGATGCCGAATCCGGTTTCATCCAAGTCTGTTAACAGTTTATGTTGGGCGTTCTGCACAAATTTCCTCCTTTTGTCGAAGAATTAAGGATTAATTATTTGTTCATAATGTCAATATTCTCCATACAGAAGTCAATTATACCACTTTTTTCCGCGCTGTCAAGGCGTTATAATACACACACTTCAAGTTGAGCTGCGGCGACGCGTTCCTTGCAAGTTTTGAAGAAAGATAATTCACAGGCGGTTTGCCGCCAATCAAATCAGGAGGTATTCAAGCATGAAAAACGCTGTCAAGAACTACCTCGAGACCATGCTCGAGGCGTACGGCAGGATACTGCTGCGTGCAGACAGGGTCTGATCCCATGAAATCAAGAGGCTTGTCCACCGTCCGGCACCCTGCCGTAAAAGTGGATGTCATTATGCTTATCCCATTAGGAGGTATTGAATATGAAAGAGCGAGATTTTTTTGAACAGTATCGCGATGAAGTGCTTCTGAATTACGAATTCAGCAAGTACAATCTGTGATCATCCGGCTGCCTGCTTTGAAAGCAGGCAGCTTTTTTTGTGTACATTTTTCTCTCCGGCGCATATGCTATAGCAGAAGTTTCACCACCCCAGGGAGGTAAGCCTATGCAATCGACACCCAGTTCCAAGGATCTTGCCCAGATGATGCGCTTTGCCCAGTCGCCGTCGGGGCAGCAGCTGTTGACGGCACTGCAGGAAAGCGGCGGAGATGAGCTGTGCAGCGCCATAGCGAAGGCTGCCGCCGGAGATTATTCCCAGGCGCAGAAAACCATTTCCGCTTTTCTCGCGACTCCCGAAGCAAAAAAGCTGCTGTCCCAGCTGGAGGGCGGAAAATGAGTGAAATGGAAGAAAAGCTGGGCTCCATCCTGAGTAACCCCCAGCTGATGCAGCAGATCATGTCCATGGCACAGGCCATGAATCAGGCATCGGAAGCAAAGCCGGAGCAGCCGCCGGAGCCGGCGCCTCCGGCGCTGCCGGATTTTTCCATGATGCAGAAGCTCGCCGGAATGAACCGGCAGACCGGTATCGACCAGAACCAACAGGCGCTGCTTCGGGCGCTCTCCCCCTACATAAGCCGGGAGCGCTCTGCCAAGTTGGAAAAAGCCATGCGGGCGGCGAAAATGGCGCGGCTTGCCTCGGCATTTCTCAATGCCGGCGGCCTGCAGATGCTGACTGGGAGGTGAACCGGATGTATAACCGCTATATTCCCCAGCCCGACGGCAGCTACCGCCGCAGCCGGCAGCCGGATGCGCCCCAGAATGTCCCCGCGCCGCCCCGGCAGGAGGAACGCCGGGAGGAACCCCGCCGGGAACCTCCCTCTGAATGCCGCCCGCAGCCCCAGAAGGACCCCCGGGAGGAACCGCCCTGCTCCAAGGCTCAGTCCTGTCCTCATATGCACAGGCAGGGCCGGCCCATTCCTCCCCCGCCCCGGCAGAAAAAGCCGCCCCAGCAGCCACAGGAGCAAAAGGATTTCTTTGGCATAGGCAGTTTTCTGCGGCAGCTGCTGCCAAAGGATTTTGACACGGAGGATCTTCTGATCGTACTGCTGCTCCTGCTCATGTCCGGTGATGGCGGAGAGGATCAGAATTTCGCCCTTCTGACGCTGGGATTGTATCTGTTCATGTAAAAACAATTAAATTGCAAAATACCGAATGCTCTGGTATAATAATGGGCAGTCTACTGCGGGAGGATTCGACGTGATTACGGAAAAGAAACAGAAAACCGGCAAAATCATCCCCGTTCTGATTCTGCTTTTGTTTGCCGCCGCCATCGCCGCCCATTATGCGCTGGAGCCCTGGGATTTTTACCGGAAGGTTCCGGATGCGGAGGCATCCTTGCGGCTGAAAACCGTCCGCACCGCTGAAGGGTATCTCGGCTGCTGTGAGGCGGACGGAAGCCATGAAGCCATTATCGACCTGTACAATTCCCATGAGCCCCTGGCCCAAGGCTATACTGTGCAGTACACCGACAGCTGGTGCGCTGCTTTTGTCAGCACCATGTCCATTCAATGCGGCTTGACGGAAATCCTGCCCACAGAATGCAGCTGCCAGCGGCTGATCGGCCTGTTTCAGGACATGGACTGCTGGGAGGAGGATGATGGCTACATTCCCCTGCCCGGCGACGTCATTTTCTATGACTGGGACGAAAAGGGGCTTGGCGACTGTACCGGATGGTCCGACCATGTGGGCATCGTCGTCGGTACAAAATGGCCCTTTTTGAAGGTTATCGAGGGAAATAAGGACGATGCCGTGTCCTACCGCGTCATCCCGCTGAGCGAAATCCACATCCGCGGCTTCGGCCTGCCGGATTACGCTGCCATCGCAGAAAACGACCCGTAAGCGTGCGCTTACGGGTCGTTTGTTATTCTTCTTCCGCCAAAATGTCTTTCAGTGTCTGACGCTGCTTTTTCAGTTCCTGAAGCAGCGGCAGCATACCGGCAAAGTTGATGACCATGACGAATACCATCAGGCCGATCACCCAGCCTTCCATCCCGGTTCCCGCCAGAATGAAGATCAGCAGCGCTGCCACAACCAGACGCATGAAAACCGCCTTGCCCACGGTGCGGATGGCCTTGCGGCACTTATCCTCCCGGTCGTAAATATCCGTCTCCGGGGTCTTTGCTTCTTCGTCCATCACCGCGCCACGAAGCCGACTTTCTTGTAGACCTTCCGCAGAGTCTTTTCCGCAACATAGCTAGCCTTTTCCGCGCCGCTGCGGTAGACGCTCTCCAAATAAGCCTTGTCCTTCATCAGCCGGGCAGCCTCCTCCCGGATGGGACGCAGGGTCTCCACCACCGCTTCTCCCACGGCAGGCTTGAACTTGCCGTAGCCGCAGCCGGAGAACTCCGCTTCGATTTCGTCATAGGTCTTGCCGGTGACGGCGGAGTAGATGGTCATGAGGTTCGCCACGCCGGGCTTGTTCTCCCGGTCATAATGGACACAGTTTTCCGTGTCAGAGTCCGTAATGGCGCGCTTAAACTGGCGCATGATGGTTTCCGGGGTGTCCATGAGCAGGATACGTCCGGTGTCCTCGTTTTCGGATTTGGACATCTTGGCAGTGGGATTGGTCAGGCTCATGATCCGTGCGCCTACCTTCGGAACAAAGGGCTCCGGCAGCTTAAACACATCGCCGTAGATACCGTTGAACCGGCGGGCGATGGTGTGGCACAGCTCCACATGCTGTTTCTGATCCTCGCCGACGGGCACCAGATCGGGCTGGTACAGCAGGATATCCGCCGCCATCAGGGCGGGATAGGTGAACAGGCCGCCGTTGATGTTGTCCGCGTTCTTGGCGGACTTGTCCTTGAACTGGGTCATACGGCTCAGCTCGCCGAACATGGCATAGCAATCCAGCACCCAGCCCAGCTCCGCGTGCTGGTGGACATGGCTCTGGATGAACAGGGTGTTCCTTTCCGGGTCAAGGCCGCAGGCGATGTACTGTGCAAGCTGCTCCAAAGTCCGGCGGCGCAGGTCGGCAGGATTCTGACGCACAGTGATGGCATGGAGGTCTGCCATGAAATAGAAGCAGTCATAGTCATTCGCGCGCTCCGCCCAGTTTTTAACGGCTCCGAGATAAGAACCAAGTGTCAGATCTCCGGAGGGCTTGATGCCGGAGAGCATACGTTTTTTGGGTGCTTCGGAAATAACGTCGGTCATAGAAAATCACGCTTTCTTTTGGTTTGTACTGGATATATTACCATAGTTATTGGGATTGTGCAAGGACATTTTCGTATTTTAGCCGTTCTTACGGAACACATCCAGCAGGTGGTGAGAGGCACCGACCAGATCGGGGCGTTCACAGACGGCAAAGTGATACCGAAGGTACAGCTGGAAAAAATCATCGTCCATGGCGTCTATCTCCCGGCGCATATAATTGGTAGCCATATCCGTGCCCACATAGTGCAGCCGTGTCACGGGAAGATCTGCCATCAGGGCGTCAATATCCTCCCTGCGGTAAAGCTGAAACAGCTCCGACGGATCCGAGGACGCCTTGAAGGTCACAGGATCCACCAGATCCTGATAGCGTTTTTCCCGCAGCATACCGCGCTGAAAGCAAAACTGAATCATGGTTGCCTCGTTGCCGCAGTAGGCCGCGAATACTATGCCGCCCTTTTTCGTCACCCGGATAGACTCACAGAGCGCCTTGTGCTGCTCCTCAACGGTAAACAGATGATACATAGGGCCAAGCAGCAAGGTAATATCGTAAGTGCCGCTTTCCAGCATATCCAGATTCGTTGCGTTTCCCTGACGGATCGTGATCTTTTCACCGGGCTGGGTTTTCTGCCGAAAAACATCAATGTTGTGCTGCACCAGCTCCACTGCGTCAACACGGTATCCCTGCTGCGCCAGGGCATGGCTGTAGCGTCCGGTACCTGCGCCGATCTCCAGAATCCGCATACCGGGTCGGAGATTTTTTTCAATGTAATGCATGGTGGTTAAGTATTCCACCATGCCGTGCCGTGAGCGCAGGCGGCCGTCCTCGTCATAAGCGCTGTAATACTCCGTCAGCTCTTTCATTACTTCCATTTTCTCTCCTCCTCAAAATAAAAGCGGTGTAGGCAGCCCCAAACCGGTACCGCTTACACCGCATGATTCCCAAGCTCCCGCTTTATCCGCGGGTATCCGGGTATGACAATGTAAGCCCGTTCCCATGCCAGAATGCAGGAACGAACTGAGCCGCAGGAGTATACTTCGCGCTGCAGCAGACCATTGTCAAACCTCCTTAAATAATTTTCGCTATCGTAGCACAGGAAGCCCCCATTGTCAAGGGTTCGGAATATCCGTGATTGATTTCTCAAACGCGGTATGCTATACTTTACGCGAGATTACTGTGACAAAAGAGGTAGATGATTATGGATTATCAAGCACTTGCCGAATTGCTTTTCCCCGATGTGACCGAGACACCGGAACAGCTGGAGGCCCGGTTCCCTCAGCGCAGCCTGCCCGAGGGCGCGGTCGTCTCCCGAATGGCGCCCTCCCCTACAGGGTTTGTCCATCTGGGCAATCTGGTGCAGGGCACCATTTCCGAGCGGATGACCCACCAGTCCGGCGGCGTGCTGTTTCTTCGGGTGGAGGACACCGACGCCAAGCGGGAAGTCCCCGGCGCTGTAGAGGTGCTCATCAACACCCTGAAATTCTACAATATCAGCTTTGACGAGGGTGCCACCATAGATGGCGACAGTGGAAGTTACGGGCCCTACCGTCAGAGTCAGAGAGCCGCCATTTATCACGTCTACGCCAAGAAGCTGGTGTCCGAGGGCAAAGCCTATCCCTGCTTCTGTACGGAGGAGGAGCTGTCCGCCCTGCGGGAGCAGCAGGAAATGAATAAGGAAACCACCGGCTATTACGGCAAGTACGCCATCTGGCGCGACCGCTCTTTGGAGGATATCCGCGCTCAGCTTGCTGCGGGCAGCCCCTGGGTGCTGCGCTTTAAATCCATGGGCAGCATCGATCACCAGTTCAAGTTCGACGATCTGGTGAAAGGCAAGCTGACCATCACGGAAAACAATGTTGACCACGTTCTTCTCAAATCCGACGGCATTCCCACCTACCACTTTGCCCACGCAGTGGACGACCATCTCATGCGCACCACCCACGTTGTCCGGGGCGACGAGTGGCTGCCCAGTCTGCCCTTCCACATCCAGCTGTTCCAGGCGTTGGGGTTCAAGCTGCCCAAGTATGTCCACATCGGGCCTCTGATGAAGATGGACGGCAATTCCAAGCGCAAGCTGAGCAAGCGCAAGGATCCGGAGCTGGCGCTGACCTACTACAAGGCCGAGGGCTTCCCCATCGCGTCTGTGCGGGAATATATCATGACCGTGCTGAATTCCAATTTCGAGGACTGGCGGAAGGCAAATCCCGACGCGCCTCTGGAAGCCTTCAAGTTCAGCCCCAAGAAGCTGAATCCCGCCGGTTCCCTGTTTGACTATGCCAAGCTGGTGGACGTGTCGAAAAACGTTGTCTCCCGTATGAGCGCGGAAGAGGTCTACACCCTGCTGGTGGAGTGGGCAAAGGAATTTGACCCCGAATTTGCCGCCAAGTTGGAAGCCGATCCCGACTACGCCAAAAAAATCCTCGCCATCGGCCGGGGCGGCAAGAAGCCGAGAAAAGACCTTGCCGTCTGGAAGGATGCCAAGCCCTATATGGGATTTTTCTACGATGAGTATCTGCAAGGCCCTGTGTGGGATGCAAAATTCGACAAAGCCGTCGTCCGGGATGTGCTGGAGCGCTTCCTGAACACCTATGACTTTGGGGATGACTCCGGTACCTGGTTTACCAAGGTCAAGGCCATCACAGAAGCTGTCGGCTTCACCACCGACATGAAGGCCTACAAGGCCAATCCCGGCGCCTTCCCCGGCACCGTTGCCGATGTGTCCACCTTCCTGCGTCAGGCCGTCACCGGCAAGACCGATTCCCCCGACCTGTATACGATCATGCAGATCCTGGGATATGCGCGCACCGTGCAGCGTATCCGGGATTGTCTGACCCGATTGGGATAAAATTTCCGCCTCGGCACCCTGATATGCTACCCCCCCCCATAAGAGACAGAGAAAAAAGAAACTGTCTCTTATGGGGGGTAGCATATCAGATTCGTGCCGGGCAGGGTCTCTTTTCTCACTGCGCAAGGGCCGCCCCTGCGCTGTTTTTTTGATCATTATACCAGCTGCTGGCCGTTAATCACCAGATGAAAGGTCAGCCCAAGTGCCTGCGCCGCTTTCTGGCACAGAAGCATCCGCTTCATAAAAATTTCCAGATACTCCATCACCGAGCTGAAATGGGTGTCCACCGTAAGGTTCAGGCGGATACTGGTGTGCTGCTCATCAAATTCAATGCGGCAGTCCGTGACGGAATAGTTCACTCGGTCGTGAATATCCAGCGCCACCGTTGCCTTATCCCGCACCCGGGAGCGGCGGACATCGGACTTGTCCGCGAGAATCAGCGCCGCCGCAATGGCGCTTACCGGCAGACCGGTGCCCTCGTCATGGTTGCCTATGGCGGTGACAATGGACGCGATCTCCTCCGGAGGAAAGTTCATTCTGTCCAGAATTCGGAACGCCATTACCGCTCCGCTCTGGCTGTGGTCTACCCGGTTGACCACATTGCCGATGTCGTGAAGATACCCGGCGATTTTCGCCAGCTCCACTGTCCGGGCTGGATAGCCAAGGGTTTCCAGAATTTCCCCGGCTGTCCGGGAAACCCGGGTCACATGGGCGAAGCTGTGCTCCGTAAATCCCAGTGCCTTCAGCGACGCGTCCGCCTGGGCGATATACACCCTTACCGCTTCGTCCTGCTTTACCTGTTCATAAGTCATGGATGTTCCTCCTGTGGTATCCCGCCGGGATACCTGTATTTTACTATCATTTCAGTTTCCTTTTTACTCTATCCAATCCATGTAAAATTGGTTATCATAGAAATGTAAAATCAGCGTACGTTTTGACATCGGGTATCCATATAGAAAGAAAACGCTTCCATTTATTCTTTACTTCCCCAATTCTCTATGATATACTTTACAGGAATGACTTTCCGGTTTCCCGGCAAGAGTATAAGGAGTATCCGCCGCTATGTATGAACGCTATTCTTCTCAGGAATTTGAAGAAAAATACACCTATCATGGCAAACTGGGCGCGTTCTGGACGCCGGGCAAAACCGGCTTTCGTCTCTGGGCGCCTACCGCCGAAGCCGTTTCCCTCCGTCTGTACCGCAGCGGAAATCCGGGAGCCAACGATCTTCTGACGCAACAGCAAATGCTCCCGGATGTATGCGGCACATGGACCGCGGAGCGGGTTGGAAACCTGAACGGTATATACTATACCTACCTCGTCACAGTGGATGGGCAAACCAACGAAGTCTGTGACCCCTACGCCAAAACCACCGGCGTCAACGGCTGCCGGGCCATGATTCTGGACATGGCCTCTACCAATCCCGACGGTTGGGATACCGATGCTGATCCCCACGCCGGAACCCCCATCACCGATGCCGTTCTTTACGAGCTACACATCCGCGATGCGTCCATGCACCGCAGCTCCCACATCAAAAACAAGGGCAAATTCCTGGGCCTCATCGAAACCGGCAGGAAAACCCGGGGCGGCAGCCCCACCGGTCTTGACCACATCAAAGCTCTGGGCGTTACCCATGTGCATCTGCTGCCGGTGTTCGACTACGGCTTCACCGATGAGAGCCGCCACATTCCTCAGTACAACTGGGGCTACGATCCGGTGAATTTTAACGTTCCCGAAGGCTCCTACGCAACCGACCCCTGCCACGGGGAAGTCCGGGTGGCAGAGATGAAGCAGATGGTCAAGGCGCTTCACGATCATGATATCAGCGTGGTGATGGACGTGGTATACAACCACGTCTATGACGCCGGGATGTTCTGCTTCAATCGGATTGTCCCGGGCTATTTCAGCCGCATTGATAAACACGGCTTCTATTCCAACGGCTCCTGCTGCGGCAATGACACCGCCTCCGAGCGGAGCATGGTGCGCAAATACATTGTGGACTCTGTCAACTACTGGGCTGACGAATACCACATTGACGGCTTCCGTTTCGATCTGGTTGGTCTGATTGACACCGTTACAATCAACGAGATCATGGCCTCCGTCCATAAGTGCCATCCCAATGTAATCTTCTACGGTGAAGGCTGGCACATGGGCACCACCCTGACCAAGTCCGGGTATGACCTGACAGTGCAGACAAATTCCGCGAAGGTTCCCGGCTTTGCCTTTTTCAGCGACAACATCCGGGATCTGCTCCGGGGTTCCACCTTCCAAAATACCACGCAGGGGTTCGTCACCGGGGCGCTTATCTCCAAAGATGAGCTGGAGGCCTGCTTCATGGGCCTTCCCATGTGGGCGTCCCAACCGAGTCAGTGCGTGAATTACGCCTCCTGCCATGACAACAATTCCCTCTTCGACCGCATCACCCTCGCCGCCCCGGAGGCGCCGCTGGACGTGCGGATTCGGATGAACAATCTGGCTGCCGCGTTTTATATGCTGGCTCAGGGCGTTCCCTTCCTCCAGGCCGGAGAGGAAATGCTCCGAACCAAGCCCGGAAAAAAAGGCGGCTTCGACGAAAACAGCTTCCGTTCCCCTGACAAGGTCAATTCCCTGAAATGGGATACGCTGGATCAGCCGGAGTATCAGAAGGTGCTGGCCTACTATAAGGGTCTGATCTCCTTCCGGAAGGCCCACCCCTCCCTGCGCCTTGCCACCCGGGAGGATGTGATGCGCCACGTTCAGAGCGTCCCCTGCGAAAACGGGCGCTGTGCGGCATTTCGCATTGATGAAGCGGAAAACGAGCTGTTTCTCATTTTCAACGCCGACTCCAAGCCCGTTTCCATCCGTCTGCCGGAGGGGCACTGGGATGTAAACATCCAAAACACCCAGGCCGGAATCGACGTCCTCGCGTCCGTCTTGGGGGAAGCCGAAGTGCCGCCCTTGTCCTGCATGGCGCTGACCCGGAAAAAGCCCGTGGATGTGGTGGCAGCGCTGATCTGGGAGAAGGATAAATTCTTAATCTGCCAGCGTCCGGAAAACAAAGCCCGCGGGCTGCTGTGGGAATTCCCCGGCGGCAAGGTGGAACCCGGTGAGACGCTTCCCCAGGCGCTGCAGCGGGAATGCATGGAGGAGCTGGCCGTCAAATTAGAAGTGTGCAGCCAGTTCATGCAGGTCGTCCACGAATACCCGGACATTTTCATCCGACTGACGCTGTTTCACTGCGTCATTCCCGAGGACTTCCCCCAGGCGCTGGAGCACAACGACCTGCGCTGGATTCACCCCAGTCAAACCGATGATTTCCCATTCTGCCCCGCCGATACGGACATTTTGAAAGAAATCAAGCGGCGTTACGGCAGTAAGGAACCCCTTTGATAAATGGCTGCCGAACCGGGAAAGATAATCCCGGGGTGATTCTGTGAAAAAGAAGAAGGAGCCGGAAAATGTCCGGCTGAACCCGGAGGAGCGGCTCTGTCCGGCCTTCGACAGCTGCAGCATCAAAAAGTTTTCTGCGCCCGACCGGAAAGAAATGGGCGTGTATGTCGTGGACAACTGTGCGGAAGAGCATATCATGTAATCCCCCGCATGGGCCGATGTCACATCGGCCCATGCATGATTTTATCGGCATTCTTCCCAAACACCGCAACCAATTCTTGACATTTGCCAGCAGTTTCACTATAATGGAGATAAGAGAAACAGCTGTGTTCTCGAAAGGAGGTTTATTATGGAAAAGAAAATCATCACCATCAGCCGTGAATTTGGTTCCGGCGGACGTACCGTTGGCCATATGGTTGCCGAACGGCTGGGCATTCCCTTCTATGACAAGGAGCTGGTGGATCAGATCGCGCTGGAATCCGGATTCGCTCCCAAGTTTGTGGAGGAGCACGGCGAGCATTCCCCCGGCAGCAGCCTGTTTTCCTACGCCTTTGCCCCCCAGGGCGTTCCCGGCGTGATGAACGGACTATCCACAGCCGACTTTCTGTGGAACATTCAGTGCAGCGTGATTTTGCAGTTGGCGGAGAAAGGCCCCTGCGTCATTGTGGGCAGAAATGCGGACTACATCCTGAAAGACCGGGAGGATGCCCTGCACACCTTCATTTTCGCGGATATGTCCTACCGTGCCGACCGCATCGTCCGGCTCTACGGTGAGTCCGATAAGAGCCCCGAGGCCCGCTTAAACGAGAAGGACAAGCGCCGCCGGGTGAACTACCAGCACTATACCGGCCGTAGCTGGGGTCAGGCCCAGAACTACGACATCTGCCTGGACACCGGTGTTCTGGGTATTGAGCAGTGCGTAGATATTATCGTAGGCGCTGTGGAAAATTCCAGAAAGTAAGCTACATAGGTTTGCCCTGCACCTGTTTGGTGCAGGGCAGTTCTTATACCTTCGCAGGTTCTTTTTCGTCAATATGAATGCTGACGCCGTTGACCTCCACATCCTCGTCGGCAGAAATCAGGATGTACTTCACGCCGCCGATGATCCGGGTCTCAATGAGGTCGCTTCGGGCAGGATCCACCTTGATAACCACATCGGGGGTTTTGACCTCGAAGTGCTTGTTGTCGATGATGTTCTTGGGATGCAGGTCAGCCTCAAAGCCGAAGGTTTCGTCGTAATCCACGCTGAATTTGGCCAGATGCTCCTCGGAAACACCACAGGAGGTCAAAACCTCCTTTACATCCTCCTTGGAGATCATCAGCGGTTCGGGCACCTTACTCTCCTTGTGCAGCTCAATGCGCTGGCAGAGCTGATCGTGAACGGTCTGTACCACGTCCAGACTGCATTCGTCACCAAGAGAGGTGGTAAGCAGGGCTTCAAAGGACTTCTTCTGCTCCGCAGCAGGCTGGGGCACAGGGGTGTTGAACACCGCCTCGATGAAAGCATCCTGAGAAACCTTGGTGTCGTGGGTGTAGTACAGGGCGTTATAGATGTTGGTGGAACGGTCATCAAAGGCCGGGAACAGGAAGCCCAGAGCGGGAGCGGAAACCATTTGGTTCATTGCGCCGTCGTGGAACAGCTTTTCCTCGGGGACGTAGTGCAGGTTGGCCTTTGTCTGCTTCACGGGGCAGATGGTGCAGAGAATAAAGGTGTAGGTTTCATCGGAATTGTCTTTCTGGGTGGAATCATCCCTGCTCTTGAAGGGTACGTCGTAGCTGTCGCAGCCCAGCAGGATCAGGTAATTCCCCTCGATGGTAACGGTGTCGATGATCTTTTTGCAGAATTCCCGGCGAAGGTCGTCATCCGCCAGCTTGGATGCCCGGAGATCCATGAGCATCTTATGCTCGGGAGAACCGGCAACCTGGCTGGTCTTAAATGTGATGTCGATGAGATTCTTGCCAATAGAACCGGACAGCGTCCGGCGCAGGAGGGCAAAATATTTATCGGATTCATTCTCCGGCATAATGCCGGTGCTCTGGCGGAACTCGGAAATGATTTCCTTGTTGTCGTTGACATAGCAGCCGTAAATGGCGGTGATATTGCTGCGGTCCCGCCTTAGGTGCCGGCGGATTTCGCTGACTTCCTTATCGTTCATGATGTTACCTCGCTTTTGTATAGAAGTGCCAGAGCATTATAGCACAGCGGGAGGAAAAAATCCAGTCACAATCCCGGGAGGGGTTTTCATAAAGGAATAACAGACATTGTATACCGTGCCCACATGACGGTTGTAAATTTCTATGATCTCTTTGTCCGTACGCAACAAAGAAGGCATTGCCGTCACCTCCTCTCGCCATAGATACGAATGATGGGGCGTGTTTTGTTTCAGGATCAAGAATATCTTACCACAGACAGTAAAATGCCGCCGGTGCAAACCAGCGGCATTGGAAATTCAGCGCAGATTGGAAATGGGCATGGTGGGGACACCCATGCGGGGATACAGGTCAGTGATTTGCTGCTGTTCCTCGTAAGAGATGGGCTCCAGGCTGTTTGCGGAACCGGTACTTCTGTACCACTGATCCTCGTTCCAGTGGTAGACGAGGGTTTGCTCCGGAACGGCCTTCTGGTGTTCCACACGGTAGTAAGCCCGGGTTTCCCCGCCGGCGCCTTCGCTCCACTGCTCTATTCTGCCGCTTCCGCACAGATACAGGCAGGAACCCTCCAGAAGCGGTACAGCCTCGCCGTCTCTGACCGTGACAATCCGGGTCAGATTGCCGTCGCCCGCAAACAGGAGCAGTTCCCCCGTTCCGTCTCCATCCACGTCCTGAACGCCGTATTCCCAGAATTACGACGTATCTACCCCAGCCAGATACTCCTTCAAAACCCGGTGCAGCGGCAGCTCCGTAATGGGCTTTGTCTGGGTGGTCACCCGGGGATAAGTGTTGACGATTCTCTTCTGCTCTTCCCCGGAAATGGGAACCAGACTTTCCTCGGAGCCGGTCAGATCACTGCTGGTATACCACTGGAGGTTCTCCTCCTGATACCAGAGATACGCCACCGTCCTGACGTTCTGCCCGTCCAGACGAAAATACTGCCGCGTCAGGCCTCCGGTGTAGCCGGTCTGTTGCTCGATCACATTGTCCTTGCACAGATACAGATAGCTGGTGCCCCGCAAGATAACTTCCGCCTTTCCGTTTACGTTGGCGACTATTTCCATTAGGCCGTAATCATCATAAAGCAGTAGTTCGTACTTTCCGTCGCTGTTGACATCCACCGTGGCATAGACCGAATAAACGGCTGTGTTCACGGTTTTCAGGTAGTCATTCAGCACCGGGTCGTCCACGGACGCCACGAATTTCGGGAGGGCAAAGGGCACGGTGATGGGCTGGGTCGCCAGATAGAAATCGGGACCGATGTCAGCGAGCAGCTCGTTTGCTACCTCCGCAGAGATTGGCTGTTTTCCGGCGCCGAAGTCCTCGTACCAGGAATCGCTGGCTCTGTCATAGCCGATTGTCATGACCGGTTCCAGGGTATCCCCGCTGAGGTAGTAGGAATCGTCGGTAACGCCGGTATCGGAAGAAACCCGAATCCAGAAGGTGTCGGTGGAATACAGGCAGCCGTAGGAATCGGCGGATTTCCGGTAGAGCGTCCTGGCTTCCCCCTCCGCAAAGGTGGTCAGCTGCACCACCTCCTGCCCGTCGCCGTCCAGCACAAGCAGCAGCTCCATTACGCCGCTCAAGTCCATATCCCGCAGGACGTACCCCATGGTCTCCGGCGTGCCGCAGCCGGACACGGCGGCGTAGCTGATGCCCGCGGCGGAGCAGGCGTCCGCGTCCCAGCGTTCCCGGATAGCCTGGGCGTAGTTGTCCAGGATGGACTGGTACGCCGCGCTCATGGCGTCCGTGGAAACGGGGTTCTCTTGGGTATCCGCCCCCAGGGGCGTTACCTCGATAGTCTGCTTTACCCAGCCATTCAGAATGTCCTCCGCTTCCGCCTCGGTAATGGGCTTCAGTTCGTCCCCCTGGAACCAAGGATTCTCCCGGTCGGTGTCCGCGTCAAAGGTAACGCTTGCTTCCGCAGTCAGTCTATCCCCGCGCAATCGGTAGAGGGTATAATAACTGACTGCCGCCCCGCCGGAACCCTGGTTATAAATGCCGTCGCCTGTGGTCAGATAGTAAGCGTTTCGCTCCCATCCGCTGAACACATGGGCCAGTACCCCATCTGTCAGCGTGTACAGGTCGAGAATCACCTGTTCTCCGCTGGTGGTCGCAATCAGCAGCTCCTCCACGCCGTTTCCGTCCAAATCCCGAAGGGCGTAGCCAACGTCACCCAGCGATGAGAAGTTGCGCGTCACGATGCTGATGTCCGCCGCGTTGCATTCCTCTCCGCCCCAGCCCTCGGTGATGGCGGTGATGTACTTGTTCACAACCTCCTGGTAGGCTGCAGGCAGAGCGCTTTCCGTATTTTCCCGGGGAATGGGCGCAAAGGAGATGGACTGAACGGGATACATATCCAGAATCTCCCTTGCCTCCTGCTCCGTGATTCCCTTCATGGCCCGCGCCAGTTCTCCGACAGCCCAGCTGCCGTCCGCGTTGGCGATTACCGTCATAACCGGATTCAGATCGATGCCCTCCAGGCGCTCATACTGATACCAGGTTTGGTTTTCTTCATTGGTGAATTGAGAAAGAAGCACATTGTCCTTGCACAGGAAGGAGCGCTTTTCCCCGCCCATCAGCAGATGCCCGGCACCGCCGTCGGCTTCCGTCACATACAGATCAAAAATCTCATAGCCGTTGGTAATCAGCAGCTCCTGGGTGCCGTTGCCATCCAGATCCAGCAGCGCGTAGCCATAGTCCCCGTCGATGTCCAAGGCGGCCAGGCTTCCGCAGATGTCGGAGGCGATGCAGGTTTCCGCGTTCCAGTGTTCTTCGGCGGCCCTGGCGTATTTGGCGAGAATCGGTTGGAAAGCCTCGGGAATCGCGTTTCTGTTTTCATTTGGCGCCGGGTCATCCTCCGTCCGGGGCGTTAAGGAAAAGTCGAAGGTGTCGGCAAAGGCTTCCAGCGCTTCCTTACCATAGACAGCGTCTCCCGTGGTGGCGTTCATCACCACAATCAGCACCACGGAATCCCCGGTGTCGGTAAGCAGCAGGGCTTTGTCCTGACCCGCGGCGATCAGCACGTTGGCGCCGGATTTGGCATCGTAGTTCCACCACTCGTAGCTCTCGGTATCCTCAATTTCCCAGTAAGCGGTGGAAAGGGTCTGTTTCATAGCACGGTACGCCCGATATTCCACGGGGTACGTCCAGGGGCTGTCGTTCATGGTCGTGATACCCCAGAATTCAAAGTTCCCGTCTGCAGAGTAGCTTGCGTTACTTGTGGTGGTCTGCACATTCGCAGCGGACACCACCATGCTCCGAATACCGAGAGATGCGAACATTCCCTCGGCGGAATCAGCGGAAACGCTGGTTCCCACTTTGTTCAGGGAGTATTTCCGGCAGATTTCGTCGATTTTACAGGCCATTTCCGACGTCCGGCAGCCGTAAGCCCGGTATTCTTCGGCAAGGGTTTCCTCCTCCCTGCCCGTCACTTCATAGCCCTGAACATAGTCCAGAACTTCCATACTGGCTTTGTAATTTGGCGACGCCAGCAGGCTTTCCAGCGTCAGCGGCTGCGATACATGGGACAGTTCAGGCGTTCCCCCGTCCATCCGGTTAATAACAAAGATGCCGAGAATGACCATGGCAAACAGCGCTGCGGCTGCCGGGATGACCGTCCACCAGCGGGTGGGGGTGGGTTTTGCCTGATGCTCTCCCCGGCGGCGGGGCTTTTCCGGTGGAAGCTGGGCTTCCAGCATGCTGCGCATTCTGGCTTTCTGCGCGGAAGTGGGATTGACCGTATTCAAAGCGTCGCAAATCAGTTTGCTTTTCATTCGTCAGCACCTCCCAACATGGTCATAAGCTGCTTTCTCGCCCGGGAAAGACGGCTGCGGACGGTACTTTCCGGGCAGTTTAAGTGTTTGGCGATTTCTACGGTGGTATATCCCTCGTAGTAGTACATGTAAACGGCGTCCTTGTAATCCTGGGGCAGCGCTAAAATGGCATCCAGCACATCGTTTCCCGTCTCCGCCGGCTCCTGGGGAAGAAACGCATAGTCATCGATATTTTCGTTCCGCCTCCACCACTTTTTCAGGGCGTCCTTGCACAGATTCGATGCCGTGACAATCAGCCAGGCCTTTTCGTGGCGCTGATCCTCGAAGGGCTTCGTACTGGACATCAGCCGCAGGAAGGTTTCCTGGGTCATATCCTCCGCTTCCGGGGTGTTTTTCATGTATGCAAAGCAGACACGGTATACGGTGTCCACCTGGCGGTCATATATTTCCATAATCTCTTTGTTGGTGCGCAGCAAAGCAGGCATTGCCGTCCCCTCCTCTCAACTAAGAAACGATTGGGTGGTTGAAAACGTTGCAGAAAAGCAGAAAAATGTCATTGTGAACCTGACCGATTCACAATGACATAGCTTGGATAATGTGTCACAGGCTGCTCAGCTCCACAGGCACTTCCAGTTCTGAATAAAATACTCCGTGCCGGAATAGACGGTGGTAACGACGATGACACCAATAACAATCCAGTTAAGGATATCAATGCCGGGCAGCGCCATCATGACGCAAAGGCCAACCATGGTACTGGCAGTCTTGACCTTGCCGCTCCAGCCGGCAGCAATGACATTGCTCTTCTGCACGGCAACCAGACGCAGTCCCGTCACAGCGAATTCCCGTGTCAGCACGATCATCAGCGCCCAGGCAGGGAACACACCCCACTGGCAGAACATGCACATGGCAGCAATCACCAGCAGCTTGTCCGCCAGAGGGTCAAGAAATTTGCCGAAATCCGTGGTCTGATTGTAGTGCCGGGCAATATAGCCGTCCAGAAAATCTGTCAGGCTGGCCACTATAAAAATAGCGAGAGAAATATACATCCACATGCCTGATGCGCCGCCGGATAAGTACATGGTCACCATAAATGCCGGAATCATTGCCACTCTCACCAATGTGATTTTGCTTGCCAGGGTCATGCTTCTTCCTCCACCACATAGCCGCACAGGTCTCCATCCACACAGCTGTCAATTTTTACCATTACAAAGTCGCCTTCCCGAATCGGCTCCTCCGAGGAAATCCAGACCCGCCCGTCAATATCCGGGGAGTCGGCATAGGTACGTCCGTAAAACTGCTCATTTTCCTCGTCGTAACCATCCACCAGTACTTCCATGGTTTTCCCGATTTTGGCGGCGTTGTAATCGTCCATGATCTCCGATTGGAGCATCTCGATGATTTCCGCCCGTTTCACGGCAGTATCCGTATCCACATGCTCCATTTCCGCGGCAGGGGTGCCCTCTTCAGGAGAAAATGCGAAGGCACCCACTCGCTCCAGACGCTGCTGGCGCAGGAATTCACACAGCTCAGAGAATTCCTCCTCCCCCTCCCCGGGCAGACCGGTGATCAGGCTGGTGCGGATCACCAGACCGGGGATCCCGGCTCTGAGCCTTGCGAACAGGTCTTTCAGGAATTCCCCGTCGCCCCGGCGGTTCATCAGCTTCAGGATCTTGCTGTTGCAGTGCTGGATGGGGATGTCCAGATATTTGACGATCTTGGGTTGGGACGCCATGACCTGAATGAGTTCGTCGTCGATCTCATCGGGGTAAACATAGTGGACCCGAATCCAGTGAAGCTCGTCGATTTCACAGAGCCTGCGCAGAAGATCCGGCAGCAGGCGTTTGTGACCGGGCAGGTCAGTGCCGTAGCGGCTGGTATCCTGAGCCACCACAATCAGCTCTTTTACACCGCTGTGGGCCAGCATCCTGGCTTCATAAAGCACATCGTCCATCTGGCGGCTGCGGTATCTGCCCCTGAGGGAGGGGATCACGCAGTAGGCACAGTGGTTATCGCAGCCCTCCGCAATTTTGATAAAGGCATAATGCTCCGGGGTGGTGACGATGCGCCCGGTCTCCTGCTCGGGCGTGTCGATAGAGCCAAAGTCCACCGGCTGTTCCCCATTTAAGAGGGCTTCAATGGCAGGGACAATTTCCGTGTAGCTGCCGGTGCCCAGGATTCCATCCACCTCGGGCATTTCTTTCAAAATATCCCGCTGATACCGCTGAGACAGGCAGCCGGTCACCAGGATCTTGCCCACCAGCCCCTCCGCTTTCAGCGCGGCGGTCTGCAGAATGTAGTCGATTGCCTCGGATTTGGCTGAATCGATGAATCCGCAGGTGTTGATGACCACCACGTCGCTGCCCACAATATCCGGCTTGACGGTATGCCCCGCCTCCTGCACCCGGTACATCATCCGCTCGCAGTCCACCTGATTCTTGGCGCAGCCGAGGGAGATAAAGCCAATATTTGCCATAATTCAGAATTCCTCCTGAAAATCTTCTGTGTCAAAGTGGAGCGCATTCAGCGCCCGCCGGATTGTCCCGTAGCTGTGGCCCCGGCGGATGAGGGCATCGATGGCACGCCTGACCTGCTTTTCATCGGAGTCCGCGTCCAGACGGGATTTCAGAAAAGCGGTGATTTTCTCCGTCTGGTCCGGGTAGTCCGCCAGGGCTTCGTCCCAGTATTCTTTGGGAATCCGCTTTTCATAGAGCGCCTGCCTGGCACGCGCCACGCCGTAGCCTTTGGAAATGCAGGAGCTGACCACCTGTTCCGCCGTTGCCCGGTCATCCACCAGATGCAGCTCCTCCATCCAGGCCACCGCTTCCTTTGCCTGCCGGGGATCCTCCCCTTTTCTGACCAGCCGGGCTTCCAGATCCCCTTTCGAAACACTGGACGCAGAGACAATGCGCACGGCCCGCATCTTAGCCGACATCTGCCCCGCAGCGCATCGGAGATCTTCCGCTTCCTTCCCATCCAGTTCCTTACCGGAATAGAGGCCGAAATCCTCCACCGTCTGACGGTACAGCCCCATTTGGGTGCCGTCATCAAAGACGGCCCAGTAGCGTCCGGCGCGGTCAGGGGAGGTTTTCAGGGAATCAATCCTCATCGTTAAAATCGTCGGCGCTGACGGCTACCGCCTTTTCGGCGGCCTTGGCAGGGGCCTTGGGAGCGCCGTTGTTCAGCTTCCACAGATTCTCCCGCACCTCGGCTTCCACCTTCTGGGCGATTTCCGGGTTGTTGATGAGATAGTCCTTCACAGAGTTGGCGCCCTGACCGATCCGCTCGTCGCCCATGGAGAACCAGCTGCCGCTCTTCTGGATGATGTCCAGCTGGACAGCCAGATCCACCAGCTCGCCCCATTTGGAAATGCCTTTGCCGTACAGAATCTCAAACACAGCCTCCCGGAAGGGCGGAGCCACCTTGTTCTTGACCACCTTTACCCGGGTCTTGTTGCCGATAACGTTGTTGCCTTCCTTAATGGTCTCAACGCGGCGCACATCCAGACGGACGGAGGAATAGAACTTCAGGGCATTGCCGCCGGTGGTGGTTTCGGGATTGCCGTACATCACACCGATCTTCATACGAAGCTGGTTGATGAAAATAACCACACAGTTGGTTTTGGCAATGGTGCCTGCCAGTTTACGCAGCGCCTGGGACATCAGCCGCGCCTGCAAACCCACAAAGGTATCGCCCATTTCACCCTCGATTTCCTGCTTGGGTACCAGAGCGGCAACGGAGTCCACTACCACAGCGTCCACAGCGCCGGAGCGCACCAGCGCGTCGGTGATTTCCAGTGCCTGCTCGCCGGTATCGGGCTGGGACACCAGCAGATTGTCCGTATCCACGCCCAGCGCCGCGGCGTAAACAGGGTCAAGGGCGTGCTCCGCATCCACAAAGGCCACTTCACCGCCCCGCTTCTGGGCTTCCGCCAGAATATGCAGCGCCAGAGTGGTCTTACCGGAGGACTCAGGGCCGTAGATCTCGATGATTCTGCCCTTGGGCACGCCGCCGATGCCGAGAGCCGCATCCAGTGCCAGAGAACCGGTGGGAATAGCCTCCACGTTCATTTCTGGACGGTCCCCAAGGCGCATAACCGTACCCTTGCCGAAATTCTTGTCAATCTGGGCCAGAGCCGTCTGCAGCGCCTTTTTCTTGTCCTCCGCCGGGGCGGGAGCTTCATAAACCGTTTTTTTCGTAGCCATATTAAACTTCCTTCCTGCCGTACTGGGCAAGCACGGCTCTTTCTCTGTCGTTATAATCTCTGGTTCGTTCCAGAATGGTATATCCGTTTTCTTCCAGGATCCGGCACACGTCATCTCCCTGCCCCATGCCGAACTCAAAGCAAAGGTACCCGCCGCTTTTCAGGGCCGGTGTAAAGTTTTCCGCAATGGCGCGGTAAAAATCCAGGCCGTCCTCCCCGCCGTAAAGCGCCATTTCCGGCTCAAAATCCCGGACGCTGTGGGGAAGCGCCTCCATCTCCGCCCCGGTGACATAGGGGGGATTGGAAACGATCATGTCGTATTTCCCGAGAAACGAAGTGGCTTTTTTCATTGCGTCCGCCTGAATACAGCGCACCCGTCCGCCGAGGCGGTTCAGTCCTGTATTCTCCTTGGCTACCGCCAATGCTTCCATGCTTAAGTCCGCCAGCGTCACCTTGGCATCCTTGACCCGGCTGGCTATGGCAAGGCCAATGCAGCCGGAACCGCAGCACAAGTCCAGGATCCGGGGGTCCTGATCAAGAAACAGCGCCTTTCGAATGGCAAGCTCCGCCACAGCGCAGGTATCATCCCGGGGAATCAGCACATCCGGGGTCACCCGGAGCTTTAAGCCGTAAAATTCCCATTCTCCCAACACATAAGCAAGGGGCTCTCCGTCCCGCAGCCGCCGGACGGCACTGCTCATATCCCGGCAGACCTGCTCGGACGCGTACAGATCCCGGTCAGCCAAAATGGACTCCTGACTTTTCCCGGAAAAATGGCACAGCAGGTGCCGCGCAATCATCCCCGCTGTCTGGGCATCCTCGGTTTCCAGCAGCGCCCGGCGGGTGTCCAGATACAGCTCGCCGTATTGCTTTACCAACGGTCAGCGCCCTCTCTTTCCGGCAGAACCGCCTGAACGGCGGCAATGCCCACTTCGATCATGGAGTCGTCCGGCTCGTTGGTGGTGAAATTCTGCATCCACATACCCGGCGCAGAGAGGACTCTGGTAAAGGCGTTGTCATGCCTGCCGCACCAGCGGTTGATTTCGTAGGTGATCCCCACCACCACAGGCAGCAGAAGCAGCTTGAAGGCGATCATCAGCAGTCTGTAGACGAAGCTGCCCCGGATGGCTTCCAGCCCCGGGAAAACCGCCAGCAGCCCGGATGACGCGACGGAGAACACCAGAATGGAGATCACCATGACAACCAGCAGAAAGCTGGTGCCGCAGCGGGGATGCAGCCGGGTCATTTTGCGGACGTTCTCTACCGTCAGCGGCAGTCTGGCTTCATAGCAGCGGATGGTCTTGTGCTCCGCGCCGTGATAGGAAAAGACCCGCTTCATATCCGGCATCCGGGATACAAGGATCATATAGACCATGAAAATCGCCATACGGATGACGCCCTCCACCAGATTCAGCAGCAGGGGACTTGCGATGATTTTGTCAAAAAAACCGCTGATAACCATGGGCAGCAGGAAAAACAGGCCGATGGAAAGGATGAGTCCCATTGCCACAGCGATGCCCACAACAGCCTTCTGAAACGCCTCGCTTCCCAGCTTCTTTTCCAGCCACATGTCAAATTTGGACGGTTCCTCCT
This sequence comes from Faecousia sp., assembly GCA_051867075.1. GTDB lineage: Bacteria > Bacillota > Clostridia > Oscillospirales > Oscillospiraceae > Faecousia. Next base: position 9,314 of record JBJDYG010000064.1, on the reverse strand, counting down.
GCATTTCCTCGGGAGCCAGATCGGCAGAACGCAGAAGCGCCTTCACGCCCACCACCTGAGCGTCAAAAAAGTTGAAAACTCCCCGAAAAAAAGGCCAGCTTTTGAAGGATTTCGGGGAATTCAGCTTTCGGGGGGTGACCTCCACAGTCAGGCCGTCCCTGCCGCGGATGACGATGGCGTCCTTTTCAGGCCCGCGCATCATAATGCCCTCGATCAGCGCCTGACCGCCGATCATGGTTTTGAATTTTTCACAGCATTCGCTTTCTTTATTTGCCATAGTAAACGCGTTTCTCCTTAATGCTCCGCCGGCAGGCGGACAGTCACCAGCGTGCCGCCGCCCTCGGCATTTTCCAGCGTCAGCGTGCCGCCGTGCATTTCCACGATCTCGTCGCACACGGCAAGGCCGATGCCCGTTCCGCGGACACTGGAGCTGCCCTTATAGAATTTTTTCTTCACCAACGGCAGCTCGTCCTCCGGGATACCGGGGCCAAAGTCCCGGATCCGCACCACGACGCTGTCGTCCTCATAGGCCATGGACGCCTCGATGCGCTTGCCGGCGCCGCCGTGCTTGGCAGCGTTATCCAGAATATTCAAAAACACCTGACGCAGCCGCTTGGGATCGCAGGGGATCTCCGGAATATCCTCGTCGTTGTCCAGATATACCAGCTGAATGCCGTCCTGTGCCAGACGGCTGCCGTACATATACACCGTATCCTCAAATTCCGCCCGGATATCCGTCATTTCCACAGCCAAAGTCATGCGGCCGTCCTGCATCCGGGTGAAGTCCAGAAGATCCATGACCATCTCCGTCAGGCGCTTGGCCTCACTGGAAATGATTTTCATACCCTGCCGGGTATCGTCGTTCAGATCATCCCCCGCAAGCAGGGTTTCGCTCCAGCCGTTGATGACCGTCAGCGGCGTGCGCAGCTCATGAGACAGCTGGGAAATGAATTCCGCCTGCATTTTCTCGTTCTGGGCGATTTTGCTGGACATCTCATTGATGGTATCCGCCAGCTCTCCGATCTCATCCCGGTAGGGGGTCTGGATCTGGACACCGTAGCTGCCGCCTGCAATGCGCTTGGCCTTCTCCGTGATCTCCGCCACCGGGGTCATGATGGATCGGATATAGTACCCGCTGCTGAGCAGCACCACCGTCAGCACCACCAGCAGCACAAAGCTGCACACCAGCGCCACCAGAAAAATCTGCCGGTTCACCAGCCGGGTGGAGGTAACGTAGCGCAACACGCCGATGACCTCGCCGTTGGAATAGATCATGGGGCTGGACACCGCCATAATCCGTTCTCCGGTATCCGGATCCTTGCCCACATACGCAACGCTGTCCCGGACGCTGATGGCTTTCTGAATCTCCTCCGTCCGGGGGGACGGACCTGCCCAGGGGCCGTAGGAGGAAGCCACCAGACTTCCCTGATTGTTGATAAACTGCAGCTCGATCTTTCCCTTATCCTCAAAGGTCTGGGCGTAGGTGATGCAGGACTGGTAATAGTCCCTATAATTCTGATTGATATAGCCGGCAAAAAAATCCGTGGTGGTTCTTGCCCGGTTTTCCATGTCCGACTGCATGTTTGAGTAGTAATAGGTGGCATAGGAAGCCGTTACTGCCATTACGCACACCAGCCCCAGGGCAAAAACTACGCCGACGGTATTCAGCAGCCAGCGCATGCGCAGGCCGCTTACCTTGATCATGGACTTCACGTTCATCCCGAATTAAGCGCCCCACTTATAGCCCAGACCCCAAACCGTGGTGATATAGGTGGGATTGGCGGTATCGTCCTCGATTTTCAGGCGCAGACGGCGGATATTCACATCCACGATCTTCAGCTCACCCTCATAATCCCGTCCCCAGACGGCGGAGAGAATGTCCTCCCGGGACAGGGCTCTGCCGGGATTCTGCATGAACAGCTTTAAAATTGCATACTCCACCTGGGTCAGGCGGATGCGGCTGCCATTTTTCTCCAGGGTATGGTTCCGGGTATTCATCACGAAGGGCCCTTGGGTCAGCAGCTCGGAGCTGGCGGAGCTGTCACCGCCGATGCGGCGGTAAAGCGCGTCAATCCGGGCTGTCAGCTCTGCCGGGGAGAAAGGCTTGGTAACATAATCGTCGGCGCCGGTCATCAGTCCGGTGACCTTGTCCATCTCTTGGGTACGGGCGGTGAGCATAATAATGCCCATCTGCTTGTTGGTGGCACGGATGCGGCGGCAGACTTCAAAACCGTCCATGTCCCCCGGCACCATAATGTCCAGAATGGCGACGCCGATGTCCGGGGTCTGGGCAATGGCGTCAAGCGCCTCCTGACCGTTTCCTGCCTCGATGGCGTCGTATCCCGCCCGCTTCAGATTGATGACCACAAAGCTGCGGATATTCAGTTCATCTTCCATTATCAGTACTTTTTTCATATGATACCCCTCAAGTCTCTCCCGTTTTCCAATCCTGCCGGATTAGATGGAAGCTGTTGATAAGTTGATTCTCCGTAATTCCATATTCAGCCGCATTGTTCTCCAGTCTCGCGGCGTAGACCACACCTTCCGCGCGGTAGAACGCGAATCTGCCATCCACCGTCGCGTCCTCCTCCCGGCTGCCGCCGGTGAGGGCGTAGATGGAAAACAGGGCGGAGGCCTCCTGATAGGAATCGTCCCACACATAGAAGATATATTCGCCGCCCTCCTGCTCTACCGAGATCCGGGCTGCCCATTCTTCGTCCAGCTGCAGATACCAGCCGCCTAAGTAGTTGTGGAAGGTATACAGCTTGTCCACTTCCCTGCCCTCAATATCCATGGCAAACCAGCGGATCAGGAATTTCTGATGGTTCTCCTTTTCCATGGAGACCCGCTTCATGGTAACCAGGCTGGGAAGCTCCAGAACGCCGTCGCCGTCAATATCGTCGGCATACACATAGTAATTTCGCAGTGTCTGGACGCTGGTGTCTGATTCTCTGGAGAAGGAAATATTGGTAAACCGGCCGTCCCGCCAGGCAAACACATCCGTAATAATGGCCTGCTCATTGACTGCGCTGGCAACAAACACTGCCGGCTCGCCACTGTACAGGCGCCCAACCGTAATCCGTTTGATGTGAGACGGCTCCTCCGACATATCCGCTTCCACAGAGCGTTCGATGATGCCGTCCTGAATCCGATAGAGCACCGCAGCGCCCGTGCCGGTTTCCGATTCGCCGGGAAGAATGACCATCAGCTCACTGTAGCCGTCCTCATCCAGGTCGCAGGTGAGAAATTTGGAATAGCCCACCATCATCAGCTGCTCGGCGCTGCCGCCGGAAAAGGAATACACCGTCACACTGCGAAGAACCTGATCGCTGAGCTGCCGGCCCACCACCAGTTCATATCCCGGCGCGTCATCCATCTGCACATATTCCACCTGTTCAAAGGCGGAACCGTTGCTCTCAATGACCTCCATCAGCCGGCAGGAGCCGTCCTCCTCCTGACGGAAGATCAGCACCTGCAGAGGATTGGCGGAGCTGCCCTGGGCAAAGACAATATATTCATCCGCTCCGTCGCCGTCCAGATCCGCCATCTGCACCGTCTGCTGGTTTTCACCGGAGACCGGCGCGGAATAGGTCAGACCGTACATAGCGGAATCGATGGCGGACTGCAGGCTGCTATACTCCTGTGACCGCTTGGGCAGCGCGTACATTTCCTCCACCGTCTGCAGGGCGCAGCCGCCTAAGAAGCACGACGCGAGGATGAGCGCCAAAATCAGCCATATTCGCTTTTTCACGGCATCAACTCCTCTCAATTAGGTATTATACCACAATATATTCCAAAAGAAAAGCTATTTCAGCACAACATTTGCTTCTCCCAGCACATTTTTCAGCTCGCAGAGCATACTCTCCCGAATGCCGCACCGGGTTCCCCGGCGCTGCTTGGTATCCGCGAAATAAATCACAACACTGCTGTCGCCGGGGAACATGTTCAAAATGGCGCGGATTTTTGGGAAAAGCGCCCCTTCTTCCCCGGGCAATCGCAGATACAACGTCCCGCTTTTTAGGACGGTTCGCTCCGGCTCCGGCGGCGCACTGCCGTCGGCATAGTCCGAGATGGGCCGCGCACGGTTGATGACGATCTGAGGTTCCTTGTCGTCCCGGAGGGATAAGCGCCCGGTAATGACCACGGCGCTGTTTTCCCGCAGATAGCCGCCGTACTGGGACAGTATGTTGGAAAAAGCAAGCATTTCCATGGAGGCGGTATCGTCCTCCACAGTAACGTAAGCCATCATGGAGTTATTCCGGGTGGTTTTCATCTTCACATTCTGGACAATCCCCGCCACGCTGACGATCTGATCGTCCTCGAAACCGCCGTCCTCTTCCATGAGGCTTCCGATGTGCACCACCCGGGTATTGCGCAGGTAGGGGCGGTAATCGTCCATGGGGTGGCCGGAGATATAAATGCCGGTGGTCTCCTTTTCCATGGCAAGAAGATCCGCCTTGCTCAGCTCCTTGAGCTTGGGGATGGGGATTTTCCCCGCTTCGTCATCCTCATCCAGCATGGCAAACAGCCCCATCTGCCCCTCCAGATTCCTTTTCCGGGAGGCAGATACGCTGTCCATCAGCTGGTCATACACCGCCAGCAGCTCGCTGCGGTGGTAGCCGAAGCAGTCCATGGCGCCGCATTTGATGAAGTTTTCCACGGCGCGCTTGTTCAGCTCGCCCTCCCCCATCCGTTCCAGAAAATCCTCCATCGACCGGAAGGGGCCGCCCTCCCGGCGCTTTGCCGACATGGCGCGGATCAGTCCCCGGCCCACATTTTTCACTGCACCGAGACCGAAGCGGATGGCGTCGCCCTCAACGGTAAAATAGTCCTCGGAATGGTTGATGTCGGGGGGCAGTACGGGGATCCCCAGCTCCCGGCATTCGGCAATATAGCCGGAAATCTTGGCGGCGGAGTCCAGAACCGAGGTCATCAGCGCCGCCATATACTGCCTTGGGTAATGGCATTTGAGGTAGGCCGTCTGGTAGGCAACCACGGCGTAGCACACCGCATGAGCCTTGTTGAAGGCGTAGTTGGCAAAATCCACGATCTCGTCGTAAATGGACTGGGCCACCGCCTCGCTGACGCCCCTGGCGATGCAGCCGTCGATGTTCTGTTCCCTGTCGCCGTAGACAAAGGTTTTTCGCTCGGCGTCGATGACCTTCTGCTTTTTCTTGGAAATGGCCCGGCGGATGTTGTCTGCCTGACCCATGGAATAGCCGCCCAGTGTTCGAAAAATCTCAATAACCTGCTCCTGATAGACGATGCAGCCGTAGGTAACCTTCAAAATCGGCTCCAGCAGTGGCGTTTTGTAGGTCACCCTTTGGGGATTGAGCTTGTTTTCAATAAATTTGGGAATGGATTCCATGGGGCCAGGGCGGTACAGCGCCACAATAGCCGTCAAATCTTCGATGGAGGTGGGCTTCATGCTGATGCACACCCCCGTCATACCCGCGGATTCCAGCTGGAAAACGCCCTGGGTCTTGCCCTCGGCAAGCATGGCAAAGGTCTCCGGATCGTCATCCGGGGCGTTCGCAATGAGAAATGCCGGCGTTTCCTGCCGGGCCAGAGCTTCCGCGTCCTGAATCACCGTCAGGTTCCGCAGGCCCAGAAAATCCATTTTCAGCAGTCCCAGCTCCTCGATGGTGGTCATGGTGTACTGGGTCACCACGGTATCATCGTTCCGGGACAGAGGGACGTAGGTATCCACCGGCTGAGCAGTAATGACCACACCGGCGGCATGGGTAGAGGTATTCCGGGGCATTCCCTCCAGACGCATGGCGGTGTCGATGAGGGTTTTCACCCGCTGGTCGCCGTCATACATTTCCTTCAGCCTGGGGGAAATCTTCATGGCTTCCGCCAGCGTCAGGTGCAGCGGCATGGTGGGCACCAGCTTGGCTACTATATCTGTTTCGGCATAGGAGAAGTTCAGCGCCCGGCCCACATCCCGGATGGCGCCCCGGGCAGCCATGGTGCCGAAGGTTACGATCTGGGCCACATGGTCAGCGCCGTACTTCTCCATGACGTACTCCATAACCTCACCCCGGCGCTCCGGACTGAAATCCGTGTCAAAGTCCGGCATACTCACCCGCTCGGGATTCAGAAAGCGCTCGAAGATGAGGTTATACTTCATGGGGTCGACTTCCGTGATGTGCATACAGTAGGCCACAATGGAAGCCGCGCCGGAGCCGCGCCCCGGCCCCACGGGGATCCCATTGACCTTGGCGTAGTGGATAAAATCCCAGACAATGAGATAATAATTCACATAGCCCATCCGGCTGATGACATCGATTTCGTATTCCAGCCGGTCGCGGTAAGCCTGAGGCGGATCGGGGTACCGCTCGGCAAAGCCCTCACAGCAGAGCTTACGGAAGTATTCTTCATCCGTATACCCATCCGGTACCGGGAAGGAGGGCAGATGGTATTCGTGGAAGGTAAATTCCAGATTGCACCGCTGCGCGATTTTGACAGTGTTTTCGAAAGCCTCGTCACAGCCGGGGAACAGCCTGCGCAGCTCGTCCTCGCTTTTCAGGTAGAATTCCTCCGTCTGAAATTTCATGCGGTTGGGGTCGTCCACGGTTTTGCCGGTCTGGATGCACAGCAGCACATCCTGCATTTCCGCGTCCTCCCTGCGCAGATAGTGGGCATCGTTGGTGACCACCAGGGGCAGTCCCAGCTCCCGGGCCAGGCGCTGCACCCCCTGATTCACCGGGCGCTGCTCGTCAATACCGTGGTCCTGCAGCTCCAGAAAGAAGTTTCCTTCCCCGAAAATGTCGGAAAGCTTCAGCGCGTATTCCTTCGCCGAATCGTAACTCTCCTCCATCAGATACTGGGGGACAGCGCCGGCAAGGCAGGCGGACAGGGCGATCAATCCCCCATGGTGCTGCCGCAGCAGCTCCAGATCCACTCTGGGCTTACCGTAAAAACCGTGGATAAAGGCCTCCGACACCAGTTTGCACAGGTTTTCGTAACCCGTCCGGTTCTCGCACAGCAGCACCAGATGGTAAGGGTCATTGTCGATGCCGTGAATCCGGTCCTGCATTCCCCGGCGGGTAACATAGACCTCACAGCCGATGATGGGCTTGACGCCGGCGGCCTTGGCGGCTTTATAAAAATCGATGCAGCCGTACATCACGCCGTGGTCGGTGATGGCAACGGCGCTCTGTCCCAGCTCCTTCACCCGGTCCATGATTCCGTCGATACGGCAGGCACCGTCCAGCAGGCTGTATTCGGTATGGACGTGCAAATGTACAAAACTCATGGCTTCACCTCTTCCGCCAGCTCCAGCAGCCGTTTCATGCGGCTGCCCATGGCCGGCTTGGTGATAGGGGGCTCCATCATCCACGCCAGCTCAGACAGCGACGCGGAGGGGTTTTCCTCCCGGGCGATGGCTGCCTGTTTGATCTTTCCCGGCAGCTTTTCCAGCATGCCCGCTTCCCTGATGATTCGGATCGCCGCAAGCTGTTCCTGTGCCGCTTCCACTACCTTGGAGGTATTGGCATCGTCGCAGTTGCAGCGGCGGTTGACCTTGTTGTTCAGTTCTTTTTCCAGTCTGGCCTCCATGATGCCCATGGCTGCCACCCGCGCTCCCAAAAACGCAAGGAAATCTGAAATCTGCTCGCTCTGTTTCAGGTACAGCACCTGTCCTCCGCCCCGGCTGGCTGTCTTGGGGGCAAACGACATGACCTCCCGCACAAGTGCGTCGGTCTCCCGGGCAACGCTGAGGTGGGTGGTGGTGAGCTCCATGTGATATCCCTTTCCGGGGTCGGTGACGCTTCCGCCGGCAAGAAACGCCCCCCGAAGAAAGGACACCTTGCAGCAGTCCTCCTCCACCACCGGCAGGTTCACATGCAGCGCAAGGGTATCCTGGGTGCCGAAACCGAAGGATTCCATAATCTGCTCGATTTTCTCACTGTCCCATATCTGAAACACCAGCTTTCCGGGTGCCTCCAGACTGGGATAGCTGTCAAATGTCAGATCAAAGGCTCTTTTGAAAAGTTTTGGCAGAATATAGGCAAATTCCCGGCTTTCGGTGATGATTTTTATGCCGTCGGCGGAAAAGTTGTTGGCAAACAGCAAAATACCGAAGCACTCAGACAAAGCGCAGCAGTGCCTGGACGGAAACATCCGGCAGACCTCCGACTTGGCGGAAGAGGAAAAAGAGCTTGCCATGGGGAGACCACCTTTCTGAAAATGATAAATTCAAAATGTCGAATTGCCTGCCCGCTGTCAGGCGTATTTGAGATTACCAAATACGGACTTCCGGCTCCAGACGGATGCCGCTTTGCGCATATACTTTATCGGAAACCTGAGAAAGCAGGGCTTTCACATCCGCCGCCGTGGCGCCGCCCAGGTTGACAGCAAAGCCCGCGTGCTTTTCGGAAATCGCCGCGCCGCCTACCTGATAGCCTTTCAGCCCCGCCCCGTCAATCAGCGCTGCGGCATAACCGCCCGTCGGGCGTTTGAAGGCCGAACCGGCGGAGGGCAGATCCAGCGGCTGGGAGGCGGAGCGGCGGGCAATCAGTTCCTTCATTTTCGCCCAAATCTCCCCGGAATTCCCTTTTGAAAGGGCAAAATCCGCACTGACCACGATTCCGGGCCGCTCCTCCAAAACGCTGTGGCGGTAGGAAAACCCCATCTCTTCATTGGAAAGGCGGTGCAGCCTTCCTTCCAAATCCATGATTTCCACGCTTTCGCAGATCCCGCCGATTTCCCCGCCGTAGGCTCCGGCATTCATATACACACCGCCGCCCACGCTGCCGGGTATGCCATGGGCAAATTCCATGCCGGACAATCCCAGATTCGCCGCAAACACCGCTGCGCGGGCCATGGTCACACCTGCCATAACCCGGATGTGGGTCTCATCCAGCTGCTCCATGCCGCCAAAGCAGTCCTTCAGGCAGATCACCAGTCCGCGGACGCCTTCATCCGGCGCCAGCACATTGGTTCCGGCTCCTAAAATAGCATGTTTACGGTCCAATAAAACGGATGCTTTCAGGATTTTTGTCAATTCTTCTGTATTTTTTGGAAACGCCATCACTTCGGCGCTGCCGCCGATGCGAAACGACGTATGCTTTGCCAGAGCTTCCTCAAAACGAAGCTCCACATCGGGCAGTAAAGCGGAGAGCTTCCGCTGGAATTCAGTCAAATCAGTCATAAACGCCTCCGGGTGTAAACTCTTATACAGTATAGCATATTCCCGGTGGGTTTGCAATTATGACAAACGTGAAATTTGTGTAACGAAAAACTATGAGCAACCTCTAATACTATTTCTTATTAAAAATCTTTGATTTTTAATAAGAAGACACCGCCTT